>JAGRKE010000007.1 GCA_020442385.1 Alphaproteobacteria bacterium | reverse complement strand
TAGGAGTGGAATCCAGATAAAGGTGGTTGTCAGGGTTCCTTTTACGGTTTGATACGCAATCCAAGCCCAAAAGACCTGCTTGCCGGGTTTTTTAAGACGGCCCAGCAGAGACTTGTTTTTTCCTGTGTCAGCTATTGCATTCATGCGAAGAACCCTAACCGGGGTGAATTAAAAAATATTTGACCGTCGTCAATTCGCTGGCCGATAAAATTTGCCACACTGATCCCATGGCCGAAGGATCAACTATGTCCATAGCAGAGTGCGATGAATTGTTAAAGCGATACCTGGATGTTTGCAATCAGGCACTCGTGCTTAATGGTGAGCGTTTTCCCTTTAAGCAGATATTAGGCGCGGCGCAGCGCTCTGAAAAGGGGCGCAAGATCGAGCTGTGGATTTCTGACACGCCGCCTACGCACTCTTATGTGATGAGTATTGATCAGGGGCGAATCGTCGCCGCGCCGCATGGCGAGTGTGCGGATTGTCAGTGCGATCGCCGCTGGACGGTGAGCCGGGAATATTTGCAAGAGGTGGCCACCCACCCGGATGTTTATATCGGTAATCCGGCCAAGATTAATTGGGAATGGATGTATAATACGCGGCGGTGATTTACTCGGCTGCTTGCAGGTCCTTACAAGGAAATTCTGATGAGCAGGCCGCGCAGGAATAGCTGACAAGCTGATTTAAGTTTTCAAGTTCAATGGTTGCCCCCTTAACATTAAGCCCCGTCGCATCACGCAATTTTGCCAGCGCGCGGGAAAAGGTTTCCGGCTGCATCCCCAAACGGGAGGCGACCAGCGTTTTGTCGTAGGGCAGGTGAATAGTCACAGCGCCATCCTCACTCTGGTTGACTAGCCGTAGCAAAAAACAACCAATACGCTGCGATGCGTTTTGTATTGAAAGATGTTCAATTTCACGGTCTTGCTGGCGGCGGTAGCGGGCCATGGCGCTGAGCATATTCAATGCGAGCTTATTATTAGTCTCAATCTCGGTTTTCAAATTTGTCAGCGGGATGGAGATAATCTCCGAAGGCTCAACCACCTCGGCGCTGTAGGGATAGATGTCGTCTTCGAAAATTGAGGTCTCGCCAAACAAATGTCCGCTGGTCAAAATGTCGACAACGGCCTGCGTGCCGTCCAATGTTTCGCGGAACAGTTTGACCCAACCGCTTTGAACAAGATACAGTCGCGCGGCTTCATCGCCGTGAATAAACAAAATATGCCCTTTTGTATGTTTTTGCAGATGAGCGTTCGCCGCCAACCTTTCCAAGGCTTTGTCGTCACATCCCTTAAAAATCGCAACGTTTTTCAGGGTCTTTATAATTTTTTCCGCTTCTGGTGTCTGTGTCATAAGTATGATCGTATGTTTTTTGTCGTTTGATTATAATCAATTCGATGTTTTTTTATATAGTATATACTTGAAAATATCTCATAAAGATTGGGGGGAGATTTTTATGGCTTCGACAAAGAATATGTCCGTGACAGGCAAGGAACGCTTTTTCAAGGAAGACGAGATCATCGTCAGCAAAACGAACCTCAAAGGTCATTTAACCTACGCTAACCGCGTTTTTATCGATATTTCGGGCTTCACCGAGCCGGAGCTTTTGGGGGAGCCGCACAGCATTTTGCGCCATCCTGATATGCCGCGCTGTGTGTTTAAGTTGCTCTGGGATACGATCAAAGATAAGAAAGAAATTTTCGCCTATGTGATTAACCGCTGTAAAAACGGCGACCATTATTGGGTTTTGGCGCATGTGACGCCGAGTATCAGTGCGGCCGGGGAGGTGGATGGGTATCATTCCAATCGCCGGGTGCCCGATCCGAAAATCGTGAAAAGCGCGATTGTTCCGCTATATCAGGCTTTGCTTGAAGAAGAAAAGCGCCATAGCAATGCCAAGGAAGGCATGAATGCCGGTTTTGATATGTTGGCTGGTATTTTAAAAGAGAAAGGACTTGGATATGACGAATTTATCTTCTCTCTCAAAAATTAGACTTTTTGTGGGTTTGACGACCCTTTCTGTTTTGGCGACTGCGGCGGCCATTTGGAGCGGTGCGCCAACGCTTCTAATGATCGTGGTGTCCAGTATTTCCCTTCTTTTCCTTTGTGCACTGTATTTTTATCAAAAGCGTCTAGAGGCGCAAATCCGATCAACAACAGAGGTTTGCCAAGCTCTGGCGAAGGGTATGTTTGAGCAACGCCTGACCAATATTCAAGATAGCGGCACTGTGGGGGAATTGATGTGGGCGGTCAATGAGATGGCAGATCATGTCGACGCGTTTATCCGCGAGGCCACAGCCTCGATGGAATATGCCAGCCGCAATCAATATTTCCGTACAATTTTAGAGGCTGGCTTGCATGGCTCCTGTTTGAGCGGGGCGCGCATTATCAACCGGGCGATGGAAAGCATTGAAGAAAAGATGGCTGGTTTTACACAGGTTGCGGATGAGGTTGATAGTTCTTTGAAGGATGTGGTTAAGGAAATTCAGGGCTCGGTTTCCAGCTTGAAAGACATGACCAGCATGATGGAGGAGGTTGTACAGGTGACGCAAAACGGTTCAAAAACCGCAATTCAGTTTTCTGATGAGACGTCCTTGAGTGTGCAAACAATCTCAGCCGCGGCCGAAGAGATGTCGAGCTCAATCGCCGAAATTTCTCAGCAAATGAACCGCACGTCTGAAATTGCCCATGGCGCAGTCAGCAAGGCCGAAGCGTCCGGCGCGATGGTTCAGGAATTGGCGGAAACATCGCAAAAAATCGGCGAGGTGGTGAGCCTGATCCAAGATATTGCCGATCAGACAAATCTGCTCGCGCTTAATGCAACAATTGAGGCTGCGCGCGCTGGAGAAGCCGGTAAAGGCTTTGCCGTGGTGGCGAGCGAGGTGAAAGATCTGGCCGGACAAACCGCGAAAGCCACTGAGGAGATTAGCAGTCAGATCCAAAGCATCCAGTCTGCCACGCACAGCGCAGTTACGGCCTTTGCCGAAATTGGCGATATCATCAGGGAAATCAATGAATCTGCGACGATTGTGGCCTCTGCGATTGAGGAGCAAAACGCCGCTTCGCGTGAAATTGCCTCAAATGCTGAGAAAGCTTCGGGCGGTACGAGCCAGGTTGCGGCCAATGTCAATGAAATGGGCCAAAGCATTGGTCAGGTTGACGAAGCGTCCAAGCAGGTTGGCGTTGTGACAAATAAATTGGCGGAATATTCCGCACAAAAAGTTGAAGGCTTGCTTGAAGATATGGGCAAGTTTATGGAAGAATTGAAAAAAATTGCTTAAAACTCGTTGGTGCGTTCGGGCATTTGATTTTGGTCAATGTGGAGTGTGCTGCGTTTAAGTAGACAGTACGCAGGACATAAGTAGATGGGCTATTCGTTGCAATGATCGCACAATGCATCCATGACATTACGCTAACCCACGGGCTGGTGATCAGCCTGTTTCTTGCCGGCTTGGTCGGCGGGGTAAGCCATTGCGCGGGCATGTGCGCGCCATTCGTTCTGGCGCAGGTGAGCGGCGCCGCGCCAAAGATGGAGCGGTTAAGCTCTGCACTGCTTTTGCCCTACCATTTTGGGCGCATGACCACCTATGTCAGCCTTGCGGTTTTGGTGCATTCGGTTATCAATCTGGCCTTTGTGTTTTCCGGGGCAAAAGCCTTGATCGCTGCGCCGCTTTTGATGCTGGCGGGGGTTATATTTTTGGTGAGCGCGTTTCCGAATTTATCGGCGTTATTCCCTTGGACAGGGCGAATCGGCTGGGCTGCGCCCTACAGGTTTTTTGCCCGTTTTCCGGCAGGGCTATCCGGCGATATAAATGCTCTGAAACGCTACGGGCTTGGGGTTTTGCTCGGCTTTATGCCCTGCGGTCTTGTGGTCTCAGCTTTGCTCGCGGCGGCAACGGCCCCGAATGTCTGGCAGGCGGCGCTGGCGATGAGTGTTTTTACATTCGGGACGATGCCGGCCTTGTTTTTGGTTGCATTTGGCGGCCAGGAGTTGAAATATAGATATCCGAATTTCGCGCGCCGGTTTTCACAAGGCGCCATGGTTATCAGTAGCTTATGGCTTTTTGCCCTTGCAGGAAGCATGATTTTTTAAGAGGAAGAGAAAAACAAAATGAGCACAGAAACAGTTGATTATAATTACGATGTCGTGCGGAAGTTTACGCTGGCCACCATTTTTTGGGGTATCATCGGTTTTACCGCCGGGGTTTTTATTGCCCTGCAAATGGTCTTTCCTGATCTGAACATCGAACCGTTTCTAAGTTTTGGTCGCCTGCGTCCTGTGCATACTTCTGCGGTGATTTTTGCCTTTGGCGGGAATGCGCTGTTTGCGACCAGCTATTATGTGGTGCAACGCACCTGCGGGGTTCGGCTGTGGAATGACAAGCTGGCCAATTTTACCTTCTGGGGCTATCAGGCCTTTATTGTCATGGCGGCGCTGGGCTATGTGCTGGGCGTGACGCAAGGTAAGGAATATGCGGAGCCGGAATGGTACGCCGATCTGTGGCTGACCATTGTTTGGGTGTCGTATTTGCTGGTTTATTTAGTGACGTGTATCAAGCGCAAAGAGCCGCATTTATACGTCGCCAACTGGTTTTATCTGTCTTTTATTATCACCGTTGCGGTTTTGCATTTGGGCAATAACATTTCCTTGCCTGTGGATATTGTCGGCGCGAAAAGCTATTCCACATGGGCCGGTGTGCAAAGTGCGATGATCCAGTGGTGGTACGGACATAATGCGGTGGGCTTTTTCTTAACCGCCGGCTTTTTAGGCATGATGTATTATTTCGTGCCCAAGCAGGCGAATCGCCCGGTTTATTCATACCGTTTGTCGATCGTTCACTTTTGGTCGCTGATTTTTATCTATATCTGGGCCGGGCCACACCACTTGCACTATACGGCCCTGCCAGATTGGGCGCAGACTTTGGGCATGACCTTCTCGGTGATGCTGTGGATGCCCAGCTGGGGCGGGATGATTAACGGCGTGATGACGCTTTCGGGCGCGTGGCATAAATTGCGCGAAGATCCGATTATTCAGTTTATGATTATCGCGCTGGCGTTCTACGGGATGAGCACGTTTGAAGGGCCACTGATGTCGATCCGGGCGGTGAATTCGCTGTCGCACTACACAGACTGGACCATCGGCCACGTGCATTCAGGTGCGCTGGGCTGGGTCGGGTTTATTTCTTTTGGCGCGCTGTATTATCTTGTGCCGCGTCTGTGGGGTCGTGAGAGATTATATTCGACCAAGCTGGTCAGTATGCATCTGTGGATCGCGACGATTGGCATTGTCTTCTACATTGCGGCCATGTGGGTGTCCGGTATTATGCAAGGCCTGATGTGGCGCACTTATGACGGTATGGGCTTCCTGTCTTATTCCTTCGTTGAGACGGTTATGGCGATGAAACCGTTCTATATGATCCGTGTAATGGGCGGTGTGCTTTACCTAAGCGGCGCACTGATCATGGTCTATAATTTCTGGCGCACGATACGCGGCGATGTGAATGAAAAAGAACAAATGCAAATACAAGGAGCGGTTGCATGAGCTGGATGAACCACGACAAACTTGAGAAAAACTCTATTCTTCTTTTGGGGTTTATCATTGTCACAGTCCTGATTGGCGGAATTGTGGAGATTGTGCCGCTGTTTCGCATGGAAACGGTGATTGAGCCGGTCGAAGGTGTGCGTCCTTATACGCCGCTGGAGCTTGCTGGCTCTAACATTTATATCCGTGAAGGGTGCTATAACTGCCATTCACAGCAAGTCCGCCCGCTGCGTGATGAGGTTGTGCGCTATGGTCACTATTCCTTGGCGGCTGAGAGCATGTACGACCATCCGTTCCAGTGGGGGTCTAAACGCACCGGGCCCGACTTGGCCCGCGTCGGCGGCAAATATTCCGATGACTGGCATGTCGCACACATGAAAGAGCCGCGCGATCTGGTGCCGGAATCTATTATGCCTTCTTACGAATTTATGCTTCACCGGGGGGCTGACCTTGGCAGTTTGAAGCAGCATATGAAAGCACTCAAGACTGTGGGTGTTCCTTATACCGATGAGATGATCGAATGGGCAGAAAAAGACGCTGCTGTACAGGCCACCGGCGAAGCCCGCACCGATACAGGCGGCCTTGTTGAGCGCTATGGCGAGAATGTGAATGCCCGTGACTTTGACGGACAGCCGCATATGATTTCCGAGATGGATGCGCTGATCGCTTATTTGCAGGTGCTGGGCACAATGGTTGATTTCGAGGCCGCCAGTGCTGTTGAAGGAGGCGCCCAGTGAAGGAATTTTTCGCCAGCGCCAATGCCGGATTGATCGGCCTTTTATTCTTCTTTGTCTTTTTTATAGGCGTGGTGGTTTGGGTGATGCGGCCCGGTTCTAAGGAAAAATATAAAGAGGATGCGCAAATTCCGCTGAAGGAGACACAAGAATGACGGATAAGCAGAAAAACGAACACGAAAAAGACATTGATCATGTGACCGGCGTTGAAACCACCGGGCATGAGTGGGACGGGTTGAAGGAGCTTAATAACCCGCTGCCGCGCTGGTGGGTGTGGGTGTTTATCGTGTGTATCGTTTGGTCAATATGGTATTTCGTGATTTATCCGGCCTGGCCGGTTCCGGGCGGTGCAACGGAAGGCACAGGCGGCTATACGCAGTATAAAGAGCTGGCTGAGAGTCAGGCCGAAATTACGGCGCGTCAGGAAGCGTATCTGGAGCGTTTTGAAGATGCGTCTTTTCAAGACATTTTGAAAGATCCTGAATTATATGCCTTTGCGTCCGCGGGCGGCGCGGCGGCGTTTAAGGATAATTGTGCAACCTGTCACGGCACAGGCGGCGCAGGCGCTAAAGGCTACCCTAACTTGAATGATGATGACTGGCTTTGGGGCGGTACGCTGGAGGATATTCACCAGACGCTGGAATATGGTGTGCGGGCGAATAATCTGGATACCCGCATTTCACAAATGCCGGCCTTTGGAAAAGACGGTTTGCTTAAGCGTGAAGAAATTAACGCCGTGGTTGATTATGTGCTGAGCCTTTCTGGTGGCAAAACTGATGGTCATGAGGCGCAAGGGGCGGAGATTTTCAAAATGCAATGCGCGTCTTGTCATGGCGCGGATGGAAAAGGATTGCAGGAATTCGGCGCGCCGAACCTTACCGATAAAATCTGGCTGTATGGCGGCGATCGTCAAACGATCTTTGAAACCGTTTATTACGCCCGCGCCGGGATGATGCCGGCTTGGGGCACGCGTCTTGATGAAAACACCATCAAGCAATTGACGATTTATCTGCACGAGCTGGGTGGCGGGGAATAGCGGCCCTGATGCCCTAGCCCAAAACAAGGAGAAGGGGTGTGCTCCAGTATTTTGCAAAACAGGAACGCATTTACCCGAAGAAAGTCTCGGGTAAATACCGCAATCTGAAATGGGTTGCGATGGCGGTGACGCTCGGCATTTATTATCTTGTTCCGTTTATTCGCTGGGATCGCGGGCCGAGTGCGCCCGATCAGGCGGTTCTCATTGATCTGCCGGCGCGCAGGGCTTACTGGTTCTGGATTGAGATTTGGCCGCAGGAGGTTTTTATCTTCACCGGCATTCTTATTCTTGCGGCGATCGCCCTGTTTTTTATCACCAGCATGCTGGGCCGGGTTTGGTGCGGTTATTTTTGTCCGCAGACAGTCTGGACGGATTTGTATATATGGGTCGAGCGCTTGATACAGGGCGACCGCAATGCGCGTAAGCGCTTGCGTGAGGGACCGTGGACGTTCGAAAAAATTCGCAAAGTTGCCACGACGCATTTTCTCTGGCTGGTCATTGCCTGGTGCACCGCCGGATCGTTCGTATTGTATTTTAACGACGCGCCGAGCTTGGTGCGCAGTTTCTTCTTGTTTGATGTTTCGCCGACCGTTTTGGCTTTTATAGGCGGGCTGACCTTTAGCACCTATTTAATGGCCGGGTTCGCGCGTGAGCAGGTTTGTACCTATATGTGCCCCTATGCACGGTTCCAATCGGCGATGTTTGATAAAGACACGCTGATTATCGGCTATGACGAAAAGCGCGGAGAGCCGCGCGGCAAACATAAGGCAGGCGAGAGTTGGGATGGGCGCGGCGATTGTATTGATTGCACGGCCTGCGTTCAGGTGTGTCCGACGGGGATTGATATTCGCCAGGGCTTGCAGATGGAATGTATCGCCTGCGGCCTGTGTGTTGATGCCTGTAATGATATCATGGATAAGGTCGGCCGTCCGCGCGGTCTTATTCGCTATGACACCACCAATCACATGAATGCGGCGGTTAAGGGCGGTAAGGAAAAGTTCAAGTTTTTCCGCATTCGCACGTTATATTACGGCGCGATTTTGTCTCTGGTTGGCGGGGTGATGCTTTATGCTCTGGTTACGCGCGCACCGATGGAGCTGCATGTTCTACATGATCGAAACCCCTTATTCGTACAGCTTTCCAGTGGTGAAATTCGCAACGGCTATGTAATTAAAATTTTGAATAAGACGCATAAAGACCGCACCTACCAATTGTCTTTGGACGGGCTTGAGGGCGCGGTTCTGGATGTGAAAGGGGCGGGTGAGACCAATGCGCAAAATATTTTTGTGCCCGCCGATAGTGTCGGCAGTTATCACATTTATGTCAGCGCCGATGTCGAGCCTGCCGATCCGCGTCCGATCACCTTTACCTTGCGCGATGATGAGGTCGGCGATACATATGAGGGCATGTTCGTTAGCCGGAAGGAATGACCATGAGCGAGGACGCGCTGCCCAATCCCAAAGATAAATGGATCCCGTGGTATTTCGTTATTTTCTTTGCCGTCATCGCGATATTGGATGGCACCTTCGTCTATATGGCGGTGAGCACGCAAACCGGCGTGGTGACTGAGCAGCCCTATGAAAAGGGACTGGCTTATAACGACGTTCTTGAGCAAGCCAAGACTCAGCCGCAGATCACACAAAAGCCGCGCTATGAGAATGGTCTGTTGCGCTGGCAGCTTGCCGATCAGGACGGGCGCGCCATTACCAATGCGCAGGTCACGGCCCGAATTACACGCCCCGTGCAAGAGGGATATGATTTTGATATAACACTGGATCATGTCGGCGGCGGCGTTTATCAAGCTAAACTCAATGCGCCTCTGCCGGGATTATGGATGGCCAAGCTGAGCAGTCAATGGGACAACACGCAGTATCAAACGCGTTACGAATTCGTGACGAAATAGAGCCGGGCAGCAATGCGGCTGGGTATGATGCGCTCGCTCGTCACAATGAAGACGGCAGTCACAGCCTGTCCGTGCTTGTGCGCGGCGTTCATTGCGCGGCCTGTATTCAAAAAATTGAGGGTACTTTGAAACGTCTGCCGGAGGTGCGCGCCGCGCGGCTGAATTTTTCGACCGGGCGCTTGACGGTGGAGTGGAGCGGCGCAGCCGACAGCGCCGATGCGTATGTGCGGGCCGTTGAGGCGCTGGGCTACGAGGTGCATCCGTTCGATGCCAAAGATGAAGAGAGCGCGGTTAAATCCGAGGAGCGGTTTTTGCTGCTGTGTCTTGGTGTGGCCGGGTTTGCCGCGGGGAATATCATGTTGCTGTCTGTGGGAGTATGGGCGAGCACGGCCGAGACGATGGGCATGGCCACCCGCGATTTTCTGCATTGGGTTTCGGCGCTGATTGCTTTACCGACGATTTTATTTTCCGGCCGGGTGTTTTTTCGCTCGGCGCTGCGGGCGCTTAGTGCGGGCCATACCAATATGGACGTGCCGATCTCACTCGCGCTTATGCTCGCGGGTGGGATGAGCCTGTTTGAAGTACTTAATCACGGTGAGCATGTCTATTTTGATTCTGCCGTGATGCTGATATTTTTCCTGCTGATCGGGCGCTATCTCGATTTTCGGGCGCGCAAGAATGCCCGCAATGCGGCGAGCGACTTGCTCGGTTCTCTAAGCGGTTTTGCGCTGGTGGTTGAGGGGGGCAAAATCCGGCGCATGCCTGTGCGCGATGTCAAAGAAGGCATGATGGTGCGCGTCGCGGCGGGTGAAAAATTTTCTGTCGATGGCGTGGTTGCAGAGGGCGCTAGCATGGTCGATACATCGCTGGTAACGGGGGAGACGGTTCCGCGCGAAATAACGCCGGGCGCCGATGTGTATGCTGGGACGCTTAATCTGGACGCGCCGGTGACGCTGCGGGTTGAAAAGGCGGCTGAGGATTCCCTTCTTGCTGAGATTATCCGCCTGATGGAGCAGGCCGGGCAGGGGCATGCGCGCTACGTGCGTCTGGCGGATAGGGCGGCGCGGCTTTATACGCCTGTTGTTCATCTTTTTGCACTAGGCGCATTTTTGGGCTGGTGGCTGATCGGTGGGCTTGTTTGGCAGGATTCGCTGATGATCGCAATTACGGTTTTGATTATCACGTGTCCCTGCGCGCTGGGGCTGGCCGTGCCAGTTGTGCAGGTTCTAGCCACCGGACGCTTGATGAAGCGCGGCGTGATTGTGAAGTCGGGCGATGCGCTGGAGCGGCTCTCTGGAATTGACATGGCGCTACTCGATAAAACGGGGACGCTTACGCTTGGTCGTCCGGCGCTTGATGGTTCTTATGAAGAGGCACATTTGCAACTGGTGGCCTCGCTGGCAGCACATAGCACGCATCCACTGTCGCGCGCGATGGTGCGCAGCTATAACGGCGGTATGCTGGAGATTGCGGATATTAAAGAGCATCCGGGCAAGGGACTCGAGGGTCGCTATAAGGGTAAAACTATTCGTCTTGGCAGCCGTGCCTGGTGCGGTGATAAAAAAGCCGCGAGCTCCGATAAAATGGAACTATGGCTTCAGATTGGCAAAGGCAAGCCGATTGCTTTTTACTTTACCGATTATTTGCGCGAAGACAGTGCGCGCACAATTGAAAATCTGAAACAAGCCGGCATCACACCGTGGATGGTTTCCGGCGACCGGGAAGAGGTTGTTGAAAAGACCGCGCAGAATTGCGGGATTGATGAATTTTACGCCGCGCAAACGCCGCCGCAAAAATTTGAAATTCTGGAGAGCTTGCGCGCGCAAGGGCATACAGTTCTGATGGTGGGTGACGGGTTAAACGATGCGCCGGTTTTGGCGGGCGCGGATGTGTCGATGGCGCCGGGCAGCGCAATTGATTTAGCGCAAAATGCAGCCGATATTATTTTTATGGGTGATCAGCTCGCTCCGGTTTTTGAAACCTATAACACTGCGCGCCGGACGCAAATGCTGGTGAAGCAAAACTTCGCGCTGGCGATTGCCTATAACATCATTGCCATTCCGATGGCGCTGGCCGGTCTTGTCACGCCTCTGGTTGCGGCGCTAGCCATGTCCGGCTCGTCTTTGCTTGTGATTGCCAATTCTTTCCGGCTAAGATGGCGGGGATGAGCGTTCTTATCTATCTCATTCCTATCGCATTGCTGCTGGGCCTGATTGGTCTGGCCGCTTTTATATGGAGTCTAAAATCCGGCCAGTATGAAGATCTGGATGGCGCCGCGCAGCGCATTTTGATGGAGGATGACGATAGGGCACCGCCGCCCTAAATTTATTGTGCGGCTTTTTTCTTACTTTTGTCTTTGACGGCCTCGCGCTCAATATGCTCAATCATCATTGTGGCGATATCTTGGCCCGTGGCCTCTTCAATACCTTGCAGGCCGGGCGAAGAATTCACCTCAAGGATAAGCGGCCCGCGGTTAGAGCGCACAAGATCAACGCCTGCGACATCCAGCCCCAAGGCTTTGGCAGCGGCGATTGCTGTTTTGCGTTCGGTTGGTGTAATGCGCACCGCTTCGGCCGTGCCGCCGCGATGCAGGTTTGATCGGAAGTCGCCTTCCTTGGCGGTGCGGATCATTGAACCCACAACCTTATCGCCGATGACAAAGCAGCGAATATCCTGCCCGCTTGATTCCTTGATGAATTCCTGAATGAGGAAATAGGCATCCAGCTCGCGCAGGGTTTCAATCACGCTCTCAGCGGCTTTTTTGGTTTCGGCCAGAATAAGGCCGCGCCCTTGCGCCCCCTCAAGCAATTTAATAACAACCGGCGTGCCGCCGACCATCTGGATCAGATCGTTCACATTCTCTGTCGAATGGGCAATTGCGGTGATGGGCATGCCGAGTTTTTTGCGCGCCAAAATCTGGTGGGCGCGTAATTTATCGCGCGCCCGCGCAACGCCTAGTGAACCGTTGAGCGTATAGACATTCGCGGTTTCAAATTGACGGATAACGGCGGTGCCGTAAAAAGCCAAGCCGGAACCAATGCGAGGAACGACTGCATCAAGTTTCAGGGCCTTGTTTTTGTAATGCACCTTGTTGTCGCTGGAATTGACATTCATATAACACGCCAGCGGGTCAAGGGTTTGCATTTTGTGTCCGCGCGCCTTTCCGGCTTCCATCAAGCGTTTGATCGAGTAGAGTTTCGGATTAAGGGCGATGATGCCGATTTTCACTTGGGTGGCCTTTCTTTAAGAAGACAGCGCGTAATTCAGAATTTTATAAGCCAGCTTTGCGGCAATAAAATCACAACCATGCAGACCCTCTTGCGGCGCCAATTCAACAATATCTGCACCAACGATATTCGCAGATTTTGAAACAGCGGCGATGATTTCCATCGTTTCGTTCCAGAACAGGCCGCCGGGTTCTGGTGTGCCGGTTGCTGGCATCAAAGAGGAATCGAATCCATCAATATCAAAGGTGATATAGGTTGGGCCTGTGCCGACCGCGGCAACAATATCATCCAGCTTCCAGCTCTTTTGATCTTTGCCCCAAAAAATTTCAATGCGGTCTTTGTTCTCTTCAAGGAAAGGAATTTCCTCAGCCGAGATATTGCGAATACCTACAGAGACAAGACGCACATTATCATGATCGAGGCAGCGACGCATTGCGGCGGCGTGGGAATAATGCTCTCCGTCATAACCGTTTCTAAGATCGGCGTGCGCATCGAATTGTAAGATCGTCAGTGTCTCATGCGCGGCAACGAACGGGCGGATCGCGCCGGGTGTAAGAGAATGCTCACCGCCGAAAACAAGTGGGAACTTTCCCTGATCAAGCGCATCCTGCACAGCCTCTTCCAGCACGCTGAGCGCGGGTTCCACCTCAGAAGGGTGGGGCAGGGGCTTCATGGTTGCCACGCCGTAATTACGAAACGTTTCGGACCAAAAAACCTCATCAAACAGCTCTACTTGGTGTGACGCCGTAAGCATCGCATCCGGCCCGGCTGCTGTTCCGCTGCCATAGCTGACGGAGGCTTCGAGGCCGAAGGGAATAATCCAGGCTTTTGCATCCTGCGGGGTCGCGGCGTCTTTACCGCTCAGGCCCAAAAAGCCGTCTTGCGGCGCTAGAAATTTCACACTCATTTTTGTAGAACCTTCGCCAGTTCCCAGCGCTTGCGGTTTTTCCATGCGCCGCGGTGATAGGCATCAGAGGCCAGAAGCGGGATCACACTGCCGGCTTCGGCAAAGACCATTTGCTCGTAGGCGACATCAACCTTGCCCCAGCTGCAGGCTTCTTTCAGCGTGGAGGAAGAGCACGCGCCGTCGCGTACATCGGCAACTGTGATCTGGATCGCGTATTTGTGCATGTCGACTTCTTTGCCCAAAATCTCGGCGCACACCACAGTGTCCTGCACGAAGTTTTTCGGCACGCCGCCGCCAACCATCAGCAGGCCGGTTGTTCCGGCATGCATCTTCAGGTCAGTCAGTTCGCGGAAGTCTGCAATCGCATCAAGCACCATGTGCTTGCCCGGATTTTCAACCTGATGCTTCACCAGGCCAAAGCCGGCGGATGAATCGACAAAGGCTGGGCAGAAGATCGGCACGTTTTTCTCATAGGCCAGCTTGACCAAGGAGTTGTCTTTCTTGCCATGCTCGGCCAGATATTTACCCATATGCCAGATAAATTCGCGCGATGAATAGGCGCGTGGCTCTAGAGAGTTGGCGATTTCATAGATTGTGTGGTCACAGGCCTGAAGGTCTTCTTCATCGATGTAGGTATCGTAAATGCGGTCGATATAAAGATCGCGCAGCTCGCGGTCATCCACCGCGCCTTCGGCTTGATAATGTTTGAAGCCCAGACCTTCGAAGAAATCCATATCAACGATCGACGCGCCTGTGGCAACGATGGCATCAATCATGTTGTTTTCCAGCAGGTCCGCATACAAGTTCATGCAGCCGCCCGCCGATGTTGAACCCGCCAGCGTCAAAATAACCGCGCAGTCTTTATCTTCCAGCATCATGTTATAAATCTCAGCCGCACGGCCAAGATCACGGGATGTGAAAGACATGCCGCGCATGCTCTCGACAATCGGACGTGCATCGAATGATTTAATATCGATATGCTCAACTTCCTTGGACAGAAGGTCTGCCTTGCGGTTGTCTGTCTTTTTACTTGGATTGTTCACGTCTGTTTTCCTCTCAATATTTGTGGTCAGCTTTCAATTTGTCTTACTAGGTGCTCTAATATTTTCTTATAAAGCGCATCGCCCGCAATACGGTCTTCTACGCCGTGATCTATATTCGGATTGTCATTGACTTCTATCACAACAATTCGGCCATCTTCCAGTTGTTTTATATCTACGCCATATAATCCGTTGCCAATCGGCCTCGTCGCAGCCAGAGCCACTTCAATTATCTTTTTGGGAACTTTCGATAAAGCAATGCTTTTATCATCACCTTCCCTTAGTTTTTTGCTTTTTACATCATTGTTGTAAATTTGCCAGTGATTTTTTGCCATGTAATATTTTGAGGCATACAAAGGCTTGTTGTTTAGAACGCCAATGCGCCAGTCATATTCGGAGGGAATAAACTCCTGACATAGAATAACCTCTGATTTTTGCAGCATTGCAGCGGCTTTTTCGAGCAGCTCTTCTTTTGTTTTTACTTTTATCACGCCCTTGGAAAAAGACCCATCGGGCACTTTTAGCACAATCGGAAAACGCATTTCTTTCTCAACATCTGCAACTGTGCGTTTTTCCAGAACCATGGTTTTAGGGATGGGGATATTATGCGCCTCCATAAGCTCCTTAAGATAGACTTTGTTACAGCATCGAATGATCGAATTTGTATCGTCAACACATGCGATATCCTCTTTTTCCGCTTTGCTGGCAAAGCGATAAGTGTGGTTGTTGATTGCGGTTGTTTCTCGAATAAGTAGGGCATCGAACTCTAATAAAGACGAAAAATCAGCTTTGGTGATCAATTCCACCCATAGCCCCATTTTTTTTCCAATGGCAATAAATTTTTTGAGTGCGGCTTTATTTGAAGGCGGGTTCTCTTCTTTCGGGTCGTGCAAAACAGCAATCCAATAACGCTCTTGCTTTTTATTGCGCTGCAATTTTGCCCATGAAGAACCCGTAAAGGTGTTTAAAGCGTTGTGAAACTTCTTAAGCTGTATCGTGGTTAAGCTGTTAAAAGATGGAGTTTCAATTTTGCTGATTCCCCATTTTTCGGACGGTTGAAGTTTAATTTCAAAAGAAACAATAGGAAAACGGAACAGGTCAAAAATGCGCCTTGAGACGGTTTCAACTTGAGGATCTTCGTGACGGCCAAAAAAACTCGTATAAGTGCGTGCCAAAGGCTCTTCAAACGGCTTTTTATAATTTTTTTCAAGCAACGCATTGAGTTCTGGCAGCGCAAAATCGTAATTTCGTTTCCATTCCAGAGCAATGATATTTGATACATCGGGAATACATGGCATGCCCCGCGCTTCTGCCAGCAAGGACACATAGTATCCTTTGCTTAAATAGCCGTAGCGGCCCGATAGATTGATGATCTTCGGCTTTCTTTTGTCTTCAAACAGAGGTTCTTTCGGGTCAATAAAGTCCGCGGGGCTCAGTATTTTTATATGACTGCTTTGTTCAAAGAGCTTGGGCTTGTCTGTGACAATTACATATTTCACCCCACTCATTGCAGCACCTTTTTCATTTTTATGCAGGCCGCGCCGTCCGGGTAATAGCGCCTTACTTTTTCGGTCACCTGATAACCCAGATGTTGATAGCGTGATAAAGATTTCAGGTTATCTTCACGTATTTCCAACATCATTCCGCGCATTTTCTTATCGTGAGTAACTTTTTCAGCTTGCTCGAAAAGAGCGATGCCAATCCCCTGTCCCTGGTGTTCTTGCAAGACGGCGATGGAATATAACCGGGCAAAGTCGCAATTCTTTCTATAGAGCAGTGAAAAGTAACCGCAGGGCTTATTATTTTCGCGCGCCAGCCAAATTTCACCGTTTGATTTTGAGAGTAGGTATTGAAACTGTCTCTTGGAGATTGTTTCATATTTGCATGAATCGAACGTCAGCCTTTCTATAGAATCCAAGAAATTGACATCATCAGAAACGGCACGCTTCAGCTGTACCGACATGACTCATGCTCCACTGAGAAAAAGTCCAAGCTCATGGGTGGAGCTTGGCTCGGTGTAAGTTGAAATATAAAACATTCAATAATGCTCTTTGGTATTTTTACGCTTCCATACTTACGATATCGGCGTGTCCAAATCCATTAAAATCACTGCGCAGGGCCTGACTATAGGCACCGCAATTTTCAAACACGATCCAATCACCAATTCCGATGTCTGAAGGCAGTTCGAACGGCCCGCTCATCATATCCAACGAGTCGCAGGTCGGTCCGGCCAAGCGGAAGCCTTGCACTGAGCCGTCAAACGCGCGGTCGCATGATATGGCGGAGACAGGATAGCGTGTGCCAACCCATTTCGCCGCATCAAACAACCCGCCATAGACACCGTCATTGATATAGAGCATGTCGTCCTTGCGCAGCTCCACCCGCGTTACCAGAACGCCGCCGCGCGCGGTCAGCACACGGCCCGGTTCAGCCAGTAATTTCAGGTGAGAGAGCTTATGCGTTGCCAAAGCTTGTTTGATGGCGTCGACACAATCTTCCATTGTGCAGATTTGATCATCGCCCTCATAAGCCACGGGGAAGCCGCCGCCGACATTCAGGTTGTCGATCGTAACGCCGCTTTGCTTAATCAGCGCCGCGCAATAGGCGATGGCCTTGCTGTAAACAGACGGATCAGTTGTCTGTGTTCCAACATGGAAGCTCAGGCCCAAATGACGTGAAACCGGGCGGCATTTCCGCAACAGATCAATCGCTTGCTCAAGCGATGCCCCGAACTTGCTTGAAAAATCAATTAGGGCTGTTTCGTTTTTCGGCAGAGCAATGCGCACAGTCAGGTTCAAATCTTGCGCTAGTTCTGTTTCGCGCATGATTTTGAACAGCTCGTCTTCGTGATCGAGCACAAAGTGACGCACATCATAGCTGAAATAAGCCGCGTGAATGTCCTCGGGCGCTTTGACCGGGTGCATGAAGTGCAATTCGGCGCGCGGGGCGATGCTTTTTACCAGCTGAATTTCAGCCAATGAAGCCACATCGAAGGCGCGAATACCACCGCTCTTGAGCGCTTTAATCGCCAGCGGATCAGGGTTGGTTTTAACCGCATAAAGCGCTGTGCCTGGAAACGCGCTGCTAAATGCCTGCGCGCTTTGTTTCATGATTTTAGGAAACATCACATAAAGAGGCTTAGCCGGACGCAAATGCGCGACCAGGTCCTGCAATGAAGAATCCTTATAATGCCGGATTTGCAAGGCCTTGCCTTGCGATAAATACGTGCTCATTTTTTTGCGTCCCTATTTCAAACTCAAGGCCTGAAAAGAGACGCGGAGGACACTTAAAGAGCACACACGGCCCTCTAGTGCTGCAACTTTACGTTCCATAACGCAAACCCTTTCAAAACTAGGTGGTTTGGAGTTTTTGCAAACCCGCCCCAGATTAAAAAAATTCACGCCGTTGCATAACCATGACTGATATCTCAGAAGGGCCAGAGACACGTGCGCATCTTCTATTATAGTTTTTTTTCAAAAAAATAAAATAAAAAATAGCGTTTCCCGCATTTTTTACGCGGCGATGAAAGGGGTGTTTTGGGAGGGATTCTAATGTAATGCGGAGGCTGGAATATGTTTCCCGCATTTTTTTACGCAGCGATTAAAGGAGGTGTTTGGGGGGATTCTAATGTAATGCGGAGGCTGGAATATGTTTTCTGCACACCTCTACCAACGGGCATTCAACGGCCTTGGCGCCGCATTTGCTGGCGTTCTCAAAGTCGCATTCCAGTTGCTGTTTAGCGTTCTCAAAAGCCTCAATATTATCGTCGAGGGCATTTTTCAATGTGTCGTAATTTGAAGAGCTGCCATGCGCCTCTTTAGCATTTGAAAAACGTTCTGAAGGCTGTGTCTTTGTTGCAAAGCGTTGTTTAATATAACGCGCCACATATTTAACCTGCCGGCCAAGCGGTTTTAACGCTTTGGCTGAGACTTTTATCGTGCCGATTGTTCCGCGCTTAATCCCGGCGGCAATCAATCCCACAACCCCGCCAACGAGACCGAAAATAATGTGGGCGGCGGTGTCTTCCACGGCATTAAACCCTGCGAAGAGCGATGTTACGGTTCCCCCGCCTGTTAAATAGCCGGTCAGAACACCGTTATTAACGGCCATATCTGTCGCGAGGATCGTTCCCAATCCGGCTGCAATGGTCAGGCCACGTTTGTTTTTCCATGCTTTCTGAAGGAAGCTGGAGCGCACCAGATCTTCACCCGCGCGTGTATTGGTAACAATCGCGGAAGGGTCGGAAAAGCGGGCGGAGTGAGCGGCAGAGCTTGAGAGAGATTTTTTGGCGAAATGATGCTTGTTATATTTGCGCGCAACTCTGTGAGAGATTTCCCCAGCACTCATCCCGGCTAGACCAAGAATTACCATCCAAGGCGTGAAGCCGTCATGCGCCATATAGGCGCCGGTTGCTCCGGCAGCCGTAAAGATATAGCTCAGTTTTGAATTGGCCCAGCTGCGCTTTGCAAAGTCTTTGATCTGATTAAGATGCTCGCTGGTTTCTTCATTTTTAAGCGTGCCGATTTTGAAGGCAATCATGCAGCCTGCAAAAGTCACGAGAGAATGGAAGACGAAATTCTCAACAGTATTAGCGGCATAGAAAAATTCAGCTGTGTTGTGTGCCGCACTGTCAAAAGCTTGTTTGAAGGGGGAATCGGGAACAACATGCTCAGAAAAGCTGGCTGTGGGATTTTCTGAAAAGGCGGCTATGCGTGAATTCCACCAATCATAACTGGTTTGTAGAATATTTTGTGCATCTGGCAGCAGGGTTTTGTAGCGGTCGCAGTGATTGGGGAAAAACAGTTGAACCGCCGGTGTTTCTGCGAGAGATTGCGCCGTGCTTTCATTGACAAATCCGTCTAAAAGACTCTTGATGTGGTTGTGGCAGGAGATTTGCGTGTCTAGACTATAAAAACTGGGGTCCACTTCCGCCTGATAGTTCGGATCGCCCAGGGCATCCAGACTGAAATTGGTGGCGGTCATCATCTCAGGGTCTATGTAATTTGTAACGGAAGAGCCGAGTTTTGTGTTCATAAACCAAAGAGCTCCTACGGCTACGGAGGTCATAAAAGCCGAGCTGTATGGTTTTTCTTTTACCTCTTCCCAAACATGATGTGCCGTCTCCTTCAAAATTTTACGCATTGTGTGAACCGGGCCCCACGCATTTTGCGCGGTATGGTGTTTAAGCGTGCCCAGCAGGGCTTTATAATTTTGGGGAAGTTTTTTTGTTTTTGGCAGTTTCACATCCATAGCCAGAAGATCGAGGAAGTTTTGCAGGCCTTCCATGGATTTTTTTAGAATCTTGTCTTCTTGAGAATCTGTTTTCTTGCTGTCGCCCAAGGCCCGGCGTTCAATCTTAACCAGCTCTCGCATAAAGGCTAAAAGCGCTGGATTACCCTGTAGGTCTGAGCCGAGTTTCTTAATTTCATTGGCGATATCATGCGCCGGATTTTCATCCGCTTCACTGGCGTGATAAAGCCCCCATAGGCGGTCAACCTCTGGCGAGTTTAAAATATCAGCCGCGACCCGGCCCGCAATTTCCGATGAAACTGAGGGGTCATATTGCCTTAAGGGAAGAGGCTCGGATTGCATTGTCTACCTGCCGTTTTGCCGAAGCATTAGTTTTTATTTAAGGCCCAGGGCGTCTCTACATTGTCTGTTGATGTCTTTAACCATACAGGCAGTTTTGTTTTCCCATCCGTCTCCGTAAACGCCATCAGCATTAAAGGTTCGGCCGTTTTGTTGGGCAACGCGCATTTCAAAGCGTGCTGTCAGAGAAATGCAGTCGTTGTGAAAGCGCGAAATGTGATTGACAAGTTGATATTGATTGTTTGAAAGCTGGTTTCCTCTTTCTCTTGGATCTGAAGACAAATCTTTCTTATAGGCCAATCCGGTTCTTTTGATTTGCTGACCGCTATAGAGCGCATCGATTTTTTCAACGGCTTCTCCGCTCATCCAGAGCTTCCCGGATTCCTGATGAAGGCAGCTGCAATCGAATGTTTTAACTTCGCCGGACGGGTTTGTGACTTTAATTTCCTGCGCGCTGACAAAGGCGCTGGTGAGCAGGCCTAAGGTGGCGGCGGCGAAAGTTTTTTCAATTTTCATGGGGAACCTCTATAAAAACGCAATTTAATTTTTTATTGAGAACGATTATCATTCCTATTGACATCCTCGCTGGTATTGATAATCATTCTCAAAATTATTGCAAGCGCTTTTTTGTATTTAAAGAAAGTTTTTCGGGTATGGCAGATGGTGATGGTGAGTGGTCGTTGACCAAAACCTTTAAGAAGGCAGCGACGTGGGCTTTGAAGGTCGCGACGATAGGCGTTGCCGCTGCTGTTTGCTGGCAGATGTTTATGGACCCTCTCTTTTTCCTGCCGATTCATGACCCGACGAATCTGACAATGCAGTCCTGGGTCGCTTTCATGAATGATCATTTCGGGTGGATTCCCGATATGGTGGGCGCGACGGGTGATGGCGGTCTTTTGAATTCTGATTTTGCCCAAAGTTTTTTAGGCGAATATCGCGGAATATCGCCTCAGGAAATGGCCGCGAACTATGCCGCTCCCGCCGTTGATCCAACGGGAGGCATGAATTCGGACACGCTTTCAGGATGGTCTTTGGATGACTTGTAAAAACGGTTGTTCAAACGATTCCCTGTCTTAAAACCATTTCAGCTTTTTAAACAGCCAGATTTGTAAAATCACAACCACCGTGAGCATTCCGATGAACATCGCAAAGGCTTGCGGGTTATCTGCGCCGGGAATGCCGCCGACATTAATGCCCAGCAGGCCGGTGAGAAAGCCCAGCGGCAGGAAGATGGCCGCAACGACCGAGAGCATATACATGTTGCGGTTCATGCGGTCGGCCAGAATGTTGGCCAGCTCGTCCTTGATAATTTGCGCGCGCTCACGAATGGCGTCCAGATCCTCGATATAGCGGATCACACGGTCGAGATTTTCTTGTAGGTGACGTTTATGGTTTTGATCCAGCCATGAAATTTCTGAGGTGCGCAAATGTGCAATGACGTCGCGCTGCGGGGCGATATAGCGCCGGAAGACGATGGCTTGACGGCGAATATTGGTGATATTTTGCCGCTCGCTGGCATCCGGCTCTTCCATGACTTGTTCTTCAATATCATCAAGAGTTTCATCCAGCGCGCTGAAGATCGGCTCCATACGCTCGAACAGGCGCGCGGAGAGCATGGCGATAAAATCACCGGCATCTTTAGGTCCGCTGCCGCTTTCGAGTTTTTCCTTGATGTCGGTAACAGCCTTAAGCTTGCGGCGCTGGATGCTGATAATCCGGCTTTTGTCGATCCAAAGGCGGATCGAGATCATATCTTCGGGTTCTTCGTTTTCGTTCAAGTTCACGCCGCGCAGAATCAGCAGCGCACCCTGATCGAATTCTAGAATACGCGGGCGGGTTTCATTGGCCAGCAACGCATTGATAATGATGTCATCAAGATAGGTGAGTTCGCTTTTAATCCATTTGCGGGTGTCCGGGTTGTTGGCATCCAGATGCACCCAGGCAAGAGAGTCGGCGCGGATTTTATCGGTGACGGCCTGCCCGCTGAGCACTTTACCGTTGCCGTCGCCCTCAATCGTGCAGGCGTGAAGGATGCCGTTCTCACTTGCCATTATTCTTCACCTTTATAACGTCCGAAGTTTTGATATGCAGATCGCGCTGTGGGAAGGGGATTTCGATCTTGTTTTTCTTAAATTTGCGCCAGATTTCGAACATCACCTCGCTTTGCGGTCCCCAGCGACCCTTAGTCACATCGCCGACCCAAAAATGCAGGACAAAGTCGACGGAGCTGTCGCCAAAGTTTCGCAAGAAACATTGTGGCGCTGGTTCATCAATGCAGGCTGAGTGCTCGCGCGCGGCCTCAAGGATTAGGGCTTGCGCCTTCTCAATATCTGAATCATAAGACACACCGACAGGGATTTGGACACGTCCTTTTGGATTTGAGAGCGTCCAGTTTGTCACGCGGTTTGTGATAAAGTCTTCGTTCGGAACAAGGATTTCTTTGGTGTCGAGCGTTTCGATCAGTGTATAGCGAGCGGCCGATTTTTTCACAAAGCCGACCGTACCATCCGGCAGCTCTATTAGATCTCCATACTCAACCGATTTTTCCATGAGCAAGATGAGACCGCTGATGAAATTCGAGGCGATTTTCTGCAAACCAAATCCAAGCCCGATACCGAGCGCTCCTGAGAAGACGGTTAGCGCGGTCAGGTCAATTCCCACAACATTCATGGCCATCAAAAAGACAACAAAATACAGAGCGATCTGAATGATTTTGGTCAGCAGCGTGCGCGTAGCGGCGCGCAGACGGCGCACCTTGCCAAGGCGCTTTTCAATGATGTCGGAAACAATAGCGGCAATCCAGAACAGCAAGGCGAGCGTTAGGCCGGCACGCAGGGCGCCATAGACACTCATTTTGTAATCTCCAACACTGAAGGTCAGGCGCGGCGTATCCAGATATTCGCGCAAAATTTCAAAGTGACCACCTGCGCCCAAGGCGATGATTGCAATCAAGGTTAGAAAAATCAGCCATTTTGCCGATGTGCCTTTGGGTTTTACGATCGTAAGCCAGAGTTGTTTCATTCTTTAAGTCCCGTTTATTTGCCTTCAATATTTATATACGAAAAGCGTTCGTAACCCATATAGGGCGCTTGAAAATAATTCACAGCTCTTAATGTTTTATGCGAATTGGCGAACCCAGGCGTCATAGCCGCCGACCATATTTTTGACGTTCGCATAGCCCAGCGCCTGCAGAATTTCTGCGGCATACTGGCTGCGCTGGCCTTTTGCGCAATAGAGGACGATTGTGCGGTCTTTCGGTAGATCGGCGGCGGTCGTATGCATCAGGATGGATAGCGGGCGGTGCTGCGCGCCCTCAATATAACCCGCGTCCCATTCCTCTTGTTCGCGTACATCAATCAGAAGCGCGCCTTCATAGTTGGCCGTGGGCAGGATTTGCTCAATAGCAGGCGGATGCTCCAGCGCTTTGGCGTGATCAGAACAGGCCGGGCAATGCGCATCACGGGGCAGGGCGAGCGTGCGCGTGCGCATATCACGCAGATCAATACAAAAAAGCGTGCCGATGAGCGGGGTGAAGCTCTCGCCTCCCACAATCAGCTTGATGGCTTCCATCGCTTGCGCTGTGCCGATGATTCCGGCCACCGCGCCGATCACGCCGTTTTCTGCGCAGGTTGGAATATGCTCTTTGGGCGGCTGGGGATAGAGGCAGCGGTAGCACGGCGCGCCCGGCGCGCCGAAGACGCTGACCTGTCCTTCAAAGCCTTGAATAGCGCCGTAGATAAAGGGCATGTTTGTCTCAACCGCCATATCGTTGATCAGATATTTAGTCGTGAAATTATCCGTGCCGTCGATGATGAGATCATAACTCTCAAACATCTCCCGCGCGTTTTTGGCGCTGAGCTGTGTCTCGTAAGCTGTGATTTCAATCTCGGGGTTCAAAGCGGCAAGGCGTGCTTTTGCCGCCGCGGCTTTGTTCTGGCCGATCTGATCGACGCTGTATAAGGTCTGGCGCTGTAGATTGCTTTCATCGACGTTGTCGAAATCTACAATTCCGATGCGCCCCACGCCCGCCGCTGCGAGATAGAGCAGGGCCGGGCAACCCAAGCCGCCCGCGCCAATGCACAGAATTGCGGCCTCACCCAGCTTTCGCTGGCCGTTCTCGCCGATTTCATCCAGAATGACCTGTCTTTGGTAGCGTATATCGTTGCCCATACCGATTACATAGCGCGCTTTGCGGCGTAAATCAAAACCCTTGTCTCTTTGTCTCACCGCTTTATGATTTAAGCGGCACAAGAAAAAGGACCACCAGCATGATTAGCCAATTTTCTCTGATGACAAAGCGCCGCTTTTTGCCGCTGTTTATCACGCAGTTTATGGGCGCGTTTAATGACAATTTCTTTAAAACGGCGCTGGTGGTGATGATTGCCTATGGCTTGATTGACAGCGGTGATATGCGCCCCGAAATGCTGGTGACCGTCGCGGCGGGCATTTTTATTCTTCCCTTTGTATTACTGACCCCGCTGGGCGGGGATATGGCGGATAAATTTGATAAGAGCCGGATGATCCGCATTGTAAAGCTGGTCGAGATTGCGCTGGTTTTGGGGGTGTATCTGGGATTTATGCTCGAATCGGTGTCGGTGCTTTTGCTGGTTTTATTTTCTTTTGGTGCGCAATCGGCTGTATTCAGCCCGAGTAAGTTTGCCATTCTGCCTGCGCATCTGGGCCGGGAAGAGCTGATTGGCGGGAATGCGCTTATCAATACCGGGGCGTATCTCGCGATCTTGCTGGGTAACATTTTAGGAACGCTGTTGGCTGTGACCTATCTGGGGCAGATGGCTTCGGGCGCGCTTCTTTTGGCTTGCGCGCTGGTGGGTTATGTTGCGGCGCGTAATATTCCGCCCGCGCCCGCGCCTGCGCCGGATTTGAAAATCAATTACAATACGCCGGTGGAAGCGCTGCGTAACTTGCGTTATGCATATGGTCGCCCTGATGGAATCTTTACCGCCATGCTGTGCAGCGCGTGGTTCTTTTTTGTTGGTGGGCTGTATCTGGCGCAGCTCCCTAATTTCACTTCTCAGATTTTGGGCGCGGATAATATTGTGCTGACCTTTTTTCTGGCGCTGTTTTCGTTGGGGGTCGGGCTGGGCGGTTTGCTCAATAACATGATTTTGCGCTCAAAAGTGCAGGCGACCTTTGTGCCTTATGCGGCTCTGGGTATGGCGCTGCTTTCGGCGGATTTATTTTTTGCTTCGCATGGCTATCATAGAGGCGGGGAGGCGTTGATTGATCTGGGCGCGTTTCTGTCGGACGCATCGGGCTGGCGTATTGCCTTTGATTTTTGCGCCCTGGCCGTGTGCGGCGGTTTGTACCAGGTGCCGCTCAAGGCCATTATGCAGGACCGCACGCCTGCATCACACATTGCACGGACGCTGGCGGGCAGTGCAATGCTCGATGCGACGTTTGTCCTGCTCTCCTCGATCATAGCGATGGGCATGTTCGCCGTTGGGCTGGGCGTGGCGCATTTATTCATTATGGTCGGAATTTTGGGGCTTCCGGCGGCGCTTTACAGCACCAGACTAACGCCGGAGCTGTGGGCGCGCATACGTAAAAAACGCAAATAGATTTGATGTTCGAATGATGCAAGGCTATGCTGTTTTGTCTTTCACTCAAGATGTGGGGATGAGGCTTTTATGAATACGAAATATATTATTATCGTAGTTGTTGTTGGGCTCGCGCTGTTTGGCGTGATGTCATTTTTCTCAACGCAGGATGACGAGCCTGTGCCGCAGGAATTTGTGGTGGTGGAGGAAAGTGTGGATGAGCCAGCGCCTGCGGTGCAAAGCCAGGCCGCACTGCAGGGCGAAAAACCTGCCATGCCTTCTATCGAGGTGGAGAGTGCGCAAGAGCTGGTACTGCCTAAAGACGCTACCCTCAATCAGCAATTTGAATATACGCTGAATGTCATGTTGCGCGATGTCGCGGTTAAGACCTCTGAATATCAGAAAACCCGCAAAGTGATGGAAGATTTGGTTCAGCCTGAGAATTTTGAAAAGCCGGATTATATTGATGAAAATTATCTGGTGTTTCAGGAAACCCTTCCGGCGCTAAAGGAAAAGTCTGCGGAGATTTTGACCGTGTTTGAAAAGGCGGATGCGGATATAAACGCGCTGGCAGCCAAGAAAGATGAGAAAGGCCGCGCGGTTATTTTGGAGCAGTGGAGTGAGCTGAAGCAAAAAGACGCTGCTGCTTATCAAAGATTTTTCGAGTTAGAAGCCGAGCTGTTAGAAGCTTATGACCGTTTGATGCGCTTTTACTACGTGAAGCGCGGCACATATACTTACAATTCCGAAACGCAGCGCATTGAATTTAAAAACGAGAGCGATGATGCCTTGCAAAAGAACTTGATCTTGCAGATTAACCGTATGGAGCGCGCGCAAAAGCAAGCTCTGGGCAACCCTTCATGAGCATTTTCAAAAAAGACGAACCTGTCCTTTATGATCTGAGCGAGATGACCATTCTACTGGTTGAGGATTCGCATTATATGCAATCTTTGATGATCCTGATGCTCAAGGCGTTCGGGGTTGGGGATATCATGGCGTGCAGCAATGCGCAGGAGGCGATTGATATTTTGAAGGTGACGCAGGCGCGGCGCAAAAGCCGCTATGTCACCAATGTTGATATCGTTCTGACCGACTGGTTGATGCCGGCCGGACCGGGGGAGGATTTGCTGAAATGGATCCGCTCCCATAAGGATGACTCCATTCGCTTTTTGCCCGTGGTTGTTGTGAGCGCCTATACAACCGAGAAGGTGGTTTCACGGGCGCGCGATCTGGGCGCCAATGAAACGCTGGTTAAGCCGGTTTCAGGCAAGGGACTCGCCTCCAGAATATGCGCCGTGATTGATAAGGCGCGCCCCTTCGTCTCGATTGATGATTATTTTGGGCCCGACAGGCGGCGTCAGAGCTTGGAGTTTGAAGGACCTGACCGACGCATGATCAAGCAGGAGCAGGTCAAAGTGACCCGCGAAAAAACGGTAGGATAAGATGCGATGAAGAAGTTTAAAGTTGAAATTATAAAGCTCACCAATCACCTCAAGCGCAAGCTGGGGATGGACCCGCAAGATGTGGCGGAGGGTGAAATCGCGAATGAAGCCATTATGGAGGCGGACAGGCTGATTGAAGAGCTGTGCTCGGAATGTCATTCCTCGATCGGTGGGTTTTTGAAAGCTCTGGGTGAAAAATGGTCCGAGATGCGCGAGATTGGCGAGGATACGCCGCAGCGCCGTGCTTTGTCGGAAGAGATTTTCACCCTCTCGCACGAGATCAAAGATATTGGCTCAATGTGCGGCTATAATTTGATTGCTCATTTCGCGGAATCTTTGCGCGATTACATCGAAGAGACCGAGCTTAATCTCGAGGCGCAAAAAGTGATTATTCAGGCTCATTACGACGCGATGAATTTGGCGCATAAGAATGATGTGAAGGATGATGACGGCCCCGTGGCCAGCGAGCTGAAGCAGCTCGTGAAAGTTGCAATCAAGAAATACAAATAATATCAAAGCTTTATCTGTGTGTTTTTGCTATTTTCCGCCTTTTTGGTGTATAAACAACCATCGCCAAAATCGTGGGAGTTAAAAATGCTGACACAGTTTTCCTATCCGATTATCTGTACCGAAAAATTTAAGGATACGGTGAATTATTACGAAGATCATCTTGGCTTCGTGCCGCAGTTTGAAATTTTTCAAAATTTTGTGATTTTAAAACGCGACACCTATGCCGATGTCTTTATCGCAATCGTTGATGCGCATAGCCAAGAAATACCGCAAGAATACAGACGGAAAAGCTCCGGCATTATCTTAAACTTCCCGGTTGAAGATGTGCAAAAAACCTATGATGAGTTTTATATTGAGGGGCTGGAGGTTTTGAACGAACCCAAAGTATCGATTT
The DNA here is from genome assembly GCA_020442385.1 of Alphaproteobacteria bacterium. GTDB lineage: Bacteria > Pseudomonadota > Alphaproteobacteria > Micavibrionales > Micavibrionaceae > JAGRKE01. The sequence continues at coordinate 3,100 of JAGRKE010000007.1, read as the reverse complement.
GCGGGCGCAAACATTTCTTTGTTGTTGATCCGAACGGCATTTTGATTGATGTGGCCGAGAATGTGCCGCTGAGCGAAACTGTGCCGCCCGAAAAAGAGGATATGATTAGCGTCTCTCTTGCGGTGGCCACGGGGTAAAGTTGCAGCTACGTTGCGCCTTATGAATATTTCTCAATCGCAATTTTAACGATATTTTTCAGCTCTTCCGCTTGTGCGGTTTCATCGCTTTTGAGTTTTTCCTCGAACGTGACCAGCATCACATCCAGATGCGCCTGCACAATGACGCTGTGCTGCGGTTTGCCCAGATCGATAATTTCGCAAAAATCACGCAGCGATAACGCGAAGTGATGCATCAAATTATGATCGTAGGTTTCGGTGATGTCCTTGATGTTGTTTGAGAGGTGGTAAAGCGTTTCCAAGGCTTGCTTTTGTTCTTCCTCAGGCATGTCTTTGATGCTCTTCCAGATCGTGGTGATTTGGCCAATCAGCTCTTTCACCGTCGGTGGATATTCTCTTTCTTTTTCATCGATGGTTTCTTGAGCGCGGGCCACCGCATTCGGATCGACCACGCCTTTTTTACCGCTGGTTAAGGACAGGCCGGCCTTTTTCTTCAGCTTGTTAATGCGGTGAAAAATTTCTATGTCTGATTTACGGCTTCTCATAGCTTTGCTTTATATCCTCATCTTTGTTAATGCGCTTCTCATCTCCGGGGAAGGGCTCTTTCTTGCGTCTGCGATTGGGACCGAAAAAGTCAGGCGACCTAATATAGGGGCGCGGGTTGTCGATCACATGCTGGATTCGTTTGGCCAGCTTATCTGCCGATACGGGCTTAACCATCACTTCGTTCGCGCCGCAATCGCGCGCTTTTTGCACAAGATCATTCGATGTATAAGCCGAACATACAATCACAGGTAGAAATTTGATAGACTCTTTTTCGTGATTGCGGATCCATTCCAGCAATTGTTTGCCGCTCATGCCCGGCATCAACCAGTCTAGGACTAGCACATCAATACTGTTTCCGCTTTCAATACCGTTGCTTTGCAGGATTAGATTTTTGGCTTTCTCGCCGTCATCCGCGCGTATGACCTTGCCAACGCCCAGCTCTTTAAGGCTCGAGGCCAGCAAATCGGTAATGAAGGAAAAATCATCGACCGTCAGAACCTTGAAGGCGCTCAAGTCATAAATTTGTTCATGGTCTGAGTTTTCTGATTTTGCACTGGGGGTCCCAGCGGCCTTATCTGTATCTGTGTTTTTTTGTTCGTTGCCGTCTGGTGTATCAACGATATCAATATCATCTGGCGCGGGATCGTCTGGTGTTTCGGTCATTCGTGTTCTATCAAAAGTGCGAAAAGTGAAATTTCCACTGGCCAGTATAGCAGAAAAGAAAAAATGTGGTAGCGGTGGGGTGATTTGAACACCCGACACATGGATTATGATTCCACTGCTCTAACCCCTGAGCTACACCGCCATCCATGAGATGCATTTAAGTACTGTTCCACGCGCTATCTGTCAAGCGCAAGTTGGCTCTTTAGGAGATTAGGAATTTATATCAGGAGGCGTAAAGCTGCCTTGCTCTGGTTTTTGCGTGGCCAGAAGGCTCAGCCAGTTTTTTGTAATGGCCCAATCGTTTGGTGTGTATGTCTTTCCTGACTTTTCTTCAATTTCCGCAAGGCGAGAAGAGGCTTTTTTATCGTCCGGCGCTATTTCGCGGGCGCGATTAAAGCAGCCGCGCGCCATGGGCCAAAAATATTCGCCTTGTTCCTGAAACATGTGTCCCATCGAAACGAGGGTATAGGGATCGTTTTGTTCGATTTTGAAGGCTTGTGCGTACCAACTTTCGGCTTTGGAGAAGTCTTTTGTCAATGTATAGAGCTTTCCTAAAGCCATGCATGCGCGTAAATGTTCGGGGTCGAGTGCTACGGCGCGTTTGAGAAAGTTTTCGCTTTCTTTATTAAATTTTGAGCCGCGTAGCAGCAGGTGATGCCCCAGAGTATAATTCAGCTCTGCGTGGTTGGGATGAGCTAAAACGCCTTTTTCGAGTAGCTCACGCGCTACGGCTTTTGTTTCTTTATTAAGAAACAAGGTTTTTGCCTGCTCGATAATGGTTTCAGGCGGCGTGTTATTAAAGTCATCTGTATAACTCATATTTACATAAAACAAAAATTAGGGTGAAATGTCAAGTATTATGTAATTTTATTTTTTAAGCTGTGTTTTATCTAGGTTTTATCGGTGCCGGTGATCCAGCCGCCGCCCAGCACGCGGCCTTGGTCGTAGAATACGGCGGCTTGTCCGGGGGAAATGCCGAATTGTGCCTGAGGCAGCTCTATCTGTGCGCCTTCGCCATTTACACGGCGCACGCGGGCGGGGATGGGCTTCATGACCGAGCGGAATTTCAAATCCACCGCCATGCCGCCTTCGGGAATTTCATCGGCCAGCCAGTTGCAATTGGCCACGTGGATGACATTGCGCGCCAGATCGTCCTTTGATCCGACAACCACCTGATTTTCTGCAGGATCGAGGCGCACAACGTAAAATGGTTCGTTATTCTCATTCACGCCGCCGCCGATGCCGATGCCCTTACGCTGGCCGATTGTGTAATGGATGATGCCTTTATGCTGGCCGAGCACGCGGCCATCCACATGCACGATATCGCCGGGGTTTTCGGCCTCGGGGCGGATTTTTTTGACCACCTTCGTGTAATCGCCATGCGGAACAAAGCAGATATCCTGAGAATCTGGTTTGTCCGCAGTTAGAAGTCCTAGGCGCTCGGCATGCTCGCGCGTTACATCTTTGCTCCACCCGCCGAGGGGAAAGCGCAGGAAATCGAGCTGCTCTTGCGTGGTAGCGAAGAGGAAATAGCTCTGGTCTTTGCCGTGATCATGCGCGCGGTGCAGCTCGGCCTTGCCATTCTCATCCACGGTGCGCTTGATGTAATGGCCGGTGGCCATACAATCGGCGCCCAGATCCTTGGCGACCTCCAGCAGGTCACGGAATTTCACGGTTTGGTTACATTTGACGCAGGGAATAGGGGTTTCACCGCGCAAGTAGCTGTCGGCGAAATCATCGATGACGGAGTCTTTGAAATTGCTTTCGTAATCCAG
>JAGRKE010000006.1 GCA_020442385.1 Alphaproteobacteria bacterium | reverse complement strand
GATAACATCAATGGCATGGAAGTGACATTGATCGCTCCAATCGCCATGAACGAAGGTCTGCGCTTCGCTATCCGCGAAGGCGGCAGAACCGTCGGCGCAGGCGTTGTCTCCAAGATCGTTGAGTAAGTGTAGATAGAGCGTAGAAGAAGGAATTTAGATATGGATACGCAAAGCATTCGGATCACATTAAAAGCGTTTGATCACCGCATTCTGGACACAGCGTCCGCGGAGATCGTGAACACGGCCAAGCGCACAGGCGCTGCGGTTCGTGGTCCGGTGCCTTTGCCGAACCGCATCAAGAGATTTTCTGTGATACGCTCTCCGCACGTCAATAAAGGCTCCCAGGAGCAGTTTGAGATGCGCACGCACAAAAGACTTTTGGATATTGAGGACCCAACCCCGCAGACAATCGACGCTTTGATGAAGCTGGATTTGCCTGCTGGTGTGGATGTTGAAATTAAAATCGGTCAAGTGCCAGCCGCAGCGTAATTTAGGTAAAGCATTTGACTCTACGTTGCTGATAGAAAGGCAACCTCTGGAAAGGAAGAAAGAAAATGAGAACAGGATTGATTGCACGTAAGGAAGGGATGACACGCGTCTTTGATGCGGATGGTCGTCATGTTCCTGTGACAGTTCTGAAGGTGGATGAATGCCAGGTGGTTGCCGTCCGCAGTGAAGAAAAAGATGGTTATGTTGCCGTTCAGCTGGGTGCTGGTAAAGCCAAAGTGAAGCGCACAAGCAAAGCCAACCGTGGTCACTTTGCCAAAGCGAAGGTTGAGCCTAAGAAAAAGCTTGCTGAATTCCGCGTCTCCAATGAGAACGTTTTGGAAGTTGGTGCGGAGCTTGGTGCGAACCACTTCGTTGCCGGTCAGTTCGTTGATGTGGTTGGCCAGTCGATCGGTAAAGGTTTTGCCGGTGCGATGAAGCGTCACAACTTTGGTGGTATGCGCGCCTCTCACGGTGTGTCTATCTCTCACCGTGCACACGGTTCAACGGGTCAGTGTCAGGATCCTGGTAAAGTTTTCAAAGGTAAGAAAATGGCCGGTCACATGGGCGATGAGCGCGTGACGACACAGAACTTGCAAATTGTTGCTGTTGATGTGGAAGACAATCTGATTTTGGTACGGGGCGCTGTCCCAGGTGCCAAGAGCGGTTGGGTTCTGATCAGCGATGCTGTGAAAAAGCCTGCACCTGAAGGTGTTCCACTGCCTGCCGGTCTGCGTGCAGATGGTTTGGCCGCCATGAAGGATGCTGAAAAGGCTGCTGAAGAAGAAGCAAAAGCTGAAGAAGCTGCGGCGAATGCTGAGGCACAGGCTGCGGAAGAGGTTCCAGCACAAGAAGCCGCTCCGACTCCAGCAGCTGAAGAGACTCCTGCGCAAGAAGAAGCACAGCCTGAAGCCAATACTGAAGAAGCCAAAGCCGAAGACGCTCCAGCAGAAGAAAAAGCTGAAGCCGCTCCCGAAGCAGACGCTGCTCAAGATGAGAAGAAGGAAGACTAATCATGAAAGTCGCTGTAAAAACATTAGAAGGCAAAGCAGCTGGTGAAATTACACTGGACGCGGCCGTATTTGGTGTTGAAGTGCGTGACGATGTTTTGCACCAGATGGTGAAATATCAACGCAACAAGGCCCGCGCGGGAACGCACAAAGTGCAAACGCGTGAAGAAGTAAGCGGTACAGGTAAAAAACCTTGGTCGCAAAAAGGGACTGGCCGTGCGCGTGCTGGTGACCTGAAGCGTACCCAAGACCGCGGCGGTGCGCGTCCACACGGCCCTGTTGTTCGCGACCATTCTACAAAGCTGCCGAAGAAGGTTCGTCAATTGGCGATGAAAACGGCGCTCTCCAGCAAGGCCGCCCAGGGCAAGTTGATTATTCTGGATGATGCAAAAGCAAAAGATCACAAGACCAAGCCTATGGCGGCGGCGCTTGCGAAATTCGGCTTTGAGTCAGCTTTGATTGTTGGCGGCGCTGAGATTGATGTGAACTTCGCCCGTGCGACAGCGAACCTGCCGCGTATTGATGTGCTGACATCAGGTGGTGCGAATGTGTATGACATTTTGCGTCGTGACACGCTGATCCTGACAAAGGATGCGGTAAACGACCTGACCGAGAAATTGAAAGGCTAAGACGATGGCTGCGAAAAAGAAAACAGAAGCAAAAGAATGGATGTATGAAATTATCTCATACCCGCACGTGACTGAAAAAGCCACGATGGGTTCTGAGCACAATCAGATTACATTCCGCGTTCCTAAATCCGCGACAAAGCCGCGCATTAAGGAAGCTGTTGAGACATTGTTCGATGTTAAAGTGAAGGGCGTGAATACGCTGATCCAAAAGGGCAAGAACAAGCGTTTCCGCGGCATTGCTGGTCGTCAATCTGACTTCAAGAAAGCGGTTGTGACGCTGGAAGACGGTCAGGTTATCGACACAGGAACAGGAATTTAAAGATTTTTAACTATGGTGGTCCGCCGAGAACGGGCAATTAAAGGAAGAAGAAAATGGCACTGAAGAAATTTAACCCTATTACGCCCGGTCAGCGGACATTGGTCCAGATCGATCGTACACAGCTTCATAAAGGCAAGCCTGAGAAGTCATTGACCGAAGGTCTGACAAAATCGGGCGGTCGTAACAATATGGGCCGTTTGACAGCCCGTAACACAGGCGGCGGACACAAGCGCCGTTACCGTGTAATCGACTGGAAGCGCACAAAATGGGATATGGAAGCGACTGTTGAGCGTATCGAGTATGACCCGAACCGCACGGCCTTCATTGCTTTGATCAAATATACAGACGGCGAACTGGCCTATATTCTTGCGCCGCAGCGCCTGAATGTTGGTGATAAAGTTGTTGCCGGTGCAAAAGTGGATGTGAAACCGGGTAATGCGATGCCTTTGCGCGCAATGCCTGTTGGTACAATCATTCACAATATCGAAATGAAGCCCGGTAAGGGCGGCCAAATGGTGCGCGCCGCTGGTGCGTATGCTCAATTGGTTGGTCGTGATCAGGGCTATGCCCAGATTAAGCTGACATCGGGCGAGTTGCGTATTGTACGCGGTGAGTGTATGGCGACTGTCGGCGCTGTATCAAACCCGGACCACATGAACACCAATATGGGTAAAGCCGGCCGTAACCGCTGGAAGGGCCGTCGCCCGCATACACGCGGTGTGGTTATGAACCCTGTTGATCACCCACATGGTGGTGGTGAGGGTCGTACTTCTGGTGGTCGTCACCCAGTGACACCAACAGGTAAGCCGACCAAGGGTTACAAGACACGTAAGAACAAAGCGACTGATAAGTATATTGTTCGTCGCCGTAAATCGAAGAAATAAGGAGCTTATGAGCAATGGCACGTAGTGTTTGGAAAGGACCGTTTGTAAAGAAAAGCCTTCTGAAGAAGGTCGAAGAGGCCCGTTCAGCTGGTAAAGGCACTGTGATCAAAACATGGTCACGCAGCTCAACAATTTTACCGAATTTTGTTGGCCTGACATTTGGTGTTCACAACGGTAACAAGTTCATCCCGGTTTTGGTAACAGACCAGATGATCGGCCATAAGCTTGGTGAATTCGCACCAACCCGCAGCTATCGCGGTCACGGTGTTGATAAGAAGTAAGAAGGATAATTAACAATGTCAAAAGCAGCAAAAGCAAATGAAGCAAGAGCGTTCGGGAAATATTTCCGCACCTCGCCGCAAAAACTAAATCTGGTTGCACAGACAATCCGTGGTAAAAATGCTGGCCGCGCTATGGTGGACCTTGAGTTCTCCAAGCGCCGCATTGCCGGTGATGTGCGTAAGCTTTTGCAATCAGCAATTGCAAATGCGGAAAACAATCACGGTCTGGACGTTGATAATCTGGTCGTTGCCGAAGCTTATGTGGGCAACCAGATAAAGATGAAGCGCTTCAAGGCCCGTGCCCGCGGACGTGGTGCACGCATCGAAAAGAAATTCTCAAACATGACAATTATTGTCAGAGAGCAAGCATAAAGGAGCTTATGAATTATGGGTCAGAAGGTTAATCCAATTGGTTTGCGCGTCGGTATCAACCGCACATGGGATTCACGCTGGTACGCAGGTAAAGACTACGCTAAGAAGCTGGTCGAGGACCTGAAGCTCCGTGAATATATCCAAGAGCGTTTGAAGCCCGCCGGAATCTCTAAAGTCATTATTGAGCGCGCTGCAAAAAACACCCGCGTGAACGTGCATGCTGCGCGTCCGGGCGTTATTATCGGTAAAAAAGGCGCCGATATTGAAAAGCTTCGCTCACAACTTTCTGCTCGCGCTGGCGGTGAAGTGTCTTTGAACATTATCGAAGTGCGTAAGCCTGATCTGGATGCTCAGCTGGTTGCCGAAGGTGTAGCCCAGCAGCTGGAGCGCCGCGTATCGTTCCGTCGCGCCATGAAGCGTGCGGTTCAAAACGCAATGCGCGCCGGTGCACAAGGCATTCGTATTAACGTATCCGGTCGTCTGGGCGGCGCAGATATTGCCCGTACGGAATGGTATCGTGAGGGTCGCGTTCCTCTGCACACACTGCGCGCGGAAGTGGATTACGGTACAGCCGAAGCGCTGACAACTTACGGTATTATCGGTATCAAAATCTGGCTTTATAAGGGCGATATCATGGAGCATGATCCTATGGCTCGCGATAAACGCCAGGACGATAATCGCGGTGGCATGCCCCGCGGTGAACAGCAGTAATTACTCGCAGCGAGTGTTTGCGCCATTTTTTGTGGTAAAAAAGCTTGCAACGGGTTCGTAATCACTGTATAAATCGCGCGACTTTGAGTCGTAAGAATTAAAAACGCCATGTGGAAACTATAGCAAAAGCGCTACAAGTCCATGTGAACGTTATTTTTTTTATGTAACGAGATAAGAAAACGGAAAAAACAAAATGCTAGCGCCAAAGAAATTTAAACATCGCAAGCAACATAAGGGCCGTATCCATGGAAACGCAAAAGGCGGATCGACGCTGGCGTTCGGTGCATATGGTCTGAAGGCGATGACTCCAAACCGTGTGACTGCGCGCCAAATCGAAGCTGCGCGTCGTGCTATTACCCGTCACATGAAGCGTCAGGGTAAAGTTTGGATCCGTATTTTCCCGGATGTGCCTGTATCCAAGAAGCCTCTTGAGGTTCGTCAGGGTAAAGGTAAGGGGTCTGTTGAATTTTGGGCGTGCCGCGTAAAGCCGGGCCGTATCATGTTTGAATTGGACGGTGTGCCTGAGAAATTGGCACGTGAAGCGTTTGATTTGGCCGCGATGAAATTGCCTGTGAAAACGAAATTTGTTGGCCGCGTGGGCGCGAAGAAGGAGGCTGCATAAGATGAAAGCCGAAGATTTGAAAACAAAGTCAAAGGATGAACTGGTGAAGCTTCTGATGGATAACCGCAAGGCCCAATTTAACCTGCGTTTCCAGAAGTCGAACGGTGCGCTCGAAAATACTTCTGAGATGCGCAAGACACGCCGTACAATTGCGCGCATTAAAACATTTTTGAGCCAGCAAGGCGGCGAGGATGCCCCTAAGACGGCGACAAAGAAGCCTGCGGCAAAGAAGAAGACAACCAGCAAAGCGAAAGCTGCATAAGGATTTATTAGGAGCAAAAAATGCCAAAACGAATTCTGGAAGGTGATGTAGTAAGCGATAAGACAGACAAGACCGTAACCGTTCTTGTTGAGCGTCGTTTCAGACACCCTGTTTATAAAAAATACGTGAAGCGCACTGACAAGTATGCTGCGCATGACGAGCAAAACCAGTTCAAGACAGGTGATCGCGTTCGCATTATCGAATGCCGCCCGATCTCTAAGACAAAGCGCTGGACCGTGATTACAGGCGACGAGCAAGCGGCTCCTGCGCCAAAGGCTGAGCCAAAAGCAAAAGCGGCTCCGAAGAAGGAAGAGGCGAAAACCGCCGCTCCTGCGAAGGAAAAAGCTGAGAAGAAGCCTGCAGCAAAGAAAAAGCCTGCGGCAAAGAAGACAACTGCGAAGAAAAAGGATGCTTAAGTCATGATTCAGATGCAAAGCAGAATGGAAGTGGCAGATAACAGCGGTGCACGTGAAGTGCAGTGCATCAAGGTTCTGGGTGGGTCTAAGCGCCGCACAGCCAACATTGGTGATGTTGTTGTTGTCTCCGTTAAAGATGCTATTCCCCGCGGTAAGGTTAAAAAAGGAACGGTTCACAAAGCGGTTATCGTTCGTTCAAAATTCGGTCTTCAGCGCCCTTATGGCGAAAAGATCCGTTTTGACGGTAATGCGTGCGTTCTGATTAACAACAACGGCGAGCCGATTGGCACACGTATCTTTGGTCCCGTGACACGCGAACTGCGCGGTAAGGGTTACATGAAAATTATTTCTCTGGCTGGGGAGGTGCTCTAACAATGGCACAGGCAAAGCTGAAAATTAAAAAAGGTGACCAGGTTGTTGTTCTTACAGGTAAGGACAAGGGCTCTAAAGGTGAAGTTTTGAAAGTGCTGACGGCCGAGCGCCGCGTTTTGGTTCAGGGCGTGAACATGGTGACAAAGCACAACAAGCCGACACAATTCTCTGCCGGTGGTATTGAGAAAAAAGAATTGCCTATCCACGTGTCAAACGTGGCTTTGGTTGATCCAAAATCAGGCAATGCGACCCGTGTTGGTTACAAGGTTTTGAAAGATGGCAAGAAGGTTCGCGTGGCTAAGAAGTCCGGCGAAACGATTGGATAAGCGAGAAGAACAATGGCACAAGCAAAGCAAAAAGCGCGTTATCAGGACGTATACGAAAAAGAAATCGTTCCTGCTTTGAAGGAAAAGTACGGCTATAAAAACGTGCACGAAGTTCCAAAATTGGAAAAAATCGTTCTGAACATGGGTGTTGGCGAAGCCACACAGGACCGCAAGCACATTGAAAATGCGGCCAATGACATGATGCTGATTGCTGGTCAGAAGCCCGTTATCACAAAAGCACGTCAGTCAAATGCATCGTTCAAGATTCGTGAAGAGCAAGCGATCGGCTGTAAGGTTACTCTGCGCCGTGAGCAAATGTATGAATTCCTGGATCGTCTGGTGACGATTGCTCTACCACGTGTTCGTGACTTCCGCGGCATCAGCCATAAAAGCTTCGATGGTCGTGGCAACTATGCGATGGGCGTAAAAGAACACATTATTTTCCCGGAAATTGACTACGACAAAGTGGACAAAATCCGTGGTCTGGACATTGTAATTTGTACAACGGCAAAAACCGATGCGGAAGCGAAAGACCTTCTCGATGGTTTCAAGATGCCGTTCAGAAAATAAGAATCAAACAAGAAGGAAGAAAAGCGAAATGGCAAAAACTTGTATGATAGAACGCGATAATAAACGCCGCCGCATGGTTAAGAGCCTTGCGAACAAGCGTGCCGCGCTCAAGAAAATCATCAAAGATAAAAGCGTTTCCCCTGAAGAGCGTTTTCAGGCGACATTGGCTCTGGCCGATATGCCACGCAATTCAAGCAAGACACGCATCCGCAACCGTTGTGCTCTGTCGGGCCGTCCGCGCGGATACTTCCGTAAGATGAATATTTCCCGTATCGCATTGCGGGATCTGGCTTCTCGTGGTGAGTTGCCAGGTGTAGTGAAATCAAGCTGGTAAGGAGATCCATCCCATGGCAATGAGTGATCAACTTGCAGATATGTTAAGCCGCATCCGTAACGGTCAAATGGCCTCTCACAAGGTTGTTGAATGCCCGTTCTCAAAGCTGAAGGCCAATGTCTGTGCTGTTTTGAAGGATGAAGGTTTTATCCGCGAATATAAAGTTGAAGACCGTGAGAACAACAAGAAAGTTCTTATGATTGAACTGAAATATGCGGAAGGCCGCGGCGTGATCCGTCAGCTGGACCGTGTGTCAAAGCCGGGTCGTCGTGTGTATACAAGCATGAAGGCGATGCCGCGTTTCTATAACGGTCTTGGTATTTTGGTGGTTTCTACACCTCAGGGTGTGATGCCGGATTATAAAGCCCGCGCAGCCAATGTTGGCGGCGAGGTGCTGTGTCAGGTCTTCTAAGATCTGTTTGGGAAGTTTAAGAGAAGGACGCTTTAAAAATGTCTAGAATTGGAAGCAAGCCGATCGAAATTCCTGAGGGCGTTGAAATTCAAGTCAACGGTCAGGACGTGAAGGCAAAAGGAAAGCTGGGCGAGTTGAATGTACTGGTTCACGACGAAGTGTCTGTGAAGCTGGATGAAGTGGCCAATGATGATGGCGCAAACACAAAAGTGATCGTGTTTGAACCAAAATCAAACAGCCGCTTTGCCCGTCAAATCTGGCCGACTATGCGCACACTGGTGAATAACATCATCGTTGGTGTAACCGAAGGTTACTCTAAAAAGCTGGAAATTCAGGGCGTTGGTTACCGCGGTAATTTGCAGGGTAGCACGCTGGTTCTGTCTGTCGGTCTGTCCCACGAAGTGCGCTTTAGCGTTCCTGAAGGGATCAAGCTGACGATGGAAGGACAAACGGCCATTGAGGTGAGCGGCATCGATAAACAACAAGTTGGTGAAGTTGCGGCGAAAATCCGCGGTATTAAACCGCCTGAGCCGTATAAAGGTAAAGGTATTCGCTACGCAGACGAGTATGTCCTGCGTAAAGAAGGCAAGAAGAAGTAAGGGATAAGAGCGATGGCTATAGTGAAAACAAATGCAGCGCAGCGTAGATCTTTTAGAACACGTAACAAGATCAAGCGCGTCAACATTGATCGTAACGCAAAGCGTGAAATTCGCCCGCGTCTGTCCGTATTCCGTTCAGGCAAGCAAATCTATGCGCAGGTGATCGATGATATCAAAGGCGTAACAGTGGCTGCGGCGTCGACTTTGGATGCTGATCTGAAAGAAAAGCTGAAGACAGGCGCAAATATCGAAGCGGCAGGCGAAGTTGGAAAGCTGGTTGCTGAGCGCGCGAAAAAAGCAGGAATTAAAAAGGTCGTTTTCGACCGCGGACGTTTCCGCTACCACGGCCGTGTGAAGGCTTTGGCAGAGGGTGCCCGCGACGGTGGCCTGGAATTTTAAAGGAAAAGGATAGATTTGATGTCGAGAGCACAAGATCCAAAATTTGACCGTGAAGAACAGCCTGAGCTGACAGAACGTCTGGTTGGTATCAACCGCGTTGCTAAGGTGGTTAAAGGCGGTCGTCGTTTCGGTTTTGCCGCGCTGATGGTTGTTGGCGATGGTAAGGGCCGTGTTGGTTACGGCCATGCTAAAGCCCGCGAAGTTCCCGAAGCGATCAAGAAGGCGACAGAGCAAGCTAAACGTAAGATGATCCGCGTTCCTTTGCGTGAAGGCCGCACGATTCACCATGATGTGAAGGGCCGTCACGGCGCAGGTCGCGTATTTTTGCGCTCTGCCCCTCAGGGTACTGGAATTATTGCTGGTGGTCCGATGCGCGCTGTTTTCGAAGCGATTGGAATTCAGGACATCGTTGCTAAAGCGATTGGCTCTAACAATCCATACAGCATGGTGAACGCGACCTTTGACGCTCTTCAAGAGATGCAAAGTCCTCGTCATGTTGCCGGCCGCAGAAACAAAAAGGTCAGCGACATCGTAGCCAACCGTGAAACAGGCGCTGGTTCTATTGAGAGCGCAGGAGAATAATCATGGCTGAAGACAAAACAAAAAAAGAAACCACAGCGAAGAAGCCTGCTGCTAAGAAAACAGCCGCTAATAAAAAGCCAGCTGAAGCAAAAGCTTCTGCACCTAAGAAGGACGCAGCGCCAAAGGCCGCGAAGAAAGCACCTTCTGGCAAGACGCTTACTGTAACGCAAATCGGATCACCGATTGGTCGTCAGAGCGATCAGCGCGCAACATTGGTTGGCTTGGGCCTGAACAAAATGCACCGCACACGCACATTGGAAGATACACCATCTGTGCGCGGCATGATTAGAAAAGTCAGTCACCTTGTAAAAGTTGAGGATGCGGCTTAATTCAAGCGATCCCGATAAAGGAAAAGAACGATGAAACTGAATGAAATTAAACCAAAAGCAGGATCTAACAAAAGCAAGCTGCAAGTCGGTCGTGGTATAGGCTCCGGCAAGGGCAAAACGTCCGGCAAGGGTCAAAAGGGTCAAAAGGCACGTTCCGGCGTAGCGATCAAAGGCTTCGAGGGCGGTCAAATGCCTTTGTACCGTCGTCTGCCGAAAATGGGCTTTAGCAACGTAAAATTTGCGACACGTCTGGCAGAGCTGAATCTGGATAAATTGCAGGAAGCGATCGATACAAAAAAGATTGATGCATCCAAGGCGATTGACGAAGATCTTCTGGTGTCTTCCGGTGTGCTGAGCCGCAAAAAAGACGGTGTGAAGCTGCTTGGTACAGGGACGCTGAAAGCAAAAGTGAACCTGAAAATTACAAAAGCGTCAAAAACAGCGCAGGAAGCTGTTGAGAAAGCAGGCGGAAAGATCGAGTTCATTGTGAATGAAGTTGCACCCGTTGCGAAACGCGGCCAAGGCAAGAAAAAGGACCCGAAGGCTCCGACACGTCTGGCCAAGAAAAACGCGGCTAAAAAGGCCAAGTAACTTTGGATATATAGAATTTAAAGAGCTCCGCTAAGCGCGGGGCTTTTTTATTGCGGGTAATTTTAGTATCAGGGCTTGCCGTGGCAAGCTCTTTTCTTTATCTATTCTAGGTTCATAGTCAAAGATTTTAAGAAGGATATAAGTTCATGGCATCAGCCGCAGAACAGCTTGCCAAAAACGCCGATTGGGGCGCATTGGCCAAAGCGACAGAATTAAAAAAGCGCCTGTTTTTCGTTATGGGGGCGCTGCTGGTTTACCGTTTGGGGACATATGTGCCTGTTCCCGGTATTGACCCGCATGTCTGGAATCAGATTTTTACGCAAAAAGGTGGCGGTATCTTGGACATGTTTAACATGTTCTCCGGTGGTGCGTTGAAGCGTATGACCATATTTGCGCTGAATATTATGCCTTATATCTCGGCTTCGATTATTATGCAGATGGCTACATCTATGTCGCCCAAGCTTGAAGCCCTGAAGAAAGAGGGTGAGAGCGGGCGCAATAAAATCAATCAATATACGCGCTATTTTACGGTGCTTTTGGCCGCGATTCAGGCGTGGGGGCTTGCTGTTGGGCTTGAGAGTATGCAAGGTGTTGGCGGCGGCTCTGCCGTGATTGATCCGGGCCTGTTTTTCCGCATATCAACCGTGATTACGATCGTTGGCGGTACGGTGTTCCTGATGTGGCTCGGTGAGCAGATTACGGCGCGCGGGGTTGGAAACGGTATTTCTCTGATTATCTTTGCCGGTATCGTGGCAGAATTGCCGCGTGCGATTTTCTCAACCTTGGAATTGGGGCGTCAGGGCACGTTTAACCCGCTACAGCTGCTTTTGCTGGTGGCGATGGTTGTTGGTGTGATTATTCTGATCGTCTTTGTAGAGCGGGCATCGCGCCGTGTTGTGGTGCAATATCCCAAACGCCAACAGGGCAACCGCATGATGGGTGGCGAAACCAACCACATTCCGCTAAAGATCAATACATCAGGCGTTATTCCGCCGATCTTTGCCTCTTCGCTGTTGTTGCTGCCCTTGACCATTATCGGTTTTACAGGCGCGGAAGGTGGGGATTTCACGGCCTCTATGGCGCAGTATTTGCGCCACGGACAGCCGCTTTATATGTTTCTTTATGGATCACTGATTGTCTTTTTTGCCTTTTTCTATACGGCGATTGTTTTCAACCCGGAAGAGAATGCTGACATGCTGCGCAAATATGGCGGCTTTGTTCCCGGTATTCGCCCTGGTAAAAATACAGCCGATCATTTGGATTATATCCTCACGCGCATTACGGCGATTGGGGCGTTATATCTGGTCCTGATCTGTCTGTTGCCTGAATTTTTGATCGCCAAATACAGCATGCCGTTTTATTTTGGCGGTACCTCCCTTTTGATTGTGGTGACTGTGACCATGGATACGGTGGCGCAGATACACTCTCACTTAATTGCGCATCAGTATGAAGGGCTGATTAAGAAAGCAAAATTGCGCGGACGTCGCGGGTAAGGAGAAAGTTTAATGAATCTGATCATGTTTGGCCCTCCGGGCGCCGGTAAGGGCACACAAGCCGTTCGTATTGAAAAGAAATACGGCCTGAAGCAGCTTTCAACTGGCGATATGTTGCGCGCCGAAGTGGCGAGCGGCTCAGAGCTTGGCCAGCAGCTTAAAGCGGTTATGGATGCCGGGGAACTGGTCTCTGATGCGATGATCATTGATATCATTAAAAGCCAATTGCAAACGCCGGAATGCCAAAAAGGGTGCATTTTGGACGGATTTCCGCGCACAGTGGCGCAGGCTGAAGCTCTTGATGAGATGCTCAGCGCGCAAGGCAAAACCATAGAACATGTGCTAGTTTTAGAGGTTGATGAGACAATTCTGCTTGATCGAATCAAAGCCAGAGCCGTGCAAACCGGCGGTGAGCGCGCCGATGACAATGAGGAAACCCTCAAAAACCGCTTATCCGTCTACCGTGAACAAACTGCGCCCATCCTGCCATATTACGAGGAAAAGGGGCTGTTGCGCTCTATTGATGGTATGCAATCTATCGATGATGTAACCGATCAGATTGAGGGCATCCTCTCAGCCAGCCAAGCGGCTTGATTTATCACGAAAAAATGTGTTGACGCAGGTGCTCAATATGCCTATATTGCGCCCAAATCTCGCTATTTTGCGAGGTTTTTTGTTGCCGCAGTGATTTTGAATTTTCGCAAGGCACGAGGAGCGAAGCGTATAAAACATACGTGAGTGACGAGTAACGACGCGAAAAACAAAATAACAACGGTAAATGTTTACGAACCGGCCCAGTGAAAGTCTAACGCACGGAGCTGTTTACGGTTCGGCAAGAGGTTTTAACGGTTAAGACCTCGGAAAAATTGAAAGGAAAAAACAATGGCACGTATTGCTGGTGTTAACGTACCAGATAAGAAGCGCATTCCTATCGCGCTGACTTATATCACTGGAATTGGCCACACAACGGCTTTTAAAATCTGTGAAAAATTGAATATCGATGTGCAGCAGCGCATGGGCGAAGCGAGTGAAGACACGCTGAACCTGATCCGCAGTGAAATCGATAGCGGTGGCTATCTGATCGAAGGGGATCTGCGTCGTGAAGTATCAATGAACATCAAGCGTTTGATGGACATGAAATGCTATCGCGGTCTGCGCCATCGTTCTGGCTTGCCCGTGCGCGGTCAAAAAACTAAGACCAATGCGCGTACGCGCAAGGGTCCTGCTAAACCAATCGCCGGCAAGAAGCCGGTTGGTAAATAAGGGGAGGGCATAAGATATGGCTAAGCCTAAGGGAAAAAGAAAAGAGAAAAAGAATATCCCCGTCGGTGACGTGGTTATTAACTCGACATTCAACAACACAAAGATCACCTTCACAGACAAGCAAGGGAACGTTATCTCTTGGTCGTCTTCTGGAACGATGGGTTTCAAAGGCTCTCGTAAATCTACGCCCTATGCGGCGCAGGTTGCGGCCGAAGATGCTGCACGTAAAGCACAGGAGCACGGCATGAAGGAAGTGGACGCACGTTTGAAAGGCCCAGGCTCAGGACGTGAATCTGCTCTGCGCGGAATTCAGTCTGCCGGGATCGAGATCAAAATGATCAAAGATGTGACAGCCATTCCACATAATGGTTGCCGTCCCAAGAAGAAGCGCCGCGTTTAATAAAGTTTTGGTATCTCCGCCGCGGTGGCGGAGAGCCAGTAAAACCAACGCCAAACAGATTTGTTTTCTGACAAGGCACAAGGAGCGAAGCGTATCAACTATACGTGAGCGACGAAGTAACGATGTCAGAACAACAAATATGAAGGGCGGAGCAAGAGGCCGGTTAAGAGCCGGATGAAGCGAAAGGAAAAAACATGCTACAAAGAAACTGGAAAGAATTAATCAAGCCCGCAAAAGTCGAAGTCGCCCACGGTTCTGGCGAAATGACTGGTAAAATCATTGCCGAGCCTCTAGAGCGCGGCTTTGGTCTGACTTTGGGGAACGCCCTGCGCCGTATTTTGCTGTCATCCTTGCAGGGTGCGGCTGTGACCGGCGTTCAGATTGACGGCGTTTTGCATGAATTCTCTTCTATCGAAGGTGTTCGCGAAGATGTAACAGACATTATCCTGAACGTGAAAGCTCTGGCTGTGCGTATGCACTCCGAAGGTCCTAAGAAAATGCGTTTGAGCGCAGAAGGTCCTTGCGAAGTGACGGCCGCTCAGATCGAGGCGGGTGCGGATATCGAAATCATGAACCCTGATCTGGTGATTTGTACGCTGGATAAAGGCACAAAATTCAACATGGAAATGACGGTTGATATGGGTAAGGGTTACCGCCCTGCTTCTCAAAACCGCCCCGAAGAAGCGCCTGTGGGCCTTATCCCGGTCGACAGCGTGTTCTCACCTGTTCGTAAGGTTTCTTACGAAGTGGAAGATACCCGCGTTGGTCAGATTACAGACTACGACAAGCTGACACTGAGCATTCAAACAAACGGTGTTATCACACCTGAAGATGCTGTGGCGTTTGCTGCGCGTATCTTGCAAGACCAGTTGCAGGTGTTCGTGAATTTCGACGAGCCTGAAACGAATGAAGAGAAAGAAGAAGGCGAAGAGCTGCCATTCAACCGCAATCTGTTGCGCAAAGTTGAAGAGCTTGAGCTGTCAGTTCGCTCTGCAAATTGCTTGAAGAACGACAACATTCTCTACATTGGTGATCTGGTTCAAAAGAGCGAGAGCGACATGCTGCGCACACCGAACTTTGGTCGTAAGTCTCTGAATGAGATCAAGGAAGTTCTGTCTATCATGGGTCTGCATCTTGGTATGCAGGTCGAAGGCTGGCCTCCTGAGAATATCGATGAGATCGCCAAGAAAATGGAGGAGCCTTTCTAAGGCTTCCCCGCTGGGGCATGGTGCCCAAAACCAGCGCCGTTACGGAATTTATTCAAGTGCGGCGCTGTTAACGACAATGGCTTTACACGTTTAAGGCCGCTGTGAAAAAGAAAGGAGCGTGGCTATGAAGCACCGCATTAAACAAAGAAAACTGGGTCGTGACACTTCACACCGCAAAGCAATGCTGGCCAATATGGCGGCCGCGCTCGTGAAGCATGAGCAGATCGTGACAACATTGCCAAAAGCCAAAGAGCTAAAGCCGTATGTTGAAAAACTGATCACCATGGGTAAGCAAGCGGCCAATGATCCTGCGAAGGCTCTGGGTAAGCGCCGTTCAGCGATTGCTCGTATGCGTGACAAAGATCAAGTGAAGAAAATCTTCGATGTTCTGGCTGAGCGTTATGCGGACCGTCCGGGTGGGTACACACGCATCATGAAGGCGGGTTTCCGCTATGGTGATGCGGCGCCGATGGCTGTGATTGAACTGGTTGATCGTGATGAAACGGCCAAGGGCAAAGATTCTGGTCCAACTGAGTTTGATCAGGAGCCAGAAGCAGAAGCACCAGCCGCAGAAGAAAAGCCAAAAGCAAAAAAGAAAAAAGCTGCGGCTTAAATTTTTGAGCTAAAGAATTCAAAAACGGGCCCGATTGGGCCCGTTTTTATATCTCAATATTATCAATAAGCCGTGTCTTACCCAGCCACGCGGCGGCGAGTTTTCGTCCCCAGCGTTCTTCGACGTAATCGACCTTATCAAACCCGGCCTCTAGTAGCGCTTCTTTGATGTCATCCCGAGCGTAGTCGAGGGATCTTAAGATCTCTCCGCCCCCTGCGGTCGGTCGAGATGACGGTGTAGGTGATTCTTTACGCAAGATCACATTGAGTTTGCGGGCGATCGCCAGCTCTTCGGCGCTCAAATAGGCATTGCGCGAGGAGAGCGCCAGCCCGTGCGCATCACGCGCAATCGGCGCGCCGATAATCTCAATAGGAAGACCGAGCGTCTGAACCAGCTCCTCAACCACTTTGAGCTGCTGATAATCCTTTTCTCCGAAAATTGCGATATCAGGCTTTACCTGTTCAAACAGGCGGGCCACCACATTCACTACGCCGTCAAAGAAATGCGGCCGGAAATCACTCTCTAGTCCCTTGGCGGCTTCTCCGGCCTTAATATCGCTGTCCTGCCCTTTAGGGTAAATTTCATCCGCAAGCGGCGTATAAGCCAAATCCACGCCCGCGTGCTGGAGCTTGGTCAGATCAGCCTCCAGCGTGCGTGGGTAGCTCCCAAAATCTTCGTGCGGGGCGAATTGGGCCGGATTTACAAAAATGCTGACCACCACGCGCTCGGCGTGCTGTTTGGCGAGACGCACGAGCGATAAATGCCCCTCATGCAGCGCGCCCATCGTGGGCACAAAGGCCACGCGTTGCCCGGCGGCTTTCCAGCGCGCCACAGTGTCTTCAAGCGCTGCGCGTTTTTCCGTGCGCAGCATTGGGATGTTGTTCACGCTCATGAGGCTTTTTTGGAAAGTGTGTAGAGATGGTCTTTCGCCGGGAAGCGGCGCGTGCGCACTTCCTGCGCATAGTGTTTGGCGGCATCGTCCATGATCTCGGACATATTGGCATATTGCTTGACGAATTTGGGCACATAGTCACCCGTAATGCCCAGCATGTCTTCCGTAACCAAAATCTGTCCGTCGCAATTGGGGGAGGCACCAATGCCGATTGTCGGAATAGAAACGGCCTGCGTGATTTTGTCCGCGGCCGCATCGAGCGTGGCTTCAATCACCATGGCGAAGGCCCCCGCCTGTTCGACCGCGCGCGCATCTTGAAGCAGCTGTTCCTGCGTATCTTCGGTCTTTCCCTGCACGCGAAAGCCGCCGGGTTCCTCAACCGATTGCGGCAACAGGCCGATATGCGCCATGACGGGGATGCCTGCATCTACGATGTGTTTGATTGTCGGCGCTAAATCGGCTCCGCCCTCCAGCTTCACCGCCGATGCGCCGGTTTCATTCATCAGGCGTTTGGCGTTCTTAAGGGCGTTTGCCGGGTCATCTTCATACGTGCCAAAGGGCATATCCAAAACCACGCAGGCCCTTTTTGAGCCGCGCATAATCGCTTGGCCGTGATTGATAATCATATCGAGCGTAACGCCGCGCGTGCCTTCCATGCCGTAAAGCACCATGCCCATACTGTCACCCACCAGTAATAAATCGCAATATTGATCGAGAATTTGCGCCACGCGCGCGGTGTAGGCGGTTAGGCACACAAGAGGCTCATCGCGCCCCTTCGCGCTGCGGATATCCTCAATCGTGATGCGGTTTGAATCGCTTGTCATTTGTCTTCGTCTGGCTTAAATTCCTTAACCATGATTATCAGACTTGCCGCCATAGTTCTAGCGCTGTTTTTCCCGCTTGTCGCAGGGGCGCAATCGGTTGTTCCGCAATCGCAAAGCGAGGTAAAGCTCTCTTTCGCGCCTGTGGTCAAGGCTGTCGCGCCAGCGGTGGTTAATATATATACAAAACGTACCGTAGTGCAAAGTGCGGTTAATCCCTTTTTTAGAGACCCGTTTTTCTCGCAATTCTTCGGCAATAATGTGCCGGGGCAGCGCATGCGCAAACAGGCGGAAAGCTCGCTGGGCTCGGGTGTGATTATTGAGGCCGACGGGTTGGTTGTGACCAATGCCCATGTCGTGAAGGGCGCGGAGGAAATTACCGTCGGTTTGAATGACGGGCGTGAATTTGAGGCTGAGCTGGTGCTGGTGGATGCGCCCTCTGATTTGGCGCTGCTGCGGATTGATCCGGCGGGGGAGGCGCTTCCTTTTGCGTCTTTGCGCCCTAGTGAATCGCTGGAGGTTGGTGATCTGGTGCTGGCGATTGGCAATCCCTTCGGTGTTGGTCAAACCGTGACCAGCGGCATTGTCTCCGCGCAGGGGCGCTCTAGTCTCAATATCAATGACTTTAATTTTTTCATTCAGACCGATGCGGCGATTAATCCGGGCAATTCCGGCGGCGCGCTGGTGACGCTGGATGGCGGCGTGGTCGGGATTAATACGGCGATTTATTCGCGTAATGGCGGCTCGCTCGGCATTGGTTTTGCGATCCCGTCCGAAATGGTGGCGAGCGTGATTGCCGCCGAAAAAGCGGGCAGCAATGGTGCGAGCGGTATAGCGCGCCCGTGGCTGGGGGTAA
Source organism: Alphaproteobacteria bacterium (assembly GCA_020442385.1). Taxonomy (GTDB): domain Bacteria; phylum Pseudomonadota; class Alphaproteobacteria; order Micavibrionales; family Micavibrionaceae; genus JAGRKE01. The sequence goes on along the minus strand of JAGRKE010000006.1, from coordinate 133,600 downwards.
CCGCGCAGGGCGTGACGCAAGATATTGCAGATTCTCTGGATTTAAAGACACCGCGCGGGGCGTTGATCTCACATTTGCATAGCGCGAGCCCGCTAAAGGCGGCAGGCATTCAGGTCGGCGATGTCGTGCTTTCGCTCAATGATAAAGAGGTGCGCAGCCCCAGTGAGATGAAATTCCGCATGGCGACTGTGCCGCTGGGTGATGAGGCCACAATGCTGGTTGAGCGCAAGGGCAAATCTAAGAGTTATAAGGTTAAGGCGATGGCGCCGCCGGATTCCCCGCCGCGTAGCGCGATAACGCTCTCGGGGCAGCATTATCTAAGCGGGGCCACCATTGCCAATATCAATCCGGCGGTGGCGGTAGAGCTGGGCTTGAGTGAGGAAGAGGGGGTTGTGGTGATGGCTTTGGCTGCGGGCAGCCCGGCGGCGCGTATCTTAAATCCCGGTGATATTGTGCTCGATATTAACGGCGCAGAAATTAAGGCACCCAAAGATGTTGAAAAGGCCGCGCAGGCGGCCAGAAGTCTGTCGGTTATCGTGAAAACCAACGGCCGCACCCGCCGCGTCTTTATTCGATAAATCTTAAGTTTAGGCATTAAAAAAGGCGCTTAAGATCAAGCGCCTTGTTCATCATTTAGAAGAAGCGTTTAAGCTGCTTCGTAGTCAAGACGTTCGCCTTGTGGTGTAAACCCGTAAGACGTGTTACCAGTCTGAACCAGCCAAAGACTGTAATCCCAGCCTTTCCCAGCTTCAGATTTCTTAAAACCGTCACGGGTCAGAATTCTGGCCATTTCAGCTTTAGCACTGTCGTTTTTGGTGCCGTCTACTGAGTTTACTTGCATTACACTACTCATAATTTGAGTCTCCTTTCATGCTTACCTGCAGTATAGAGAAAACACCCCAAAAAGTCAAGAAAATCGGGGGTTTTGACCAAATAAAGGCTTGTTTTCAGGTGTTTAGGGATGCATGATGAACCCGCTTAAATGTAAGGATTCTTCAAAATGATCGATATGAAAGACATTGTGGCCCTGTGTAAACGCCGCGGATTTGTGTTCCCCGCGAGCGATATTTACGGCGGTTTGAACGGGTTTTGGGACTATGGCCCGCTGGGTACGGAGCTGAAAAACAACCTGCGTGATTTGTGGTGGAAGGCGATGGTGACCTGTCCGCCGATCGGCCCGGACGGTACGCCGGTGGAGATTGTCGGGATTGATTCCGCGATTATTCAAAACCCAAAAACCTGGGAAGCTTCGGGCCATGTGGGCGGGTTTTCCGACCCGATGGTGGATTGTACCGAGACAAAGAAACGCTACCGCCAAGATCATTTGGTCGTTCTGACATCACCCAAGGCGGATCGTTGGCCGGCCTTCCATGAAGAAACCGAAGACGGTGAGATTGAAAAGAAGCTCAAAAAACTTGGCATGCCCAAAGATGTGAGCTTGTTTGAAAAGGTCAATTTGACCACGCTGGATGTGTCTGACTATGCCAAGGTTGTTGCGCCGGATGTCAGCGAGCCGGGCACACTGACCGAGCCGAAGCAGTTCAATTTAATGTTCCATACGTTCGTTGGCGCAACCGCGACGGAAGATAACAAGGCCTATTTGCGCCCCGAAACGGCGCAAGGGATCTTCCTCAATTACAAAAACGTGCTCGATTCCAGCCGCGTAAAAATCCCATTCGGTATCGCGCAGATCGGTAAGGCGTACCGCAACGAGGTCACGCCGCGCAATTTCATCTTCCGCTCCCGCGAGTTTGAGCAAATGGAAATGGAATGGTTCTGCCACCCGGACGAAGCCGAAAAATGGCATACATTCTGGTTCGAAGAGCGCACGAAATTCTGGAAGTCTGTGGGGTTGAGCAGCGATAATCTGATTATGCGCGAGCATGATTCAGACGAACTGGCGCACTACGCCAAGGAAGGTCTGGGGACCTCCGATATTGAATACCGCTTCCCGTTCACTGCGCCGGGCTATGGCGAGCTGGAGGGGATTGCACATCGTTGCGATTTCGATTTGAAACAGCATCAGGAACATTCAGGCACGAAGATGGAATATGTCGATCCGCAAGATCCGCAAAACCGCTTTATCCCGCATGTAATTGAACCGGCGGCCGGTTTAACGCGCGGGGTTCTGGCCCTGATCTGTGAGGCTTATACGGTGGATGAGAGCCGCCCAAGCGGGGTGTATCTGAATTTCCATCCGGCGATTGCGCCGAAGAAGGCGGCGATTTTACCGCTGACCGCGAAGGATGAGCATGTGGCCCCGGCGCAAAAGCTTTATCTGGAACTGCGTGAGGAATTCGCGATCGATCTGGATATTAAACAAAATATCGGTAAGCGCTATGCCCGTCAGGACGAAATCGGCACGCCTTATTGCTTCACCATCGATAACGACACGATAGCCGATGGCACGGTCACCGTGCGTGATCGCAATACAATGGCGCAAGAGCGCATCCATATCGACAAGGTGGCAGAGTATTTGCGCGAAAAAATGAAGCCCGCGAGTATTGAAGCGGGCGCGAAGGCGGCCTAATATTAAAGTTATGCGTATTTTGATTATTTTTTTGGCACTGATTCTTGGGCCAAATTTTGCCGTGGCAGCGGATTACCCGCCGGGCAGCGTCGGCTATCTTTATGAAGATTGCAAACAAGTATTGGCACAGGCGGAGAGCCTGAAGGACGCGCATAAAAGCTATTGCGGGACATTTGCCGAAGGGTTTTTGATGGGGGTGATGTCCTCCAGCTCACTGCGCTTACCTGAACCGGCGCCCGATGACCCTTGTTATGAAGATAAGGCGCGCGAATATGCGCGGATCAATAACCGTTTTTGCCAAAAGCTTCCAACCTATAATGCCAAGGATGAGCGCCCGGAAGCTCTGATCCATGCGGTCGTCAATCTGGCCGAACAGTGGGCTGAGCAAAATGAAGGCATTTTTAACGAACCCGTCACCAGCCATCTAGGCGCAATATTACAGCCTGGCGAATTTTGCGACAGCCTGCCGGCTCAGCCCGCCGATATGGAGGTGAATCCGGCGCTTTTGAACGTGAAGTGGGGCGATATTTTTTCTTTGCGCAAACAAGTCTCGCACGAGGCGAAATATAAGGAATGCGTGGCTGATATTAAGGCTTTTGGCGATGATCCGGCGGCGTTCAAAGGCAGTCAGTGCGGCGCGGAGATATTAGGCTTTCTTGCTGGCTTGCAGGCCAGCAGCCATCTGGACGGCCCTTCCCAAGAGCCAACACCCGCCTGTAAAAAGCAAATGGAGCGCCTATACAAAAGTATAAATCCGCAAGAGACTATGTGTGTGAGCGAAAAAACCCATCCGCTCTATGTTGCACGGGTTTTTGCCGAAAATTACAAGCTTATCCGCGGTTATCCGGGCTTGCTCAAGGGTATGGATTTGTTTGATCCCGGTGCGCTGGGCGCGGTGGGGTATGAAACGATTTACCGCGGTTTTATGTGCCGTAATGAAGCCGAAAAGAAGATCAAAGCGCCTTAAGGTAAATAATTTGACATAATTTACAATTTTTGATAGTTTATGCCACGAAATTAGGTATTAAGGACTGTTGGCAAAATGGTTGATCGCATTGATACGCTTTCAAAAAACTTTCAGGTTCAAGGAAAGCTGCAAGATATGGCGGAACGGCTTTCTATTAAGCATAGAGGGGAGTTGGAGGCGATGTTGGGCGCTGACCTCAAAGATTTTGATTCCTTGAAATGGGTTGCTGATAAGTACCTAGGAAAATCTGGAAGTTCTGATAAGGCGATTGAACAGATTAAAATAGAATTCCTAAACAAAAAAATTCAAGACCTCTTGAAAAACGCGAATGAAGAGCAAAAGTCTTTTGTGTCCAAGCATTTTGGCGATGCAAATAACAAGGACGATTTTAAGGTGTATGCTTTGAGCATTTTGTCGCAAGTGAATGGCGATTTGGGCATGGTTGTAGAGGCTGTTGAAAAACGCTTCGAGCCTGGCGAATAGAAAAAACTACAGCGATTTTGCTTGTCTTAATATCGCTTCCGCCTCTTTTGTATAAGAGCCATCTTCATGATGAAGCACAATCCCCGGATGGATGTTCGCCGGGGATTTTTTATGCTTATAGGCCCGCACAATGACGCGCTTGGCAGGGGCTTCGGCGCGTGGCCAGAGCGGTATAATCTCAACAGCGCCAAAGCGCTTGCCCATGGCCAGAATGATTTTATCAATCATATCGGCGCGGTGAATCATGGTGAGTGAGCCTTGCCCCTTCAGGCAATCAAAGGCGCAGGCGATCCAGTCTTCAAGGGTTGTGTCTTCATGTCCGAGGGCTTTGGCGCGCTTTTCGGATGGGGAGGGGGCATGCGCGCCCGCCTCCATGTAAGGTGGGTTACAGATCACATGTTCGAAGCGCGCCTCGCGAAACTCCCGAATATCGGCGCAGATAAACTCTGCGCGCGCTTCCATGCCGTTTTCTTGAGCGTTATAAAGCGCGGCTTCGATATGATCGGCCTGAATATCCACCCCGGTCAGTTTGGTTTCGGGCAAGCGATAGAGCGCGGCGAGCCCGGCGGCGCCAACGCCTGTTCCCAGATCAAGGATATGCGCACCGTCCTTGGCCGGGCAGGCGGCGGCCAGCATCACCGCATCAAGGCCGGAATGAAACCCGCCCTCAATCTGTTTCAGACGCAAGGCTTTGCCGAGGATATAAATGTCTTTGCTCATAGAGCTCTATTTAAGGATAGAACGCGCGGAAAACAAATCAAATTTACCGCTTTTGCTGCTGACAGGCAGATCCATCATCTGCGTTAGCAAAAGCGTATCGAGCGAATTGGCAACCAGATCTTTATAAAGGCTCGCGGTTGTGAGCTGCGGTTTCACCCGCGCATTAAACAGGCTGTTTTGCGCGATGCGTGCGGGGCTATAGCTGTTCGGGTTTATGGTTTTTTCGCTCGTAGAGGCCATCTGTGTAGTGCTTTGCGGAGCGATTTGCCCCTCCAGCTTGAACTTGCCTTCAAAGAAGGCATAAACCTCATCCAGGGTTTTTGCGCGCCCTGTGCCTTTTTCAAAAAAGACATTCTGGTTGGCTTTTGCGGCCTTTGGGAAGAGATAGGCGGCCTTTTGCGCGCCGTTTTCCGCACGGGCATTGAGGAAGGCCGAAGCACCGCCCGCGCCGAGGAAATGCGCGAAATAGAGCTCGGTTGCGCCGATCTCGACGTTTTTTGTATGTGTTTTGAGGAATTTCTCATTTTCCGAGGCAAATTCCGCCGCCATGAGGGAGGCCGCCCGCGGGTCATTCCTTAAAGCGAGGATTTCACCGCGGGTCTTACCGTTCGTATCAAGTCCGTGTTTGGGGCCGTATTTTTCGACCATATTCATCCATGTGCTCTCGATAAACTGAAATAGCCCGCTGGCGGAGCTGGTTTTGGCTTTGGCTGTGGGGTTAAAGCTGCTCTCGGCCTTGGCTTGTTGCATTAGATAGGCAAAATCAACCCCCGTCTCGCTGCAGGCTTGCTTAATGGCGCCTGACACCGCGCGCGGGGCCATACGGGAGAGTGCGTCTAAGGCGTTGTTTTGTATAGTATTTGTTAAATTTGCCATGAGATAATGCTTTAAGGGCTAAAACGTTTTATACTTTTACCTGTTATTTGATTTGCAACCCTCATGCCAGAAAAGGATCTTTGATGAGCGCCTATAACCCTCCCATTCAGGATATGCATTTCCTTCTGACGCAAGCACTTGATTTTGAAAGCGAAATTGTGGATTCGGAAACGATTGAGGCTGTGCTGGATGAAGCGGCGAAACTGGCGCGCGATGTGCTGGCGCCGATCAATGTGCAGGGCGACCAAAAAGGCGCAAGTTTGAGCGATGGAGCGGTCACCACCGCACCCGGTTTCAAAGAGGCGTATGCGCAGTATCGTGATGGCGGGTGGAACGCTGTGCCGTTTTCCGACGAATATGGCGGGCAGGGTTTGCCATGGGCGCTGGCCTTCCCGATTCAGGAAATGTGGCAGGGTGCGAATATGAGCTTCGGCCTGTGTCCCCTGCTCAACCAGGGCGCGGTTGAGGCGATTTCGGTGCATGGCTCGCAGGAGCAAAAAGATTACTATCTGGCAAAGCTGATTTCCGGCGAATGGACCGGCACGATGAATTTGACCGAGCCGCAGGCCGGATCGGATTTGGGTTTATTACGCTCCAAGGCGGAGCCGAATGGCGATGGTTCATACAAAGTTTCAGGCCAAAAGATTTTCATCACCTATGGCGAGCATGATATGGCGGACAATATCATCCATCTGGTGCTCGCGCGCCTGCCGGATGCGCCCGATGATGTGAAGGGCATTTCGCTGTTCCTTGTGCCGAAGTTCTTGGAGGATGGCACGCGTAATTCCCTGCAATGTATCGGGCTGGAACATAAGCTGGGTATCCACGGCTCACCGACCTGCACGATGGAATTTTCTGGCGCGACCGGGTATTTGCTAGGAGGGGAGCATGAGGGCCTCAAATGCATGTTCACGATGATGAACAATGCGCGCCTGTCTGTAGGGTTGCAGGGCGTTGCGATTGCCGAGCGTGCCTATCAACACGCCGCCGCTTATGCGGCGGACCGTACACAGGGCAAAGATTTTACGAGCGGAGAGCGCGTAAGCATCGATCAGCATGCGGATGTGAAGCGCATGTTGCTGTCTATGAAATCTCAAATTGAGGCCGGGCGAGCGATGACTTACGATGCGGCCGTGGCGCTGGATAAGGCGCATGGCGGTGATGCGCAGGCACGCGCGAAGGTGGATTTGCTTACCCCTATTGTAAAGGCGTGGTGCACGGATATGTCTGTTGAAGTGACATCGCTGGGTGTGCAGGTACATGGCGGCATGGGTTTTATTGAGGAAACCGGCGCGGCGCAATTCTACCGTGATGCCCGCATTTTACCGATTTATGAAGGCACGAACGGGATACAGGCTGCCGATTTGGCCTTCCGCAAAGTCTTGCGTGATGGCGGGCAGGTGGCCAATGCCTATATCGATAGTTTGGCAGGCAATGTTGACTCTGCATATCTGGACGAGCTGAAGTCCGCCACCGCGTTCTTAATCAAAGCGGGTGGTGAGAACAATCTGGATCTGGTGGCCGGGGCATCAGTGCCGTATTTGAAAGCCTTTGGCACAATTGCCGGGGCGGCGATGCTGGCGCGCTGCGCGGAGAAGGCCAAGGGGCATGAAGATTCCAATTTTGCCGCACAGAAAGCCAAGATAGCCGCGTTTTACCGCTCCAATATTTTGCCGCTTGCAGGCGGGCATCTTGAAGCGGCGATCAAAGGATCGGCCGCAATTTAATTGGAAATCATACTCGAAATTTCGGGGTAGAGCTTGCGCGCGAGTTCCGGGTCGCGGCAGGCAAGGCTGGCGCGCTGGTGCAACGCTACACTGAGCTTTGCACTGGGTTTAGCGGGAGAGCGTTCAAACATCTTGGCGTAAGTGTTGGCAAAGCAAGAACAGTATTTTTCTGCCGGAACGCCTTTAGGCTGCGCGTAATAGGAGGTCATGCATTGCTCATATTCTGCGCCGGCAAGATTGACTGCGCTTTTGCATTTGCCATCAAGCTGAAGTAGCAGCGAACTGGTATTCACATCCGGTCCGGTTTTGATCCTCAGATCAAGGAGGCTGGAGGATAAGCACTCGCAGTCATAATGGCTTTGCAGTTGCGGCTTGGCTTGGCATTGCTCAAGAAAACCAATGGCCTCATCGAAATATTCATCGGGAATGTCTTCTTCCTCATTTTCGGCAGTGCTTTGCTGTGAAACCGGCGCATCAAGCAAAAGCTCTCCCGCATCTTGCGCAGGCGCAATGCGCGCACCAAGGCACGTCAAACTGATCAGAAGAAAGGAAAGGGCGAGGCCCCGCAAATGCCCGTGAATGCTCATACCCCCATCTTAACATTTTTAAGGGGCAAAAGTGAATTTTTGTGAAGGATATCTGCGTGATTAACGCTGGCCTTTAACGCGCTTCCACAGACCGTTGAATGTGAATCCCTGCGCGGTATCTTGGGCATTCTCATTGTCGGGGCGGAAGGATTGCATTTTTTGCTCCAGACGCTGCTTGCGGCGCTCTTCGGCGCGGCGCTTGCTTTCGTCAATGCGCGCTTGCAATTCTTCAGCTTGCTTTTGTGAAAACTGGCTGGTGATCAAAACTTGAGAGGCTTGCTTTTGCCACTGGTCGCGCTGGGCTTTGAGGTCTTCAATCTGGGTCTCGGAGGTTTCAAGCTGCGCTTCGAGCATTTTGATGCGCATTTTCATACGCTCCATCTCAATCAGGGCTGAGGCTTTTTCAAGCTCTTGCTCGACAGATTTTTGATTGGTTTCTGATGGTCTCAGGCCGAAGGCGCGGTCCAGTTCGGAGGCATCAATGACACGGCGGCCATTTGAGTCCAATTCGTATGAGAGCTTACCATTATTCATTGCCCGCTGAATGGTGGATTTTGATTTCCCTGTGAGCTCAGCCGCCCGTTGTGCGCCAACTTTCGCCATATTAAAACCTCTTTTAAGTTCGGAATAGTAAAGCCATCCCTAGCATGGGATGGCTTTTGATTCAAGAATTCAATTCCATAAAAACCAGAAAGTCTGTGGAAGAGGTCTTAAGCGGCTTCTCTACCAAGCTTTTGGGTCAGCATATGTGACAGGCGTTGCCATTGTGCACCGGAGAATAGATGCGCATAAATAAACGGTAGCCAGCCTTTTTGGCGTAAGTCGAGGAAGGCTTTATCATCCAGCTCAGCCAGTTTTTGTTCATCAATAATCTTAAAACCGGAGAAATTAATCCGCTGATTTCCGGCGACATTGATTTGTGCTTCGCGGTCAACCAACAGCTTATGCTTTTCCAGCGCTTTGCTGAATTCAACGGTTTGTTGGGCAGCGGCGTGGTAAGATTTGCAAAACTCAAGAGCATTTCTTGAAAGCGCGCTCGGTTTGCCGTCTTTATCAAAAAACGTTTGATCTCCTTTTTTTGCCAGAATGTCTGAATTGTTATCGACACATAGCGTGAGTTGATCACCATCAGGCATTTCCGAGAAAATAAAGGGGTAACGGCGGATATAAGCCGGAATATAAGCGTCTTCCCAGCTGTTATCCTCATTCAAGAAAAGGTTTTCATTATCGCGCAGACCCAAAATGGCGACCGGCGTGGCGCTGCCGTCTGGAGCGAAAGCGATCGGGTAAAAGTGACAAATTTGCGGCATTTCGATAAGGTTGATCGGAACAGCGTTCACGCCTTTCGTAAATCCAAAGCCGAAATTTTCTTTTAGGGCCAGTTTGGCGTGTTCCTTTGCATCCAGCGGCATCGGGTTGGAATAAAAGAGCGGCATCGCACCCTGCGGCGCTGCGCTTTCACTGGATTTTTTTGTGTCTTTTTTGTCGGTTTTTTTAGCCATTCCTAACTATCCCTTTGAAAAGTCTGAATTTATTAAGTGAGCGGCAATGTTATAGAAAATAAAAAATGCGCGCAATTAAATATGAGTCTATATATTTCAATGTAAGGATAAAAGGTAAATTTTTGGCTAACTCTAAAGGCTTCTAAATACTTGAAGAATTAAGCCTTTTAAGGGGCTGTAAAATTCGCTAAGCTCCGCGGGCGAGAATGCCAATTACACGAGGAAATAAGCCACATGCGCATAGGAATGGTTGGAACAGGTTATGTTGGTCTGGTTTCGGGAACATGCTTCGCCGAATTCGGGATCAATGTTGTGTGTTGTGATAAGGACGCGGGCAAGATTGAGCGCCTGAAAAAAGGTGAAATTCCTATTTACGAGCCTGGCCTTGACGATTTGCTGGAAAAGCAGATTAAAAGCGGGCGCATTTCTTTTACAACCAACCTGAAAGAAGCCGTCAGTGGTTCTGATGCCGTGTTTATCGCCGTGGGCACGCCCGCGCGTGAGGCCGACGGGCACGCCGATATGTCTTACGTTTATGCTGCCGCCAAGGAAATCGCCGGCGCGCTTGAGGGCTATACGGTTATTGTGACTAAATCAACTGTTCCTGTGGGCACGGCGCGCGAGGTTCATAAGATTGTCAGTGAAGAGCTGACCGCGCTGGGTAAAAGTGATGTTGAGTTTGATGTGTGCTCAAACCCGGAATTTTTGCGTGAAGGCGCGGCGATTAATGACTTTATGCGTCCGGACCGCGTTGTGATTGGTACGGATTCAGAGCGTGCTACAGATGTCATGAAGGCGCTCTACCGGCCGCTTTATCTGAATGAAACGCCGATGGTAATTACAACGCCCGAAACCTCGGAAACGATCAAATATGCGGCCAATGCGTTTTTGGCGACCAAGATTACCTTTATCAATGAAATTGCCAATTTGTGTGAAAAGACCGGCGCGAATGTGAAGGCCGTCGCGCGGGGCATTGGTTTGGACGGGCGGATTGGCTCGAAATTTCTACATGCCGGGCCGGGCTATGGCGGCTCGTGCTTTCCGAAGGATACGTTGGCGCTAACCCAGATCGGTCAGAAATACGGCGCGGCGCAAAATATTGTTGAGACGGTTGTCTGGGTCAATGCGGAGCGTCAACGCTCGATGGCCGAGCGGGTGATCACCGCCTGCGGCGGCAGTGTTGATGGTTTGCGCGTAGGTGTGCTTGGAGTGTCTTTCAAGCCCAATACGGATGATGTGCGCGAAGCGCCGTCTCTGGCGATTATTCCGCTGTTGCAAGAAGAAGGCGCAAAGATTGCCGCGTATGATCCGGCGGCGATGGAAGAGGCGGCCAAGGAACTTGATGATGTTGAATGGTGTGAAAGCTCATACGATGTCTGCAAGGATGCCGATGTCTTGGTGATTATCACAGAATGGAACGAATTCCGCGCGCTGGATTTGGACCGCATCGCCGATTTGATGAAAGAAAAGCGCATTGTTGATCTGCGCAATATTTATAAAACCAGCGATATGGAGAAGCGCGGCTTCCATTATCTCTCAATTGGCCGTAGAGAAGTGAAGCCCCCGGCTGTTTCGGGGTTGCAAAAAGCGGCGCAAAATTAGATAGTCTGTACCCGTTAAAACTTAAAGCTAAAACTAAGGATTAGTCTGTTGCATAATTATCTCGACGAGCTTGAGGCCCAAACGATTTATATCATCCGGGAGGCGTATAATCGCCTGCACCCGCTGGGTATGATGTGGTCTATCGGCAAGGATTCCACCGCGCTGCTGTGGATGGTGCGCAAGGCGTTCTTTGGACGCGTGCCCTTCCCGGTGATTTTGCTCGATACCGAGCAGGAAATGGATGAGGTCTATGCCTTCCGTGACCGCTTGATCGAAGAATGGGATTTGGATTGCATCAACTGGATGTGCCCGCCCGAAGAAGATATGGACAAAACCCTGCCGCCCAACACCCGCGCGGCGATGCGCAAAACAGAAGGCTTAAAAACCCTGATGGAGCAATATAAATTCAAGGGCATGATCGGCGGCATCCGCCGTGACGAGCAGGGTTTGCGCGCCAAAGAGCGCGTATTCTCACCGCGCAGCGAAGATGGCTCTTGGGATTTTAAAGACCAGCCGCCTGAGTTCTGGGATCAATATAAAACAGAATTCCCCGAAGGCTGCCATTTACGCGTGCACCCGATTTTGCAATGGACGGAAGTGGATATCTGGCGCTATCACCAGCGCGAGGGCATTCCCTATTGCGATCTGTATCTGGCGCGCCCGGATGAAAACGGCGTGATGAAACGCTACCGCAGCCTTGGCGAAAAGAACATCACTTTCCCGGTGGAAAGCACGGCCTCGAACATTGATGAAATCATCGCCGAATTGGAAACAACAACGGTGAGCGAGCGCGCGGGCCGCACCATGGATAAAGAAACAGAAGACAGCTTCGAAAAGCTACGCGCGCGGGGGTATATGTAACAATGAGCAAAGAAACAAACCCATCAAAACAGCTTTTCCGCGTTGTGATTGTCGGCCATGTCGACCATGGGAAGTCGACCTTGATTGGTCGTTTGCTCTATGACACGGACTCTTTGCCTGAGGGCAAATATGAAGAGCTGCAGGAGATTTGTAAGCGCCGCGGGACAGACGCGCTGGAATGGTCCTTTGTGCTCGATGCGTTTCAGGCCGAGCGCGATCAGGCGATTACGATTGATACGACGCAAATCTGGTTTAATACCGATCAACGCGACTATGTGATTATCGATGCGCCGGGCCACCGCGAGTTTTTGAAAAATATGGTAAGCGGCGCGGCGCAGGCCGAAGCTGCGATCTTGGTGGTCGATGCCAATGAAGGTGTACGCGAACAAACTAAGCGCCATGCTTACTTGCTCTCACTGCTTGGCATGAAACAAATCGGCGTTGTGATTAACAAGATGGATATGGTCGGTCATGACCCGGAAGTCTTCGACAAGGTTAGCAAACAGGTTACCGAATATCTGAATTCTATCAATTTGCACCCCAGCCATATCACGCCGATTTCCGCGCGTCATGGCGACATGATTTCAAAACGCGGCGACAATCTGGACTGGTATGACGGCAAGAGCCTGACCGAAGTCTTCGATAGTTTCGAGCCCGCCAGCGCGCCCTATGCGCAGCCGCTTCGCTTCCCCGTGCAGGATGTGTACCGCTATGAAGAGCGCCGCATTCTGGTCGGGCGCATTGAAACCGGCATTTTGCGCACCGGCGATACGATTTTATTCTCACCGACCAATGAGAAGGCGGTTGTGACCTCCATCGAAAGCTGGCCGAAAGATGAAAGCAAAGTCGAGGCGCGCGCCGGAGAATCCATCGGTATCACACTCGATGAGCGCATCTTCGTTGAGCGCGGCCATATGGGCTCGCATGACATTAACGCGCCAATGCTTTCGAATGTTTTCCGCGCGAATATCTTCTGGCTTTCGCATAAGCCTTTGAAGGTTGGGCATAGTTACAAGGTGCGCTACGGTACGCATGAGGCCACCGTCACGGTGCAATCGATCGACCGCGTCATTGATACGGATGATCTGGCCCAGCATGAAAGAGCGGGCGAGGTGGCGCGTAACGCCGTGGCGGAAGTGACATTCCGCGCGCGTGATTTGCTGCCGCTCGACCCCTACAGCGATAACAACCGCACAGGCCGCGTTGTGTTTTATGATGGCTATGATATTGCGGGCGGCGGTTCGGTGAATATGGATGGCTATGCCGATCAGCGTCGTGATGCGCCGAAATCGGAAAATATTTACAAGGTCGATCACTTGATGACTGCCGATATCCGCGCGCAGCGTCAGGGTCACCATGGCGGCGTGTTTTGGTTTACCGGCCTGTCGGGGTCTGGAAAATCGACATTGGCGATGGCGGTGGAGCAGGCCCTGTTTGAAAAGGGGTATCATACCTATGTGCTGGATGGTGACAATGTGCGCCACGGCTTAAACTCTGATCTTGGCTTCTCGCCGAAAGACCGCGCGGAAAATATCCGCCGTATCGGGCATGTTGCCGCGTTGATGGCCGATGCGGGGCAGATTGTCATTACCGCCTTTATCTCACCCTATCAGGCCGACCGTGACCGCGCACGCGCTGCCAGCCCCGATAAATTCCACGAGATTTCGGTATATGCGGATTTGGAAACCTGTGAGGCTCGTGACCCAAAGGGGCTGTATAAGAAGGCCCGCGCCGGAGAGATTGAGGATTTTACGGGAATCGATTCCCCTTACGAAGCGCCGATCAACCCGGAAATGGTTGTCGATACGCAGGCCAATGATGTGGCTACCTGCGTGGCGCAAGTTCTGCGATATGTTGAGCAGCAGGTCGAGCTTAAAGCCTCCGAAGAGACCAAAGGGGAAAAGGCCATTGCCGTCTGAAGATAAACTCCTCGAAAATTTAGGCGCGCTGTGCAATATGGTGCGCCGGATCGCGCTGGAAGCCGGCGAGATCACGCTGAAATATCTCGATGATATCGAAGCGATGAATGTTGATACCAAAAATGATGATTCCCCCGTTACACTGGCTGACCGCGAGGCGGAAATGTATATCCAAATGTCGCTGGAAAAAATCACGCCGAATATTCCGATGGTCGGCGAAGAATCTGTGGCTCTGGGCCGTGCGCCGGCGCTGGATGGGGCGGAGTATTTCTGGTTGGTTGATCCGCTGGACGGCACAAAGGAATTCATCGCCGGGGGTGGTGATTACACGGTCAATATCGCGCTTATTCACAAAGGCACGCCGATCATGGGCGTGGTGTATGCCCCGGCCAAGGGTGTGCTGTATGCAGGATATGGCGAGCAGGCGGTTAAATGGAGCGAAGACAGCGATAAGGATAAGCCGATCAGTGTGCGGCCCATCCCTCGTACCGGGCTGGTTGTGGTGGCCAGTAAATCGCATGGCAGTGCGGAAAAGCTCGATAAATTTCTTGAGGGATTCAAGGTTGAAAAACTGGTTAAGCGCGGCAGTTCCTTAAAGATTTGCGCGATCGCCGAAGGCCGCGCCGATATTTATCCGCGCTTTGGTCCGACGTGTGAATGGGATACGGCGGCCGGACATGCGGTGTTAAAAGCCGCGGGCGGGTTTTTGACCAAAGAATGCGGGACCGAGCTTTGTTATGGCGGGGCTAATCCGAAATTCCTCAATCCCGAATTTATCGCCAGCTCTTTTGCCTGGTTTGATGAAGAGGATGCGGCCTGATTAATCGCCGCGCAGCAACCATTCCGGGCTGACTTCAAGAATTTGCGCGATGGCATCCAGCTCGAAATCCTTAACCCCGCGCACACCGCGCTCAATTTCTGAAATATCCGAACGGTCAAGTTTGACATCACAATCGACGTCCAGTGCTGCCGCAAGATCAACCTGACTGAGATTTTGGTGTTTGCGGGCCTCTTTGATGCGTTTTCCAGAAACATTTTTCATGACAGAAAGCGTGGATTATTAACCTCTTGACTGTGGACGATTATCGTACTAAGTTGGGCGGCATGATAAAGTGCCCGGAAGTTTGTTTGCTGGGCCTTAAAGCCACTGAAGCTTTGCAATCACGCGCCCGATAATCTTGCAATCATCGAGGGAAATGGTGTGTTGGTTGAAATTCTCGTCGCGCGCGGAGATTTTAATTTGCGGCGGCTTTGATCCTGTAATGATTTCACAATGGCGCGCCATGTAGCTGTAGCCGTCTGAAATAATATAAACGCCGGGCGGAGAGGGCAGCGTGTCAGACAAATCGACCAGCACATGTTCGCCGTTTTTGAAGTCCGGCTCCATCACTGTTTCTTTGATACTAAAGACTTTGATTTTGTCGGTGGAGGTGCTGGTATGGCGATTTAAAACGGTTTCCGGGATAATCCAGTTTTCCTGGTCTGCGGTATCGGACTTGTCCTGCAGAAAGCTTTCCTGATGGTTTTGTGACAAGGGCTTGAGAACCGATTGCGAAGACACTGCATTTTCGCCATCCACCGGCAGGCCGAAATAGCGCCGCATTTTCACATATTCATGCGCCTTAATCTGGCGGTTGCCTTTGAGAATTTTGCTAATGGCGGGCGGCTCCAGTCCCAAAGCGTGGGCGAGGCCGGCTTTGCTCTTGTCTGGATTGTGTTCGAATTGTAACTGAAGCCATTGATAATCCATATAAAGCAATATGTCATGCCTCACCTGCGAACAATATTTCTGTTTTGGAAAGTTTTTGCTTTATTTTACCAAAAAAGCAAAATATAATACCACTTATAGTAGATATTTGATTTTTTATCTTTATGAATATGTTTAAAATGGAAAGTGCGATTCATGGGTCATAAGGTGCCGCAAACCGCAAAAATTATCGGTGAAACCCTGAAAAACCTGCGTGAAGCGGCGGGGTTTTCGCTGAAGGAGATTTCTGCGGTGCTGGAGGTGTCTTATCAGCAAGTGCAAAAATATGAGCAAGGCTATAACCGTTTCCCTGTCGATAAGCTTCACCGGCTTAGGAATTTTTACGGGGTCAGCTATGCCGATTTTTTTAAAGGTCTTCCGCATGGCGGTGAGGCTTCGGCGCTCCAAGCCACACGCTTTCAGGATAAGGAATCCGATTTATTGGCGTGTTTTCTGCGCGTGCAGCATCTTCAGGATAAAAAGCTCAAACGCCAGATACAGGATATTGTGAAAATTCTAACTGAATAGAAGCGCTTATTTCTTCAGATCGATAACGATGCGCTCACCCTCGCCTGACAGGGCCGGGTATTTGCCTTGCATGACGATCTGCGTGTCTTTCTTGAGTTGCAGGATGAAGATGTTCCCAGCGCCGCCGTTAAAGCTCTCAACCTTATAAGATTTGACAACAGGCAGCGATCCGAAGCTCTCAGTGGTGGTCGGGGTTTTCCATTGCGCCTGCGGCATTTCCACGACCAATATATGCTCGCTGTTATCCAGATCGGCGGAGTAATTTGTTTTCTTTGTCACATCAAAAACAACGCGCACTTTATCAGGGTGTTGGCCGACGCGGATACCGCTGACAATGGCGCTGCTGCCGTTTTGAACATCACGCGGGCCTTGATTGACCGCGCTGGTTTCACCAACTGGCGGCGGGGCAGGGGGCGGTGTGTCCATAACGGGCTGCATGCCGATCGTTTGCGCAGGGATGGGTGCTGGCGTAGCCGGAGGTGTAGTGGTTACAGGTGGAGGCGCGACCGGGCTTGCCATTGTTGTCTGTGGCATTACGGGCGGAGAAAATGCTGACGCACTCGGTATGGTTTGAATTTTCATGCCGGGCATCGGCGCAAGGCCATGGAATACAGGCGTAGGCGGCGGTGCCATTAAAACAGGCTGCGGTGACGGCGTTAATTGCATTGGCGTTGTGCTAGTGACCGCTGTGTTTGACGGCATCACGGGCATGGCCGTGACGATTGGGGGGGGAGGCGCAATGGTGGCTGTCGGCAGGACGCTTCCGGGTGGCATGCCCTGCAGTTGCGGCGCGATGACCCGCAAGTCTTTATGCAGGGCGATGACAGCGCGCTCCAACCTATCGAGACGCACATCCTGGTCCTTAATGCCCGGATCAAAATACATATCCAGATTGAGCCCCAAACTGCCCAGAGCGCCGCCGGGCTCGGCCTCGAAGGTCTTGGCATTGACCAGCGGGTCATAATCAGCCTTTAGAGACAATGGTGAATTCTGCGGCGCTGGTGGTGGAGGTTTCGCTTCGCGGTCATCGCTGGTTAGAAAGCCCAGCGGATCATGATCAATGGTTGCCCACTCCGGCCATTGCCAGCCACAGCCCGTCAGTAACAGCGAAGCAGCGCAGATCATAAGAGCTGCGGCGGGTTTGCGTCTGTGATGTGTACAAGCGTGTAGCAATGTTTTAGGCGTGCGTTCGAACGAAAAAAGAGAATCTTCTATAAGCGTATGAAGCGTGCCCCACAGCGTCAATGATTCGCCGTTTTGGCGCTTTGAATCCGTGGGGATAGCTTTTTTACGGCTATTTCTTGAGGAAGTCGATGTAGACACGATCGGGCAGTCCGTTCTCTTTGGGGATTGACGCGTTGTAGAAAATTGTTACGGGCTTGCGGCCAGTGAGGCGCAGGCGGGTTCCTGTTCCGTTATCGATGGAGTAGACACCGCACTCTTCGAGCATCGGGTGTTTGGAGAGTTTCCATTCACGGGTTGCGTCCCATGCGGTTTTCGGCAGGTCGATATTGACGATCCGCCCTCCATCTTCGGAAGAAATTCGATAAGTGGTTGGCTCGGAGAGATCCAATACAAGACGAGTCTTGTATGGATGCTCTCCGATCCGAACCGAGTTGACGACCGTATCGAACGGACCGTCAGAAGAAAATGGAGCAGGCTGTAACGTCCCATCAGCCACAGGAGCGTGGTTTAGTTGGGCTACTCTACCACCATCTCTGACAACTGAGTCGTCAGTGACTGACACTTCCGCAGCCTGCTCCAACAGGATGAGATCTACGCCATAAGCAAATAGATCCTCGGAAGTAACCGTTACGGTTTTTGGTGGGACGTTAACTTGGTGTGAGGGTGAAACCTGTACGATGTAGGTTCCTTCTCTCACGAATTCGAATACATAGAAGCCGTCGAACAGGGTGGGGACTTCCTGAACGAGGTTGCCGTTTTGATCCAGCAATTGAATGACATAGCCATTCGCACCTGTGCCGTCAGCGCGGCGCAGTGTTCCGTCGATTGAGCCGGATGGATAAAGCGGGAAATTGATAAAGGGCTTGGTGCCTGGGCGCAAAATAGCCTCATAGCCGTCTTTTTCAGGCACAAGGAAGGGGTCTTCCAGCAAGCTGCGGCGATCAAGCGTAATGGCAACCGTGCCCGGAGGGCCTGCGCCGATGACATTAATCATACCGTCCTTGTCGGAGGGGTCTGATTTGCGTTTATCAATATAAATGCGGGCATTTTTAACCGGGATGTCGCCAGCGTTAAATTGACCGTCTTTGTTTAAGTCTTTGTAGAGCTGTGCCTTCAGAGCGGTTGTGTAACCAGTGTATTTTGTGGTGGCGATATATTCACGATCTTCGCCGTCGGGCCCCAATGTGGTGTTGGCGCGCAAATAAACATCAAACCCATCACCGCGCGTCCAGCCCAGATCAGCGCCGCCTAAGAAGTTTCCGAAATCATAGGAGGCATTGAGCGTTGCAGAGGTTTTATCAGTATCTTTGATGCCTTGGTTGACCGTCAGGGAAGACCTGAATTTATCAAGATCGCTATAGCGCAAGTTAAAGCGGTATTCATCCGGCTCGGCATCAGGATAGAGGTCATATTGCAGCAGTGAACGCACACCCCAATTCGGTGAGAGCTGGTTGTTAACTGCGAGCTGACCGTTTGTTACGCGCAGATCAGAATTTTGGTAAGACGAAACAACGGAATTTGTGATGTTTGTATTGTCCAACGCAAGCGATTGAACGGAATTTAGGCGTGTGTTTGATCGTCCGTTTTCGCGCTTGGTATGCTCTGCATCGAAGGTTAACCCCGCAAGACCAAGGCTGGTAGCGAAGCTCTTTGTTGCTCTAAAATCGGCTTCGAAGGTTTTGGCCGCTCCGCCAAAGCCAGTGTCACGGCTTTCAAAATCGTTATAAAGCGAGATGCGCGTGTTTGTATTGATCCCGGCGAATTTCTTCACGAAGCGCCCGTCAATGGCTTGGCCGCCGTCGATATCTTTGTAGGCCTCGACCAATCCATATCCGCCAAAGGCATTCACATTTGCGCCGACGGAAACATATTGCTTGTCTTCGTCCTTACCGGTTGTCTGGGTATAGGTGGCAAAGCCGTTTATCCACTGGTTGATGCCGTGATTGACTTTCAGGAATTGTGACCAGCCGTTATTGGAATTCGAGTTGTTGTCGTCGCGAACATCAATAAGGGGTGTGTTTTCTTGGAAAACGCCGGCTTCAAACGTTGTTTGGCCGGGGCGTAAATTGTCGTTTTTGATGAAATATTCTTCGGTCTTTTCTTCAATCTGACCGTTCGGGCCGTAAAGCACGATGCGGAAGGTGTTCTTCCCGTAATTGAGCGGCACATCAACAAAACGGTAGAGGCCGGTCTCGTCGACATAGCTATAATCAATCAGCTCTTTTTGTCGATAGATTTCAACTTCCCAGCCGGGCTGGCCACTACCCTCGATGGTTACGAGATCAAACGCCTGTCTTTGGCGCGATTGACGGTCAGAAGAAATATACGCACCGCGCCCGGATAGTAGGGTTGAGATCAACGGGGAAGTGCGCGCGGAAACATCGCCAACTTGTGCAATACGCAGGCCAAGCGGCAGGGTGCGTCCACTGCCGTCATCTTCGCGTGTAAGGCGCAAGCGGGCGTTTTCAGGGTTTAATTTGTCTCTACTGTCCGATTGAAGTGTGAGGTTGTAATCGGCGGTTGTGCCTAGGAAGTCACCGTCACCGGCAATGTTAAAGATGTTGGTGAATTCGCTGTCGACATATTGCGCACTCTCTGTGAGTTTCAGGGTTTGCGGGCCGAGCATGCGATAGCCGCTGGGTACATAGATCAGATCAAGATCGGGTGCCGCGCCATCTTGGTTTTCTAGCTGCTCCTGGCGTTCTTTTCTGAGCTTGTCTTGCTCGTAGGGGAGTTTGCGCGGGGTGTTGATTTTTAGGGTGAGTTGGGAGAAGTCAAGCTCGAGTTCCAGATTCCAGATCAGGTTCAAGGCTTCTGGTGTCAGAAAAATATCTTCATGACCCAGTGCCGATTGGCCGACGATTATGCTGCCTTCGGGCAGGCGCGCCGTTTCACCGGCTACGGTGTATGTGCCCTCGCGGGCGTTGATGGTGTAGCTATTGGCAGGGGCGATAAAATAGCCGTTTAGGACTCCGCTTTGCGGGTCAAATTGCGAGGGAAAGCGCAAGAGGCGGGCCAGCTCGTAAGCGGGAATGTAATAATCAAAGCCCTTTTGCAGGCCCAGCAGCGCGTTGCTGAGAAAGTCGCGTTTGCGCCGAACACCAAGGATCAGCTCGTATGTTTCATTTGAGGGTGCGAACGCGCCAAGATCGGCAGTATTCGAAGTGTTTGAGGAAACAGAAACGTCAGCAGCCAGAGCATCGGCAGCTGTTTGGGCGACAGAAGTCGGCCTCGCCTCCAACAAGGCGGCGGGTGATAAGGCAATATCCGAGGGTTCAGAAACACCTGAAATAGTGCCTGTTTTTGCTGCCATAGTGACCGCATCTTCGGCAGCGGAAGCTGGCATTACGCAACAGACGCTCAGCGCGAAAGCAACAGCAATCGCAGCGCCCAGCGTGCGCCTAAAAATTTTCCAGCAATGAATATCGCCCATGAATCAGAGCAGAGAGTTAGTAATAGAATAGCCCACCAGAATCATAACATGCCTAGACTCATCTCCAACAAAATGTGGAGTCTGCGAATCACTTATCCACAAGGTTTTCTCCATATTTTCCCGATACTTATCCCCAATCAGTGGAGGCAATAAAAAACCCTCCATTTCAGGAGGGTTTTTTGTGCATCTGTCTTTTTCTATTTTAGGTTGATTTCTGTGATCACTTTCGCGTGATATTCCGGGTCTTGCAGGCCCTCGAAAGAGACTTTAATCGCGCTGCACTCGCTGAAGGCGGGCGCTGTTTTCGGAATAGAAAATTTGTGATCATAATGTTTGGCCTCAGCGTATAGGCGCAATGTCGGCAAAACAGTGTCGATCACGCTGCCGTCCGCCTTTGTGCAATGCATGACCGGCTTTGCGTAAATGCTGCGGGTGCTGTTGTTGTCGATTGTGGTTGTCAGGGCGCGTTTTTCGCCATCATCGACAAGACGGCTTTGTGAAAATTGGAAATTAACGCTTGTTGGCCCTTGTCTCAAAAACACAGGGATCGACATGCGCGTTCTCATCTCTAGGATACCGCCCACACCTCTTTGGGTAACCTCGGGGGCTTCGGCCTTGCTGAGCGGATCGGGCATGATGTGCAGGTGGGAGTGATATTCACCGGGCGCCAGATCGGCCGGGCGGCGCACCAGAATACGCACGCGCTGGGTTTGGCCGGGCTGCACAATCACCTGACGCGGGGAAAAGATAAACATGTCATCGGCCGGGCGGTAACCGGGAATGGTTTCTCCGTCCTTCAAATTTTTGAACTTCCCATCCGGGGTTTGTACGCGGCGTTCCCAACCAAACTGGTAAACCATCGCCTGTTTATTGCGGTTTTGGATTGTAACGGTTGCGGCCTGCTGGCCGTCCTTAATCATTATGCGCTTGGGCGTCACAAAGGTGGCGCTTGCGGGAGCAGGGATCAACGCAAAGATGAGCGCAAGCGTCAGGAACGATAGGAAGAGTTTGAGTGTTTTTGTCATGATATATTTTCCTCTAAGGGGCTAATTGTGCTCTTACAATATTCGTGCCAACATAACTTCCCATAACCTGATTGCCGCTTGATTCAAGGCGCGCACCAACGTTGAAAGTAACGGTGTTTAAAACTTCGGCGGGTGTAAAGGTTAAGGTCTGGTTTTGTCCGTTTGTTGTGGTTCTTGCGATCCTCCAGCGTCTAATGATTAAATTATCGCCGGGGCCGGGAATAGTAACTTTGTTGTCTGGAATTGTGACGACAACGTTTTTCGATGGTCCGGGCCCTGAGGTTGATAATACACATTGTCCAGCAAGAATTGGCGGACCAAGAGAAGTCAGTAAACAACCCGTATTCACGTTCACAACACCGTTTGGGCGAAGTGTTAATCTAGATATTATATTTGTACATTCTACGATTTCGCTAAATCTGATACCGACGGGGCAGGTCAGGACAAGCTGTGCAAAAGCGGCATCGGGAATCGCCGCCCGAATAGCAAGCGCGGATACGGCCACCATCACTTTTTTAACAGTTTTCATGAAAACGGATTCATTTCGGTTGTATGCTTAACTGTTACTTTAGTAATATATTTTCCTTCTAATGGGAAGGGAGTGTTTCGAGAAATGACGATCGTACGTGCAGACAATCCGGCGCTTGAGAAGCATTTGACCAACCTTGTTGATTTGGTTGAGCAGGGCGGCGGGGGTACGCATTCCGACCTTGTTTTACAAAGTGAAAACGGCAACCTTCAGATTTATACCGATAAAGAGATGAAGCCGGGGCGTGAGATCATCAGACTGTCGCGCGCTGTTTTATTGCCGGCGGATCAGTATGAGATTGGCGTTCAAGGCTCTGATTTTACGGTTAACTTTCCGGCAAATAGCCGTCTTTCAGAGCTGCAGAAAAATATCGCGCAATGTTTGATCGAAATTTATAACGAGACCAATAAGGTTGAGCTGCACAAAAAATACTCCTTCTTGCTGTCGCTAGCGCAAGATCAGGAGTTGCTGGACCGTTTGATGAAGGGGCGTGTTTTCCCGGACAAACACAAAGCCTGGATAAAAGAGATTCAGGGCGCAGCGGATGAAGCGACCATAAATGATTTTGTCAGCACATCTTTTCTGCAAACCCGCTTTTTGGGCTATAGCGATAAAAACCGCATGGGTAACGTCAGTGTTTTAATGCCGATTGTCGACTTTTTAAACCATCACTGGGTGGGTTCGGGCTTTTCCGTGGGTAAGGGCACGCGCATCGGTGATTTGACTGTCCATAACAGCCAGCCTTTTGAAGATAGCCGTGAATGTTTTGCGTTTTACGGGCCTATGGATGCGTTTGATTCCCTCATACGCTATGACTTTGCCGATACATCCGCGCCCGTTGTGCGCTCTATTCCGATTGAGCTGGATGTACCGCATGGTGGGAAATTGCGCATCGCGGCCTTGGTGGGGGCGGTGAATAGCAAAAAACTTATGGAAAGTATTGCGGATTTGCACCGTTATTTGCCTGTGATGAACTATATAAGGGAAGAAAACACTCTGAAGGCCTCTCATATTTTCATTCCTGTGGGGTCTTCAAAACATGCGATGCGGCGGGTTTTATCTGTATTTCTCAAGAATTTTATGCATTACCAAGGGGTGGATATCGATAAAGAGGTTGGCGATGATTGGATTAAAGCCTCTGAACGGAAGATTATTCAGGCGAATATCGATTATTATGAGGATCTGAAGGCGTTCGCGCAAACAAGGAGCTCTGACAGTTTGGCAGTTCAAAGTGCCGTGTCTTTGGCGCAGAGTCAGCTTGAGAAGCTCAAAAAATATGAATTCAAAGCCGCATAAAAAAAGCCCCGTATAAGACGGGGCTTTTTGATGAATTCCTTAAATCTTAGTACGCGATCGTCAGAACAATTGCTTCTGAGAATTGACCGATTGGTTGCACAGCACCCCAAGTCAGCTGACCGCCAACCTTAATGGATGTTGTCGCAGCGTTAATGTCAACGCCAGTTGCTGTACCTGAGCCAGCACCACCATCGGTGATCGTTACAGCGGCTGTTGCAAAGTTGTCCAAGAACACTTTGTTCAGCTTTACAGTACCTGTCGGACCACCACCGCCCGCGGACGCTGCCAGAACCACGGCACCAAGGCCGGACACTGTAATGTCAACGTTAGGAACGGTACTTACCGCTGTGAACTGGAACGAACCAGCTTGTGGCGCACCACCAGCTGTCACCGCTTTGGACGGTGTTACCGCACCAGCTGTAGAAAGTGTCGCTGTACCGTTTACGTCTGTCGCAGCCAAAACGCCGAATTGCGCGTTTGTACCTGCGGCAAGCTGAATTCCGGTTACGAAACTCCCTGTTACACTAATGGAAGCAGATGCCGCCTGAGCGCTTTGCATCATCGGCTGCGGTACGAAACCGCTGAGCGCAACTAATGCTGCCCCCGCTGCTACCTTCTTGTTTAAAATGGTTTTTTTATTAGACATGGCCAAGTTCCTTCCTTTCCTAGATTTGGCATTAACTTAATAAATTAACGCAGTTGGCATAACGCAAATATCCTTTTTGCGTCTCAAGTACATAAACCTCACCATCGCAAGGTAACACACTTGTAGGGCTTTTAAAAGCCCATAAGTTTGACCGAGTACGCTTGCCAAACTTATTGATGATGACGCTTAGTCCTTTCAGAATACAACTCTTTAGTTAATTTTTATTTAAACGCCATCTAAGTTTTCAAAAAACTTATTTACTCCTCTAAATAGGCTACATATTATGGGGCATCGCAAGGAAAAAATCATTTTATCACAAACTTTTGGAGAATCTTTCTAAATGTCATCCTCCCAAGCACAAACCGAAGAACAGCAGGAAGTCCCCCTTGAAGAGGCCCTAAAACTCGCTCAAGGCCACCATCAGCAGGGAAATTATATCCTCGCGGAGCGTACATACAGGGATATTTTGAAAGCGGTTCCCGATCATTTTCCGACAACCCAGTTTTTAGGAGTTTTGCTTTATCAGTCAGGTGATTTTAAGGGGGCGAAGGAATATCTTGAAATTGCGGTGAATACAGAGCCGGAAAACGCGCATTGTTTGAACAATTATGGTGGGGTTTTGGCCCGTTTAGGGGATCATGAAAAAGCGCTGGAGATGTATGATAAGGCGTTGGAGATTGACCCGAATTACCGCGATGCGCTGAACAATAAAAGCAATGCTCTATGGGGAATCGGTGATTATAAGGGCGCGGAGAAAGTTTCACGTAAAATTCTCGAAAATGCCCCGAATGATTTGGTTGCGCTGAATAATCTGGGCATGATTTTGGCGAAGCAGGTTAAATTCGAAGAATCGCTCGATATTTGGGAAGAAGCGGCGCAGAAAAACCCTGAAGAGCCGATGATCTGGATCAATTGGGGAAACACCCTGCGCGAGATGGGCAATCTGAAGGAATCCAAAGAGAAATGTCAAAAAGCCGTTGAGCTTGCCCCGAAAAGTCCTGAAGCACTGAATAATCTGGCCAATGCCTTGCGCGATTTGGGCAAGGTGGATGAAGCGATTGAGTTGTATAAAAAAGCCACAGAAGAAAAACCGAATTACCATGAGGCGCATTACAACCTCGCGGTGGCTTATGGCGATAACGACCGCTATTACGATGCGATCGTTGCGGCGCGTTATGCGGTGGCCTTCAAGGAAGATTTTATTGAAGCTTATAGTCCGCTCAGTAAGGGCTTGTGCGAGATGGCTGAATATGAGCAGGCGCACATGGCTGCGCAAAAAGCTATTCACCTCGATCCTACGCGCGCCGATTCCTATCTTGATCTTGCCGATGTCTTGCTCAAGCTTGAGCAATATGATGACAGCGAAGCCGCGATGCAAGAGGCGCTTAAGCACGAGCCGGATTCCGCGCGGGCTTTTATGAAGCTCTCGGAAATTCGTGAAAAGATGAATAATTTCGAAGGCGCGATGGAGGCTATTGATAAGGCTATTGAAATGAGCCCGGATATGGCGGCGCTGTGGGTGCGCAAAGGATTGATTTGCTATGTTGGTACGGATGTGGCTGAAGGGATTAAATATTTTGATAAGGCCCTGCAGCTACAGCCCGGCTGGGTGATGGCCATGCAATATAAGGCCGAGATGCTTATTTCGCTAAACCGTAATGAAGAGGCGGAGAAGCTGGTCCGTGATATTTTGGCAAAAACCAAGAAAATTCCAGCGACCTATTCGACATTGGTTAGTCTGAAGCGCTTTACCTCTGAAGATGATCCTGATTTCCAGGATATGAAAGCACTCGAAGATACTGCAGAGCGTTTTGGCGCGCAGGTCGAGAGCGTCTATCATTTCTCAATGTCTGAAGCCTACGAGCAAATGAAGGACTATGATAAGGCGTTTAAACATCTCAAAAAGGCGAATGATTTGAAACATGCGCGCCTGCCGAACCTGAGATGGCGTGATATTGATTTCCACGAGGTCATTAAAAACAAATATACGCCCGAATTTATTGAGCAGATGAAGGGGCAGGGCTATGAGTCCGATATGCCTGTCTTTATTGTCGGTATGCCTCGATCAGGCACAACCCTGACCGAGCAAATTATATCGTCTCACCCGGAGGTGTTTGGGGCCGGTGAATTGCCCGATTTGGGTCAAGTCTACAAGATTGTCCAGCGCGATCAGGAAGCCACCGTTGCCAGTTTGGGCGAGGAATATGTGCGCCTTTTGAAAGAGCGCGATTTGACCGGAAAGGCCAAACGTGTGACCGATAAAATGCCAGCCAACTACATGTATATCGGCTTTATAAAATCGATTTTGCCCAATGCGAAAATTATCCATTGCCGCCGTAACCCGATTGATACGTGTTTGTCATGCTATAAGCAGAATTTTGCTCGCGGCCAGCACTGGTCTTATAATTTGGAAGATCTAGCCGAGCAATATCAGCGCTATTTAGGTATGATGCAATATTGGCGCGATGTTATGCCCGGAGAGTTTCTCGAAATTGACTATGAGGACACCGTCGGCAATTTCGAAGAACAAGCTCGCAAACTGATCGATTTTGTCGGGCTGGAGTGGGATGATGCCTGCCTTGAGCCGCATAAGCAAAAGCGGGCGGTTCTGACGGCCAGTAAGGCACAGGTCACCAAGCCGGTTTACAAAACTTCGGTTGAGAAGTGGCGCCGCTATGAAGATCAGCTCCAGCCGCTGGTGAGCCGTCTTTTACCTGATCAGGCAAAATCATAGATTTTACGAGCGATAGAGCTGTGGACCGTCTGCTTGCAGACGCGGATTTTTTTTGACGTGATTTTACAAAATTCGCTATAGTCTGATTCATAACTAAAAAATGAATGAGTAACGGAGCGATTCCACAATGGGATTCAAAAGAACAAGTGACGGGCGCGTCTTTTTTCAAGGCGATAATGACAGTCCCGCAGACACCACCGCGCAACCCCGAAAATTAGATGAAGCCCTGGCTGGCGGCCATAATCAACTGCAGATTTTGGCGTTGCTTAAGAGTTTGAATGAGCGCTTAAAATCCACGCAGGCTGAGCGCAATTTCATGCGTAAACAGCTTGAGGCCTACCGCGAAGTTATTGAGGCGCTGGAAGACAAATCCCAAAAGAACGAACAATCCTACGCCAAGCTCGAAAAAATTCTGACTGAAGGCGGTGCAAAATCTGGGGCGAGCACGCCCTCTATTCAGCGCACCGAGGCGCTGATGCGCGAGACGCTCAAGGAAATGGCAGAGACACGCAAGCTTTTGATTGAGGTTGAGGACAAGGCTGAGCGCGCCAACCGCACGACAAATTCACTGCAAAAAATGCAGCAGGACCAGGCGCAGAAAATGGCGCGCAGCACGGCCAGTTATGCCGAAATGCTCAAACGCTTAAAAGAGGCGGAGCATAAGCAAGATGATTTAAGCTCTCAGCTGGAGGATACAATCTCCCAGCAGGCCAAAATGCTGCGTCAAATTGACAAGGTGGCCGAAGATCGCGCGCGTTTTATGCGCAAGATTGAGCGTATCGAAGAAACCGTAATTCAAACGCGTGATGCGCTGAATGCTAAGGCGATGGTGCTGCTGACCGATCAGGCGGATGGTCTGAAGTCCGATGAAACCTTGGGGCAGGCGTTGCTGCGTCAAAACCAAGAGCCTGCGCACATTGAGACTGCCCCGGTCATTGCTGCTGAGCAGATTGAGGCTGCTGATGCGCGCCGCAAATATATACAGATGGCCGCCGCCGGGGCTTTGCTGGTGGGTGCGGTTGTCACGGGTTGGTTTTTAAGCGAGATGAACAGCCCGGCGGATACTCAGGTGGCCGCGCCTGCGCCGTTCGCGCAGACAACACAGATCGAACGGCCCGCGCAGCAACAAGCCCAAAACTGGGATGTTGAGCGTGACACAAGCGCCTTTTCTCAAGCTGAAAGCACGCCTGCCGCCGCAGGCATGGTGCAGGATAATTTGGCGCTGCAGGCGCTCGATGATATCGGCACGATAAGCGTTGAAGACGATCAGGCCCTCGCGCAATTACTGGAGACAAATCCCGACGCGGTGGCGACAGCGCTTAACGATATTGAGCCAGGAACGCCGCAAACCCCGGCGGCGCTTCAAACGCAAGAGCCGGCCAAACCTGCTTTCGATCCTGAAAAATATACACCCGTTTCCAAAACAGGCGAGATACAGCCCGATGCGTCTTTGCCTGATGTCATCAAGCAGGTTGAAGAACAAGCTTTCGCAGGCTCTCCCGAGGCGCAGCACGATTTGGCGGCAATTTATACGGCCGGGCATGCCGGCGTTCCTCGCGATTATGCCCGTGCGGCCTTCTGGTTTCGTAAGGCGGCTGATCAGGGTATTGCCAACGCGCGCTATAATCTCGGTGTTTTGTATCATCAAGGGCTGGGCGTAAAGCCGAATATGAACGAAGCCATTTACTGGTACAATCAAGCTTCAAAGTTGGGCCACCCCGAAGCGCAATATAATCTGGGTATTGCTTATATTGAGGGGATCGGTGTGACCTATTCCCCGCAAAAAGCGGCTGAGAATTTCGAAGCGGCAGCCAATGGCGGCGTGATGGAGGCCGCTTATAATCTGGGGCTGATTTATGAGAACGGCCTGATGGGAACACCACAGCCGGATCAGGCATTGCTGTGGTACAAGCGCGCGGCCGATCAAGGCAGCCCGGAAGCGAAAGCTGCGCTGGAGCAGCTCGCCAAGGCGCTGAATATCAAAATCGAGGATGTAAACCGTTTGGTTGAAGGCATGCAATCTTCAAAAGAAAGCGCCGCGCCGCAAGCCAAAGAACTGCCTGTGAGTGTTGTTAAAACACCTGTGTCTGTGCCTCAGGATACAACAGAAGCGATCAATCAAGCCGAGCCAGCAAGTGCAGACATTATGCTGGAGAGCACAGAAGAAGAATTTGCCAAAATCACACTGGCACAAATTCAGGAACAGCTGATGCGTATTGGTTTGTATCCCGGTCCAGCAGACGGCGTTCAAGGCCCGCTAACTAGTGATGCGATTCGCTCCTATCAGAGCAAAAACGGTTTGCCGGTGAATGGTGAAGCCTCCGCAGAGCTTTTGAGTCACATGCTCAGCGCGGATGCAGACCAAGAAATACGCTTTCAGTAAATCAATAGCGCTCTGGCCGGTTGAGCCAGCCCACCTTTACCCACCAGTCAGGGTTTTCTTCAGCGATGCTGCGCGCTGCGTCTTGCGCGTTTGCTTCATCTTCAAACAGGCCAAAACAGGTTGCGCCCGATCCGGATAGGCGTGCCAGCGCGCAGCCCTTTTGGGCTTCAAGCGCGTTCATAACATTGCGGATTTCCGGCACGACCGCGCAGGCGGGTTCATATAAATCATTTTCTTGCGTTTTGAGAAACGCGATCAGGTTTTTGAAATCAAGCAAGCTGTCAGGCAGGGTGTGCGGCTCTTTATACGTGCCTGAATAATGCCGGAAAACATCAGCCGTCAGGCAGGCTTTTGCTGGATTGACCAGCACAATCGGCGCTTCGCCCATGGGTGGGGCGGGGTCAAGAATGTCGCCAATTCCGCGCATGCGCGCCGGCTTGCACGGCAGGCACACAGGAATATCCGCGCCAATGCGCGCCATCAGGCCGGGCAGGTAATGGGCCTGCGTTGAAAGCTCCCACCACTCCAGCAAGCCCCAGAGCATGGCCGCCGCATCGGAAGAGCCACCGCCAAGGCCCGAAGCAATGGGCAGGTTTTTGGTCAGGGTGGCCTTCACATTTGGGACTTTTTGCGCCGCGCGCGCTAAGGCCCATGCGGCCTGCACGACCAGATTTCCCGAATGCGGACTGGCATCTTGTTCCTTCGGGCCGAGCATGCGGGCGTAGGGGCCGTTAATCTCGAATTCGAAATCCTGCGCCGGTTCTATGCGCAGCTGGTCGCCGATATCGGCGAAAGCGACTAGAGAATCAAGGCTGTGATAGCCGTTATCCAAACGCCCGGTCACATGCAGATACAAATTGATCTTGGCGGGGGCGAAAATGGTGAGTGTTTTTGTGCGAGTCGAGCTCATGAAAAAAGGATACTAGATTTTTCCGTCATGCGCTTGGGTTTTTGCTTCTTTGACCATATCGTGGTTTTCAGATAACCCGTCATCAAGTTTGGCTTGGACGTCTTTGACAAAGTCTTCGTCTTCGGAATGGTTTTGCGCGCGTACCCACTGAAAGCGCGCCTCCAGCTTGCGGCCAACTTGCCAGTACGCGTCGCCGAGATGGTCGTTGATCACCGGGTCATAGGGCAAAAGCTCAACGGCCTTTTCCAGATGCGGTACGGCTTCCGGGTACTGGCCCATGCGATACAAAACCCAGCCGAGCGAGTCGATAATATACCCATCGGTTGGGCGCAAAGCAGCAGCCTTACGGATCAGCTCTAAAGACTTTTGCAAATGCACGCCCTGATCAGCCCAGGCATAGCCCAGATAATTCAAAATCAGCGGGTTTTCAGGCTGGTACTCCAGCGCGGTTGTTAAATCCGCTTCGGCCTTATCCCATTCGCCAAGGCGCTCATAGGACATGCCGCGCACATAATAAAGCTGCCAATATTCACGCGGAATGGTCGAGCCGAGTTTTTGTGCGGCTTTGTTATAGGTGGATACAGCCTTGTCAAAATTCTCGCTGCGGCGGTGAATGTCACCAATCTGGATTAGGGCTTCAAGATCGCCGTAGTTTTTCACAAGATCATCAAGCTCACTAATCGCATCATCAATATGCTGCGCGCTCTCCAGCAGGTCGGCTGCCATACGCCGCGACTCTTCATATTTTTCATCATCCGGCTGGACGGCTTGGTAATAATGGATGGCCTCTTCCAGCTGATTGTTGCGCGCGGTGATATAGCCGAGCAAAAGCTGTGCATCCGGCAAATCGGGGTTCAGATACAGCGCCATGTGCGCGAAGACGCGGGCGCTCTCATCACTTTGTTCCTGAAATAGCAGGCGCGCTGTGTCGTACAGGGCGCTGGCCACCCCCTCTTCGGGGCTGTCTACGCCTTCGATATAGGAAATTGCCTCGCCGTTTTTCAGGCTGTCGATCTTATGCGCCAGCGGGCGGTTCTCCGGCCATTCTTCAAACAGCTTGGTGTAAAGCTCAAGCGCGATTTCGGTTTTGCCGATATAGGCGTAAGAATCGGCGATGCGTTCCAGATCCTGTAGCGACAGGCCCGATGCGCCCAGCGATTGTTGCAGCAAACCTTCGATATTATCGGTTTCACCCAGATAGGCCGCGATTAAAATCGCATGATGAATATGGATGGTGTTGCCGCCAAGATTTTGCGTGTCATGCTTACCCAATGCTGCTTGTGCCCAGCTTTCCAGCAGCGGCAGGATGAAATCGGACAGACTGCCTTCCGGCATGGCTTCAATGAAACTCAGCGCGGTTTGGTAATCTTTGTTTTTGAAATGCTCCAGCGCAACAAACAGCAGCGCAAGTGAATTTTCCTGCTCGCCCTCTATTCCCAGTAATTTATGCGCCAGCGCGATCGCGGTCTCGGTTTCGCCCGAACCCATCGCAAGAACCATGGCCTTGTTAATCAGCTGTGTATCGTCTGGCGTGGCTTCGAGCAGCGGGTCCATGAATTTGAGGGCATTGCCCCAATCGTGATGACGCTGCGCGAACTGGCTGGCCAGATAATCGCCCGACAGACTTTTGGGTGCATAGTTTTGAATGATGAACTCTTCACCGTTCTCACCCGCTCTCGTTTGAATGGAAGAGAGTTCGCCGGGGACGGCGTTCTTATCATTCGGCGCATCGCCGGCCGGGCAGGCGCCTAAAATACAGGATACGATAAAGGTTAGAAAATCTTTCACAGCTTATAGAGCTCCTTCAATGGTGCGCACTTACATGTTCGGATAATTCGGCCCGTCGCCGCCTTGAGGTACAACCCAATTGATATTTTGTGACGGATCTTTGATATCGCACGTCTTACAATGCACACAATTTTGCGAATTTATCTGCAGTTTCAATTGTCCCGCATCAATATTAACAATTTCATAAACCCCAGCAGGGCAGTATCTTTGCGCCGGTTCGGCGTATTCGGGCACATTTACACTTACGGGTATAGATGGGTCTTTTAACTGCAAATGGCAAGGCTGATTTTCTGCATGGTTGGTGTTTGAAAGCTGTACTGAGGTTAATTTATCGAATGTAATCTCGCCATCAGGCTTCGGATAAACGATTTGTATAGATTGAGCCGCTTTTTTAAGTTGCGTATGGTCGGCATGATTTTTAAGCGTCCAAGGTGCGCGTCCTTGCGTCAATGTCTCAAAAGCTGCATTGAGGAGGCCAAACCACAGTCCTTTATGAAAGCCGGGGCGGATATTGCGCACTTTTTTAAGCTCGCTCCAAACCCATGAATTTTCCATGTTGCTCTGATAGGCGGCGCATTCACTTCCAAAATCCTGCGTGTTTTGCAGATGGGTATTAATGC
This sequence comes from Alphaproteobacteria bacterium, assembly GCA_020442385.1. Taxonomy (GTDB): domain Bacteria; phylum Pseudomonadota; class Alphaproteobacteria; order Micavibrionales; family Micavibrionaceae; genus JAGRKE01. The sequence continues at coordinate 101,002 of JAGRKE010000006.1, read as the reverse complement.
TCTCGGCGGCGACCATGCCTGATTTCATAGCGGTGTGGTTGCCCTTGATCTTGGGAACGTTCAAAAACCCGGCCGTATCGCCGATCAGAATCCCGCCGGGGAAGGTAAGTTTTGGGATGGATTGGAAACCGCCCTCAACCAAGGCCCGTGCGCCATAGGCAACGCGGCGACCACCCTCCAGCAGAGGTTTAATTTTCGGATGAAGCTTAAAGCGCTGCATCTCATCAAAGGGTGAGAGGAAGGGGTTTTGGTAATCCAGTCCGATCACAAAACCGATTGAGACCATATTGTCCTCAAGGTGATACAGCCACGACCCGCCATAGGTCTTGCTATCCATCGGCCAGCCGACGGTGTGAAGCGTCGCGCCCGTATCATGCTTGGCCGGGTCGATTTCCCACAACTCCTTAATGCCGATGCCATAGGTTTGCGGATCGCTATTTTCATCCAGATTGAATTTTTTGATCAGGGTTTTGGCGAGCGAGCCGCGGCAGCCTTCTGCAAACACGGTTTGGCGGGCATGCAGCTCCATGCCCGGCTCAAAAGCCTCGGTCTTGTTGCCGTGCTCATCAAGGCCCATATCGCCCGTAGCCACACCAATAACTGCGCCGGATTCGTTATAAAGAACTTCAGCGGCGGCAAAGCCGGGAAAAATCTCAACGCCCAAGCCCTCGGCTTGTTCAGCCAGCCAGCGTGCCAGCATCCCCAAAGAGATAATGTAATTGCCCTTGTTATGCATTTGCGGCGGCGTGGGCAGGGCAAAGCCGCCGGATTTTGTTAAGAATAAAAACTTGTCTTTGGTCGCTGGCGTGTTGAGCGGCGCACCTTTTTCTTTCCAATCGGGAATCAGTTCATCCAGTGCGCGTGTCTCAAATACCGCGCCCGAGAGTAAGTGCGCGCCGACTTCCGAGCCTTTTTCTAAAATACAGACATTGATGTCGGGATTGATTTGCTTGAGGCGTATGGCGCACGCCAAACCGGAAGGGCCGGCGCCGACGATTACCACATCATATTCCATGTTTTCGCGATCAGAGCGTATAGATTCGGGCATTTATTTAAGAGACCTCTTTTCTTTTTTGTTTGTCTATTCTAGCCTATTCCCCATGGGAAATACACAGCGGAAATCCGTAAAAAGTGCATTAGAGTGGTATGTCGATCACGGCGTGGATGAGGTTCTGGGCGATGAGCCCGTGGACCGCACTGCCATGCCGTCTTTTGCACCCGCACCGGCGAAAGCGCAAAGCCCCAAAGCACCGCCAAGCGCTGTGCCTGTCGGCGCAAGCGAACAGCCCGCCTTTCTTGGTAAATCCGATGCGCGGGCGGAATCTCTGAAACTGGCGCAAGAAGCAGACACGCTGGAAGCATTGCAAGAAGCGATTGCCGGGTTTGATGGTTTGTCCGTGAAAAGAACGGCCACCAATATGGTGTTTTGTGACGGCAATCCGAAAGCGCGCGTGATGCTGATCGGGGAGGCGCCAGGCGCGGATGAGGACCGGCAGGGCAAGCCCTTTGTCGGTGTCAGCGGTCAATTGCTTGACCGCATTTTGAAATGCATTGATCTGGACCGTACGGAAACAGATGTAGACAAGGCGATTTATATCTCAAACATCCTGAATTGGCGCCCGCCGGGCAACCGCACGCCCAACGCTGCGGAGATTGCCGTAAGCCTTCCTTTTATCGAAAAGCACATTACGTTGATCAAACCTGATCTACTGATTCTCTGCGGCGGAGTGTCTGCCAAAGCCTTGCTCGGTAAGGAAGACAGCGTGTCACGCTTGAGAAAGGGCTGGCATGATTACTGCCTGCAGACCGTGGAATTGGGCTATGAAGGCCCTTCCATTCCGGCGATTGTGACTTATCACCCGGCTTATTTGCTCAGAACGCCGGTCCAAAAAAAGGCTGTATGGAGCGATATGCTTAAGCTACAGCAAAAACGAAACGAATTGGATCGAAAATAACCCTGTCTATATATTCTAGACAGCTCATATAGTTTCGGCTATATCGACCCTGTTATGTTGAGAAAATTGAGTACAAACGGCAGACACGTTTGGTTTTCGTCTGTTTCTGCTTTGTTTTTAGGGGTTATAGGGGTGCTGGCGATTTTAACGCCTTTGGAGCACACTTACGCCTATGACGGTATTCCTGTTCCATCAAAAAAACCGTTTTTGAGCGCAGAACAACCGGGTGAGCAACTTGCGGAGCAATCTCAATCTGTACAAGGCGAGGTTGTTGAATATTCCCTGAAAGATTTTGCAAAAGCGCTGCTGGATTACGGGCAGCCGCCGATTCCAAAATTTAAACCGGTTTTAGCTTCGGCCACAGATCCGATTCGCCCGGAAGATGCGCAGGTTTATAAAGAGATTTTCAAACTTCAGGCGCAAGGCAAGATTGATCAGGCCGAAGATAAAATGGCGGGCTTGCGCGATAAGCGTCTGCGCGGTCATGTTCTTTATCAGCGCTATATGCACCCCACGGCCTATATCTCTTCTTTCGATGAGCTGCGCAGCTGGCTGGATTTATATGCTGATTATCCGGGTGCGGATAAGATATACAAACTCGCGCAGCGCAAGAAACCGGCTGATTTTACCGGCACGCTTAAAGAGCCTGTTAAACTGAGCGGCATTGCACAACGTTCCGAGCCGATGATGGTGCCGGGCCGCGTTTACAAAAGCTCAAAAAAACGCAGCGCAGCGCAAAAAGAGGCGGTGGCAAAACTCAATAAATCCATCTACCGCCTAATTCGTCAAACCCGTCCGACGCAGGCGATGGAAACACTCAAAGAGTCTGAAACCACGGCGCTGCTTGATAAGGTTGAATATGATATTTTGCGCGCTCTGATTGCCAAGGGTTATTTACATGCCGGAAAGCCTGATGAAGCGCTGGAGCTGGCCAAAGCGAGCGCAAAGCGCTCGGGCATTCATGTGCCGATCGCCGGGTGGATTGCCGGGCTGGTTTCTTGGGCAAATGGCGATTACAGAGCGGCGGCGCAGTATTTCGAAATCACGGCGCGCTCTCCTTATGCTTCGGGCTGGACGGCGGCTGGTGGAGCCTATTGGGCGGCGCGTTCGCACATGCAGGCCGGACATAAAAGCGAAGGCAAGAAGTGGCTAGCCCGCGCCACGGATAATCCACGCACATTCTATGGTCTGATCGCGACGCGGGCGCTGGGGCGTGATTTTGATTTCAACTGGGAATACCCGACCTTTACGGAAGATGATTATGCGTTGCTGCGTGATACCAAGGCTGGCGCGCGTGCGATGGATTTGGTGGCTGCCGGGCAAACGCATTTGGCCGAGGCCGAGCTGCTGCGTTTTAAGCCGGAGACACCTGAAATGAGTGCGGCGTTGCTCTCTTACGCCGGATATGCCGGTTTGCCTGCGCTTTCGCTGCGATTGGGCAGCGCCTATGAAACAAGCAGCGGGCTGTCTTTGGATGCGGCGCTTTATCCCAAGGGCGGCTGGAAGTTTAAGGAAGATTACAAAGTCGATCCGGCGCTGGTGCATGCGATTATGCGCCAAGAATCACGTTTTGATCACCGCGCAGAAAGCCGCAGCGGCGCGCGCGGCCTGATGCAGCTTATGCCTTCAACGGCTGAGCATGTTGCAGGACGCAAAAATATAAATGAAGAGCTGCTGATTGACCCGGTTTATAATTTGGAACTGGGAGAGAAATACCTTGCCGAGCTTTTGAGCTTAAAAACGGTGGATGGTGATTTGCTTTCGGTGTTGGTTGCTTATAACGCCGGGCCGGGCAATCTTTCGCGCTGGAAAAAACAATGGGCGAGTGTGCAAGATCCACTGCTCTTTATTGAGCTTATGCCCTCCAGCGAAACGCGGGCCTATGTTGAGCGTGTGCTATCTAACTACTGGATTTACCGCATGCGCGATGGTGAGAAAACGCCGACCCTCAATGCGCTGGCGGATGGCAAGGCAGCCCGTTATGCCGATTCCAGAGATGCGCCCGCACAAGACGACCTGTCTGCGCCGTTTCGCATCGCCTATAACAAATAAGCTCCCTCAGGCATTGGCTTAACTGTTGGCAAATGCTCTAAATTCCTGCATAAATACTGCTGAATTTCACCTGCAAGACAGAGCAAAAAGTGATCATGAAAACAGTCAATGACATCCGCAACGAATTTATCAGCTTTTTTGAAAGCAAGGGGCATGCCCATGTGCCATCCAGTTCTCTTGTGCCGCATAACGACCCGACGCTCATGTTTACCAATGCGGGCATGAACCAGTTCAAGGATGTGTTCACGGGCAAGGAAACGCGCGATTATACTCGCGCCGTGACATCGCAAAAATGCGTGCGGGCAGGGGGCAAGCATAATGATCTTGAGAATGTTGGCTACACCGCGCGCCACCATACCTTCTTTGAAATGCTCGGGAACTTCTCCTTCGGTGATTATTTCAAGGAGGACGCGATTGCCTTCGCGTGGGAGCTGTGCACGAAAAACTTTGCGCTGCCTGCCGAAAAGCTTTTGGTCACGGTGCATTCAACAGATGAAGAAGCGGCAGAAATTTGGAAAAAAGTCACGGGCTTTTCCGATGATAAAATTATCCGCATCCCGACCGATGATAATTTCTGGCGCATGGGTGATACGGGCCCGTGCGGGCCCTGCACCGAGATCTTCTATGACCACGGCGAACATATCTGGGGCGGCCCGCCAGGCAGCGCGGAGGAAGATGGCGACCGCTTTATTGAGATTTGGAACAACGTCTTTATGCAGTATGAACAAATCGATGCCGATACGCGTATCGAGCTGCCCGCGCAAAGCGTGGATACCGGCATGGGGCTGGAGCGCATCGCCGCCACATTGATGGGCAGCAACAACAATTACGATATCGATATCATGCGCAGCCTGATTGAGCATAGCGCAGATTTAACGGGCGTTGATCCAGATGGGGATATGGCCCCTTCGCACAAGGTCATCGCCGATCATTTGCGGGCGAGCAGCTTCTTGATCGCCGATGGCGTGTTGCCATCTAACGAAGGGCGCGGCTATGTTCTGCGCCGGATTATGCGCCGTGGTATGCGTCATGCGCATTTGCTGGGGGCGCAAGATCCACTGATGTATAAACTTTTCTCAACGCTGCAGGGAAAGATGGCTGAAGCCTATCCAGAGCTGAACCGCGCCCAAAGCTTGATCACTGAGACGTTGAAATCCGAAGAGGAGCGTTTTAAGCGCACGCTGGAAAATGGCCTGAAGTTGCTGGATGAGGCGGCGAACAAAGTAAACAACAACGTCCTGCCCGGTGATGTGGCGTTTAAACTCTATGACACTTTTGGTTTCCCGCTTGATCTGACCCAGGATGCACTGAAGGCGCAGGGTATTGCCGTTGATACCGATGGCTTTGATGCTTGCATGGCCGAACAAAAGGCCAAGGCCCGCGCCGCTTGGGCGGGCAGCGGTGATGTCGCAGACGAAAAAATCTGGTTCGATATTTTAGATGATGTTGGGCCTACCGAGTTTAATTACGACAGTGAGCAACTTGAGGGTAAAGTGCTTGCGATTGTTAAGGATGGAGAACGCGTTAAGGCGCTTCCTAAAAATTCCAATGGCTGGGTGATTACAAACCAAACGCCATTCTATGCGGAAAGCGGCGGTCAGGTTGGTGATAAGGGGCGTTTTAAGCTTACATCTTCTGATAAGCTGGAAGATATTGCAGATGTTAGGGATACCCAAAAACGCTTGGGCAAAATATTTTCTCACTTTGTTTTTACAGCAGATAAAGAAGTCAAAGAAGGCGATACGGTCATAATGACTGTTGACCAAGATCGCCGCGCTGCTATTCGCCAAAACCACTCTGTTACGCATTTGATGCATGAGGCGTTGCGCCGCGTTCTGGGCGATCATGTCTCGCAAAAAGGCTCTCTGCAAGATGCCGACCGCACACGTTTTGATATTTCACACCCCAAGGGTATGAGCGAGGAGGAGATCGTTGCGGTTGAAGAAATGGTGAATGCCGAAATTAAAGCCGCAACCGCTGTTGAAACCCGCGTGATGCCGATCGACGAAGCCCGCGAGAGCGGCGCGATGGCGCTGTTCGGCGAAAAATATGACGATGAGGTGCGCGTGGTTGCCATGGGTACACAAGACGGGAATAAGCAATTCTCAATCGAGCTGTGCGGTGGTACGCATGTAAAAAACACGGGCGACATCGAGAAATTCAAAATCACATCTGAAAGCGCGCTATCATCCGGTATCCGCCGTGTGGAGGCCGTGACGGGTGCGCGTGTGGATGCGTATGAAGCCGGAAAGGCACAAGCCGCACAGGACGCGATTGCCCGTCTGAAGGCGGAGAATGACAAGCTACGCGCCGAGTTAAGTGCGCTGGGTGAGATGGTGCCGGACGCAGCTGCAAGCACCGCCAATGATTTGGTCGCGGACAACAAGCGGCTTCAAAAACAAATTTCCGAAGCGCGCCGTGCGCAAGGGGCGGAAACATCAGATGATGAAATCAAAGAGATCGCAGGTGTAAAATTTATCGGTAAAACGCTGGAGGCCTTCCCGCCGAAAGACTTAAAACCGATGGCTGATGATCTGAAAAAACAGGTTGGCTCCGGCGTAATTGTGCTGGTGGCGACCAATGACGGCAAAGCCTCAATCGTGGTCGGCGTGACGGATGATCTGACGGATAAACTCAGCGCGGTTGATCTGGTAAAAATCGGATCAGAGGCGCTGGGCGGCGGCGGCGGCGGCGGTCGTCCTGATATGGCTCAAGCCGGCGGTCCGAATGCGGACGGCGCCAATGATGCGGTGAGCGCTATTGAAAAGGCGCTTGTGAGCTAGGTATTATTTGTGTTCCGGGCTAAGCAGCCCCAATTTCTCGGCTTGGCGCGGAGAGACAATTTCAAGTTCGGCTATAGTCCTCAGTACTTTTTTCAAAGTAGTGCAGTGCATTCCTGTTTGCTTTGCGTCTTCTTTTACAATTTTTAGAATTTCTTCGTAGTTTTTTGGATTGTTTTTCTTTTGCTCTTCAGGAGAAAGCAGTGAATCAAAACCAATTTCTTGATGGATTTTGTTATAGAGCATGCGTCCCCATTTAGAGACTGCATTGGAGATGTTGTTTACTTTTGTAGATTGTTTGTAAGCAATTTTTCCCGTAGGGCCAGCATTCTGGCTGAATTGCTTCATACTGTCTGAATTTTGTCGCATGATTTCCATGGAGATAAGACGCGTAAGCGTATCAATATCCATTTGGCTTTCATGTTCAATTTTAACTTCCTGAAGAATCATGTGTCCGGCCATTTTATAGTCTTTGGGAACTGTAATCGGCCAAGCAGTTTTATGAGCGCGAAAGCCCGATACGTGCGCTTTCCAAAAATGATTTTTGTGGCCAATAACGCGCTCATCAGTTTCGAGATTTACGATCGTTCTCTTCATAAGATCATAGCTCTTGTCCCCGTTTTGCTTAATTTTTCGCGGATTGCCTTGTTTAAGAAAAATGAACATTCCTCTTAAATAATCGCTGTTATTTTGAGGGATGACAGAATGAGTTTCGGTTTTTTGAGAGGCTCTTTCTACGGATTTAGCAAAGGGCTCTATGATACAAACGTCTGCTTTCGGGTTAAAATTGTTGTCTTCACAGTACTTTAAAAACCATGTTCTGAAAGGTGTTCTGCTGAGTTCATATTCCCGAAAAGCCTCATGTGGAATGGAAACAAACGATAGTTTTTGTTCTCGGCAAAAGCTATGCATAGCTTCTTTGCCGGTCAGCGCTGCTTGCCGCGCGATGTCGATATAAACCTCAACGCCGCCTTCATAATGTTTTTGTGATAAAAAATCCCATCCTTTTTTGTAATCGTATGCAGCTGCGCTCTGCTGATATTTCAGCTCACTTTGCTTTGATTCATAAGGATGTCCAGATTGTTGTGTCATTGTTTCCAAATATAGCTGTCAAATTATTAAACCCTCATTAAAATACTTCATTTTGTATAATTATGTCAAATATATTCATGTCATAAAAAGGTTTTAAAAATAGGGGGTTGCGTCTTATGGGTTGCATGACTATATAAACCACACCAATTGAGCAAAAAAGGACTAAAAAATGGCCACAGAACGTACATTTTCAATTATTAAGCCCGATGCGACAAACCGCAACCTGACCGGCGCGATTAACGCGAAGCTGGAAGCGGCGGGCCTGCGTATTATTGCGCAAAAGCGTATTCACATGACCCAGGAACAGGCCGAAGGCTTTTATGCAGTGCACAAAGAACGCCCGTTCTTCGGCGAGCTGACTGAATTTATGAGCTCCGCCCCTGTCGTTGTGCAGGTTCTGGAGGGCGAGGATGCCGTTGCCAAGAACCGCGAGGTTATGGGCGCGACCAACCCGGCCGAAGCCGCTGAAGGGACCATCCGTAAGGAGTATGCGCTGTCGATCGGTGAGAATTCTGTTCACGGATCAGACAGTCTCGAAAATGCGAAAATCGAGATTGAATATTTCTTTAATTCTGATGAGATTGTAGGGTAAGCGTTACGGTTTCAGGAGCGCCGCGATGGCGTCTTTGGCTCTCCGATTTGCATCGGGGAGCTTTTTTATGGCCTCGTGCGCGGCCTCTAAATTGCCATCTTGCGCGGCTTTTTCAATTGCACCTGAGATTTTGCTGGTCTCGCGCACGCCGAAATTGGCAGCCATGCCTTTTAATTCGTGAGATTTTTCACGGATGGTGGTTTCATCATCGCTGTCTTGGAGGGAAAGAAGTGCCTCAACAATCTCATCGGCTGTTTTGATATACCCATCCATCAGATTTTTGAATTGTTCTGCGCCAAGACTGCTCAGCAGCCCTTGAATCATATCTCTGTCCAGAGCTTTTTCATCGGCTCCGGAGGCAGATGGGGTCACGGGCGGCGTTTGCGGCTCTTGCGGTGGCGTGTCGGTAGAAACCTGGTCCATGTCGTTTTTTTGCACCTTTTCCAATGTCTCATAGAGTTTTTCGGGCACGATCGGTTTGGCGATAAATCCGTTCATACCCGCGTTGTTATAAGTTTCGATATCTTCATCTGTGACATTGCCTGAAACGGCAATGACCGTGGTTGCCGCCTTACCCTTATCCGGGTTTTCGCGGATGGATTGTACGAGATCAAGTCCGTTCATCCCGCCCTGTAAATTCACATCGGTGAGCACAACATCAAAATCTCTGTCTTCAAGCAGGGCTAGCGCTTCTTCGCCGCTGGCGGCCAGAGCAATCTCATGTCCGCCTTTATCAAGAAAACCAAAGAGAACCTTGCGGTTCATCTCATTGTCATCAACAACCAGAATGCGCATTGGTTCGAGATCTTTGATGTAGTTTTTATCCTCTCCAGACTGTCCGGCATTCTCGCCCTGACCGTCTTTCATAAGGATTGTGAAGTAAAAGGTGCTGCCTTCGCCTTCTTCGCTTTTAATGCTGATGATCCCGCCCATGGCCTCAACCAGACGTTTACAGATCGCAAGTCCCAGCCCCGTGCCGCCGAAGCGCCGCGCGACGGTGTTATCGGCCTGCTCGAAGGGGCTGAAAAGTTTTTTCTGCGCCTCTTTTGAAATGCCGATGCCGGTATCTTCAACGGCGATATAAATTTCGTGATCGGCGTTGCCCTTGTCTTTTTCATGGCCGATAGCGGTAGCGTTTAGGTGAATTGTGACCTCGCCGCGCTGGGTAAATTTGATCGCGTTGTTGACCAGATTGAGTAAAATCTGGCGCAGGCGAGTCGGGTCTCCTTTTAGATAGCGCGGGAAATCATCGGCGATATCGGTTTTGAGCTTTAGCCCCTTATTCGCCGCATGGCCGGACATGAGCGTGACCACACCCTGCGCAAGTTTGATCATATCAAAATCAATTTCTTCCAGATCCATTGCTCCGCGCTCGATTTTTTCGAAGTCGAGAATGTCATTGAGCAAGGCCATCATGGTATCGCCTGAGGTCTGGATGGAGAGAAGATAATCTTTCTGCTCTTCATTGAGCGTTGTATCGCTCAGCAGTCTTAAAATTCCCAAAATTCCCGTCATGGGCGTTCTGATTTCATGACTAACCACAGCCAAAAAGGCGGACTTGGCACGGTTTGCTTCAACGGCTGTTTCTTTAGCGATGCGCATTTCTTCGGCGCGCTGCATTTCACGCTCGCGCAGTTCGGCCATCAACTCACGTTCGCGCTCAATTACGCGCAGCAGACGGGCCTGATCGGCTGACTCTTTAGAGTGTTTTAGGCGTGCGCGCGATTGCAGTTCCCGGCTTTCGCGGGAGCGGCGGTGGCGCTCTTCATCATCCAGACCTTGCAGGCGCTTCTTAACGCTGAGCATAAAGAGGAAGCCTTGCACGATCAACGCGCACCAATAGGCGTTCAGATATAAAATATTCTCGGGTAAAACCTGCGTTGCGGCCAGTGCGGTAATGACCAGGCCGGTAAGGGCGCACATCCATGCAGCCGCATAATGCACCCCGGCATATTGGCCGCCTTGGCCTTTGAAGAAAGAGAGTGCAGTAATCACAAGCATACCCACAGCGGCTGCGAGATATAAAAGCGCTGATCCTAATGTTGTACTACCTAAAAAAGTGATTGCAAGAATGGCCGCAGCAACAATCAGTGCGCCCGCACCCAGCAGAAGGGTGTTTTCGGATTGGTCGTCTTCTGTGATTTTCAAGAAGGTTCTTGTCAGCACAAGGCTGGTTAAAATACACAATGCGAACAGGATGATTACGGTTTCACCAAATAGGCCGAAGGGGGCAAAAAATATAGTGTTCAAAAGATAGAACAAGGCGGTATTCAGAGCATAATAAGCGCCGTAGAGTAGATATTGCGGTTTTTGTCTGATATAGCTGAGCGCCGTGAAGATGCCAATCATCGCGGTGAAAAACACATAGATCAGCGCATCAATCAAGCGTGTGCCCAGCGTTTGTTTTTCGATATAGGCATCGGTGGACATGAGGTAGGGGGTGATGGTTTGTGCGAGGCTATTTTCCAGCGTGATATGTACGGCAATCAGCTGGGTTTCGTCTTTTGCAAGCGTTAGCGGTAAGGCCCGTTTGCTGAAGGTTCGCCCCGTATTTTTATCGGAATCTGTTGAAATATGGGCGGTCATGCCATCGTTGTTCGCGTTATAGAGCTCAATATCTTTAGCCAAAGCCAAGCGACCGTTTGTCACCTGTCCGAAATCAAGAACCCACTGTTCCTGATCGGAATTATTGGTCACCGAAAACAACATCCAGCTTGAACCCTTGCCGCGAGGCAGGGCTATAACCCGGCTGTTGTGGCGGGCACCACGCAAATTGTTCTTATGGCGGTTGACTACAACCTGATAAGCCAGCGTGTTCTCGGCATCTTGTGTGATGTAACTGTCTGGTCCGATATAAACAGCTTCGCGGATATCGTTTAGCTCTATGCGCGCCGAGCGGGTGAGCTGTGCTTGCGCTACATTACTGAATAGCAGAATGCTCAGCACCATAAGCAAAGCGCTCAGAAGGCCTGTCTTCATTGTGATTATGTGTGTGTGTTTGTTCATGGCGCTCTAAAATTATTCGTGCGAATAAGTATAGGGCAGAATAGCGGTCGCGGTTAGGGTTTTATTTGTAGAGTCTTACCATTTGATAAGAGCCAGCCCCAAAACCACCAGTGTCGCGATGACGGCATAAAGGGAATATTTTATAAGGTTTGTAAAACCGCCCCAGATGGCTTGCGCGTTTTCAATTTGTTCAGGATCGGGCGTTACAGGTTTATGAGCCATGATGTGTATCTCTTAAAATTGGTTATTTTACCTCTTGAGTAGACTGGAAAATATGTCCGATTTCAAGAGGGTGTATTCAGTTTTTCAAACGCTTTTGCGCAACCAGTTTTATGGCCTCGGGATAAGCGATGTGCTCTTGCTCGAGCACGCGTGCAGCCAGTGTATCGGGCGTATCGCCGTCAAGAATAGGAACAGATTTTTGTACAATAATTGGACCGCTATCCATTTCTGGCACAACATAATGCACGGTGCATCCGCTCTGCGTGTCGCCAGCCTCAAGGGCGCGTTGATGCGTATCCAGCCCTTTATGTTTGGGCAGCAGCGAGGGATGAATATTGATGATTTTATTGGGCCATTTGGCAATAAAATCGGCGCTTAAAATGCGCATAAACCCCGCCAGGCAAATCAGGTTTACATCGTAATCCGAGATGACCTCGTGCAGCTGCGCTTCAAACTCTGCTTTGGGGCGGCCGCTATGGGGAACGACATGCGTATCAATGCCGGCATCACGCGCCCGCTCCAGCCCGTAAACATCCGGCTTGTTGGAAATAACCACGGCAATGCGCGCCGGAAACTCAGGGTTTTTACACGCATCAATGATCGCTTGAAGATTGCTGCCGCGTCCGGAGATAAGGACGGCAAGGTCTAATGTTCGCTCTAGTCTGACTACGCCCATGATTCAATATTGTTTATAATCAGCGCAGGCGCATCGGCTTCGCGCGAAGTTATGCGTCCGATCTGGTACACGCTCTCGCCTTGATCTTTCAAAATGGCGCTCAAAGCGTCCGCATATTCAGGGGCACAAATAACCGCCATGCCGATCCCGCAATTGAGCGTGGTGGCCATATCGTGGAAATCAATCTGACCAATCTGCGCCAGCCATTTGAAGATGGTTGGTAATTGCCACGTGCTGGCGTCGATCTGCGCGGCTAGACCTTCGGGAATGACGCGCGGAACGTTTTCATACAGGCCGCCGCCGGTAATATGGGCCATCCCCTTAATAACCGTTTGGCCGCTGGCGTCTTGTTCTTCAAGCGCCTTAAGTAAAGAGCGCACATAGATGCGTGTCGGCATCAAGATCAACTCACCCAAAGATAGGGCATCGTCAAAAGGTGCGCGGCTTTCATAGTCAAAGCCTTCGGTGGTTTTGATCAGCTTGCGCACAAGGGAAAACCCGTTGGAATGCAGGCCGTTTGAAGACAGGCCTAAAATGACATCGCCTTCACTGATGCGATCGCCCGTGATCATGTCTTCGCGCTCGACCGCGCCAACGCAAAAGCCGGCCAGATCGTAATCCCCAAGGGCGTATAGGCCTGGCATTTCGGCGGTTTCCCCGCCAATCAGTGCGCACCCGGCTTGTTGGCAACCTTCTGTGACGCCTGCAATCACATCCTCAGCCACATCATTGACCAGCTTGCCTGTGGCGAAATAATCGAGGAAGAATAAAGGCTCTGCGCCCTGTACAACAATGTCATTCACGCACATAGCCACCGCATCAATCCCGATTGTGTCGTGACGGTTTAGTTCAATGGCAACCTTGATCTTTGTGCCCACACCGTCCGTGCCTGAGACCAGAACGGGGTCTTTATATTTTGTTTCCTTCAAATCAAACAGAGCGCCAAAGCCGCCAATGCCGCTCATTACGCCGGGGCGCGCGGTTTTCTTGATGTGGGGTTTGATGCGCTCGACCAGCTCGGCGGCGGCATCGATATCTACTCCGGCATTTTTATAGGCACTACTCTTCATTTTCTCTTATCTTGCTTTGCATCTTTTGGGCGAGAGGTTTATAACATCTGATTGAAATACACAACATTTTGAGCGTTATCAATGGCCAACCGCCCCGTTTATACAGGACTACTCTATAAGCCTTTTCAGGCGCTGCGTACAGTCTTTTGGACTCTCCTTGCACTTTTTTATTTGGCAATCGTTTCGCCTGTTATGGCCGACAACCCGGTTTTCACCGTTGAGGGCGTGCAGGTTGATGTAACCGCGTCCAATGCGCTGGAGGCCAAATCAAAAGCCTTTGAACAGGCGCAGGCCGATGCGTTTGAGATTATGGCCGGGCGCATGCTTCCCGAAGCGCAGGCCCAGCAATTCCAAATGCCCGAGCTTTCAACCATCTCCCTCTTTATTCAGGATTTCGAAGTCACAAAGGAGCAGCTCTCTTCCGTGCGTTATCTCGGGACTTATACTTTCCGCTTCAAAGATGAGGCCGTGCGCCGTTATTTTGCGGGGCAGGGGTTTGAATATTCCGATGTCGGCAGCCAACCCGTTCTGATCTTGCCGTTTTACCAGGAGGACGATCAGAGCATTTTATGGTCACGTGAGAATCCCTGGATGAGCGCTTGGAACAATTCCGGCGGGTTTAACGGTCTTGTGCCTGTGGTTTTGCCGCTCGGCGATCTGGAAGATGTTCAGGATGTGGGCGATAACGAGGCGTTAAGCTACCGCGAAGACCGTTTGAACCGTATGCTGGCGCGCTATAATGCCAAGGAAGCGGTGCTGGCGATTGCCGTTCCCGATTCGCAGGCTGGGGCGCTGAATATCCATCTCTACCGCACCGACCGCGCCGGGCCGGAGCTTGTACAGGAGTTGAGCGTTCCTGCGACAGGTCAATCGCTTCAATCCGTTTTGGCACAAGGGGTGGGCAAGGTCTATCAGGCGCTGCAGACTGACTGGAAAAGCCGCACTATGGTCAGCGCGGCGCAGAATAACCGTTTGCAGGTGCAGGTGAATTTTAAAAATCTCGGTGAATGGACCGATACGCAAAGAGCGTTGCAGCGCGTTTACGGCATTAATGACATTGTTTTGAAATCGCTAACGCCCAAAAGCGCACTGGTTGATCTTCTTTTTCAGGGCAGCGAATCACGCCTGCGTCTGGCACTGGAGCAAGCGAATATGACGCTTACCGCGCCGCAGGTTGATATGGCTTCTTTGCGCGATTCTCAAAACCGTTTAAAGCCGCTGGTCTACCAGCTTTATCTCAACCGTTACGCCCCCGCGCAGCAGGGCAGCTTTTCGCAAAGGTTTTAAGCCATGGCCGTAATGAACACACAAAAGCAATTTATGTTTTGGAGCGGGACGTTTGTACTCGCTTTGCTATTTGTTTTTATTTTTAAAGCGGTGCTCTTGCCGTTTGTTTTGGGCTTTGCCATTGCTTATCTGCTTAATCCGCTGGTGGAAGCTTTACGCAAATTCCGCATTCCGCGCGGTCCGGCGGCGCTGATTATTCTTGGGCTGTTCTTTGTCGCTGTGATTGCGATTTTTGCCGCTATTTTGCCGTTGGCTTATGATCAGTTCTTACAGCTTTCGGCTGATATGCCTAAATATGTTGATGGTATCTGGAGTTGGCTACAACCCTTAACCGACCGGGTGCAGGCTCTAACCGGCCAAGCAGGCCCTGAAGAATTTAAAGCGCTGTTTAAGGAGCATTTAAGCGCCGCCTTCGGGGTTGGAAAAACGCTGATTGAGAGCATATGGGCTGGCGGGCAGGCGTTCTTGAATTTTATCTCGGTCACAATTTTTACGCCTGTTGTGGCTTATTTTGCTATGAAGGAATGGAACAGACTTAAGCAGTGGGTGAATGATATTATGCCGCGCGATCACAAAGAGACAATTACAGATTTGATCGAACAAATTGATACCAAGCTTTCCGGCTTTATCCGTGGGCAGCTCACGGTTGCCTTCATTCTAGCGATTGCCTATGGGCTGGCTTTATCGTTTGCGGGCCTGAAGTATGGGTTTTTGATTGGCTTGCTTTCTGGTGTTTTGTCGATTATTCCGATGGTCGGCTCGAGCGTTGGTTTGATTGTCGGGGTTTTGGTCGCCTGGTTCCAAAGTAGCGATTGGTTATTTGTGCTTACAATTGCTGGCATCTTTCTGGGTGGGCAGCTGATTGAAGGTAATTTCATCACGCCCAAACTGGTTGGGAAAAGTGTCGGGCTGCACCCGCTTTGGATTTTCTTTGCGCTGCTCGCGGGCGGGGCTTTGTTCGGTATTCTGGGCATGTTCTTGGCCGTGCCGGTGGCGGCCGTGATTGGCGTCTTGGCAGCCTTCGGACTGAAGCAATATAAACAAAGCAGCCTCTATAACGGCTCTAAAAAATCTGCAAAAGGAAAAGGCAATGCCTAAGCTTTCCAAGGCGCAGCAAATTCCTCTGGATTTGGCCGGGCGCACGGCGCTGGGGCTGGAAGATTATCTGATCGGACCATGTAATAAGGATGCGGTGAGCTGGATCGATCGCTGGCCGGACTGGCCTGCGCCCGTGCTAGTGATTACCGGCCCGGCGGCAAGCGGTAAGACGCATTTGGCCGCGGTGTGGCGTGATAAAACCGGGGCGGAAATTGTAAAGCCGGAGATGCTGATTTCCCGTAGCGCCGAGCAAATTGCGGGCGTAAATCAAAACATCGTGATTGACGGGGTTGATCCGTGGCTGGGCTATCGTGAGGCCGAGACAACGCTGTTCCATCTTTATAATATTTTCAAAGAGGAGGGGCGCACCTTTCTTGTGACCTCGCGCATGGCACCTTCGCATGCTGACTTTGCGATTGCTGATCTGGCCTCGCGTTTTCGCGCGGCGCCACTGGCCAGCATTCATCCGCCCGACGATATGTTGCTGGGCTCCGTGCTGATCAAGCTTTTCAGCGACCGCCAATTGAAGGTGAATAACGACGTGGTCAAATACATCCTGCCGCGTATGGAGCGTTCCTTCTCCGCTGCGCGCGATATCGTGGAGCAGGCCGATAAACTCGCCCTATCCAAAAAGCGCGGCGTTTCCGTGCCGCTGATGCGCGAGGTTATGGCGGCGTTGCAGGAATTTTAAGGCATAATCAGTTCTATCAACCTGTTTTCACCAGGCTGAATATCGCGCCAGCTTTCACAAGGACAATCTAGAATGGTTAAGGAGCCGGGCGGATAGCCATAGTGCAAAGACGAGGTTTTTAGCTGATCACTATTATCCATGAGCATCATCGCCAGCGCATGAATGCCCGGATTATGGGCGATAACCATCAGCGCGTTAACGCTGTCTTTCGTGCTTTGGATGAAATGCAAAAGATCGCCTGCGGGCGCGTTATACAGACGCTCTGGCTGTTCGCCATGCACCTTCAACTCCAGATTTTTCAAGGTCTCTTGCGTGCGGCGAGCCGGAGAACAATAGATAAAATCCGGCAAGCGATTCATATGCCTAAGCTTGTCGCCCAAAGTTTTTGAATAGGCCGCTCCAGCATCGCTAAGGGTGCGTTCCCGATCTGTCGGGGCGTTCATCGGGCTTTCCGCATGGCGGAGGAGGAACAGGGTTTTCATTGTTGGTGCGCGCTATTTGGTTTCAAACAGCTTGATTGTATCGCCATCAAGGCCGATCGCCAACTCACCCTTTTTTAATTTTTCAACATACTGGCCGAACACCTCGTAACGCCAGCCTTTCATGGCGGGAATATCGGGGGTAGCTTCGGTCGCGAGCCGTTCGATATCGTCTTTATCCGCAATCAGCTTTGTCGCAACATCATGCTGGGCGCATTGAACTTTCAAAAATAGCCTTAAAATATCCATGGTCGCGGAGACATGCGGTGCGGGCGGCTTTTTACGCTCGACCTTCGGCCATTTTTTCTTATCCGATTTTTGCGCGTCTTTGATGATTTTTAGCAGTGTTTCACCGATCGATCCTTCCGCAAGGTCTTTGGGCATATTGCGAATTTTCGAGAGGTGCTTGGCATCGTGCGGAGCTTGCGCGGCCATATCGGCCAGCGTGTCATCGCGCATCACCCATGGGCGCGGGATGTCTTTTTCTTGAGCGCGTTTTTCACGCCAAGCGGCTAGATCGCGTAGAATTGCCAATGTTTTTGGCTTTGGTGAGCGCACTTTAATGCGCTTCCATGCCTCTTCAGGGCGGTTCTCATAGGTGGCTGGATCGGCCAGAATTTCTTCTTCCTGATAAACCCATGAGGTGCGTCCGCGTGCCTCTAGCATCTCGGAGAGATGTTTGTAAATATCGACCAGATAGGTCACATCGCCCAGCGCATAATCAATTTGTCGCTCAGACAGTGGGCGCTGCGACCAATCCGTATATTGCACGCTTTTGTCCAGCTTGTTGTCGGTGATGTTTTTCACAAGGCTTTCATAGCCCACGGAATCGCCATAGCCGCAGACCATGGCCGCGATTTGTGTATCGAAAAATGGTTCAACCACCTTGCCGGTAAGGTGATAGAAAATCTCTAAATCCTGCCGCGCGGCGTGAAAAACCTTGAGAACATCTTTATTGGCAAGCAAATCATAAAGCGGGGTGAGGTTTAGATTGCCCTCAAGCGGGTCAATGGCCTTGGCCTTTCCATCAGGGCCACTGAGTTGGATCAGGCAAAGCTTTGGATAATAGGTTTTCTCGCGCAGGAATTCCGTATCAATGGTGATGAAGGAATGGCGTTCTAATTCCCGGCAAAAATGGATGAGTTCGTCTTGGCTTTTTATAATCATTCGTGATGTTTACAGCCTCTTTCTCAAATATCCAAGTGCTTCTTTATAAAAACTATTTACGAAGGGCGCTTTAAATGGGTATAACACTCGCCATGCATGACTTTAGAACACATACCTGCGCCGACCTGCGAAAAGACAATGTGGACCAAACGGTTCGCCTGTCAGGCTGGATTCACAAAATTCGCGATCATGGCGGCGTTTTGTTTATTGATCTTCGTGACACATATGGTTTGACCCAGTGTGTGATTGAGGAGGGGTCTGACCTTCTTAAGACTGTTGAAAAATGGCGCAATGAGTCCGTGATTACTGTCACAGGAACAGTCAAGGCGCGCGCGGCCGAGGCGGTAAACTCCAAAATGGCAACGGGCGAGATTGAAATTTATATCGAGCAGGCCGAGTTGCAAGGCGCGGCCGATGTTATTCCGTTCCAAGTCGCCGATGATGATCAGGCCGGTGAGGAAATCCGCCTGAAATACCGCTATATCGATTTGCGCCGCGAGAAAATGCAAAAGAATATCCGCCTGCGCAACAATGTCGTTTCGTCTATGCGCAAACGTATGTGGGATAAGGGTTTTCAGGAGTTTCAGACGCCAATCCTAACGGCCAGCTCACCTGAAGGTGCGCGCGATTATCTTGTGCCGTCACGTTTGCACCCTGGTAAGTTTTATGCGCTGCCGCAGGCGCCACAGATGTTTAAGCAGCTTTTGATGATGGGCGGCTTTGACCGTTATTTCCAGATTGCGCCCTGTTTCCGCGATGAAGATGGCCGCGCAGACCGTCTCGCTGAATTCTATCAGCTTGATGTTGAGATGAGTTTCGTGACGCAAGACGAAGTGCATGCAACAATTCAGCCTGTCGTGCAGGGCATCTTCGAAGAATTCGCCGATTTCACAGGTGAAAAACGCGACGTGCAATGGCTGCCGAACCTGACCTATGCCGATGCGATGCTGAAATACGGCTCTGACAAGCCGGATCTGCGTAACCCGCTGGAGATTGTGGATGTTACCGACGTGTTTGCCCGCGACGATGTTGAATTCAAGGCGTTCAAAGGCGTAATCGCCTCTGGCGGTGTTGTCCGCGCGATCCGCGCGCCAGCCGTGGCCGACCAGCCGCGCAGCTTCTTTGACAAGCTTAATAGCTGGGCGCAGGGCGAAGGCGCGCCGGGGCTGGGCTATGTGCTGTTTAAGGACGGTGAGGGTGCAGGCCCAATTGCGAAATTCATTCCCGCTGCCGCGCAAGATGAGCTTAAGAAAATCGCCGGTCTGGAAGAGGGCGATGCCATCTTCTTTATCTGTAATCAGGAAAAGGACGCCGCAAAATTCGCTGGCAAGGCGCGCGATGCGATCTGTGATTCACTGAGCGTGATCGAGGGGGGGCACGTGGCTGCGCGCGAGAGCGGTGTTTACAAATTCTGCTGGATTGTTGATTTCCCGATGTATGAATTTGATGATAAGGCGCAAAAAATTGATTTCTCGCACAACCCGTTTTCAATGCCCCAAGGCGGCATGGAGGCGTTGGAAAATAAAAATCCGGAAGAAATTCTGGCCTATCAATATGACTGTGTTTGTAACGGGTTTGAGCTGGCATCCGGCGCGATCCGTAATCACAAGCCGGAAATCATGGAAAAGGCTTTTGGCCTGGCCGGATATGGGCGCGAGGTTCTGGAAGCGGAATTTGGCGGCATGCTGAATGCGATGCGCTACGGCGCGCCGCCGCACGGCGGATTGGCTTTTGGTTTGGACCGTATTGTGATGTTGCTGGCGGATGAGCCGAATTTGCGCGAGGTTTATGCCTTTGTAATGAACGGCCAATATGAAGATGCGATGATGAATGCGCCGTCCGATATTACGCCCGAGCAGCTTAAGGATCTTCATATCAAGCTGAACTTGCCGAAAAAGGCCGTTGATTCCGAAGAAGCGGCTTAAGCATCTTCGCGCATTGATCTTTTTCCATTCTCGCGGTAGCCTTAAAGACATAAGTGGTTTTAAAAGGCCTTCCCGATGAGTGAACAGATTCCCGATCACGTTCTTAAAAATACAAAAGATAGTTTGATGCTGATTTACCTGATCTATGCGGCCGGGGCGTTTACGCTCGGTTTCACGACGATTTTGGGTGTGATCTGGACCTATCTTGAAAGAGAAAAGGTAGACGAGGTTTTACAGAGCCATGTCAGCTTTTTGTTCCAGACCTTTTGGAAAAGCTGGGCGTTGATGATGGTCGGCGTGATGCTAGGCTTTTTCTTCCTTGGCTTCCTGATCTTTGTGCTTTGGTTCTTCTGGCTTCTGGTGCGGTGCTTCCGGGGCTTTCGCGCGCTGCGCGCTGACCAGCCAATTACCAACCCACAACGCTGGGTGTTTTAAGCGGGTTCGGGTTCTGGTCCCAGATCGATGTTATTCAGACCGTCTAAGTCAAAGCCTTCATCATCGCTGCTGTCATCATCATTGAAGTTATTGGAAGCGTTGCCCGGTGCGGTGCCCATGGATGTGTCAGCCTCATTCGCTCTGTTTCTCCCCCAGCGGTTTCGGTAGAAATTTCTCATTCTTTGGTAGAATCGGCTGGCGGCGCTTCTTGTACGGCGTGTGTGATTTTCCGCTTCTTCATACATGTTATCAAACTCGTCTTCATCAATCGGCTCGTCTTCATCGGCTCTATCGGCAAAAGATTGTTTTCTGCTTTTGGCTTCCTCTTTAAGATCTACAACCTCGTCCTTGATATGTTCAAGTTCGTGCGCAAGCGCGGGATCTTTGTCCTTCAAATTTTCGATTTCTTTATTCAGTTCGGATTCCAGAGTGCTCAGATAGTCTATACGGCCGTCGTAGAAGGCATAAAAGCGCGCAAACAGATTTTTCATCCAGTCCTGAAGCCCGTCATAATAACGCTTCCAGGCTTCAGCCATCACGTCTTTGGCTTTCTCTTCTTCTGCAATTTTGTCCGGGTTTGTGACGGCGTGGATCAGGCCGACCTTCAGACCCTTTAGCTCATTGTTCAGCAAAACGAAGTTTCGGATATAGGCCGGAAGTGTGTCGGTTGAAACAAAAGGATTCCTGAGTGTTTCCGTTGTCATTAAGCGCGCCCTGTTTTTTGTGAACTTCAAATATACATAATTTTACTGCAAGATTCAAGAAAAAGCCCGGTTCGTGAGGGTTGGAGGGGGACGAACCGGGCTTGGGGGTTTGTCTGCCTTGTGGTGTTGGGTTCGGGTTAGGGAGGGGCGGCAGACGTTGAAAACCTTATATGCTGCATTATTACGGCGTTTTACCGGCCTTTCCTTCGGATTTAAACAAGCCTGAAAGATTATCCTGCGGGCCATAGCTACGCAGGCCCAAACTGGCGCTGATATTCACTTCCTGCTTCTTCCAAATAAAAGACAAATTGTTGATGCGCAGCGCCAGCTTTTGAACACGGTCCACAACCTTGTCGGCCGCGGTGTTGGTGAATAACAGGACAAATTCATGCTCGCTCAGGCGCGCGGCCACGTCCATTTCACGGATTTCATCGGCTAGAATTTTAGCCACAAGCTTCAGGCCCGCTTCGGCTGCGTCACGGCCTTCTTTGGCTTTGAGGCTGTCATAGCTTTCAATATCGATTAAAACCAGAATTCCGGCGTGCTCTTGGTGTCTTTTGGTGCGGGCCAGCTCGCGTTTGAAAACCAGCTCAAATCCTGCGCGGTTATAAAGACCGGTCAGCTCATCGGTCGGATTAAGGCGCTCCAGCATTTTAATACGTTTGTTCTGGCGGCTGAGCTTTTCTTCGGCCTCGCTAATGGTTTGCCCGGCTTTTTGCAAGATGTTTGCGGTTTTTTTATGAACATTGATATCACCCCAGCTATGCTGGGCCAGAACATCGAACATATCCTGCGTGCCGTCTACAAACGGGTTGTTGCGGGTAAGCTCCAGCGGGACGCGGCGTTTAAGCGGCGGCTTATCCTTTTTTATGCGGATTCCAAAGAATTTGGGCTGTTTGGCCGCATCTTCATGTTGAATGTAATCCGTGGTCATTGTCTATGTCCTTGGTCAAATATCGTTCTATACCCTCTATGTTGCGAAGACCGTGCCAGATTGCGCTATTGATTTTTACATTTAATAACAATGGCTTAATGGTTTATGGCTGTGTGGCATGTGAGGCAATAAATTCACACTATGTAAAAAGAGGTTAAATTTACCCACCCGCGCGCGGCAGAGTTTTCCGCTTTGCTCCCGCGCTGATTTTTCGTTATTATTCTCCCTCGTAAAGAATGGAAGTTTTCAAATTGTTTTCACCCCGCATAATTTTTAGAAAAACCGCATATTTTTGTGCTCTGCTGTGCGCCGCTGCCTTATTTGTGAGCTTGAGCGGCGGTGCGCAAGAAGCGGACAACCGTGCCAGCGCGGCTGGCCTTGCTCCGCATAAGGCGCTCTATGAGATTAAGCTGGTGGGGGCCAAGAGCGGTTCACAGATCGTCAATATCAGCGGCCAAATGTTTTATGATTGGAAGCCTTCGTGCGAGGCGTGGATATCCAACCACCGTTTTGATCTGCTGTATGAATATGCCGACAGTCCGGCGATGCGCCTGAAAAGCGATTTTTCGACCTATGAGGCGTTTGATGGAACGGATATGCATTTTACCTCACAGCGCAAGCGCGACGGGCAGCTGTTTGAAGAGGTGCGCGGCCATGCGATGCTCAATGCCGATGCGGGCGGGGGCAATGCCGAATACAGCATTCCCGAAGGCGTGAAATACGATATTCCGCCCGGCGGCGTTTTCCCGATGGGGCATACGCTGGGATTGCTTGAGCAAATTAAAAAGAACGCCAAATTTTATAATGCGACGATTTTTGATGGCAGCGATAATGAAGGCCCGATCAATATTAATGCCTTTATCGGCAAGCCTGTGGACCGCTTTGCCGATGTGAAGAACATGGAAAATGTCGATAAGGCTTTGCTCGACAGTCCGGCGCGAGAAGTGCAACTGGCCTTCTTTCCGCTGGATAATGACTCGGCCACATCTGACTATGAGATGGACTTGGTTTTTCATGAAAATGGTGTGATCAGCTCTATGCTGGTGCGCTATGAGGACTTTACGGTGACACAGACGCTTAAGGCGCTGGAGCCGCTGGAAGCTGAGCAATGCGCTCAGGAATAATTTTAGAGTTTTGCAATATTGCGCATTCTTTAGGATAATCACTAGAGTGTTGAGACAAACGGGGATATAACAAAGGTCATGGGTAAAAAAGTTCTTATTGTTGAAGATAACGAATTGAATATGAAGCTCTTCCACGACTTGCTGGAAGCGCATGGAATTGAAACTTTTGAGACCAGCGATGGTAATCAGGTTTTGAACTTGGCGCGCGAGCATCAGCCGGATTTGATCCTTATGGATATCCAGCTTCCTGAGGTTTCAGGGCTGGATGTGACCAAATGGCTCAAGGCCGATGAAGAGCTTAAATCTATTCCCGTTGTGGCTGTGACCGCCTTTGCGATGAAGGGCGATGAACAGAAAATCCGCGAAGGCGGCTGCGAGGATTATATTTCCAAACCCATCTCCGTGACCCGCTTTTTAGAGATCGTCGACAGCTATCTCGGAGAGAAATAATGTCCGCACGCATTCTTGTTGTCGATGACATCCTTCCCAATGTGAAGCTGCTCGAAGCCAAGCTGACCAGCGAGTATTACGATGTGATTACCGCGAGCAACGGTCAGGAGGCGCTGGATAAGGCCGCGCAGGAAAGCCCGGATATTATCCTTCTGGATGTGATGATGCCCGGTATGGACGGGTTCGAGGTTTGTACTAGGATTAAGGGCAACCCGTCTCTGTCTCATATTCCCGTGGTCATGGTGACGGCTCTGACCGATACGCAGGATAAAGTGCGCGGGCTGGAATCGGGCGCAGATGATTTCCTCAGCAAGCCGATTAACGATACGGCGCTGATGGCGCGCGTGCGCTCGCTCGTACGTTTGAAAATGACACTGGATGAATGGCGCACGCGTGAAAACACGGCCAATCAACTGGGTGTTGTTGAGGGTGTGGCGCAGGATTTGATGCAACAATCGATCGGTCCGGCCGATATTTTGGTAATTGAGGACAAAGATTTCGAACAGCAGAAAATAAGCGAGACCCTCAATAAAGAACACCATAATGTCGTTGTCGCCGATACAGGCGCGGAGGCGATGGAATATGTCGGGCGCGACAGTTTTGATTTGTTTATTGTCAGCCTCAATCTTGAAAATGAAGACGGGCTGCGTTTGTGTTCCCATTTGAAATCAAGCGAGAAAACCCGCTCTGTTCCTATTTTGATGATCGGTGAAGAAGAGGATATGCCGCGCATTGTACACGGGCTGGATATCGGCGTGCATGATTACATGTTGCGCCCGCTCGAGCGTAACGAGCTGATGGCGCGCGCCCGCACGCAAATCCGCCGCAGACGTTTTCAGGAGCGGCTGCGCTCTTCTTACGAGGTCAGCCTGTCCATGGCGCTGATCGATAGTTTGACCGGGCTGCATAACCGGCGCTATCTCGAGGTTCACCTTGAAAAGTTGGTTGAAAAAAATCAGACGACGAATAAATCACTGGCCGTGTTTTTGCTCGATATTGATCATTTCAAAAGCGTCAATGACACGCACGGTCATGGAGTAGGCGATGAGATTCTCAAGCAGTTTGGTGAGCGCCTGAAAGACAATTTGCGCAGCTTCGACCTTGTGGCGCGTCTGGGCGGAGAAGAGTTTGTTGTTATTCTGCCTGATGTTACTGAAGAGCGCGCACAGATGGTGGCCGAGCGCTTGCGCCGCGCGGTGGCGGATAAGCCTTTTGCATGTTCCACCGATAGTGGGTGTTTGAGCATTACAACGTCAATCGGCGCGGTGATGATTCGCCAGCGCCTGCATCCCGTCAAAGCCATCTTGGAGCGCGCGGATAAATCGCTCTATGATGCGAAAGAGGGCGGACGCAATTGCGTTGTATTCGAAGATATCGGCAAGCTCGACCCCGAGAAGTTCGAGCAGCAATCCCGCCCGTTTTTGAAATAAAAAAAGCGCCCGAAATTGGGCGCTTTGTCTTTTTGATCATTTTCGATCTTAGTTTTTCTTTGAAGGCGGCATTTTCTTTTCCACGAATTCAACGTGCATGCCTTTTTTCCCAGTCTCAGGGTTTACGGCCCAAGGGTCGTATTTTTTCTTCTTAATTTTATATTCCGCGCGCGTGCTGCGTTTCGCGTAATAGCGGTAGCCTGTGCCCGCTTCGCTTTCCAATCTCACCTTTACGGATGTGCCTTTTTTAGCCATCACTTTGTCTCCTTATATATTCGAGGGCGTTTTATGCGTGATTTCCTGAAAAATGTCAAGCTTTGCGCATTTTATCTTTTATGCTTTTTTGCGCGGTTTTGTTTGCGCTTATGCTTTGGGGTGGTTTTTTTGACCTTTTTTCCCGTATTTCTGCCGGATTTTCGACGGTAATCTTCACGCTTACCGCTTGATTTTCCAGCATTTTTTGTGCTTCCTTTTAATTCCTCAAGCTGGGCGCCTTTTTCGTGGCCCACCAGCTCTAAAACCGTGCTGCCGGTCAGCCCGTCGGCTTCTTTCAGGCGCACTGTAACCGGCGCGCCGAGTTGATAAATACGTCTGGACTTACGCCCGATCAGCGCGTGAACCTTTTCATCATGAATATAATAGTCATCAGGCAGGGAGCGCATGGGGACAAGCCCGTCTGCGCCGCTCTCATCTAGGGTTACAAACAGGCCAAAGCGCGTTACGCCGTTAATGCGCCCGGAAAATTCCGCCCCGATATGATCCGACAGGAAGGCCGCGGTGAAGCGGTCAACCGCATTGCGCTCAGCCACCATAGAGGTGCGCTCGGTGCTGGAAATATGCTCGCAAATCTCATCAATACGCGCGATTTCATCATCCTGCAGCGCGCCTTTACCAAGGCCGTAAACTGACACCAAAGCGCGGTGAACTAAAAGGTCGGCATAGCGGCGGATGGGGGATGTAAAATGCGCATATTTGCTCAGCGCCAGACCGAAATGCCCGATATTATTGGCGCTGTAGACTGCTTGGGCCTGCGTGCGCAAAATCACCTCGCTGATTAAATGCGAGTAGGGCAGCTGCGCCGCTTTTCGCAAAAGGCCGTTAATTTGTTTTGGATTGACGACCTGCCCCTTAGGGAATGACAGGCCAAAACTCTCGATAAATTCATGAACGCTGTCGAGCTTTTCCAAGCTCGGGCGGTCATGGATTCGGTAGACACAGGGAATTTTTTGCGCCTGTTTGACCTCCAGCGCACGCGCTGCGGCGACATTGGCCAGAATCATAAACTCTTCAATCATTTTATGCGCATCTAGCCGCAGGCGTTTTTTGACCCCCGTCATATTGCCTTTGTCATCGATGATGATTTGGCGCTCGGGCAAATCCAGATCCAGCGCGCCTCGCTCTTGGCGGGCTTTATCGAGAATTCTAAACGCATCGTAAAGCGGGTTTATTAGATCAATCAGCTCATGCTTTTGCGCATCATAGGCGGCCTGCACGTCCTCATAAATCAGGCGGGCGGCCGAGCGCATAATTCCGCGCACGAACTTGAAATTCAGCAGCTCCCCGCGTTCATCGATATTCATATGAACAGCAAGGCAGGCGCGGTTTTCTTTTGGCCGAAGCGAGCATAAATCATTCGAGAGTGCTTCGGGCAGCATGGGTACAACCCGGTCGGGGAAGTAGGTGGAGTTGCCCCGGCGCTGCGCCTCGTCATCTAATGCCGTGCCATGGCGCACATAATAAGACACATCGGCAATCGCCACGATGATGTGATAGCCCTTATCGGTTTTTTCGGCAAAGACCGCATCATCGAAATCGCGCGCATCTGCGCCGTCAATTGTGACAAGGGGAATATCGCGCATATCCTCGCGCCCCTTAAGGTCGGGCACGCTCATCCCTTCGGTTTCTTTAATCACCGAATCTGGGAAGGTTTCGTTTAGCCCTTGCTCATGCAGGCTGATCAGGCTGATGGCTTTGGGATCATCGCGCTGGCCTAAAATTTCAACTATGCGCGCTTTTTTGCGGCTATGTCCGCGCGCGGGCTGGATTTCGCCAATGACAAGATCGCCATCCTGCGCACCGTTTAAATCGGGCAGGGGAATCTCAAATTCGAATTTCGCTTTTTTATCGGCGGGCTGGAGGATCGCGCCGTTTTTATAAACGCGCAGCAAGCCCATGATCTGATTTTCCGGCGCATCCATACGCTTGATCGCGCGCGCTTCATATGTGTCTTTATCCAGACGTTTGAGGCGCACAAGAGCGCGATCACCGACCGCGAGAGACGGGTGTCCCTTTTTATCGGGCATCAGCTCAATGCGCGGCGGCTGACCCTGTAGCTCTTCATTCCAGTCAACAGGCCGGACAAATACATCGCCATCGACATCAATGCTGCTGACGGCCACGACGCAAACACCGGGCAGGCCTTCAGGGATAGTATACGTTCCGCCCTGCTTGATAATTGCGCCTTCATTGTAAAGCTCTTTAAGAATTTTCTTCATCGCCACGCGCGGGCCAGAGCCTTTCAGACGGAAAGCAGAGGCAATATCCCGCTTGGTCACCGGCGTAGGCGAGGACTGGATGAACTCAAGAATGTCGGACTTTTTCATGCGCTAGGCGCTTTTCTTTTTAGATGAAGATTTTTTCTTACTGGTCTTCTTTTTAGGCTCGTCTTTATCAGATTTATCGGTTTTCTTTGCGATCTTGGCGGCGTCGCGCTTTTCCTTCTCCGCGATCAGGTCAACCGCGCGGTTCATGCCAATGGTCATCACATCTTCATCCTTGGGGATAGAAGCATATTTGCCGTCATGCTGAACGAACGGGCCAAAACGGCCAATGCCAGCCTTAATCATCTTGCCGGTTTCAGGATGCTCACCAATATCACGCGGCAGGGCCAGCAGTTCCAGCGCATTTTCAAGCGTTACATCGCCGACACTCATGCCCTTTGGTAATCCCTGACGCTTCGGTTTTTCCGGCTTGGGCTTGGGCGGTTTTTTCGGCGCTTTTTCCCCGGCCTTCTTGGCAACTTTTTTTGCCTCTTTCCAGGCTTCGATGTCGGACTCATAGGCTTCCATGCGCTTGGCTTCCTGCTCGGCGGTTTCTTCGGGCGCATCAATTTGCACATACGGGCCGTACGGACCGCGGCGCAGCGTCACTGTGCGCCCTGTGCCGGGGTCTTTGCCCAGAATTTTAGGCTCATTGCTTAATGCGGCAGCTTCGGCATCTTCATCGCCGTCACCGGGCACAACAAGCGGACGGGTGAATTTACATTCAGGATAGTTCGAGCAGCCGATAAACGCGCCGAATTTTCCAAGCTTTAAACCCAATCGTCCGTCACCATGTGTTTCGGCGCAGGCCTGACATTTACGCGGCTCTTTATTCTCCGCGCTTGTCGGGAAGAAGTGCGGGCCGAGCTCCGCGTCCAGATAATCAATCACCTCGGTGATGGTCAGGTCTTTTGTTTCATCAACGGCGGCTTTGAAATCGACCCAGAAATGGCGCAGCATTTCTTTCCACGCCACATGCCCGGCGGCAATGGCATCCAGCTCTTCTTCCAGATTGGCCGTGAAATCATAATCAACATAACGCGCGAAGAATTTTTGCAGGAAGGTGGTCACAAGACGCCCGCGATCTTCAGGGATGAAGCGCTTTTTATCCATCGTCACATAATTGCGGTCACGCAAAACCTGCAGGATTGAGGCATAGGTTGATGGGCGGCCAATGCCCAGCTCCTCAAGCTTTTTCACCAGCGTTGCCTCGCTGTAGCGTGGCGGTGGCTGGGTGAAATGCTGGTTGGAATCGATATCAACGATTTTTGTTTTTTCGCCCTCATTCATTGGCGGCAAGATGCGATCGCGCTCGTTTTTCTCATCTTTGTCGTTGTCATCATCATCTGTGCTTTCCTGATACAGGGTCAAGAAGCCGTCAAATTTCACGACTGAGCCGTTGGCGCGTAAAACCACATCATCCGTGCCATCGGAAATATCAACCGCGACCTGATCGAGGATTGCGTTTTCCATTTGGCTGGCCATCGTGCGCTTCCAGATCAGATCATAAAGTTTGCGCTGGCTCTCTTCCATCGGGCCGCCTTCACGTCCGGGTAATTTCGAAAGATCGGTCGGTCGGATCGCTTCGTGCGCTTCCTGCGCGTTTTTCGCTTTTGACTTATATAGACGCGGTGCATCAGGCAGATATTGATCGCCATATTCCTTTTTAATCACATCGCGCGATTGTGTTACGGCTTCTTCAGACAGGGTCGTGCCGTCGGTTCTCATATAAGTGATGAGCCCGGCTTCGTATAGCTGTTGCGCGACACGCATCGTGTTGGAGGCGGAAAAGCCCAGCTTGCGTGATGCTTCAATTTGCAGGGTTGAGGTGATAAACGGTGCGGGTGGGCTGCGCCGTGCTTGCTTTCTCTCAATTTTCTGGATCGAGAGATTTTTAAGCTTAATGCGTTCAATGGCGTGGGTGGCATCACCCTCAGAGCCTAGATCAAACTTATCGAGCTTGTTGCCGGCCAAATGGGTCAGGCGCGCGGTAAAGGGTGCACCCTCAATTGTGTGAAGGCGGGTTTCGATGCTCCAATATTCCTGCGGCTTGAAAACCTCAATCTCGGCTTCGCGCTCACACACAAGACGCAGCGCCACCGATTGGACACGCCCGGCAGAGCGTGAGCCCGGCAATTTGCGCCAAAGCACGGGCGAGATATTAAAGCCGACAAGATAATCCAGCGCGCGGCGAGCCAGATAGGCTTCGATCAAGCGTTGGTCGAGGCCGCGCGTATGATTGAAAGCATTTTGTACGGCGGATTTTGTAATCTCGTTAAAAGTGACGCGCTGGATATTTTTACCCTCCAGCAGGCCGTCTTCGCGCAAAATTTCTTGCACGTGCCATGCAATGGCTTCTCCTTCGCGGTCGGGGTCAGGCGCGAGGAAGACGGATTTGGCATTTTTGACGAGGTTTTTTATGTCGCTGACATTTTTTTCGGCGCGTTCGCCCAGCTCCCACTTCATCGCAAAGTCTTCCTCAGGCAAAACCGAACCATCTTTACCGACCAGATCGCGAACATGACCGTACGAGGCGATCACCTCGTAGTCTGATCCCAGATATTTATTGATGGTTTTCGCCTTAGCTGGCGACTCGACGATGACAATATTATCCGCACTCACGGCGTTTTTATTCCTTTTAATCTCTATTGCACCAGGCTGATTCTATTGCCTGGTAAGCGTTTCACCCGCCCCGCAAGCTCCAGTTCAAGCACGCTGGTTTGCACGGCAGAGATACTCAAATGACATGCCCGGATCAATTCGTCAACCGTGATTGCATTGTATGACAATTGCGAGAGGATGGTCTCTTGCGCATCTTCAGGCGGGCTTTCATCCGCTCTTATATCGTTTGAAACAGGCCCGTGAATAAAGGCGCGCGGCTCGTAAGAATCCTCTAATGCTTTGCCTGAGAAATCACGGATGGCCTCTAAAATATCCTCAGCATTGCGCACCAGCGTTGCGCCTTCGCGGATTAAATGGTTGGGACCTTGCGCACGCGGATCAAGTGGAGAGCCGGGTACGGCATAGACATCGCGGCCTTGTTCCCCCGCCATGCGCGCGGTAATGAGCGAACCCGAACGCATCGTCGCCTCGACGACGACTACGCCTTTGGACAGGCCGGATACAATGCGGTTGCGCCGCGGAAAGCTGGCGGCGAAGGGCTGCTGGCCCAGCGGGCTTTCGGCAATGATCAGCCCGTCTTGTTTGATCTGCTCATACAGCCCGGCATTTTCTTCGGGATAAATTATATCGAGGCCACCGGCAACCACGGCGATTGTGCCTGTGTCCAGCGCGCCTTTATGCGCGGCGGTATCAATGCCGCGCGCCAACCCTGAGACAATTACGTGCCCCTGCGCGCCCAGATCGCGGGCAAGCGTTTCGGCCATTTTGCGCCCATTGATTGAGGCATTGCGCGCGCCAACCATACCGATGCAAGGCTGATTCATCATGGCAAGATTTCCCAGCACGCTGATCACGGGCGGCGCATCATCAATCGCGCCAAGTGCCAGCGGGTAGCTCGGGCAGGCAGCGGTTACGATATCTCCGCCAAGCTTTTGCAGGGCTTCATATTCTTTTTCGATGGCGCTTTCTGATGGCGCTTTGAGTGGCTTTTTGCTTCCGCCGCGGCGGGAAAGTTCCGGCAGAGCTTCAAGCGCTTTAGCAGGAGAGCAGTAAAGTTCAACCAGTCTGTAGAAGGTAATCGGGCCAACATTTTGTGTGCGGGCCAAGCGCAGCCACGCCAGCTTTTCTTTTATATCAAGAGGATCACTGTGAAGCGGGGCTTGCGTCATTCTTATCTTTCTTCTTGCCGATTTTCGGCTCTTCCCCTTTAAGCAGGCGCTTTATGTTTTCTTTGTGTCTCCAGAAAACGAGCGCGGCAATAAGTCCGGCCAACAGCGCAAGGTTATAATCGCCCAGCAGCGCCATGGCGATCACCGGCGCGGCGGCAAAGGCAGTGAGCGCAGCCAAAGATGAAATACGGAAGATCAAAGCCATAAGCAACCAGATCCCGCACATGATGAGCCCGAGCATGGGCATGATAGCCAGCATTGTGCCCAGCGTGGTGGCGACACCTTTGCCGCCCTTGAATTTGAGCCAAACCGGGTACATATGCCCCAAAACCGCAAACAGCCCGGTGGCCAGAATGATGAAAGCATCACCGGAATTAAACGACAGCCAAACCGCAACTGCGCCTTTCAGGGTGTCACATATTAATGTCAGAAGAGCGAGCATCTTGTTGCCGGTACGTAAAACGTTGGTTGCACCGATATTGCCCGAGCCGATCGCGCGAATATCACCATATCCGCCAAGGCGCGCAAAGACGAGGCCAAAGGGAATAGAGCCTAATAAGTAGCCAAGCAGGATAAAGCTGTATTCCATTTTAATCTCCTACCAATAGATCTAAAACCGCCATGCGCGCAGGAATGCCGTTGGCGACTTGGCGTTTGATCATGGAGCGTTTAGGGTCATCGGCAACATCATCATCAATCTCCACGCCACGGTTCATCGGGCCGGGATGCATGACAATCGCATCGGATTTTGCATGTTTCAGCTTTTCGTGCGTCAGGCCGAATTCATTGTGATAAGCGGCCATGTCGGGAATGAGGGAGCTTTCCATGCGCTCTTTTTGGATGCGCAGCATCATCACAACATCGCAGCCTTTAATCCCGTCTTCAAGGGAGGTGAATTTTTTCGCGCTGCCGATGGGCAGTTTATCGGGCATCAGGCTTTCCGGCGCAATGATGTTTACTTGCGCGCCCATTTTATCGAGCAAGAGCATGTTCGAATTGGCCACGCGGCTATGGGCGATATCGCCGCAAATCGCAACGTTGAGCCCCTCCAGCGTTTTCTTTTCTTGGATCATCGTCAGTGCGTCAAGGAAGGCCTGCGTGGGGTGTTCGCGCCAGCTATCCCCGCCATTAATGACCGGGCAGCGCACACGTCCGGCCACAAAACCGGGCGCGCCAAATTCGCTGTGGCGGATCACAATCGCGTCCGGCTCCATCTCGGCCAGCGTGTCGATTGTATCGGAAAAGCTCTCATTTTTGTGTACCGAGCTGATTTTCGGATGCCAGACTACGACATCCGCGCCCAGACGTTTTGCGGCGATATCAAACGATGTCAGCGTGCGCGTCGAGTTCTCGTAGAACAAAGTCAGGATGATTTTATTTTTTAGGCGTTCTTTGTCCCATTCGCCTTTTTTAAGGGCAGCGGCGTAATGCTGCGCCCGATCCAAAACTTGCGTGATCTCGTCTATGTCCAGATGGTCTATGCCAAGCAAATGATCCATTATAGTCTTCCCAATTTCTCTTTAGTCATCGTTATTTCGTCGCTTGCGTATGTTAATACGCGGCGCTCCTCATGCCTTGCCTAAAAACAAATTGGAGCGACTATTGTTTGGCCTCAATAATATTCTTCTTTTTTAAGTCCTCAATCTCTTCTTCACTCAAACCGAGAAGCTTTTCAAGTATTTCCTGCGTATGCTCTCCGCAAATGGGGGGTGGATTATCATAGCTGGCGGGCGTTTCTGAGAGTTTTATCGGAGAGCCGACAAGGTCGATTTTGCCGCTGCTTAATGGATGATCCATCTGGATTTGCATGCCGCGAGTCTGAATTTGTTCCATGTCGAAAACCTTATCCATCGTGTTGACCGGGCCTGACGGCACATCGCTCTCACGGAACAGGGAGAGCCATTTGTCAGTGGTTTTTGTCTTTATAATATCGGCAATCATCGGCACAAGGGTTTCGCGGTGCTCAACACGCGCGCGATTGGTGGCGAAGCGCTCATCCGCCGCCCAATCGCTCTGGCCGATTGTTTGGCATAGGCGCACAAACTGATCGTTATTGCCCACGGCGATAATGATATGCCCGTCGGCGGTTTCAAAAGACTGATAGGGGACAATGGTCGAGTGTGCATTGCCAAGACGCGGCGCGACTTTGCCGGAGGTCAGATAATATTGTGCCAGATTGCTGAGTGAGGCGAGCGTGCAGTCCGTCAGCGCCACATCAACCATCTGGCCCTTGCCGGTCTGTTCGCGGTGGTGCAGGGCGGCGAGAATACCAATCGCGGCGTTCAGGCCCGTGATAATATCGCTGAGCGCGACGCCGACCTTCATCGGCGGTGCATCCGGCTCGCCGGTGGCTGACATCAGTCCGGCCATGGCCTGCGCGAGAAAATCATAGCCCGGTTCGCTGGCCAGCGGCCCTTCCTGCCCGAAGCCGGAAATGGCGCAATATATAAGGTGCGGGTGTTTGTCCTTGAGCTGCTCATATCCAAGGCCGTATTTGTCCAGCCCGCCAACTTTAAAGTTTTGGATCAGGATGTCTGATCCTTTAATCAGCTCATTGAGCAGGGCTTGGCCTTCTTTGGTCTTAATATCAATTGCCAGTGATTTTTTGTTGCGGTTGGCGGAGAGGTAATAGGCGCTCTCGCTCGTATCATTCCCGTTTTTATCTTTGAGAAAGGGCGGACCCCATTGGCGGGTGTCATCGCCCGCGCCGGGACGCTCAATCTTGATGATGTCCGCGCCCAGATCGCCCAGAATTTGGGTGCAAAACGGACCAGCCAGAACCCGGCTGAGGTCGAGAACGCGGATATGTTCAAGGGCTTTGCTCATGGCAGAATTATCTCCGGGCTGTCTTTTAGCATAAGAACCAGCGCAATCACAATTCCTACTGCAAAGCCCGGTCCGGCAGGCAGGGAGAAGCGCTCCATATTCGGCCAGCGTTTCATCTTGAAGCACAGATAGCTGGCCTCAATCAGACCATGCACAACACCGGCCATCGCGCCGGCGGAAATCGCGATCAGAATTAAATAAGGTCCGAGCCATACCCCGGCCGCGCCCATCAGTTTCACATCGCCTAAGCCCAGCGTGTCGGCCTTGTAATAGCGATTGGCGAAAAAGCGGATGATGTAGAGCGGCACCCCACCGATCACCGCGCCGATAAAAATCTCAAGCGGGCTGACAAAGGCAAAAGCGGTAGCAATATGAAATACAAGCCCGCAGCCCAAAAACGCAGCAACCCAGACATTGGGCAGCAGTCGATGCTTAAAATCGATAATGCATAAGATAATCAGGCAAGCGACGGCACCGAGCAGGGCGGCGAGTGAGAGTATAATCATTGGTGTCAAAGGTGGCCCCGATTGTTGTTGCGCTATTCATCTGCACAGTAAAAACAAAAATGATCTTGTTCAAGATATACATCAATATGGATTTTATAAGGACTCTTGATTTTGTGGGCTGCGATGTTGCTTGTATATAGATTGTGCTTAATCCCCATAGGGCATTTTACTTTCCGCGTTCTGCGTGTATGATTATTTTTTATTGATCTATTCGGGTTTCCCGTATTCTTAAAAGCGTTTGCAAATGGTCGAAAAACGAAAAATTCTGGTTGTTGAGGACAATGACTTTGTCCGCATGCAAATCGTAAAATTCTTAAATGATGCAGAATATGACACGATTGAGGGAACCAACGGTGATGAGGCGATGAAGCTGATTAACCGCGAGATTGATGTGGCCATTGTCGATCTGCGTATGGAGCCCAAGGACGGGTTTGAATTCATTCGCGCGATCCGCGCTGATGATATTAAAACGCCGGTTATTTTGGTCACCGGGGATCAAGATCCTGAATTGCTGAGTGAGGCCTCCAAGCTTGGCGTGTCTGCGGTTTTGATGAAGCCGGTCCAAAAAGACAGATTGGTCAAAACGGTTGAGAGAACAATGCGAATAGTAGCGCGGGCCTCGTAGATGAAGAATTTTTTTGGGCACATAAAATCAGCTGCGCGCCGTCCTCTCTTTGGATTGGCGGCGGCGAGTGTGCTCGCTTTAAGCTCTTGTGCGCAGTTTGAAACGCCCTCTGCGCGGCATGCGAATATTCCATCACCAACGGTTGCGGACCCGCGGCCCGAAGCTGTAAATGACCGTCCTGACAGCGTTTTGTATTTGCCGCTCGGCAGTGATGTTTTGGTGCCTGAAGTTGTTGGTGGATCGCCTTTGCCTCAAGAATATGTTGGACCGTTTGAGCTGCGCTCGGAAACGCTCGCGGGCGCGCTGCAGCTTATTTTAGCGGATTACGAAGTGCCATTGGCCTTTGAAACCGATGAGGGGTTAACCCGCACCATTACGGTGGCAAATTTGCGCGGTCCGCTCGACAAGGTTGTCGAGCGCGTTTGTGGGCTGGCGGATTTATATTGCGCGTTTGAAGATGGACTTTTGGTGGTTAAGGAAACGCAGACCTTTACGGTGACCATCCCACCGATTGGCGGTGAAGATATTGATATTCTCGACGCGCTGGCCACGGGTCTTCAGGCGATTACGGGCACAACACCGATTACCGAGGCTGCGACCAACACCATTATCTATGAAGCCACAAACAGAACCGCAAGGCTCGCGGAGCGTTATTTCCAGCGCATTCGCTCCAATACAGCACTGATTGTGTTTGAGGTTTATATCTGGGAGGTTGCGCTGGATTCAGCCAATGCAACGGGGATCGACTGGGAAAGCATTGATGTCTTCGGCAAGTTCGCAGCCGGAATTAGTATTCCAGGCGGGGTTGGCCCCAACTTCAATCCAATCAGTATCGGCCTGCCAACCACGGGCGATGTGGCGTTTGGCGGCGATGATGTTCTTCAATTTATTTCGACCTATGGTGCGGTGAAGACGATTTCTCAGCCGCAAATTACGGTTCTCTCAGGTGCTGAAGCCTCTTTGCGCGCCGCTGACACCCAGAACTATGTATCTTCACTGAGCCGTTCTGTCGATAATGGTGAGGTTACGGTTTCTACTGAGACAGATTCCGTTGATACCGGCTTTACGTTGACCATCTCCAGCACGTGGAATAATTCCACCATCTACGGCAATATTGATATTGAGCTTCAAGAATTCCGCGGCTTTAGCGAATTTGATGCGGACGGCACAACCTTGCAGTTGCCGACCACGACCGAGCGCGAGCTTTCAACACAAATTCGCATACGCCCGGGTGACTCGCTTCTGATTGCCGGGCTTGTGCGTGAGAGTGATGAAATTGACCGCGAGGGGCCCGGTTTTACCGAGCCGGTTTTCCCAACCTCGCAAAGCGCAACGGTCTCGAACACCGAGCTTGTGTTTCTCCTCAAGCCCCGTGTCATCGTCTATACGGCGGATGACGTCAATAATGCGCAGGCGGGCTTGAGCGCCGTTTCATCGACGCTGAACAAAAAGAATTCATCCGGCTTTCCGAGTGGATCGTTGACGGCGGATATGCTTAATCCGGCCACGCCTTAAAAAGCTTGCCCATAAAAAGCTCTTTATCCTATTTAAATTTTTCCTGTATGCTATAATTTCTGCTCAAGGCTCTGTTTTTCGAGCCATTTTGTCATACCCGTTGAAATGTTATGCGCTCGCATTTTTTGAAATTTACAGCCCTGATTTTTACATTTTGTATGGTGTTTTCCATGCATGGGGTTTCTTATGCGCAATACCCGGGCTTTGGCGATCCGGGTGCGCGGCAGGCAGGCGGTGGAGGTGATGGCCTTGTTGCGGTTGAGCTCAATGTTGATGGCGGCACAATCCCCATTGGCGCGACATCACAGGTGGTTATACGTTTTCGCAATGACGGCTCGCAGCCCGTTCAAACAGGCATCATCCGGCTTTATCCATCCTCTACCGTAACCGCGCAGGTGGCTTTAAACCAATGTCAGGATGAGCCCCTTCCGGCTGGCGCAGAATGTGCGATTGCGATTTCGGTCAAGGGATTGCAGGCCGGGCCTTGGCGCGCTGAGATGTTGATGACTCACAGCGGACGGGCCCGCCTTGTGGCAGCAACACTTTCTGGGGTGGTTGAGGCCAGCGGCGAAGGCTCCGATAATCTGACCAGCGATATTGAGGCCGTTCCCGAAGAAATTGATTTTGGCTCCTTGAAGGCCAGCCAAAAGCTGGTTGAACCTGTTGTTTTGCGCAATATTACTTCCACACCGATCGATATTAAAAACATCTATGTTGATACCAGCGAGCAGGCGGGTTATTCCCTCAAAACCGAATGTGCGACTTTGCAGGCGGGGCAGTCTTGTCTGGCATTAATCAGCTGGTCGCCGCAACTCAAAGGCCGCTCGTCCGGCGTTTTGGTGGTGGAGCATTCAGGGCCTGCAGGGTTGACCAGTGTGTCGCTGCAAGGCGAGTATGATCCTGATGATGTTGATCAGGCGGAAGTCTTCCCGCGCGCAATTCCGGGCAAAGGGTTGTTGGTCTCTTCTCAGACGGAAATTGATTTTGGGCAAGATGTCCAAACAGCCTCTACCATCACCGTTTCTCTCGTCAATTCCGGCGATGCGGATTTGACGATCAAGGATATTACAATACCGGGTTCTGATAACGGTTTGAGTTTTAAGGGCGATGGTTGTGCGGCCGGTACGGTTCTTAAGCCGATTGAGGCGTGCCCACTAACGGTTACATGGTCGCCGACTCGTATAGGCACGGTGTTTGATGATGTGCAGATCGTGCATGACGGCGCGCGCGGCGTTTTGGTTTTGCCTGTGCGCGGCGAAGCAACATCGACGGTTAGTCAGGACCAAAAAGCCATTGTCCTTTCGGGCGGCGGTCTTGTGAGCGCGGTTGATGAGGATGTTGAACAACAGCGCGCCGATGCGCGTCAAGCCAATCAGGAGCGCGTGGCCGGCTCTGCGGCCTCTTATGGGTTGGGTGTCGTCAATCCGGCCGGAACGCTTGATGGCTATAAGATTACGTCCTTTTCGCCGGATCGTGCGATCATAAATGGCCCGGGTGGCAGCCGGATTGTCTTTAACGATGAAGAGGTGGTGATTGGCGGCGTACCTTGGTACGTGATGATCCAGAAAAACGGCATTGAGTTTTTACATCAGGGGCAGCGCGTCTTGTTACTTTTTGACCGATCTTTATCCTCCATTAACCGCGTTTCGGCATCATCAAATAGTAGCGCTTCGGCGAGCTCTGGTGGAAATGATGTTGGAAATTAGATATGAGCGATGACACACCAGTTGATGACATAATGCCTGAACCGCCTGCTGGCGGCGGCGATCAAGCTGCGGTAAAAGCCAGAACACTGAAGAAAAAGAAAAACCGCTCAACCGAAGGGCGCGAGCGCTATCTGGATATGGTCCAGCGCGAGCGGGCTTTGCTGCTCGAGCAGGGTATTTCACGCTCCACCGAACAGCTTTTGGATATGGCTGGTGCGGTTGCGCCCTCTGATGTTGAGGAAGAGGGGATCAAAGATCGCGCGACTGGAGACCAGTTGCGTGCTGTTTTGCCTGTTCAGTCGTGGTTGCCACTTTCGATCCACCTGATTGGTTTGCGTGACGGTGTTTTGCGCATTGCCCCGCTGCATGATTTGAATGACCGACAGGTCGAGGCTTTGATGTCGACCGCCAACCGAAGCGGCTTTATGGTGCGCAAGGTTGAAATTGAGGTTTGGGACCGTAAAGAGCTGATCGATACGCTGCGCTCTGTGCATGATCTCTCTGCTGACCGTTGTGAGAAAACGCTGGCGCTGTGGCTGGCGGATTCCGATAACGGTTTGCTGCTCAACCAGTTTCAGCGCGACCTTTTGGCCGAGGCGCTTCAGATGAGGGCATCGGATATTCACATCGTGCAGGATAATAATCCCGAAGCGCCCAACTGGATTCAATACCGTATTGACGGGGATATGATCCCAATGCATTTGCTTCCGGCTGAGGCGATGGCGCGTCTGACCACCTTGCTGAAACGCGA
Source organism: Alphaproteobacteria bacterium (assembly GCA_020442385.1). Classification (GTDB taxonomy): domain Bacteria; phylum Pseudomonadota; class Alphaproteobacteria; order Micavibrionales; family Micavibrionaceae; genus JAGRKE01. The sequence goes on along the minus strand of JAGRKE010000006.1, from coordinate 61,573 downwards.
TGCGGGATTGAACTTCGGTGATAGAACCACGCCCAAAGACGGGCGTTTTGGCTTTACTTGGCAGGGCCGCTCTATTGACGTTCGTGTGGCCGCCGGGCCGCAGGCGCAAGACGGGGAAAAGCTGACGCTGCGTTTGCTTGACCGCGCCGCGTTGAAAGGCTTTGATGAGCTGTTTTTGCGTCACGAAGATGTTGCGGATTATCTGGCGAAACTGCTCTCGCCGGAAATTAAAGGGGGCGGGGGAATGATCTTGCTATCGGGCCCGACTGGGTCCGGTAAAACGACCACGCTTTATGCGTGTGTGCAGCAGATTGATCGCCGCCGCCGCCATGTTTTAACGATTGAAGATCCGATCGAATATGAGCTGCGCTATGCGACGCAGTGGCAGGTAAGGCCCGGCATGCCCGGCGGGGAATTCGCCGATTTGATCCGCGCCGCGATGCGTCACGACCCTGATTATATCATCATCGGGGAGATGCGTGATGGCGACACGGTGGAAACCGCGTTGCGCGCCGCAGAATCCGGCCACACGGTGATTTCAACTATCCACGCCGATACCGCGCTTCAGACCTTTGAACGGTTGCGTTCCCTGATGCCCACCGAGCGTGAGCGCTCTTCGACCTATACATTGTCACAACAAGTGCGCTGTATTCTGAACCAGCGCTTGGTGCGTACGCTCTGTCAGGGGTGTTCACACAAGGCCCATGTTAAGGACGTGTTGACGCAGGAGGAGTATGAAGAATTTGGGCTCGAGCCGCTAGGAGCGGTCCGGCGTCACAACACCAGCGGATGCGATCTTTGTAACCGTACCGGGATTTCCGGGCGAACGCTTTTGCTTGATGCACTGATCATCACATTGGGTCCGGCGCAGCGCAATCATATCTATGAATCGCTGATTGGGAATGTGAACAATGTGGTAAGTGAAGATGGCGTGATCGTCCACACACGCCGCGAAGGTCTAGTTGATTTGGTTTTGAGCGGACTGGTCGATCCCAAGGCCGCGCTCTCATATCTTGAAGAGTAATTTTTTTAATAAGGCATCTGAAGAATGCAGCAGTGGGTTGCAGAAATAGCATATGAAACCACTTCGGGCCCGAAAAAGGTCACGGAGACCTTTTATTTGCCTACTGTGGAAGATGTGCGCGCGGCTGTGACCAAGAAGGGCGGCTATGCTTTAAGTATCCGTCCACACTCGCGCTCCCCGCTAGAGCGGCTTCTGGCCCGTTCGACCTGGTGGCAGGTACAGCTTCTACGCGGCATTCAGTTCCGTTCAACCTCGACCTCGCCGGGTGTTGCGCTGTGGAAGATTATTCAGGCAGAAACCAATCCGCGTATGCAAAATATTTTAGCGCCCGCGCGCGAGGCGTTGGCCAGAGGTCTTGGGGTTATTGATGCTCTCAAGGCGCTCAATTCCTTCGATCACGGGACACTGGCTATTTTGGCCGGTAGCGAGCGCGCAAACCGCCTCGTGGAGGGAATTCCCCACGCCATTCACTCGATTACGCAGAAGAAGAAGAACGCCCGTGCCATCATGGGAACGCTTGGCTGGCTGGGGTTTGATGTGATCTCGATTGTGTCTTCGCTGTGGGCGGGTAAGGATATGGTTTTGGGCTGGTTCAGAGATAACCCGCCGACCGAGCCGGACCAGTTGGCAAAATTCGAAACGGTTGTAAGCCGTTTAGAACTGACTTGGGATGTGCTGATTTATTCGTCGGTGGGGCTGGGCATTTTTATGTGCTGGACGATTTTTTCTTTCTTTATGAACCGAGGAAAACGCGATTGGCCGACGGCGCGCATCGTGCGGAAAATTCCGCTGATTGGTGCCTATTTGCAGGATTTGGCGTTTGCTGACTCAATGTCCGCAGCGGCGCGAATGCTGCGCGGCAATGTGCCGATTAACGACACGCTTACTCAGTCAGGTGAAGCGTCCTCTTCCCCGGACGTGACGGCCTATTGGGTCGAGTCACAAAAAGACCTGGGACGCGGTGTCAGTTTGGGTTCGGCGCTTGATAGACCCCCCTTGCGTCGTAACGAGCGTCTGGAGCTCGCGGCCTTGTCTGATCTTGGTCAAGTTGCTACAGTAATGGAGTCTATTGCCGAGATGCGCGCGGCCGCAGCGAAGGGAAAACACACAATGATTGTATGGTTGGCTTTTGCGGGAACAGGCGTCTTTCTAGCTATTGCGTTCGGTAGTGCGATTTACGCCCTGACAGTGATGAATATGAGCATGGATTCAATGATGGGCGGTCTCATGCAAGGAGCAATCTAAGTGGTATCAACGCCAGAGAATTTAGAGAAAAACAGAGGGCCGGGTCTGCGGCCCAAACCCGGCGTTTCCGACTATTTGGCCGGCGAAGCTGCCCGCTATGTTGCAGATTTAAAGCCTTATTTACCGCAAGAGCTTGTTGGTGGCACGGTTCCCCATATTGCCGGAACGGAGGATGAAGCCGTTTGGAACGCAGCCTCGCAGGCTTGTGGCACCGAACGTGTGCATTATTGCTACTCAATTGATGATGGGCGTTTGTGGTATCTGGCTTGTCCGTCTGCTTCATTGGCGTCAAACCCGGACAGCTGGTGTCCTTTGGCGGCCGCCTTGCCGGGCAATAGCGAATATTGGGACAAGGAAACGGTGTATCTGTTCGATCATGAGGGTTTGGCCTCTGCCCTGCGCTGGGACCCGGAAACGGGCCGCATGCAGGTGTTCCTTGGAGCATCGCGTACGATTTTGCCGCGCGTACAAAGCATGGATGCGAATTTTGTAACGATCAATGCGGAAGCGGCCGATATTGTGCCTTGGCGCAATAGGACATTGCAGACAGAAAAGCTAACGCGCGCGACAATGCGTATGACGATTTTCTCCGGGCTGGCTGTAACGTTGATTGCAGCGCTGGTCCTGATTTTTAACTATGTCAGTATCAATATGATCCAGCGCAACCTGCAGCAGGTGAAGTTGGAGACCGATAATGCAGCGACCAATCTCATGCTCAATGCTGCCAACGTGATGCAAAGCGACGCGATCAAGCATATGGTGAGAATTCAGGAGTTGCTTGACGGGCTGGCTAAAGTTGACGGCACGCTCGTGCGCTATGAAATTAATAAGGGAAAAGTAGAGTGGGAAGCCCTTGTCCCGCCGGCATTTGCTCAGGATTTCGGACAGCCTCAAGGGTTGGAAGAAGATGGGCGCGTGCGCGTAAAAAACACGCGTTAATTCTATGTTAGTACTTTGATTTTGTTCTTAAAAATCTCTTAATACTTAAAATTTATAATGTATTATAGGGATTGAAGTTTTTTAAAAAGTGTTGGGGACAGATATTGGTCGACCTTAAGTCATTGAAATCATTCGATTGGAGCAGTCTCAAGAAGTATGCGAGCCCGAAGGCTGCAGACGATCTAAACGACTTTTTGGAGAAAATTCCCCAAAATACCAATCAGACCATGCTTATTATTGCCGGTGTTGTCTGGGGGCTGGCGGGTGCGACAGGGTTATACACAACTGTGCAATTGCAACAATTAACCGAATTACGGGCCGAGCTTTCCGAGGCTAAAGCGCTGCAACCGGCGGTTCCTAAAATCGTGGATAAGCCGGTAGACCCTGGGCAGGTTTCGGCTTTTATTGATCAGATGAAGGGTATTTATTCCGGTCTGGATGTAAAGGCGAGTGGTGGATCCGTAACGATTACGGCAGAATCTACGGGCTATTATGGTCAGTTTCGTGAGGCCATCAGCCATGTGCAAAACGGCGGATCGGGCTGGCGGGTTAATCTTGACCGTTTATGTGTCGGGCGGGAGTGTGAACGCTCCCCTTTAGCGGCGTCTTTAAAAATAAACAAGGTTTCCGTTGATAAATCTGGGTGATATAATAACTTGAAGTACTGGAGAGAATCATGATGCAAAATATTAAAAACCAAAATCGCGTATCTGAAAGTGGAAACGTTCTGTTTCTTATTTTGATTGCTGTGGCCTTGTTTGCCGCCCTGTCATATGCCGTGACGCAGTCGACCCGTACGGGCGGCGGTAGCGGTGACAACGAAACGGCGCTGATTAGCTCGGCGCAGCTCACGCAATATCCGGCAACGGTCAGAACTTCCGTTGTCCGCATGATTATCGGCGGTACGGATATTGGAAATCTGGAATTTAACGACCCATCAGAGTTCAGTAATTTGGGCAGCAACCCGGTTGGTGTGTTTCACCCTTCTGGCGGTGGTGCTACTTATTCCAGTGCTCCGGGTGAGATGATGGACGATGGCAACCCAGGCACATGGGTTTTTAATGCTGAAAACGAGATTTATTACCTCGGAACTACCAATGAGGCAGCACCTGGGACACCGCTTTCAACAACAGCTGATGTTATTGCGTTTCTTCCCGGAATTACTGAAACTTTGTGTTCGCGGATCAATACCGAGCTTGGAATTTCAGGCATTCCTGTGGAAACCGGCATTGATGTTGTAACCAATCTGGTCAACACGGATGGAACGGACTCCGGACACACAGACTTCTGTGACGGCGGTTGTGGCGCAACGATTGGACAGGATGTGGCAACGTTAGATGCACAGCCATTCGGTTGTTTTGAGCTGGTAGCGTCTTCCGGGAACTACGTGTACTTCCACGTTCTTGTTGAACGCTAAAATCGAAAAGTCTGGAAGCCTTTAAGAAAGCTTATCTCATGCCTGTAAAAAGCAAAGAGTATGGTGAGCGCGGCAGTGCCCTCGTTTACATACTCATTGCGATTGCGCTGTTGGCGGCTCTGACCTTTACCTTTATGGAGCCGTCATCGCAGCAAACCTCGTCCCAAAACACATTTAAAACCGTGCAGGCGCTTCAGGGGCAGGTTGATGTCATTCGCTCTGCTGTGCAGGAGTGTGTGTTGTCTTATCCGAAAGGGGATAGTGCGATTACGGCTGGGGGGGATGATCCGGGCGCGCGGGATAACTACCCCATCAACCCAAATTCCGATTTTTATATTGGCTCGACCGATGGCCAGTCCGGCGATCGCTTGGTGCGCAATTTGCGTTGTCCCGGCAACAATACGGGCGCGCAGCCCAATGACCACGAACTGCTGTTTGGCGGCGCATCAGGAAAGTATCTGCAGCCCGCGCCGGATTTATTCTCTGACTGGCAATATTATAACGGCACAGACGGTATTTATTTCTGGACGGAAACCGATAAAAGCGATGCATTCCTGACCACCGCGATGACGAAACTCGATGAAGAGTTTTCAGAGTGTGAGGCCGATCTGGTGGATGCAACCGGCGGTGCGGTTAATCTCGACAGTGCAGGCCCGCCGGGGGATACACAGTGCACATCCGGCAGTTTGTGTTTCCGTGTCTGGCTGATCGCCAATACGGCCACCAACGAATATAACGGTGACACGGACGGGGATGAGGGCGGCTGTCCTTAAGTAAGGATGATTAAGCGGCTTTTAAGCTCTTCAGCTCTGTTCCGACCCGTGCAAATTCAGCAATAATTTTCTCAACCAGTTCGGGCGCGTTTTCGCCTTTTTCGGCGCTGTCCTGAAGATCAGAAGCCAGATCACCCAAAACATTGCAGCAGGCTGATCGTGCGCCGCCCTTCAGGCTGTGGGCGTGTTCGGCTAGATTATGCAGATCGCCTTCATCCTGCGCGGTTTTGATGTTTTCAATCAGCGGGGCCGTCATCTCATAAAACATGCCCAGCATCTCAATCGTGCTTTCGTCAAAGGCGCCCATTTGCGCTTTCATCGCTTCGGTGTCAATCGCCGGGGCATTTATGTTTTGCGCAAGGGGCGCATCGGCAGATGTTTCTTTTGTTGTGGTCTCGCTAGAGGCTGCTTCACTCAACAAGCCCCAACGGATCAGCAGGCCCTTAAACTGGCCCATTGAAACGGGCTTGAGTAGGCATTCATCAAAACCATGGCTGAGATAGGTGTCGCGCTGTGCCATTTGCACATCCGCAGTTAGGACGATGACGGGGAAGTGCTTGCTCTCATCGTCTTTTTCTTCTTCACGGATAGCGTCGACAACGCCGTAGCCGTCAAGTTCGGGCATGTGTAAATCGGTAATCAGCAGGCCGTACTTACCCGTCTTAACGGCCTCCAGAGCCAGCTTTCCATTTTCAACGAAGTCGGCCTCAATGCCCAGTTTATCGAGCTGCTTGCCCAGTACATAGCGTACGCTGTCTGTGTCTTCTGCAATCAAAAGGCGGGTAGGTCCTTCGATAGTCATCTTTTTGACTCTGCTGGCCGCGCCCTCAACCGCTTCGCCAAGCCCGGCGCGGCTGGCGGGTTTTGTCAGATACTTTACCCCCAGTGCCTGCAAGCTGTGTTGCATGCCGACATCATCGCGCACCGTATACATGATAAGGCCCATATAGGGACGGATTTGCATGATCTCCTTAATGAGATCCAGCCCCAATCCATCGGGCAGGCCCTGATCGATAATTCCCACATCAAAGGGGCGGCGTTTGGTGAGCGCGAGGCCTTCCGCATAGGTTGGACACAGCTCAACCGTCGCGCCCATGGAGCGCAGGGAATTGACGATTTCCTTGCCGCCCTGCGGGTGGTCTTCGACGGCGATCACGGAGATGCCGTCCAGATTAGGCAGATCAATCGTTGTAGTTTCTGTGCCAACTTCCTCGGTGGGGATTTCAAACCAAAAGGTCGAGCCCTTGCCGACCTCGCTAAAAACACCAATTTGCCCGCCCATCAGCTCAACCAGTTTTTTCGAGATTGAGAGGCCCAAACCCGTGCCGCCATATTTGCGCGAGGTGGAGCTATCGGCCTGCGTGAAAGAGCCAAACAGCTTCTCGCAAACCTCTTCACTCATCCCGATTCCGGTATCGACAATCTCAAAGCGCAGTCCTACGCGATTTTCCGGCACTTTTATATGTTTGGTGTTTGCATTAACGCGCACCGTCACCGTGCCTTCTTCGGTGAATTTCAGCGCGTTGCCGGTCAGGTTCATAATAATCTGGCGCAGGCGCTTAGGATCGCCAATGACGACGAAGGGAACGTCTTGATCGATATCATCAACCAGTTGCACATTCACGCCGTGGACTTTGACGCTTAAGGCTTCGAGTGTGCCGCGCACCAGCATGCGCACCGGCACTTCGAACACATCCAGCTCCATCTTGTTGGCGTCCATCTTGGCCAGATCGAGAATATCATCAAGAATTTCGAGCAGGCCGCTGGCCGAGGTTTTGGCGATATCGACCATATCCTGAATTTTCTCTTCCGGCTTTTCATCAGCAATCAGCTCCAGCAGGCCGTAAATCGTTTGCATCGGCGTGCGGATTTCATGGCTCATCGTTGCCAGAAAATTCGATTTCATATCGGCCAGCGCATCGGCGCGTTTGACCTCGCTTTTGAGCTTTTCCTCAACCTCTTTGTTTGAAGAAATATCCGTGGCCCAGAGCGTGTGGCAGGATTCATCTTCCCAGATATCCTGCGTGATTCCGAATTTGATCCATCGTTTTTTATCTTCGTCGGCGTGGGTCGGCAGCATGAATGAATCAGGCGGGGAGGGGAGTTTTATGCTCTCTACCAATTTTTTACCATCGGGATGCGGCCAGACCTCGTCAAATTTGTGACCGAGAATCGTATCTGTAGAATCAACGCCCAGCATCTCCAGCATGGTCTCATTCACATACATGATATCCATGGATTTGCGGTCATGGCGGATAATACAGATGCCAACGGGCAGATAATCGTATAAATCGCGGATATTCATGATGGTTTTACTGGCTAGGGGCTGGAAAATGTTGCGTTTTCACACCATTTTAGACTACCATCGCCAGCTCTATTGTTGAAGAGGCCAAATTAAAAGGAATTAAAATACTATGGGATACAAAATTGCTGTTGTTGGTGCCACCGGGAATGTGGGCCAGGAAATCCTGAAAATCCTTGATGAGCGCAATTTTCCAGCCGATGAGGTTGTAGCGCTTGCGTCCGCGCGCTCTGTCGGGCGCGAGGTGTCTTTTGGTAAGAAAACACTGAAAGTTAAAAATCTGGCTGACTTTGATTTTAGCGGTGTTGATATTGTCTTGTCCTCCCCGGGTGGAAAAGTTTCGGCGGAATATTCGCCAAAGGCGGCCAAGGCCGGCGCGGTTGTGATTGATAACACATCCTACTGGCGCATGGATCCGGATGTTCCGCTGATCGTGCCGGAGGTAAATCCGCATGCGATTAACGAGATTAAGAAAGGCATTATTGCCAATCCGAATTGTTCCACTATTCAGATGGTTGTGGCGCTTAAACCCCTGCATGATGCGGCGGGGATTAAGCGCGTGGTTGTTTCTACATACCAGTCTGTATCGGGTTCGGGTAAGGCGGCGATGGATGAGCTGTTTAATCAGACCAAGGGCGTTTACATGAACGAGACAGCCACGCCGGCCGTTTATCAAAAGCAAATTGCCTTTAACGTGATTCCGCATATTGATGTGTTTATGGATGACGGCATGACCAAAGAAGAATGGAAAATGGTGGTTGAGACCAAGAAAATCCTCGACTCCAAAATCAAGGTCTGTGCGAGCTGTGTGCGCGTCCCGGTCTTTATCGGTCATTCCGAGATGGTCAATGTCGAGCTTGAAAACGAGCTCAGCGCGTCTGAGGCCAAAGAGCTGTGGCGCAATTTTGACGGTGTTACGCTCGTTGATCTGGAGCATGAAGATCTGGAATATGTCACGCCGCAGGAAATTCAGGGCGAGGATGATGTGTATGTCTCCCGCGTGCGCGAGGATGCGAGTGTTGAGAACGGCCTGAATTTCTGGTGCACATCCGATAATCTGCGCAAAGGCGCGGCGCTGAACGCGGTTCAGATCGCCGAGCTTTGGGTTGAGAACCAGAAAAAAGCCGCAGCGTAATTTTTACGCGCGGCTTTTTTCTGGTGTTATTTTTTACTTATTCAGTGTGATGTTTTTTCCTTGAAATAAATAGTACCAATGTAAAGATTGCGATCGTTACCACTGATGAATTTATCGTGCCAAGATCAAGTCCGCCGTGATCATGTGGCTTTGTAAGAAAATCGCCGAAAGTTGCACCAAACGGGCGCGTGAAGATAAAGGCAATCCAGAACAGGAAGGTTTGGTTGATCTTCGTAAAATAGTGCAGTAATACAACAACGCCAATAATTCCAAAGGTGATGAGTGCGCCTTGTAGATAACTTAGCTCTAGATTGTCTGTTAGGTAATCACCAAAAGCCGTACCAAGACTATTAGAGAGCAGAACAGCGCCCCAGAAAAGATATTCTAGCGGTTTGCGGTTAATTGGAAAAACGCTGAGATTTTTTTCTTTACTATGCCAGAACGCCAGCGTTCCGAGCAGAGCGAGAACCAAAATAACTGAACCCCACATATAGCCCAAGTGAAAGGTGCGATCCATCATGTCGGAAATTTCTGTGCCTACGGTTGTGGTGCCAATAATGCTGCTCCAAAACAAAAGGGAATGAAACCTATTAGAGCGCACCTGCAGTACGAGCAAGAATAATAAAATCGTTCCAGTCACCAAAAGACTTAAGACATAACCAAGGTTAAAAGTCATTGACAGCATATCGCCAGCGGTTTCACCTAGTGTCGTTGCTAAAATTTTTAACACCCAAAAGTATAAGGTGACTTCCGCTATTTTGTTTTCTCTTTCCATCAAAAATATCCTTTTTATTCCCTTTATTAAAAATCATATTGAGTTTGCAATATGAAGGGAACCTGAAGAACAAGCAAAAAAGCCGCGGCTTAGATCCAAAAATCTATTGAGAATCACAGGTTTACTGCGACCCGTTCGCAATTAAAGCTGTTGAAATATGCAGGCCAGGCTCTATTATATTGGGGAGCGAACCAAAGCGATCAAGAGGGCCTTTCATGTCAGATTCAAAAGCTCAAAAACCAGAGCGCCCATTATCACCGCATTTGCAGGTCTACAGGCCGCAAATGACCTCCATGACATCAATTTTGCACCGTGCAACCGGCGCTGCACTTTCAATTGGTTTGGCGCTTTTTTCATGGTGGCTGGTTGCGGCCTCAATTGGCCCTGAAGCCTATGGTGTGTTTGGTAGATTTGTGAGTTCTAAAATCGGACTGTTAATGCTTTTGGGGTTTACGATTGCCACCTATTACCACCTTGCCAATGGCATTCGTCATTTGTTTTGGGATGCGGGCAAGGGAGTGAATATCAAGAGCGCCTATGCAACGGGAGCTTTTATCTTGTTCTTCACGCTGCTCGCAACGGTTGGGACTTGGTATTGCGTTATTGTTTACGGGGGTGCGTTTCTATGAGTATGAAGTGGGAAAATAAAGGATTCAAAACGCCATTGGCGCGCGCGCGCGGTCTTGGGGCGTCTCGATCTGTCGTTGATAATTGGGTGAAGTTGCGCGTGACTGCTGTTGCAAATGTACTAGTGATTGCTTGGTTTCTTTGGTTTTTGAAAAATAACATTGGTGCATCGCATGCAGAGTTTACAGCAGATTTGGCTGATCCAAGAAATGCAATCATGATGATCCTGTTTATCATCACGGTGTTTTATCATGCTAGCTTGGGGTGTCGTGAGATTATCGAGGACTACTTTCACAGCGAATGGATGAAGATCGCCAAGCTCGTCGGAGCATATATGTTTTTCTTTACAATGGGGGTGGCCTCCATTTTTTCAGTTTTGAAAATTGCTTTTACGGTGGGTGTATAGAAGATGAGTGGCTCTTACGAAATTATTGATCACGAATTTGACGTTGTTGTTGTTGGCGCGGGCGGCGCAGGTTTGCGCGCGGGTTTCGGTTGTGCAGAAAAGGGGCTGCATACGGCCTTTTTGTCCAAGGTTTTTCCAACGCGCTCTCACACTGTGGCGGCGCAGGGCGGTATTTCTGCCGCGCTTGGCAATATGGGTGAAGATGATTGGCGCTTCCATTTCTACGATACGATTAAGGGATCAGACTGGCTCGGTGATCAGGATGCTATTGAATATATGTGTAAGGAAGCCATTCCCGCGATTATCGAGCTGGAGCATTACGGCGTTCCGTTTTCACGCACGGCGGAAGGAAAGATTTACCAGCGTGCCTTTGGCGGCATGACCACTCATTATGGCAAGGGCACAGCGCAGCGCACCTGCGCGGCGGCCGACCGCACAGGTCATGCGATTTTGCATACGCTGTATACGCAGGCGCTCAAGCACAAGGCGGAATTCTTTATCGAATATTTCGCGCTGGACCTGATCATGGATGATGAGGGTGTTTGCCGCGGCGTGATGGCGTGGGATCTGGATAGCGGCGCGCTGCACCGCTTCCGTGCGCATCAAGTTATTCTGGCCACCGGCGGTTATGGCCGCGCTTACTTCTCTTGTACATCAGCTCACACGTGCACGGGTGATGGCGGCGGCATGATTTTGCGCGCCGGGCTTCCCTTGCAGGATATGGAATTCACACAGTTCCACCCGACCGGCATTTATGGCGCGGGCTGTTTGATCACAGAAGGTGTGCGCGGTGAGGGCGGCTATTTGACGAACAGTGAGGGCGAACGCTTTATGGAGCGTTATGCGCCAAGTGCGAAAGACCTCGCCTCACGCGATGTGGTCTCCCGCTCCATGACCATCGAAATTCGTGAAGGGCGCGGTGTAGGCCCGAACAAAGATCATATTCATCTGAATTTGATGCATCTGGACCCTGATATTATTCATCAGCGTCTGCCCGGTATTGCCGAGAGTGCGCGTATTTTCGCAGGTGTTGATGTGACCAAAGAGCCGATTCCTGTTCTGCCGACCGTGCATTACAATATGGGCGGCATTCAAACCAATTACCGCACCGAAGTGATCAACCCGACCAAGAAAAACCCGAACGCGATTGTACCGGGCTTGATGGCGATTGGCGAGGCGGCGTGCGTGTCCGTGCACGGCGCGAACCGTTTGGGCTCTAACTCCCTGCTGGATCTGGTGGTGTTTGGCCGCGCGGCGGCCATTACAGCCGCGGAAACCGTTACCCCCGGCGCGCCGCATAAAGTCCTAAAAGGTGCGGGCGATGCCGCTATTGCGCGCCTTGATCATTACCGCCATGTCAAGGGCAAAACCCCGACCGCGGATTTGCGCCTGAAGATGCAAAAAACCATGCAGGACCACGCCGCCGTTTTCCGCACCGGCGATGTTCTGAATGAAGGCGTGAAGAAAATTGATCAGTGCTTTAAAGAGAAAAAAGATATCGGCATTTCTGATCGCTCCATGATCTTCAACACCGATCTGGTGGAAACGCTGGAGCTGGATAATTTGCTCTCGCAAGCTGTGGTATCGATGCACAGCGCTGCCAACCGCGAGGAATCACGCGGCGCCCATGCGCGCGAGGATTTTGCTGATCGCAATGATAAGAAATGGATGAAGCACACTGTCACCTGGTGCGATGATAAGGGCAAAGTTAAAATCGATTACCGCCCGGTGATCCAGACGACCCTGACCGATGAGGTCGAACCCATCCCACCGAAGAAAAGGGTTTATTAAAATGGCGAAATTTACACTTCCACAGAATTCAAAGATCAAAAAAGGCAAGCATATCGATGCGGCCAAAGGCGCGAAGAATGCCAAGACCTTTAAGGTTTACCGCTGGGACCCCGATGATGGCGGCAATCCGCGTATGGATAGCTACCGCATCAATCTGGATGAATGCGGGCCTATGGTTCTGGATGCGGTGATCTATATCAAGGATAAGATTGACGCGACTTTGACGTTCCGCCGTTCTTGCCGCGAGGGGATTTGCGGCTCTTGCGCGATGAATATTGATGGCACGAACACGCTGGCCTGTACTAAGGCGATTGATGACATTAAGGGCGATGCGAAAATCACGCCGCTGCCGCATATGCCGGTGGTCAAAGACCTCGTGCCCGATTTGAATCATGTCTATGCGCAATATACCTCGATTGAGCCGTGGTTGAAGGCAGATAGTCCTGCGCCAAACCGTGAGCGATTGCAGAGCGCAGACGATGCGAATCTGCTCAATGGTGAGGACGGGCATGGCCCGGCCGGATGTATTCTGTGCTTTTGCTGTTCAACCAGCTGCCCATCTTACTGGTGGAATGGCGATCGCTTCCTTGGGCCTGCGATTTTGCTACAGGCCTATCGCTGGATTGCCGACAGCCGTGATGAGGCTACTGGCGAGCGCCTGGACGCGCTTGAAGACCCGTTCAAGCTCTATCGCTGTCACACGATCATGAACTGCACCAATACCTGTCCTAAGGGTTTGAACCCGGCCAAGGCGATTGCGGAAATTAAAAAGCTGATGGTTGCGCGGCGGTAGTTGGCTTAATTGCTAAAGGGCTGAAATGTTACCACAGTCGAGCAGATCGCGCTGTACATTTGAATGACATCATCTTCCCATTTCAGAATTTGATTACAGCTGGATGATCCTTCAACGGGTACGAATTCGGTTTGTGTGCCGTTGGCCATGGGAAGAGAGCCGCGCTCAATCCCGGTTGTTTGCACCGTGGCGCGTTTGCCGTCTTTCGAGATTTTGATGCTCTTGATCGTGATATCGGTGTCGTAATCGCTCAAGGCATTCGCGCCTTGCTCAAGGCCTTGAATATATTCTTCTTTATTCAGGCTCATCGAGGTTTCTTGTGTAGGAAAGCCCGGAATATTGTACTGCACAGCGCTTTTGAAGCGCGCTTTTTTGTGCAAATGCGTATCCAAATAGGCGGAAATGTCTTCCGGGCTCATGCTTTCGACATGACCTGAAGAGATTTCTGTCGTTTTATGAATGAAATCTTTAATCGCTTCTTCCGTTAGTTCGGCGCGCGCCGGAGAGATTCCACAAATAAAAAGGAAAAAAGTCAGTAAAAACAGGTTCTTATGCTGCATCCCACTACGATATTTTTTATTAATAAAGTCCCCAACCATTATTATCGCGTAAAAAGGTGAAGGGAACCCTAATATTTTTTATATCAAAATTATTTATGAACTTATTATTCAAGTCCCTGAATTTCAATGATTTTTAGGCGATCTGTTTCGCCTTTTATGATCGTGATGGCGCTCTTGGCCACACGGTAGTGTTTGGAGAGCAGGACGATCAGCGCTTTGTTGGCTTTTCCCTTTTCGGGCACGGCTGTAACAGCGCATTTGAGGATTTTTTGCCCATCCGCGCCCTCGCTCCAGCCCTGCACCTCATTGCGGGAGGCTTTGGGGGTGAGCTTGACCGTAATGATGGTTTTAGGCATCAATATCCAGACCAATATCCAGCGACGGGGCGCTGTGGGTTAGCGCGCCCACAGAGATATAATTTACGCCTGTTTGGGCAAGTGCGCGCACGGTTTCCTGCGTAACCCCGCCGGAGGCTTCGGTAACGATCTGCCCGTCAACCAGTGCAACGGCTTCCTTGAGTGTTTCGATGTTCATATTATCCAGCATCACGATATCGGCTTTGCCGCTCTCCAAAACCTCTTTGAGCTGGCCGAGCGTATCAACCTCGATCTCAATTTTAACCGTGTGCCCGGCCATCAGTTTGGCTTGGTCGAGCGCGGCGGCGATGCTGCCTGCCACCGCGATGTGGTTGTCCTTGATCAAGATTGCGTCATAAAGGCCAAAGCGATGATTGGACCCGCCGCCAACGCTAACGGCGTATTTTTGGAAGGCGCGCAGGCCCGGCAGCGTTTTGCGGGTATCGCAAATATCCGTGTCCGTATCCTCAATTTCTTGCACAAAGCGGCTGGTCATGCTGGCGATGCCCGACATATGGGTCAGGAAATTTAGGGCCACGCGCTCGGCGCTCAGCAAGGCGCGCGCTGGGCCTTCAATCTCGGCGATCACTTGCCCAGCTTTGAGGGAATCCCCATCCTGCGCATGGACGATCATGTCAAATTCATGCGACATCAGACTAAAGGCCGACAGCGCAACCATCAGGCCCGCCAGAACGCCGCTTTCACGGGCAACCAGAGCGGCTTTGGCGCGGGCATCTTCGGGAATAAGAGTGTTGGATGTAATGTCATGACCGCCGCCCAGATCTTCTTCCAGCGCGGCGCGGACATGTTTTTCGATCATCAGGTTGGATAGCATTTAGCTGAGCTCCAGCATACGTTCGATTGGTTTGCGGGCGCGTTCAATAATCGCAGGATCGACCGTAACTTCCGGCCCTTCGGTTTGCAACGCCTTCAAAACTTTCGGCAAAGAAATACGCTTCATGTGCGGGCACATTTGGCAGGTGCCGATGAGTTCAACATTGGGATTAGAGGCGGCGATGTTATCGCTCATTGAGCATTCGGTATAGAGCACGGCCTTTTTGGGCTGTTTGTCCTTGATGTAATCATCCATCTGCGCGGTTGATCCGGCGTAATCGGCTTCGGCCATCACTTCGGGCGGGCATTCGGGGTGCGCGAGGACCACCACGCCCTCATGCTGCGCGCGCATTTGGCGGACATCTTCGGCCGTAAAACGCTCATGCACCATACATGTGCCTTCCCAGAAAATGACTTTTACATCCGTTTGCGCGGCGACATTCTGCGCGAGGAATTTGTCAGGTGTCATGATTACGGTGTCATGACCTTGCGCACCCAGCGCATTGACGATCTTTAGCGCGTTCGAAGAGGTGCAGCACACATCGCTCTCGGCCTTCACATCGGCGGAGGTGTTCACATATGTAATCACAGGAATGCCGGGATATTGCGCTTTCATTGCGCGCAGACCTTCGGCGGTGATGGATTCGGCCAAAGAACATCCGGCCTGCATATCGGGAATAATGACTTTCTTCTCGGGGCAGAGAATTTTTGAGGTCTCGGCCATAAAATGTACGCCGCACTGAATAATCATGTCGGCGTCGCTTTTCGCAGCTTCTTGCGCGAGTTTGAGGGAGTCGCCAACGACATCACCAATGCCATAGAAAATATCGGGAGTCATATAGTTATGCGCAAGGATGACAGCGTTTTTCTGCGCCTTCAGCTTATTAATCTCATGAATGTAGGGCGCAAGGGTCTTCCAGTGATCTTCCTTGTACTGGCTCTTCAGAGTCTCATAGATTGGCGCGGTGCTTTTGGCAACCTCATCCGTATATTTTAGAGGCGTGGCTAACATTGGATTGTTCTTTAAATGTTCCCATTTCCTTATAAATGACGTATGTTTCATACCTTATAGGTCAAGCGCAATCAAACAAAAGATGGTATGGCAGATTTATTTGCAGTAAAGAGCGATTCAAACGAGGCGGATACGATGCCGCGTCCATTGCCCGAACGCCTGCGTCCGAAGGCTTTGGATGAGATTGTCGGGCAGGACCACATTGTCGGCGGGCAAGGCACGCTGACAAAAATGCTGGAGCGCGGGCAACTCAGCTCGATCATTTTTTGGGGGCCGCCGGGCTGCGGAAAAACGACGATTGCGCGTATATTGGCCTCGCAGACCGACCTGCATTTCGAACAGCTCTCGGCCATTTTCTCCGGCGTGAAAGATTTGCGCGCCGTGTTCGATGCGGCGAAAATCCGCCGCCAAAACGGGCAGGGCACACTGCTGTTCGTGGATGAAATTCACCGTTTTAATAAATCCCAGCAAGATGCGTTCCTGCCTGTGGTCGAGGACGGCACGATTATTCTGGTCGGGGCAACCACCGAAAACCCGTCTTTTGAGCTTAACGCTGCGCTGCTTTCACGCACGCAAGTGTTGGTGCTCAAGCGCTTAGAGGATGAAGGGTTGGAAACTTTATTGGGGCGGGCGGAAAAAGAAGCCGGACGCACCCTACCGCTGAGCGATAATGCGCGCCAGGCGATGAAGGCGATGGCGGATGGTGATGGGCGCTATCTGCTCTCTATGGTTCAGCAGGTGATGGCGGTTGAAGAGGAGCTGGATGAGCAGGGCTTGTTCGCGCTGTTGCAAAAACGCGCTCCGCTTTACGATAAGGGCGATGATGCGCATTTTAATTTGATCAGCGCCTTTCACAAATCCCTGCGCGCTTCGGACGCTGATGGTGCGCTTTATTGGATGGCAAGAATGCTGGCCGGCGGGGAAGACCCGGAATATATTTTGCGGCGTATGACTTGCGTGGCCTCGGAAGATATTTCCAATGCCGATCCGCAGGCGCTGCCACTGGTGATTGCCGCATGGCAGGCTTATGAGCGTTTGGGGTTGCCGGAAGGCGAGCTGGCCATGGCGCAGGCTTGCACATATTTGGCATGCGCCCCTAAATCCAATGCCAGCTATATGGCGCTAAAGGCTGCGAAAAAGGCGGCCGGAGAAACGGGTTCGCTGATGCCGCCCAAACATGCGATGAATGCTCCGACCAAACTGATGAAAGATCAGGGCTATAGCGATGGTTATCGCTACGATCATGATACGCCCGAAGGATTTTCAGGGCAGAGTTATTTCCCCGATGATCTGCCGCGCCGCGAATTTTACAAGCCCGTAGAGCGTGGTTTTGAGCGCGAGATTAAAAAACGCCTGGACTATTGGTCTAAATTACGCTCGCGCTAACGCGCTCTTTCCTGATTAGGTAAATCCCGCTGGCGATGATGATGGTCGCGCCCAGCAGCATTTCTGGCTTTGGAATGTCGCCGAATAAGAGAATGCCAAAAACAATGCCCCAGATCATTTGCGTGTATTGCATGGGGGCGATGAGCGAGGCATCGGCGCGGTGGAAGGCTTTTGAGACACATAAGAAGCCAGTGGCGATTCCCAGCGCGGAAACGAGAAGACATGAAAAATGCGCGGGCGTAAAAAGTATGAAGTCGCCATTAAGAAAAACCAAAGGCAGCGCGCAAATGCCAGCGACAGCCGTGGGGTAGAGGCCAATTGCCAGATCGCTCGCCCCTTTGATAGAGCGCATAACAAGATGCATACCGCCGAAAAACAGCGGGGCGGCCAAAAGCGGCAGCCATAAATATAAATCGAGATTGCTTTTCCATGGCTGGAAGGCGATTAAAATGCCGCTAAAGCCAATGAGCATTGCAAGCCAGCGGTGCGGACCTACGCGCTCTTTGTAAATGGGAATGGCCAGCAGGGCCATAATGAACGGCATGAGAAAAATGACTGTATAAACGCTTGTGAGCGGAAAAAGTGAAAACAGATAAACAATGGTTATAGCGCCCAACAAATTTCCCAGAGCGCGCAACAGGTGAAATCTCATGTTCTGCGGGTCACGTAGGGTTTTCAGCCCGCCCAGCTTCGGTGAAAATAGCAGGAGTATACAGCTGGCGAGGATTAAATCGCAGCTTATGATTTGGTAGGTCGAATAATAAGGGGTTAGCAGCTTCACGGCCGCATCAGAAATGGCAAAACCGCCATAACCGACGATGGATAAAAGAAGGGCTTTATAAGTTGCTGACAAACGTTTAAACATGATCAAAGCATATAAGGATTTTTTATGATGAACACAATAGTCGCAATTGCAATGGGCGGCGCGCTTGGCGCGGTGTTTCGTCATGGCGTTAATGTGGGGGCTTTCAAACTCTTTGGGGATGGCTTTCCGTGGGGGACGCTCGGCGTGAATGTCATCGGATCGTTCATTATGGGCGTTCTGATTGCCGTTTTCGCGCAGTACTGGCAGCCCAGCCACGGCGTAAAATTGTTTCTGATTACCGGGTTTTTGGGTGCCTTTACCACCTTTTCGACATTTTCATTGGATGTATCAGCCCTTTGGGAACGCGGTGCGCTGGGCGCTACTGCGTTATATGTGATGGGCTCGGTGGTGCTATCTGTCGGGGCGCTGTTTCTTGGATTAATGATCGTACGTAGTTTGGCCTCATGAGCATAAAAATCATTACAGTTGCAGAAGATGATGATGGCCAGCGTTTCGACCGCTGGGTGAAAAAATATGCGCCTGAAATTCCTTATGGGTTAGCGCAAAAGCTGATCCGCAAAGGCGGTTTTCGTGTGGATGGTAAACGCGTAAAGGCCGATAGCCGACTTAAGGCCGGGCAGGAGGTGCGCATTCCTCCGCACGAGGACAAGCCCGCAGATCAAAAGCCGCGCGTGAGTAAGTTTGATAGCGATTTTATCCGTTCACTGGTTATTTATGATGACGGTGATGTGATGGCCCTGAACAAGCCCTATGGTTTGCCCTCTCAGGGCGGGAGCAAGGTTAAGCGCCATATCGATGGAATGCTCGATGCGCTTGCGGATAAAAATGGCGTTCGCCCGCGCCTCGTTCATCGTCTCGATAAAGATACGAGCGGTGTGCTGCTGCTTGCACGCTCAGCCAAAGTGGCGAAAGCGCTAGGGGCACAATTTAAAAGTCGCGATATCAAAAAAATCTATTGGGCGATTGTCTCACCCGCGCCTCAGGATTACGCCGGAACCATCAAAGCGCCATTAGCAAAGGCGGGCGGCTCTAATAAAGAGCGCATGGTTGTCGATAAAAAAGAGGGCAAGATGGCAATTACCGAATTTGAGGTGGTTGAGCATGCTCTGGATAAAGCGGCCTTCGTTGCCTTTTGGCCGCGCACCGGTCGCACGCACCAAATTCGCGTGCATGCGGAGTTGATAGATTGCCCGATTGTTGGTGATACAAAATATAAAGGCATTCCGCCTGCACCCGGAGAGCATAAGCCTGAGCCGCAGGATTTATCGGATTTGGATATTGCGCAACGTTTGCATCTTCATGCGCGGCAAATTATTTGCCAGCATCCAACACGTAAAGGAACGCTGAATATCAGCGCGCCTTTACCCGACGATCTCAAAAAAAGCTGGAAAGCGCTCGGTTTTGATCCGAATAATAAAAGCGAAGCATTTGAAAATATTTAAGAGGAATAACCAAGTATGAAAAACGGATTGAAAAAAACAAGTGGAGCTTTAAGAACGCTTTTAAAAATTTCACTGGTTCTTGTTGTCTTGGTGGTTATTGCGCTGATCATACTGTCCAATATCGGCGGCAATGGTGATGGCTACAAAAATGCTGTCGAAGGATTTTTGAGTGATTTTACCGGGCTGGATGCGCGCGTTGAAACTCTGAACGGGATGACGTTCTATCCCAATATCTCTTTCGAATTTGAAAATGCTACCTTCCATGAAAATCCGGAAACTGAAATCGCACTAGCGCAGCTTAAGAAAGCGCGCGTGAGTGTGGGTTTTTGGGATATGACGTTTCAAAACGGTAAGTTTAAAGACGTTTATATCGAAGGGCTGGATGTCAAAGAAGGCTTGCTGACCAAGGACACTCTCAATGTTGATCTTGTGGATTTACAGCCCGGCCCTGAAGATTCTGCAGCCCTTATGGCGACCGGCACGCTGGGCGATGAGCCCTTTGATGCGGTTGTGAATTTGAAGGTGGAGGGGCGTGCGCCTTCGCAGTCTTACTATTTTACAACCACGCGGCCGTTTGCCGTTCTTCTGGGTGATGCCATTCTCACCGGCATTTTTAAAGACGAGGACGATGCTTTGCGCGTTGAGTATATAAATCTGACCTATCAAGATAGGGATGTTTTTAAGGGGGGGATGGAAATTGATGAGCGCGCGCGCGGCGTTTTAAATTTTGAAGATTACGGAAGCGCCTTGGGTTTTGATCTATCTATTGAGGATACAGAAGCGGGAATTGATGTTGGAGGTATGATCAAAAGCCCGTGTTTCAGGCTGGCCGATTTTGCAGATGGGTACCGTTTCTCGAATGCACTTTATTATATATATGATTTGCTTTTCCGCGATGATGCGGCGCTATCATCCTTGGATTTAAAGGATGTCTCTCTTCAGATATCTCCTGTGTGTCAGCCGGGTATAAAGCCCGCTGATGTTACCTTGCCTTTTGGTTTTGAAGATCAGATTCAAATTGATATTCAGGAATAATGAAACGGTTTTACACACTGGCCAGCACGAAAAAGTCTGAGGGCGGGTTTGATATCCTGCTTGATGGGAAGGCTGTGCGCACACCCTTTAAAAACATCTTGCGCTCGCCAAGTGAAAATCTTGCCCATGAAATTGTTCGTGAATGGGCGGTGCAGGAAGAGATGATTGTGCCCGATACCATGCCCCTGACTCAAATCTTGAGCACGAAGATTGATAAAATTCCGCAAGATCGTGTTCATATGACTGAGGTGATGCTCAAATATCTCAACACCGATTTGCTCTGCTACCGCGCCGTCGATCCGCCGGAAATGGCGGCGGCGCAAAACGCTGCTTGGGACCCGGTACTGCAATGGTTCGAAGAGCACTTTGGCGCAAAGCTTGAAACCACAACAAGCCTGATCGCGCTGGAGCAAGAGCCTCAAATCCATAAAACCGTGAAAGCCCTGATTGATAGTTTGGGTCAAGACCGCTTTACGGTGCTGCAAGTGGTCACGCCGCTGGCAGGCTCGATTATTCTTGCGCTGGCGATGGTGGAGGAGCATTTGAATGCGCAGCAGGTTTTTGAGTGTTGCCATGTGGAAGAGCGTTTTAAGGCTGCAATTTATAATGAAGAAAAATACGGCCCCGATCCGGCGCAAGAAAAGAAAGACCGCGCGATGACGATCGATCTTGAAGCGGCGCAGCGCTATCTCGAATTATTGTAAGATTTAAAACCAGCCCAGATGATTAGCAACGCGGTAGCCATTGGCCGCGCGCGCCAGCCCGCGTGCATAGCGCACCGAAAAATAAACCAATACGGGCAGGGCGACAATCGCAAAGCTGGTGATAAAGGCATGCGCGTTGATCACCCAGTAGGGTTCATAACAATTTCCAAAAACCGTTTCCAGACCGCGCAGCCCGGTAATGTTTTGCGCGTGGTTTACGAGGTCATTCATGCAGGGCTCCAGCGGCGCGTTATCAATATTCAGAAATAAATAAATGCTGCCCACTACTGTTGTTATCATCGCAAAAAAGCTGCCGATCCAGATGGTGCGGATGATGAATGTCATATGGTTTTCGATCAAACTGCCTTCATCGTTCTTTTTACGCAAAGCATAGGCCGCGATCAAAACACCAACTCCGAAGACAAAGGAGAAAAAAGCGGCCGTGGGTATAGGGACCAAAGACAACAAAAGTGAAGCGCCGAACACTGCATAGATCTGCAGAACTGTTTTCTTCGCTGTTTGGTTGTTGTTATCGCTCACTTAGCTACGCCCGAATAATTTTTCAATGTCGCTTAATTTTAATTCAATATAGGTCGGCCGTCCATGATTGCACTGGCCGGAATAGGGCGTGGCCTCCATTTGGCGTAGCAGGGCATTCATTTCCTCCGTATTTAGACGCCGTCCGCTGCGCACCGAACCGTGGCAGGCCATGGTCGAGAGCACTTCGTTTATCCGCTCCTCCAGCCCTTGCGCTTGATCGTTCTCCAAAACTTCATCGGCCAAATCCCTGATGAGGGACGGAATATCAGCCTTATGACCGAGCAGCGCCGGAACGCTCTGCACCGCGATTGCGCCGGCGCCAAAGGGCTCGATCTCAAGGCCCAGACGGGCCAACTCGTCCTTAAAGTCCAGCAGGCGTTCACTTTGCGTGGCCTCCATTTGTACAATCTCGGGTGAGAGCAATCCTTGTTTTTCAATGCCGCGCTCACCCATTTGTGATTTGAAACGCTCGTAAACCAGACGCTCATGCGCCGCGTGGGCATCGACAATCACCAGCCCGTCTTGCGTCTGCGCAACAATATAATTTTCATGGATATGCGCGCGCGCCGCGCCCAGCGGATTGGCGATTATTTCTGTTTGCGGTGCGGCCTCTTCAGTGCGCGCGGATGGCGCAGTGTGCATATGCGGCTGTGCTTGGTAATGCATCGCCGGAGCTTCGGCGAGATTGCCATAGGCGTAAGACGAAGGCACGGCCGGGCCGCTGCCACGGCTGAGCGGCAGAGATGGTGTGTAGCTGTTCGCTGCTGGACGCATGGAAGATAAGGCGCTCTGCGCAACGCTGGAGGAGGATTGAAACCCGCCTTCATGCAGCGCATGTTTCAGCGCGCTGATAATCAGGCCGCGCACCAAACCGGGATCACGGAAGCGCACTTCGGCCTTCGCCGGGTGAACATTTACATCCACCTCATCGGAAGGAAGCGTCAGAAATAGCGCCACCATCGGATAGCGGTTTTTGGCTATCACATCGGCGTAAGCCGCACGTACGCAGCCGCCGAGCAGCTTATCTCTCACCGGGCGGCCATTGACGAACAGATATTGATGCTGCGCCGTGCCGCGATGCAGGGTCGGCAGGGCGGCAAACCCGCTCAAAAAAATGCCCTCTCGCTCAGCCTCGATCATCATGGCATTTGCGCCGAACTCTCTGCCGAGAATGGAAGACAGGCGCGATTGCATATCCAAAACCGCAGGCAGGTTCAGCGAAACTTTATCATCACTGGTCAGGGTGAAGGCAATTTGTGGAAAGGCCATAGCAAGGCGTGTAAGTACGTCTTTCACCGCCATGGCTTCGGCGCGCTCGGACTTTAGGAATTTAAGGCGCGCAGGCGTAGCGTAAAACAAATCACGCACCTCGATTTTTGTGCCCGACGGATGTGCTGACGGGGAGGGCTCATCTTTTTTACCGCCCTGCGCAGATATCTCCCAGCCTTCGCCGCTATTATCTTCACGTGTTGAGATTTTAATGCGCGAAACCGCGCCGATGGAGGCGAGCGCTTCGCCGCGAAAGCCCAAATGTTCGATGTTTAGCAAATCATCACCGGGCAGTTTGGAAGTCGCATGTCGGTCCAGCGCGGCGATCAGATCGTTTTTTCCCATGCCGTGACCATTATCACTAATGACAATCAGGCTTTTGCCGCCATCGCGAATGGTCACATCAATCTTGCTTGCGCCCGCATCGATGGAATTTTCAACCATCTCTTTAATCGCGGCAGCCGGGCGCTCGATCACCTCACCGGCGGCGATCTGGTTGATCAGCGTTTCTGGTAAATATCGAATGCGCATGCGCCTATGCTAGCCTTTTGGCAGGGCAGAGTCAGTATTGCACCTATGGGGCTTTTACAATGGCGGTGGATAAGTAGTTTTAAGTGCGGCGAATGGCGGCCAGATCGATAATCGCATCATCCAGCTTCACATCATCGAGAATCGCGCCGGTCAGAATGGCGCCTGTCAGGTCGGCGCGGCGTAAATCCGCCCCGCGTAAAACTGTATTGGAAAAATCTACGCCCATTAAGATGCAATCACGTAAGTCAGCATGGGCCATGTTAGCAAAACGGAAATTTGCCCCGCTCAAATTCACGCGTTGAATGCGCACTGAACCATCTGGGTTTTTAAATTCCAGCGGGCATAGCTGCGCTTCGGTCAGATCGGCGCGGCTGAACTGCGCATATTTAAGGCTGGAGGCGCGCAAATCCGCATCGGTTAAATCGCAATCGCGAAAATCCGCATGATCGAAATGCGCGCTTTGCATTTCCGCGCCGCGTAAATCCTGACTGAGGAAGTTGGCTTTTTCTGCCCGGATTGCGGTCAAGGGGAAGCGCTTCAGGTCGATAACATCGCGCATGTCATAGCCGCTTAAATCCAGTTGACGTCCGCTGCGCCCGGCGGTAGCCACCCACAGTGTATGCTCCTCCAACAGTTCTGGAAGGCTTTTGCCGAGATTTTCCAGTTTATCACCCATCTCGCGTTCTGTGACCGCGCCGGACATATCCAGCCCGCCCGTTTCGGTGTTTTGTAGCAGGGCCCCGGCGATGACCGAGCCGCGCATATTCACATCGCTAAGGTTAGCGCCGCTCAAATCTGCATCCGTCAGGTTCGCGCCTTCAAAAGTGACCTCAGCCAAATTGGCGTTGGAGAAATCAACATTCGAAAAATCCGCATCGGAAAAATCGGCACCGAAGGCCTGCATGCGGGTCATGTTTGCGTCGGAAAGCTTCGCGCCAGTTAAAATTGTTTTTGCACCTGCGCCGCCAGAGCGCTTGCGGTCTTCAAGCGTGCCTTGCTTGCCGCGCTTCATGATCTTACCCTCGCGCATATCGGCATCAGTCAAATTGGTGCGTGTCATATCCGCCCCGGCCATATACGCGCCGCGAAAATCCGTGCGCGTGCAATCGGCATCCTTCAAGATGGCATTGCGTAAATCGGCGGCGAAAAAGGCGGATGAGCGAAGATTGCATTCGGAGAGATCGGCCTCAAGCAACAGACAGCCCGTAAAATCAGCGTGGGAGAGGTTTGCACGTTTAAAATCCAGCCGTGATAAATCGCGATATTGCACAACCGCCCGTGCGCCGCCGTTCTGGCCGCGTTGAAAAAGCCTGTGTTTTTCAATGATCTCATCCAGTGCGCGCTGCGTTAAGGGCGGCAACTCACTGGGATCGGGTGTATGATCTCTCATGCGCTTCCTTCGCTTTTATGAACGAGCATTCTCTCGCCAAATCCTTACTCAGAAATCATTTTACGCCAAAAGGCTCTAATTTTTTATGAATTTCTACGCTTTGTTGCGCAGGATGTAGTTTAGCAGTCCCTTTGAGACGGTAGAAACGGTTTTTAACTCGTCTTTATTTTCAAGGGCTTGGCGGGTGTTTTTTGCAATTTTTTTGCCAAGCTCCACGCCCCATTGATCAAAGCTGTTTACATCCCAGATTATGCCTTGAACAAAGATTTTATGCTCATAAAGTGCCATCAGCATCCCCAGATGGTAGGGATCAAGGCGCTGCAGGACGATGGTAGAAGATGGACGGTTGCCCTCAAAATTCTCATGCGATGCGGCGTTGTTTTCATCCCCGAGCAGGAGGGCTTCACTTTGCGCAATGACATTGGCAATCAGATCGTCATGATGATCACTAAGCGGCACATCAGGATTGGCCGCGATTATGAAGTCGCATGGCACGATTGTGCTGCCCTGATGTAGGAGCTGGAAAAAGGCATGCTGGCTGTCTGTGCCGATACCGCTTAGGATGAGGGGGGCAGTGTGGTAATCAACTTCCCTCCCGCCGCGCGTTACGCTTTTGCCGTTTGATTCCATATCCAGCTGCTGAATATAGGCTGGGAAGTCCTTCAAATTCTGCGCATAGGGGACAACCGCCAGCGCTTCATAGCCGCAGAAGTTTCTGTGCCAGATACCGAGCAATGCCATGATGACAGGAAGGTTTTTTTCAAAAGGTGCGCTCAGGAAATGCTGGTCCATTGAATGTGCGCCGGCGAGAAACTGTTCGAACGCATCGTGGCCTAAAGAAACCGACAAACACAGGCCGATCCCTGACCAGACGCTAAAGCGCCCGCCGACCCAATCATAAACCGGCAGAATATTATCAGGGGTAATGCCGAAATTTTCCGCACCCTGCGCATTGCCTGTTACCGCGATAAAATGATCTGCGACGGGAAGGCCGCCCAACCAGTCTTTCGCGCTGCGTGCGTTTTTAATTGTTTCGAGGCTGGTAAAGGTTTTAGAAGCGACAATGAACAGGGTGTTTTTCGGTGTCAGTGCGGCCAGCGTCTGGCTGAGATGCGCACCATCAATGTTCGAGACGAAATGAACGCGCGGGCCGTTGTGATGGGCGCTGAGGGCTTTATACGTCATGCGGGGACCAAGGTCTGACCCGCCAATGCCGATATGAACGATATCGGTGATGGTTTTATTGACCCGGATCTTTTCGCTGAGCGTTCGCATGTGCTCAAGATTTTCAGAAACCAGAGCATTCACATTTTGTCCCTCTGTGACGACATCTGCTGCGATAGATCCGCGCAACGCCATATGCAATGCGGCGCGGTTTTCGGTTGTGTTAAGTAACGCGCCGGAGGTCATCGCGCTGCGCTGGCCTTCCAGATCGCAAGCTTTCGCCAAATCAACCAGCAGGCTGATCGTTTCATCACTCATCAGGGTTTTGGAATAATCGAATAAAAGGCCGTCAACAGACCCGCTCATTGCTGTAAAACGATTATCATCTTGCGCATATAAATCTTTGAGCGGGGTTTGCGAAAGCGCGGCATAATGGCTCTGAAGAGCCGCCCATTCGGGCCTGTCTGTGAGGGGCTTACTCGACATTGGGCAGGCTCTCCACACTTTGTGCACCCTCAATTTCGCCGGGCTGGCCGACCAGAACGGTGATGAATTTTGATGGGTCAAGCAAGCGCGCAGCAATGCGCTTCACATCGTCTATAGTGGTCGCTTTGATTTTTTCTTCACGTTGATCGAGATAATTAATCGGAAGATCGGAGAGCTGAATCGATAGCATAAGTCCTGTAATTTTGTCGCTGGAGCTGAGTGATAGCGGCAGTGAGCCAATGAGATAGGATTTCGCATC
Source organism: Alphaproteobacteria bacterium (assembly GCA_020442385.1). Taxonomy (GTDB): domain Bacteria; phylum Pseudomonadota; class Alphaproteobacteria; order Micavibrionales; family Micavibrionaceae; genus JAGRKE01. The sequence goes on along the minus strand of JAGRKE010000006.1, from coordinate 34,552 downwards.
TTCAAGCTCTTTTTGAGCGATGGGGCTTTGTGCCATCTTTTCAAACTCGGCCTTAATAAGTGGCAGCATTTCACTTACGCTTTCATTCTTGGTCGAAGTGGTGACTGAGAGCGTGTCGGCATGATCCATATCTGTGAAATAGCTGTATATGCCGTAGGTCAGGCCGCGCTTTTCACGAATTTCTTTGGTTAGGCGAGAACCGAAGCCCGAACTGCCGAGAATAAAATTCATAACCTGCGCGCTCTGGTAATCGGGATCGCTTTGGTCGATTCCGGGCTGCATAATATTGATTACGGTTTGCGGAATATTTCTTGGGTATACAAAAACACCGCCTTGGTTGGTCAGTGTGAGGTCTGGAACGTCTTCCACGCTGGAGCTGGTTGCGGGTAGATCTCCGAATAGCTCATCTAAAAGAATGGACAGTTCTTGCGCAGAGATGTCTCCGGCCACGGACACGCGCAGGCGATCTTTACTGAGCTCCTTCGTGAAGGCGCGCAAATCATCGGCTGTGATGCTCTCAAGTGAGGAAATTGTCCCGCCGCTGTTTTGCGCGTAGGGATGTCCGGCAAAAGCAACATCATTCAAAACCCGCGCTGCGTTCCAATCAGGATCTGTAATAGAGGATCGAATGCGGCTTTGGTTTGCGCGGCGCATACGGTCAATCGCTTCCTGATCAAAGCGCGGATGGGTTAGGGCTAATTTCATGAGTGCAAAAGCACGCGCGCGGTTTTTACTCAGGGTTTTAAGCTCTGCGCCGAAATTATCGCGGCTTGCATTAAAATGCAGCTCGATGACTTTATCGCGCAGCTCTTTTTGAAAGGCTTGGCTGTCCAGATCGCCTGCGCCCTCATCCATAGTGTTTGACGCCATGCGGGCAAGGCCTTGCTTGTCAGGTGCATCTTGCGCTGTTCCGATGCCCTTAAAGGCAAATTGCAAGGAGATAACAGGAACAGAGTGATCTTCAACTAGCCAGGCCTTTAGCCCGCCGGAGCTTGTTACCTCCTGAATGTTCAGCAACGCATCGCGGGCTTGTGCTGCGGGCGCGCATAAAACCACAAAAGCGAAAAGGGCAAGGATCAGTCTCATTGCGCATCCTCCTGCTGTTTGTCTTCGGCCGGTGCGGGCAGAAGATAACCTGTCACCACCGGGCGGTCATTGTTTGCATCAGGATCGAGATATTTTTTAGCAACGGCTAGCACGTCTTCGGCTTGGATTTTACTGATATAATCCGGCCAATATTCAACATCATCAATGCTCGATCCTGTCACGAGCGCATAGCCGAAAATCATCGCCGGGCCGGCCAAGCTGTCGCGGGCGTAAATGGCCGCATCCTGCATGCGGGTTTTGGCATCGATCAGTTCTTGTGCATCGATGCCATCTGCAATCAATGTACGCAGTACGTTTTTGTAGGCCTCTTCAACGGCAGCTGGCTCAATACCGGGCAGTGGAATAGCGTAAAGCGTAAGTGTTGCGTCGCTAACTCTCTCGGGGCTATAGCTCATGCCCGCGCTCGCAGCCAGTTTCTGTTCAATCACGAGAGACTTATAAAGTCGCGAGCTTGGTCCGCCGCCCATAATTTCAGCCAGCACCTCGAGTGCCAATGCTTCATCCTTGTTTTGATTATGGGACGGGGTGCGGAACTGTGTTTCAACTGTGGGCTGGCGCACACTTTCATCATAAAGTGTTACGTGAACCTCTCCATTTGCGGGCGGAGAGCTAATCCAATGGCGCTTAGGCACATCAACACGCGGTAAGGGGCCGTAAATTTTCTTGGCCAGTTCATAAACTTGCGCGCCCGTTACATCGCCTGAGACGATAAGAATTGCATTGTTCGGTCCATACCAGTGATCGTAGAAATTCTTGGCGTCCGCCCAGCTTAAACTTGCCATTTCATGCGCCCAACCGATAACGGGTGTGCCGTAGGGGTGATTGACGAAGGTGGCGGCATCCAGTTGCTCGGAGAGTTTGGCGCCGGGATCATTATCTGTGCGCTGGCGGCGTTCTTCCAAAATGACATCACGCTCAGACAAAACTTCTTCCATCAACGGGTTCAGGCCACGCATGCGTCCGGCCTCCATTGTCATGACGGTTTCCAGATGTTCGGAAGCGATAGACTCGAAATAGGCTGTGTAATCTTGTGATGTGAAGGCGTTATCATTGCCACCGAGTGCGCGTATTTTCTCAGAAAAATCGCCCGGTCCAAACCCTTCAGAGCCTTTGAACATTAAATGTTCGAGAAAATGTGCAATACCCGATTTGCCGCGTGGCTCATCCGCTGCGCCTGTTTTATACCAGACCATATGCGTAATCGCAGGTACGCGGGCGCTAGGGATTACGACAATCTCGAGCCCATTCTCAAGCGTGTAATGTTCGGCATTAAAAATTTTTTCCGGCGCGGCCATCGCCGGAACATGTATGAGTAAGATGCCAGCAAGCAAAACCAGATGGCAGAGCGGTTTATAGAAGTGCTTGGGCATGGTTGTTCGCAATCTTTGAGCGATTATTGTTGATCAACGTAGGGCGTTTCGCCTTCGGTTACCGGCTGGCCGGTTTCCATGTTGTTACGAATGCGCGCGGCTTCCTCTTTAGCATTGACAACGCGCGCGGGCTCTTGATCGTTGCCAAGTCCAAGCAGTTTTTCAGCCACCGGGCGGTTATCCTCGGCCTGAATATCGGCTTCTTGATCGATTTTTGTGCGAATGGCCGGATCGGCGCCTCTGGCTCCAGCTTGCTGGAGCAGCAATGTTTCGCTGTTTGTTTGAGCGGCGGCTGTGGTGGCGGCTTGCGGCTCCTCCGCGCCAAAGACGGTCTGGCGCGCGACTTCATTGGTGCTTTGTTCTTGTGGGCGCGGCGCACCGGGTTGTGGCGGGCGCAGGGCATAATTCGGCGGCAGGGACAGCGGCGCGCGTTTGACCACGGCGAATTCATCTGGAACTTGCTTTTCAAGTCCCAGCTGTTTTTTTGCGCCGGAGCATCCAGTTAGTGCAAAAGACCCGGCGCAAAGTGCTACAAATAGAATGGTTGTTTTTTTCATCATGGTTTCGCGTCTAATTATAAAGAAATAGTGCTGATATGGAAGTTTAAAAGCCCGATTTAGGAATGAAAGCTTTTTTCCAAAAAAACGGCATAAATAATGAGCATAAAAACGCCGACGACAATACAGCTGTCAGCGACATTAAAGGCCGGATAGTGCCAGCCAAAGGCATGAAAATCGAGAAAATCGATCACACCGTTAAAGCGAATGCGGTCGATCGCATTGCCAATCGCCCCGCCAATGACCATGGCGATGCCAAGGCGCTGCAGGCGGGATTTGGCGAAGAATAACCATCCCGTAAACCAGACGGTTATAACCACTGATAAACCAACCAAAAGCCATGAGCCTAGCGCCGTATCTTGTGTCAACATACCAAAGCTCACCCCGCGGTTCCATACCATGACAATATTAAAAAACGGCAGAACATCTATCGCTGCGGGGGGCAGTTGCCCTTGGGCTTGTCCATACCATTCAAAGAAACCATAAGTATTTTCAACCGCCAAAGCGGGTTTGATCATGGTTTCCGTGACGGCCCATTTGCTGATCTGGTCCAGCAGTAAAATCAGCGCTGAGAGCCCGAAATAGCCAAAAATCTGTCTATGTGTCAGTTTCATGCGCATCACCATATACAGGCGCTTTAGCGCTGGCAATATCGGGCGGGGTTAAAACGGCATACAGATCACAAAGAAATGCCAATCGCATTGATTTTAACGGGAAAACGCGATATTCAAAGCGCCCATGGATGTATTTGAAAATTATAAGGATATTCCTGAAAGCGCGCGCGGCGGCGTGGTCGTGATCGGCAATTTTGACGGCGTGCATCGCGGTCATTTGGCCTTGCTGGAAACAGCGCGCAACATTGCGGATGATTTGGATACGCATGTCTGCGTGCTGACATTCGAGCCGCATCCGCGCTCATTGTTTCGCCCGGATGATTTACCCTTTCGTTTAACTCTGCCTGCGCTCAAGGCCTGGAGACTTGAAGAGGCAGGTGTGGATTCGCTGTTTTCCCTGCCCTTTAACTGGGATTTTGCCAGCCAGTCTGCGGATGTTTTTGTTCAAGATATTCTGATGGATGGGTTGGGGGCGGCGCATGTCGTGGTCGGGTATAACTTCCGCTTCGGTCAATTGCGCAAGGGCTCGCCCGAAACAATCAAAGAGGCCGGTTTGCCTGTTACAATCATTGATGAAGTGCTCGAAGAGGGCGCCGCGCAAATTTCCTCCAGCCAGATTAGGCAAGCCCTTCGCCATGGCCGTGTGCATGAGGCGAATAAGCTGCTTGGCTGGAATTGGGAGGTGCGCGGCGAAGTTGTTAAGGGCGATCAGCGCGGGCGCGAACTTGGCTATCCTACGGCTAATTTCCCGCTGGGTGAGGTCATTCATCCCGCATACGGTGTCTATGCGGCGCGTGTACAAATTGAGGGCGAGGATGAATGGCACGGCGCAGCGATTAATATCGGCATCAAACCGATGTTCGAAGTACCGCAGGCCGAGGTGGAGAGCCATATTTTCGGCTTTGATCGCGATATTTACGGCCGTGTCATTCGCGTGCAACCCGTTCAGTTCCTGCGCGGGGAAGCAAAATTCAACTCTGTGGATGAGCTGATTGCTCAAATGGATAAAGACTGCGCGCAGGCCCGCGATATATTAGGCTCTTAGAGCTATGGATTTATTCTTAACCCTCCTTGGAAATATTGCGCCGCTTTACGGCATTATCGTTTTGGGCTGGCTGGCCGGGCGTTTTTACGGCGTAGAGCGGGAATCGCTCGCCGGGCTGGCGATTTATATCATTGTCCCGATTGTATCCTTCTATTACGTCTCCGGCCTTGAATTTAAAATGGCTTATATCGCACTGCCCATCCTGGTTTACGGGCTGTATAGCTTCATGAGCCTGCTGTTTTATAAAATCGGGCAGAGAGTGTATCCTGATAAGCGGGCCAATTTGCTGGCAATGTGTGCGGCGGCGTCCAACACGGGCTATCTGGGGCTTCCCATCGTAATCTTGCTGTTTCCGCCCGAATGGGTGGGCGTATATGTGTTTGCGCTAAGCGGTGGTCTGCTCTATGAAGCGACCGTATTTTATTACATCGCCAATCGCGGAAACTTTACACCAAAAGACAGCTTTATACGCGTGCTGAAATTTCCCGTGCTCTATGCGATTGCTGCCGGATTGATTGTGAATGCCGCACATCTGGACTTGCCGCACCAGCTGGATGCCATCTGGGCTTATTTTAAGGGCGCGTACGTGGTGATCGGGATGATGATTATCGGCTGTTCACTGTCTAAAGTTTCAAAATTGGTGATTGCGCCCAAATTCCTCGCTTTGACCTTTCTGGGGCAGTTTATCCTCTGGCCGCTGCTGGGGCTGAGCTTTATTGCGCTGGATCAAAGCGTTTTGCACTGGTTCGAGCCGCAGGTTCATAAGATGCTGCTGATCATGTCGATTGTACCCCCGGCGGCCAATATTGCAGCCTTTGCCGCCACGCTGGATTTGAACCCTGAAAAGGCCGCAACCACCGTACTGCTCGGCACGATTTTCGCGCTGTTTTATATTCCGGCGGTTCTGGTGCTCTCCGGCCTTTACTAATCACGCATTAGAGCCTTGATTTTCTGCGCCCGGCTAGCCATAGTGCCCTCTTAAATTTGCACTACAGAGAAACTCATGAGCGACAACGCCGACCAAGATAAAGATAAGTACAAAGAAACCGTATTTCTGCCCAAGACGGAGTTTCCGATGCGCGCGGGCCTGCCCCAGCAAGAGCCGGAAACCGTTAAAAAGTGGCAGGAGATGGATATCTACGGCCAAATGCGCGCCGCGTCTAAAGGCAAGCCGAAATGGATTTTGCATGACGGCCCGCCTTATGCGAACGGCAACATCCATATGGGTCATGCGCTCAATAAAATCCTCAAAGATGTGGTGGTCAAAAGCTGGCAGATGATGGGTTATGACGCACCGTATGTGCCGGGCTGGGATTGTCACGGCCTGCCGATTGAATGGAAGATTGAGGAAAAATACCGCGCCGAAGGCAAGGACAAAGACGAGGTTGCGCTGCTGCAATTCCGGGATGAATGCCGTGATTTTGCCAAGCAATGGGTTGAAACCCAATCCGCGCAGTTTCAGCGCTTGGGCGTTAGCGGGGATTGGAATACGCCTTATCTAACCATGACCAACCGCGCGGAAGGCAAAATCGTGCGCGAAATCCACAAATTCGCGCTGAATGGCGGTTTGTATCGCGGCGCAAAGCCCGTCATGTGGTCGGTGGTGGAAAAAACCGCGCTGGCCGAGGCCGAGGTTGAGTATAAAGAGCATAAATCCGTTACCATCTGGATCCGTTTCCCTGTGGTGAAAGCAGCACATGAATTATTGACGGGCGCGGATGTCGTGATCTGGACAACAACCCCTTGGACAATGCCGTCTAACCGTGCAATCGCTTATGGCGACAATGTAGAATATGGCATTTATGAGGTGAGCGCAGTGGGCGCTGATTCCCGCGTTGAAGTCGGGGCGAAGTTGGCTGTAGCTGTATCTTTGGCGGATGATGTAAAAGAAAAAGCGCAGATTGAAAATTGGACGCTGCTTGGAACGCTAAAAGGCTCTGAATTGGCTGGAAGCGTATGTCATCACCCCCTGCACGCGAAGGGCTATGATTTCGATGTGCCGATGCTGTCCGGGGATTTCGTGACGGATGATGCGGGAACGGGCTTTGTGCATATCGCCCCCGGCCATGGTGAGGATGACTTCTATTTAGGAACGGCCAACGGCATTGAGGTCACGGATAATGTGGCTGATGACGGGAAATTCCGCGAGCATGTTCCGCTCTTTGCGGGGCTTGAGGTCTACACGCAAGAGGGCAAGCTGGGCGATGGCAACTTCGCGGTTTTGAAGGAAATGCAGGAAGCCGGAAAACTGCTGGCCAAAGGTTCGCTCAAGCACGAATATCCGCATAGCTGGCGCTCAAAAGCCCCGCTGATTTTCCGCACAACGCCGCAATGGTTTATCTCTATGGAGACCAATGATTTGCGCAAAAAAGCGCTGGAGGAGATTGATGCGACCGTTTGGGTTCCCGCCAAGGGCCGCCAGCGCATTACCTCGATGATTGAAAATCGCCCGGATTGGTGTATTTCCCGCCAGCGTGCGTGGGGCGTTCCAATTGCGCTGTTCGTGCATAAGGACACCAAAGAGGTTTTACGCGATGAAGAGGTTTTGGGCCGCATTGGCGATATCTTTGAGGCTGAAGGCTCGGATGCGTGGTGGTCACGCCCGCCTGAGGATTTCTTAGGTAATTGCTACAATGTCGCTGATTACGAACAGGTGTTTGATATTGTTGATGTCTGGTTTGAATCCGGCTCGACCCATGCTTTTGTGGTGGGGGATGACCAGACATGGCCCGATTACGCCGGGGTGGAGAAGATTGATTTGTATCTCGAAGGCTCTGACCAGCATCGCGGCTGGTTCCATTCGTCACTGCTGGAGAGCGTTGGCTCAAAAGGCGAAGCTCCTTATAAGGCCGTTTTGACCCACGGCTTCGTGCTCGATGAAAAGGGCTATAAAATGTCCAAATCTTTGGGCAATGTCGTTGATCCGTTGGAGATGATGGAGCAATACGGCGCGGATATTATCCGCCTGTGGACGATGCTTTCTGATTATCAGGAAGATATCCGCATCGGTCAGGACACAATTAAGAATACCAGCGATTTGTATCGCCGCATCCGCAATACGCTGCGCTTTTTGCTCGGCGCGCTGGACGGTTTTAGCGAGGCCGAGCGCGTTGATCTGTCTGATGAGCGCGTGCCCGAGCTGGAGCGCCTGATGCTGCATAACCTTGCGCAGATGGACGGCTTTGTCCGCACATCGATTGAAAGCTATGAGTTCGGTAAGCTGGCGAAACGTTTGCACAGTTTTTGTAATGAAGACTTATCGGCCTTTTATTTCGATATCCGTAAAGACCGCCTGTATTGCGACGCGCCGGAAAGCTTTGAGCGCCGGGCGGCCCGCACCGTAATGGCCGAGATTTTTGCCCGCCTGACTGCGTGGCTTGCGCCGATTTTGGTGTTTACCGCCGAAGAAGCGTGGAGTTACCGCCCCGAAGGGGTGTTCGAGGATGTGGCCAGCGTTCACTTGCGTGAATTCCCCGATGTTCCGGCGGGCTGGAGCGATGAAGGTTTGGCTGAGAAATGGGATGTAATTAAGAGTGCACGCAAAGTAATTTTATATTCCTTAGAAGAAAAAAGGAAAGACGATTTAATAAAATCATCTTTGGAAGCTCATGTGGTTTTATATGTCACAGAGAGCAATGCTTCATTTTTTGAAGGCGTGGATATGGGGGAAGTGAGTATTCTTCCAAAAGCCACGGATTTAGAAATAAAGGGAGGTGCGTCTGATATGCCAAGTTCTGCAACAGTAATGTGTGTGCCCCATGGAGAATTTGGTTCTTACGTAGAAAAAGCCGATGGCGATAAATGCGAACGATGCTGGAAAGTGCTGCCTGAGGTGAGTGCGGAGACCAGCCTTTGTAACAGATGCACCGACGCGGTCGCGCAGTTTAAAAAAGCGGCTTAAATCTTCAATTAAGCAAATGAGAATTCAAAGGATTCCGGCTTCTGGTTTTGAGAAACGGTCACTTTTTGTTGCTCCAGCGCGGCGCGCATTTGCGCTCGCACGCCGTCGCGCATATTCGCTTTGGTCAAAATCACATTCTCAGCACCGACAACGTCTTGTAGCGCGTCGATCAGCAGGGTCGCCGTTTCAATTTGTCCGCGGCGTTGGGATTTGACTTTGAATTCTTCCTGTAAGTCAGGGTCGATCTGAATTTGATGAATAAAGCTGTTGTAATCAGCTTGTTCAATCTCATAGGGTTTGCCCTTGCGGTCATATTTATGAATCTTGAAATCATGCGCGTGTGCGTAAGCTTTTGCCAGCGCACGGTTAATGCCGCCGGTTAAGATAATCGGTGTGTTGTTATGAAATTCTATGGGCAGCTTTGCCAGCTGATCACGGATAAAGCCCTCAGGATCATTGCTGGAGGCGATGCGGCGCATGCCAAGCGGCAGGCTGAAAACATGTGTAATTTCGCCGTTTTCAAGAAGGGCAAACTCGGTTGATCCGCCGCCTGTATCAATAACAATTCCAGATAAAGTCGGAAAATGCGCGAGAACGCCGAGTCCGGCCAGTTCGGCCTCTTGCTCGCCGGAAATGGTTTCAACCTCAAAGCCGATTTCATTCTTGATGCGCTGGGCAAAGGCTTGCCCGTTTTTTGCGTCACGGAAGGGCGCTGTGCCGATTACTCTGGTGTGGATATTATAGCCTTCTGCCTTAAGGCGCTGAATTTCAGCTTTGATCGCGGCGAGAGTTTCAAGGGCGCTGTCTTGTGCGCTGTCCTCAATCAGGCCGTCCTTGCCAATGCCCTGAGCAAGGCCGCAAAATTCGCGGATCTTATTTGAAAGTTTTTTATCTTTTTTATACGGAGACTTTGCTTTTCGAACCTCGAGACTAATCGAGTTTCCACCAATATCAACGACAGCAAGCAATTGCTGTTTTAGCCATTTTTTACCCATGATAACCGTTATTTTTCCGCGTACTTAACAATCTAAACCACGTGCATCATAAGCTGATTCTTACGGCGCAGAACAGAGGTGACGGATGCGCGCCCCTGAGAAAACTGTGGACGGTTAGGGAAGCATGTTTTTTGCCTTTTTCAGCAAAACATTGATATGCGGTTTGCCGGTTTTTTCTTCATACTTCTCGTAATAGCGCTGGTGGTAATCTTCCGCCTCCCAAAAGGTTGTGGCAGGCTCCAGCGTTGTCACGATCGGCTTGTTAAAACGCTTTTCCGCTGTCAGTTTTGCAATCATATCCTCAGCGGCCTTTTTCTGCGCTTCATCGTGATAGAAAACAGCCGAGCGGTATTGTGTGCCGACATCCGGCCCTTGGCGGTTCAGCTGCGTCGGGTCATGGGCCTTGGTGAAGAAAAATTCCAGCAAGGCTTCAAACGATGTTTTCTCGGGATCATAAGTCACCTCGACCGCCTCGGCATGGCCGGACTTGCTGCCATGGGTATCGTCATAGGTCGGATTATCGATATGCCCGCCAATGTACCAACGCGTGTATATAAAACGCCGGGCAGGGCGCGGTATTCGCTTTCCGTGCACCAGAAACAGCCGCCGGCCAGAGTTGCAACAGGGTATCCTTCGGGTTTTTCGCTCATCAAATCTGCTCCATTTTCCATGGCGCTCGTTGTGTGGCTAGACATCAACAGGATGATCCCGCCTGCAATTACGGCCAGTAAAAGCGATGCCAAGGCAAAGCGCATGGTTTATTCTCCTTCGTAAATAACATAAGCTTCTTACAGATAAATTCGAGTGTTCCAATGGAAGTGTTACATACTTATAAATCCCCCAATTTTACCGCGCGTCGCGGCGGGCATGCCACGCCCTCAATGATTATTATCCATTACACCGATATGAAGACGGGCCAAGAAGCGCTGGAGCGTCTGTGCGATCCGGCCTCGGAAGTCAGCGCGCATTACGTGATCGAGGAAGATGGCCGCCTGTTCCAACTGGTTGATGATGATAAGCGCGCCTGGCATGCGGGGGCGTCAGAATGGCAGGGTGAGAGCGATATTAACTCTGCCTCCATTGGGATCGAGCTGGTTAACCCCGGTCATACATGGGGGTATCGCGCCTTTCCCGATGTGCAGATTGAGGTGCTGATCGATTTGTGCCGCGAACTTATGGGGAAATATGATATTCCGCTGAATCGTATCTTGGGGCATTCGGATGTTGCGCCGGGTCGCAAAATTGATCCGGGCGAATTGTTCCCGTGGAAGCAGCTAAGGGGGGCTCTGTCTTCCGATTAATCGCTATGCGGGGTGAAGGCGCTTTTAATCCCGCGTTCAATCCAAATAATTACAAAGAACGCGGCGGTGCTTAAGGTTAAAAAACCGCCCGCCATCGGCAGCAGCGTGCCATCGTAAAGCTGTCCAATTGTGACGCCGATTGCGATCGAAATCGCGGTTGAGGCCGAGCCCATCAGGGCGGTGGCCATACCTGCGATATGCCCCATTGGTTCCAGCGCCATCGCGCCCATATTGCCGAAGGTCAGGCCGAGGCAGAAAAAAGAGATAGCCATAAAAATCATAAAGCCGAGCAGGGTCGGTTCTGTATAGAGGTTGTAGCCCATGAAAACTATAGAGGCGAGAATGACGACAACACATGAAATGGTTGTGATTGGGCGCATGCCGTAACGCTCCACCAGTGCGGAGTTAGTAAAAAAAGCTGCGCCAATGGCGAGTGCCAGCATGCCGAAATACATCGCGAATTTATCTCCGGCATTGAAGATGTCTTGGAAGATTTGCTGGGCGCTGTTGAGATAGGCGAGCAGGCTGCTAAACAGCAGGCCGCTGCAAATTGTATAACCGACGGTGGTACGGTTGGTGGCTGCCTCTTTGAGGGCGCTCCAAAGGATGCGGGGCTTAAACTCCCTGCGCTTTTCTACGGGCAAGCTTTCCGGCAGACGGAAATAGGCCCACGTACCCGCGCTCAGCGCGGCGGCGATGTAGAACAAAAAGATTTTGCGCCAACCAACAACATGCATGATTCCTTGACCGATCGACGGGGCAATGGCCGGAACCATAATAAACACGCCCATAATCATCGACATAATTTTGGCCATCTCGCGGCCATGAAATTTATCGCGGGTAACGGCCATGGTCAGAATGCGCGGCGCGGCTACGCCCAGACCCTGAACAAAGCGCCCAAGAAGCATCAGTGGCAAAGCGCTGGCCAGCCACGAGAGAATGCATCCGACGATATAAAGGGCAATGCCGATAAATAGGGCGGGCTTGCGGCCGATTGAATCTGAAAGTGGTCCATAGATAAGTTGCCCCAGTGTCATGCCGACAAAGATAAAGCCGACAACATATTGGACATGGTTGGGTTCGATGACATGTAAGTCACCACCCATCAGGCCGAGCGCGGGCAATATCGCATCAATGGATAGAGCGACCAGCGCGGTGAGGTAAGCCATTAAGATTACAAATTCAATCATGGTGGGTGTGTCTATCTTATTTATGGGGAGCAGGCCAGCGCAAACTGATCCGCAGACCAATAAGCTAGGGTAAAAGTTTGCAAAAACCAGTGTTTTAGGTCATAGTGCGGCCCATATGAAAGATTGGATGGCTGCTTGTGCTTTTGGGTATGAGAGGAAAGTCCGGGCTTCATGGAAATAGGACGCCGGCTAACGGCCGGGCAGTTTTTAACTGACAGACAGTGCAACAGAGAGCAAACCGCCTTTTCGAAGGTAAGGGTGAAAGGGTGCGGTAAGAGCGCACCGCGTATCTGGTAACAGATGCGGCACGGCAAACCTCGTCCGAAGCAAGGCCAAATAGGGATCGCTTATGGTGCATTTCCACACCGCGATCCGGGTAGGTCGCTAGAGCGGCTTGGCAACAAGCCGCCCAGATGAATAGCCATCGCCCCTTTGGGGTACAGAACCCGGCTTATAGATCTTTCAAGTGTGATCGGCCGCTCGCGAAAAACCGGGCGGCCGTTCTTTTTTGTTGACGTAACGCATGTTTATATGCTTTTTTGAATTATGGAATTTAAAAATCAAGTAAATTGTACGGTCTCAACACGGCAGGCTGTTTTTATACTCAAAGACTGTTTGGTGGAGGTCTTTGGCAAGGCCGAGATTATGACTGGCAGGCTAACTAAAATTTTTTCCAAAGACTTTGCGGGCAATAATCTTCGGGATGCTGAAAATAGGTATGTTGGGGTTCTTGAGGGTTTTTCTAGGCAAATCACTAATTTTTTATCCAAGCAGGCACACATCAAAGAAGATGCTAGATTTATGAGCCGGGTTCTTTTTGCATTTAAAAATAGCGCTGACGATGAAGGATTAAATCTTCTCTCTACAAAAATTAATGACTCTGATCAGCATGTCGGTGTGAAAATAATCGTTGCGAATGATGACGAGATTGCTCAAGGCTATCATTATATCCGTGAGTGTATTCCTGAATGCAGCGAGTTTGATTACGAGGCTGTGATGGGTATGCGCGAGGGCGATCCAAGGGCTGCCTTGGACCTTATTTTGAGCCCCTAAAATCATTTTTTCATTATTTTTGTGGACTAAATCAAATGCGAATCGCCGGATTCATTGACGATTCATCCCTGTGCATGGTTTTATAGTGCTGGGCTTGATTTTGGCCCGTTTCTGAGTCCATCCGCCGATTCTTTTATCTGCTTTTTTACATCAAAGGTTTTTTGTGACTGGTCATTATCCTGTAATGCTGCCCGAGATATTGGATTCTCTTCATCCTTGTGATGGTGGGGTTTACGTTGACGGCACGTTCGGCGCGGGCGGTTACAGCGCGGCAATATTGGAGGCGGCTGATTGTGTCGTGATTGCGATTGACCGCGATCCGGCGGCCGAAGAGCGCGCGGCGCGCTTGCAAGAAAAATACGGCGAGCGGTTGGTGTTTTTGCAGGGGTGCTTCGGCGATGTTCAGCGCCTGTTGAAGAATGCTGGATATGATCAGGTGGACGGGTTTGTCCTCGATCTAGGGGTGTCGTCCTTTCAGATTGATCAGGCGGAGCGCGGATTTTCCTTTAAGGCGGATGGTCCGCTGGATATGCGTATGGGCGGCGAGGGTAAGAGCGCGGCGGATATCGTCAATGGATATGATGAGCGCGAATTGGCCAATATTATTTACATGTATGGCGATGAGCGCCGCTCGCGCCAGATTGCCAAACGCATTGTCGAGCAGCGCGCCGAAAACCCCTTTACGCGAACCGAAGAGCTGGCGGAACTGGTGCGCGCGGTTGTGCCGAAATCGCACAAGGACAAAATTGATCCCGCGACGCGCACATTTCAGGCCCTGCGGATTGCTGTGAATGATGAGTTGGGCGAGCTAGAGCGCGCGCTGGAGGCTTCGGAAAAAATTCTAAAGGCCGGCGGGCGCATGGTGGTTGTGTCTTTTCACTCGCTTGAAGACCGCATGGTGAAGGACTTTTTCCGCGAGAAATCAGGCCGCGCAGCGCACGGATCACGCTATTTGCCTGAGCAATCATCAAAGGCCGATATTGTTTTCGATCTGCCGCAGACAAAAGCGCTTAAACCGTCCGATAAAGAAACGCAGGAAAATAGCCGCTCACGCTCCGCGCGTTTGCGCTATGCGGTGAAAGCGGGGGCGGCATGACAAAAATTCGCCGGCGCACATTATCGGTTTTTATCTTTGCCGCTATCAGCGGCGCGGCGCTTTTGCACGTTTCGCAAAAGGTTCGTCAAGCCGAGGAAGAGCTCTCGCGCTATGAAAGTCAGTATGATCACGAGCGCGAGTCTATCCGTGTTTTGAATGCGGAGTGGGCCTATCTAAATTCGCCTGAGCGTCTTGAAGATCTGGCACAAGAGTATCTGGATGTGAGGCCGCCTTCATCGGATCAAATGGTGCCTGACACCTCCGTTTTTCCGAATTTACAGGTCGAGGAAATTCCCAGCGTCGGGCAAGTGCCGCTTTATCAAAATATTTCCCAAACCCCTGCTGAAGATGCTCCGCAAGAGGTTAGCAGTGACGATGTCACGCTCGTTCCTGCGCCGGGTCGAAAACCGGCAGCCCCGAAAGCGAATTTTAATGCGTTGTTGAAGCGTATCGGGAAGGCAGGTGTGCCATGATCTTCCAAGCTGCAATGCGCCGAAATGCGATCAAGATTGAAGGGGAGCGCAGCTCGTCTCTCGGGCTTGCCCGCGGGCGGCTCGTTCTGATTAGCGGTTTCTTTGTGCTCGCTTATATGGTGCTGGCGGTCCGCGCTTTCGATCTGACAATTTTGCAAGGCGAACTCTCGCAAGGTGGGGAGCGCACGAACGGCGCCGAGCAAGCGAGTGTGCCTGCGCCGGGCGATATTTTGCGTGCCGATATTGTTGATCGCAACGGCGTGTTGCTTGCAACCACGTTGGAGACGGCTTCGCTCTACGCCGATCCGCGTTATATCTCAAACCCGCAAGTGGCGGCCGAAGGGATTGTAAAAATCTTCCCGCAGCTATCCTTTGGCGATGTGCTGCAAAAACTGCAAAGCGATAAGCGCTTTGTTTGGATTAAGCGGGGTATTACGCCAGATGAGCAATATAAGGTGCTGGAGATCGGTGAGCCGGGCCTGTCTTTCCGCGCTGAGAAAAAACGCATTTACCCGCAGGGTAATTTGATTTCGCACATGCTTGGCTATGTTGACATTGACGGGCATGGACAGGCGGGGATCGAGCGCAGCTTTAATAAATATTTGGGGTATGGTGATCCGCTGGCGCTGAGTTTGGATGTGCGGCTTCAGCATATTCTCCATCGTGAGATTGAAAAGACGGTGAAAGATTTCGATGCGCTGGGTGGGGCGGGCGTGATTATGGATGTCACAAATGGTGAAATTCTCGCCGGTGTTTCCCTTCCTGATTTCGATCCGCACAATCCGGGCGCGGCGAAAAGCTCGGCAATTTTTAACGGCCTGACGCTGGGTGTGTATGAATTGGGATCGGTGTTTAAAATTTTTTCTACTGCGGCACTATTTGAAACGCTGAATGTGCCGATGAGCACAACCTTTGATGCGCGTGAACCAATTAAAATCGGGCGCTTTACGATCAGTGATTATCATGCGCAAGATCGCGTTTTAACTGTGCCTGAGGTCTTCATGTACTCCTCGAATATCGGCTCTGCCATGATGGGGCAGGCCGTGGGAACCGATGCTTTGCAAGGGTTCTATCGTGATCTTGGGCTTCTCGATCCTCTGGATTTTGAAATCAAGGAAGTGACCAAGCCGCTCGTGCCTTCGCCGTGGGGTGATGTTCATACGCTCACCGCATCTTACGGGCACGGTATTGCGACCACACCGTTGCAGCTTGTTTCGGCGGTGTCTTCGATTGTGAATGGCGGGTATTTGGTGAAGCCCACTCTTGTGCGCACTGCTAGTGAGGATAAGGGGCGCAGCGATGTGCGTGTTGTCTCTGAACAAACGGCCCATCGTATGCGTCAGTTGTTGCGTCTTGTGGTCACGGATGGCACGGGCAAGAAGGCCGATGTGCCGGGCTATCATGTCGGCGGAAAAACCGGCACGGCGGAAAAACCGGGGCGCACGAAAAAGGGCTACGACCATTCGCGTTTGCTCTCCTCTTTTGTCGGGGTGTTTCCTGTGGATGCGCCCAAATACGCAATCTTTATTGTGATCGATGAACCCAAAGGCACGAAGGCCAGTTTCGGCTATGCCACGGCCGGGTGGACGGCGGCCCCGGCGGTTTCGCGCGTGATTTCTTCTATGGTGTCTGTTTTGGGATTAGCGCCTGTTGATCAGGTGGCGAGCTCTCCCGATTTCGGCAGCGAACTGAAACAATTTATTTCGGTGAAGGGGCGGCATGAAGGGTAAACTCGACATTAAGACGCTTAAAGGTATAACCGCCGACAGCCGGCAGGTGCAGCGCGGCTATCTGTTCGGAGCGTTTCCCGGATCGAAAGTCGATGGCCGCGATTATATTGAGGCGGCTGTGCATAATGGTGCGTCCGCTATTCTCGCGCCGTATGGCACCGTGTTGCCGGATTTATTCAGCGGCTCTGATGTGCTGTTGATTGAATCGGACAATCCGCGCCGCGATTTTGCCAAGCTGGCGGCAGAGTATTTCGGTCCGCAGCCAGAATGCATTGTCGCGGTGACGGGGACGAACGGCAAAACCTCTTGCGCGCATTTTGTCAATCAGCTCTGGCAGGCGCGTGGTTTGAAATCAGCGAGCGTCGGCACGTTAGGTGTGAGTCTGGAAACGGCCAAGCGTGAAGGTTCTATGACTACGCCTGATCCTGTATCTCTTCATGGCACGCTGGCGGATATGGCGGCGGTGGGGGTTACTCATATGGTGATGGAGGCATCTTCTCACGGGCTTGATCAATACCGTCTTGATGGTGTGAAAATCCGTGCGGCGGGCTTTACGAATTTATCGCGCGATCATCTGGATTATCACCCGGATATGGAGTCCTATTTTAAAGCAAAATCGCGCCTGTTTTCCGAGCTTTTGCTGGATGGCGGCACGGCGGTTTTGAATGCGGATATTGAAGAGTTTGCCGCTCTTTCTGAAATTGTCACCGCGCGCGGGCTGGATTTTATTTCGTACGGCTTCAAAGGTGAGCAGATCAAAGTTCTTGAGGTCACGCCAAAGCCTTCGGGCCAGATTGTAAAGGCTGAGGTTTTCGGGGATGTTCACGAGATTTCTTTGAAGCTTGCCGGAGGGTTTCAGGCGATGAATGTGATGTGTTCTCTGGGGCTCGTTCTGGCGGAAGACCCTCAGCACAAAGACGAATATATTGCCGCGCTTTCGAATTTGCAGGGTGCACCGGGCAGGCTGGAGCTTATCGAAGGGCATCCCAAAGGCGCGGCGATTTATGTCGATTACGCCCACACGCCTGATGCGCTGGAGACGGTTTTGAAATCTTTGCGCCCGCACACAAAGAGGCGTTTGGTGTGTGTCTTTGGCTGCGGCGGCAACCGGGATTCCGGCAAGCGCCCGGTGATGGGCCGCATTGCCACCGATCTGGCCGATCATGTGATTGTCACCGATGATAATCCGCGCACGGAAAAGGCTGAGCTGATCCGTCAGGATATTCTAAATGGCGCGCAGGGCGCGCAGGAAATTGCAGGGCGCGCCGAAGCGATTGAGCGCGCTGTGGCGGAACTGCAAGAGGGCGATGTGTTGCTGATTGCCGGTAAGGGGCATGAGCAAGGGCAAATTTTTGCCGACCACACGGAGCCTTTTGATGATCGGGAAGAAGCAAAAAAAGCGATAGAGGAGCTAGGCTAAGAATGATCTTAAACCAGTCGATGATCTGGAATTCACTGGAGGCGGCGATTGTAACAGGCGGGCGCAACAGCCATGAATGGTGCGCCAGCGGAGTGTGCTTGAATATCGATGATGTCCGCCCCGGCGATTTGTTTTTTGCCTCCAGAGAAGATGACCTCAATAAGGTATTTGAAAAGGGCGCGGCCGCTGTTGTGCTGTCCCACTGCATGCAAGCCGAACTGAAATTGCCGTATTTAAGTGTGCCTAGTGTCTATGAGGCTTTGCAGGCCATGGCCCGCGCAGCGCGCTTTAAAAGCCATGCAAGTATTTTCGCGGTGCAGGGCAAAGAGGAGCGTAAAGCGTTCGCGCACGTTCTTTCAAAAGCGGGCAGTGTGCATAAGGCGGGTAAGCATCTTTCACTCGCTCTGGCGGGGCTGCCGATGGATGTCGATTATGGCGTGTTTGTTCTCTCGCCCGCGGTGCAGCCTGATATCGCTGTGATTACAAAATGCGCCGCCGCGCACCGCGACACATTGTTCGAGCAAATGCCTGCGCACGGAACGGTGCTGGTGAATGCGGATGATGAAGAACATCTTTCAATTATCAGTCGTGCCAAAGCCGCCGGTCTTCAAGAAGTTTATACATTTTCCGTTGATGCGCCTGCGGATGCGCAAGTGCTTGAGTGCGTGGATGCGGGGAATGGCTGCCGCATAACGGTGAAAATTCTGGACCAAGAACATAGCGCCGTTCTGCCATCGGGCAGCGATATTGATGAGGCGTTCGTTGCGGCGCTGCTTGCTTTGCGCCTTACTGGCAAATGTGTGTCTTCTGTCTTAAAGACGATGGGCAAGGATCAAGGCTTTATCAATCAAACGGGCAATGGCATAACGCTGGCCGATCCTGCGCTCGGCGGGGCGCAGGCGGTGTTTCGCATTACCAATATGATCGATCTGGGGTCTGGCCGTCAGACGGCCATTCTGGATAATGTTGCGAAAGCTGCGCATGACTCGCTGACCTTCCCCAAGAAGAGTTTGGCAATCCCGCGCAAAATGGCTAATCTCGATTTCGTATATACCAGCAAACGGCTGAGCGCTGTATCGAATGCCCGCGAGGCAATCCGCAAATCTCAGGGCGCAGCCAAGATCGAAACCATCACGCCGGATGTGATCGCGCCGGGCGATTTTCTGGTGTTCAAAGATGTGTGGACCAAATCAAAGGCGGTGCTCTCTGAGGTTCTGAGATGCGTGCCGGAAACAGGAAAGACTTAAAAAAGATATGCTTTATAATTTACTTGCGCCGCTGGCCGCTGATTCCATTTTCTTCAACCTGTTCCGTTATCTGACCTTCCGTACAGGCGGAGCGATTATGACGACGCTGCTGATCAGTTTTCTGATTGCGCCGCCGATGATCCGTTGGCTCAAGGCCAAGCAAAGACAGGGGCAGCCAATTCGCGAAGACGGACCAGAGACGCATTTTGCCAAGGCCGGAACGCCGACCATGGGCGGGTTGATGATTTTAATTTCTGTGACAATCTCGACCCTGCTTTGGGCGGATTTATCCAACAGCTTTATTTGGTATGCGCTCTTGGTGATGGTTGGCTACGGCCTGATTGGTTTTGCCGATGATTACCTAAAGCTGACCAAGCGCAATACCAAGGGCTTGCCGGGCAAGTTGAAATTGTTGGCGCAGTTTAGCATTGGTGGTGTCGCCGCCGTTGGTATCATGGGGGCTTTGCCAGGGCATGTGAACGCGCATATCGCAATTCCTGTTTTTAAAGAGCTGTATGTATATGTCGGCTTGTTCTTTATTCCTTGGGCGATGCTGGTCATGGTGGGCTCTTCCAATGCAGTGAATTTGACCGACGGCCTTGACGGTCTGGCGATTGTTCCTGTTGCAATTGCAGCCGCCTGTTTCGGCTTTATCAGCTATCTGGTCGGTCATGCGGATTTTGCCGAATATCTGAATATTCCTTACGTGCCGGGTAGTGGAGAGCTTGCGGTTTTATGCGGCGCGCTGATTGGCGGGGCGATGGGATTCTTGTGGTACAATGCGCCGCCCGCGATGATCTTTATGGGCGATACAGGCTCGCTCGCCATGGGCGGGGTTCTGGGTGCGATGGCTGTGATGGTCAAGCATGAGCTGGTGCTGGTGATTATTGGCGGTCTGTTCGTTTTAGAAACCGTATCGGTGATTGTGCAGGTCGTCTCTTTCAAGCTCACGGGCAAGCGCGTCTTTGCGATGGCACCCATTCATCATCATTTTGAGAAGAAAGGATGGAGCGAGCCGACCATTGTTATTCGCTTCTGGATTATTGCGGTTATTCTGGCGCTGGTCGGACTTTCTACCTTGAAGCTGAGATGATTGATTTATCAAAGTTTGCTGAGCAATGCGGACAAAAGCCGGTGGCGGTTTTTGGATTGGCGCGCTCAGGTCTCTCCACTATTAAAGCGTTGCGTGCTTTTGGGATTGAGGTGCTGGCTTGGGATGATCGGGAGGAAGCTCGAAATGAAGCCGAAGCACTGGGCGCGACGTGCACTGAATTAGATCAGGCAGTGCTGCAAAACTGCGCGACGCTAATTTTAGCGCCTGGTGTGCCGCTGCATTTCCCTGCGCCGCATCCGGTTGTTAAAGCTGCGCGAGCTGCAGATATTGAAATCATATGTGATGTGGAGCTGTTCTCCCGTTACGCCTCGAAAGATTTAAAGTTCGTGGGGATTACAGGCACAAACGGCAAATCGACGACCACGGCTCTGTTGGAACATGTATTGAAAAGCTGCGGTATTTCTGCGGTTATGGGCGGAAATATCGGGCGGGCTGTTTTTGATTTGGATGTTGAGAATGTGAAGGTTGCCGTACTTGAACTTTCCTCTTATCAACTTGATCTATGCCCCAGCTTTACCCCTGATATTGCAGTTCTTTTGAATATTACGCCTGATCATCTGGATCGTCATGGCTCGATGGAAAATTACATTGCTGCAAAGAACAGGATTTTTAGAGAGGTAGATCAGATTCAAATTAACATGCCGGATATTGATGACCGTGTGTGCGTATGCACCAATATGAAGGGCGATCATAATCTGCAAAATGCGACGGCGGCACTTCTGGTTTGTGAGGCTCTGGGTTTGGCTGCGGACCAAGTGCTTGAAGCAATAAAGACCTTTCCCGGTCTGGCGCATCGCCAGTATCTGGTGCGTGAGATCGGCGGCGTTCTCTATGTGAATGATAGCAAGGCGACGAATGTAGAATCGGCCTCTAAAGCTCTGGCGTCTTATGACGATATTTTTTGGATCGCCGGAGGGCAAATTCATAACGACGATCTTAAGCCTCTAGAAGAACATCTGCATGAAATTCGCCATGCATACTTGATTGGAGAGACATCGGAAAAATTATCCCGCTGGTTGGATAACAATCAAATAGAAAACACAATTTGCGGAACCATGAAAATAGCACTGGAGAAAGCGCATTCTGACGCACAGGAGAACAAATTCGGCGTTGTATTGCTTTCGCCGATTTACAAATCCTTTGATCAATTCAAATCATTCGAACATCGCGGGGATGTATTCGCTACACTGGTTGAAAGCTTATGAAACTTTTTTCGCGTACAGATAAATCTTTTCTTGGCCGCTGGTGGTGGACCGTTGATCGCGGCCTGATCAGCGCCTTTATGGTGCTGGTGGTGTTTGGAATTGTTTTAATTACAACCGCAAGTCCGCCTGTGGCGCGTCATTTAGGACTTGGGGAATATCACTTTTTAATTCGTCATTTGATCATGCTGGTTCCCGCGCTGGGGATCATGTTTTTCACCTCGATGCTGGAAAAGCGGCAGGTCTGGCGGCTGGCCAGTCTGGGGCTGATCGGCGCGTTGCTGGCGATGATTATCGTGCTGGCAACGGGAATGGAAATTAAGGGTGCGCAGCGCTGGATTCATATCTTCGGCTTTTCCTTGCAGCCCAGTGAATTTGCCAAGCCGTGTTTCGTGATTGTCGCGGCGTGGCTGATGTCACTGCAAAAAACCAGAGAAAATTTTCAGGGCAATTACTATGCCGCCGGGCTGTATTTGTTTGTGGTTACCTTGCTTTTGCTCCAGCCTGATTTGGGGATGACCTTTATCGTCACCTGTTGTTGGGCCGCGCAGATTTTCTTAGCCGGTTTTCCGTTTCGTCTGTTGCTGGCCTTCGGCGGTTTAGGTATCGTTGGTCTGATTACCGCTTATTTTAGTTTTCACCACGTTCACAGCCGGATTAACCGTTTTCTTGACCCCGAGAGCGGCGATAACTTCCAAGTCGAGAAATCCCTCGAAGCCTTCCAAAATGGTGGTTTTTTGGGTGCAGGGCCCGGGCAGGGCAGTGTGAAGCTTCACCTGCCGGATGCCCATGCGGACTTCATTTTTTCCGTCGCTGGAGAGGAGCTGGGGCTGGTGTTCATTCTGGTGATTGTTCTCGTGTTTGGTTTTATTTTATTGCGCGGCTATAACCGTTTGATGGAATCTGATGATATGTTTACGGTGCTGGGTGCGGGTGGTTTGTTGACCATGTTCGGGTTGCAAGCGCTGGTGCATATGGGCTCGGCCCTCAATCTTTTGCCTGCAAAGGGGATGACGCTGCCTTTCATCAGCTATGGCGGTTCTTCGGTTTTGTCGATGGGGTTTGCGATGGGCGCGGTTCTGGCCTTGACGCGCAAGCAAAAACGCTCCGGCGTATCCAAGGGCGGACTATCTCATTCTTTGAAGGCCGGGCGCAGAATAGGAAAAATGTGAGATGGCACAGGAGAAAAAATTGATTGTTTTAAGTTCTGGCGGTACGGGCGGCCACATGACCCCGGCGCAGGCTTTGGGGCATGATCTGCTCTCTCGCGGCTTTCGCGTTGAGGTGATAACTGACAAGCGCGGCATGAAATATGCCTCTATGTTTGAGGGGATGCCCATGCACGTTATTCAGGCGGGCACGCTGGGCTCCGGCTTGGTTGGTAAAATTAAAGGCGTGGGATCGCTTGCGATCGGTATTGCGCAGGCGCACAAGCTGCTCAGAAAACTTAAACCCGATGTTGTTGTCGGCTTTGGTGGCTATCCGTCCTTTCCGGGAGTGTTTGCCGCGCAAAAACAAAAAATTCCAACTGTTTTGCATGAGCAAAATGCGATTATCGGCAAGGCCAATGCGATGTTGGCACATAGGGCCAATCGGATTGCGCTTTCTCTGCCTGTCGTGCGCGGCCTTGATGAGAGCGATAAAGTGAGATCAGTTGTTACAGGAAACCCTGTGCGTCCGGAAATTGCCGCGCTCTACAGCGAGCCTTATCCGAATGTGAAGGACGATGGGCCGTTGAATATCCTGATTATGGGCGGATCGCTTGGCGCGAGCGTTTTCAGCGAGGTTGTGCCGCAGACGCTAGGCAAACTGTCAGCGGCGAACAAGAAACGCCTGCGCATCGTTCAGCAATGCCGTGA
Source organism: Alphaproteobacteria bacterium (assembly GCA_020442385.1). Lineage (GTDB taxonomy): Bacteria > Pseudomonadota > Alphaproteobacteria > Micavibrionales > Micavibrionaceae > JAGRKE01. Next base: position 11,278 of record JAGRKE010000006.1, on the reverse strand, counting down.
GGCCGATATTGATATGGTCCGCAAGGCTTATAAAGAGAATAATATCGAGGCCGAGCTTGCCACTTTTTTTGAGGATGTGCCTGATCGTTTGCGCGCCTGCCATCTTGTGATTGGTCGCTCGGGTGCTTCTACCGTGGCGGAAGTCACAACAGCTGGGCGGCCCGCAATCTTTGTGCCCTATCCACATCACAAGGATCAGCAGCAGAAAATGAACGCGGATGCCGTGGCCGATGTCGGCGGCGCGTGGATGATGACCGAAAGTGGCTTTACGCAGGACGCCTTGCTGGCGCGCATTGAGAATTTCCTGCAAAACCCGCAGGTCTTGTTTCGCGCAGCGGAAAAGGCTAGAACTTGCGGTAAGCCTGATGCAGCGCGTAAACTGGGTAATCTGGTTACGGCAATTGTTTCAGGCTGGAACGAATAGAAAAGGATTTGAATGATGCAGGCTATGCCCCTTGATATCGGTACGCTCCATTTCGTCGGGATCGGCGGAATCGGGATGAGCGGTATTGCCGAAATTTTGAAAACACTCGGCTATGATGTGCAGGGCTCTGACCTGAAGGAAAGCGGCAATACCCAGCGCTTGCAGGGCCAAGGCATTCGCGTTGCCATCGGCCATGATAAAGCCAATATCAAAACCCCGGATGGCGATCTGCCTGCGGCGGTTGTGATTTCCTCGGCCGTAAAAAGTGATAATGCGGAATTGCAGGCGGCTCGCGCGGCCAAAGTGCCTGTGGTGCGCCGCGCTGAAATGCTGGCTGAGCTGATGCGCCTGAAATGGGCAATTGCCATTGGCGGTACGCACGGCAAAACCACAACAACCTCGATGATTGGTGAAATGCTGCAAGCAGCGGATTTTGATCCGACCGTGATCAATGGCGGGATTGTGAATGCTTTCGGAAGCAATACGCGTTTGGGTCAGAGCGAGTGGATGGTGGTTGAGGCTGATGAGAGTGACGGCACGTTTACGCGTCTGCCCGCCAGCGTCGCGGTTGTAACCAATATGGACGCCGAACATATGGAGCATTACGGCAGCTTTGAAAATGTGCGCGCGGCGTATCGCCAGTTTGTGATGAATTTGCCGTTCTACGGTTATGCTGTTCTGTGTATTGATCATCCAGAGGTGCAAGCGCTCATTCCATCCGTGTCTGATCGGCGCGTCATTACCTATGGCTATTCTCAGCAGGCGGATGTGCGCGCTTCGAACGTGCGCATTGATGCGAGCGGTTCGACCTTTGATGTAACCTTTGCGCCGTGGCTGGGCGAAGGTGAAGAGCTGGTTTTGCGTGATGTTCATCTGCCGATGCTGGGCGAGCATAATGTGCAAAATTCTCTGGCCGCGCTGGCGATTGCCAAAGAAATGGGTGTGGCCGCGCCTGTTATGAAGAAGGGGCTCGGCGCGTTTAACGGTGTGAAGCGCCGCTTCACAAAAACAGGAGAAACACACGGCATTACAATTATCGATGATTATGCACATCACCCGGTGGAAATCGAAACGGTTTTGAAAACCGCACGCGCTGCGGCCTCGTCACAAAATGGCCGCGTAATCGCGGTGATGCAACCGCACCGCTATACCCGCCTTCATGATTTGTTTGAGGAGTTTTCGACCTGCTTTAACGATGCGGACAGTGTTGTCATCGCCGATGTGTATGAAGCAGGCGAGAGTCCGATTGAAGGGATTGATAAGGCGCATTTGGTGGAGTCGATTAAATCACATGGTCACCGTGATGTACGCGGTTTGGCTTCGCGCGACGATCTGGCCTCTGTGGTGGCCGACCTTGCGCGCCCGAATGATTTTGTCATTTGTATGGGCGCAGGCGATATTACCTATTGGGCGTATGATTTGCCCGAAGAGCTTCAAAGCAGCCTGGAAAAGGCCAAAGGCAGCGCGGCATGAGTTTGCCCAATGTCAGAGGCACGCTGACCCCGAATTACCCGCTGGGGCAGGAGAGTTGGTTTCGTTGTGGCGGGCATGCTGATTTACTTTTTGAACCTGCTGATTTTTCTGATCTTGAAAATTTTCTAAAAAACTATGACGGCGATGTGATGGTGTTGGGTGGTATGGCCAATACCATTGTGCGCGATGGCGGTATTCGTGGCTGCGTTATTCGTTTGGGCAAGGGCTTTGCCGATGTAAAGGTTGAGGGCAATGTCATCACCGCCGGGGCTGGCGCGCTTAACGGCACGGTGGCCTCAATGGCGGCGAAGAACGGCATTGGTGGGCTAGAATTTCTTTCCGGAATTCCGGGCACGGTTGGGGGCGCGTTGCGTATGAATGCGGGCGCTTACGGCATGGAAGTGAAAGATCGGTTGAAATCTGCAACCACGATTGACCGCACCGCGCATGTCAGGCAGCTCAAGCCCGAGCAGATGGGGATGAGTTATCGCCACACCGACGTGCCGGAAGACCAGATTTTTACCCAAGGTGTCTTTGAAGGTGTGGCCGAGGACACCGAAATTGTACGCGCGCGCCTGAAAGACATTAAAGCAAAACGCAATGAAACCCAGCCTATATCTGAACAAACGGGCGGTTCAACGTTCGCCAATCCCGATGGCATGAAAGCATGGGAGCTGATTGATCGTTCGGGCTGTCGTGATTTGCAAATTGGCGGAGCGCGTATGTCAGAAAAACACTGTAACTTCATGATTAATACTGGGAACGCTACGGCAGCCGATCTCGAAGATTTGGGTGATGAAATTATTCGTATTGTTCAGGAAAAAACCGGCGTAACTCTGTGCTGGGAAATCAAGCGTCTGGGTGAGCGGAGCTAGGGCTGTTCCCTACATCTTCGGGATGCGCTCATACATATCCGGCAAATCATTTTCAATCAGGATTACGTCTTTAGGCTGCTTGTTTTTCTCAACCCATGCCGAAGCCTCTTGGAACGTATCCACTTCAATAAGTGTTTTTGATCCGCCTGTGTTTTTGAAGCCCTTCACGAAGGATGGAATACGCCCCGAATTTACCACAAGCGCGACATCGCAAATTTCTCCGGCGAACTCGCCAATTTTTAAATGAGCTTCATAATGAGAGCTGCCGAGTTCGATCATTCCTGGCGTTATCAAAATTGCGCGGCCCTGATTTTTTAGCTGTCCCAAAAGCTCAAGCGCGGAGCTAAAACCGACAGGGTTGGAGTTGAAGGCATCGTCGATCAAAACGGTTTGATCTGGACGTTGTGTCACTTGAAGTCTGTGCTCGATTTGCGAAAGGCTCTGAAGCGCCGCATGGATCGCATCACTTTCGATGCCGAGCTGCAGTGCGGTAACAAAAGCAAGAGCAAGGTTGTGTCCGTGATGCAGGCCATAGAGCGGTGCCTCGACGATATAGGTCGTGCCATTCCATGTTAGGCGTGTTTCAATTCCGTTTGATCGTTGCTCAACTTTTTGAATATGAACGTCGTCTGGCGATAAGTATGAAACATGTTTCCTTTTTTCAGGGTCAATTGCCGCCGGTTCGCCGCAAACAATAAAAGCGCCGGGATTTTCAGCCTTTAATTTGCGGGGATAGGGGAAGCGCAAAGTACGCTCATGTATAATGATTTTGCCGTCCTTGGCCATAACGGCCTGGGCAAGCTCGAACTTGGCTTCTGAGACACGCTCCAGCGTCTTAAAGCGCTCGTAATGCGCATGGCCGATTGCGGTGATGATTCCAATATCCGGCGGCGTTAATCTACATAAATGTTTAATTGATCCGGGCCCATAAGCGCCCATTTCAACAACGAAAAACTTGTGTTCTTCTTCCAATTGCTCACGGATGATGCGGGTAATGCCCATCGGCGTATTGACGCTGCCCGGTGTGATGAGGGTCAGCGCGTTCATCCTTAAAATATGGCCGAGAATATGTTTCACCGAGGTTTTACCGAAAGAACCGGTAATGCCGATGACGGTGGGCTGAAGTCTTTGGATTTTAGCGCGGGCTTCGTTCCAGTATTTTTTACGGATCAGCTCTTCAAAGGGTTGCAGGAACAAATTAACGATCAGGATTGAAGGCAAAATCATCTGAACGGTGAAAATCCACGGCCATGGGTGTGAATAGTAAAAAGAGGGAACGCCAAGAGCGCAAACAAGCGCAAAGCTGGGCCAGAATATGCGGTGCGCGCGCGCGGTTGCAACCAGCTTTTTCTTTGAGTTTTTGCGCGGATCTTTCTCCGTATAGGCGAGAATGATAAAACACATGAAAATCACAAAATTGATAAAGAAAGCCTCGATGTAAAACTGCGCACCGCCCAAAACCAGCAGGGCAAAGCTCATACGTTTATCGAAAGCTTTGTGCTGCCAGACCCATTTCATCAGGCGGCTGTTTTCGTAGTCATCTTGCTGAAGAACATGCAAATAGGTCATGAGGCGCTTAAGCGCAAAGGCAGCGTAGGCAACGAACACAAGGCTGGTGTTGGCAAGTTCAATCATGATGTTTCACTGTGTCCTTCAATGAATTTTTTCAAAATTGGTGTGACCTGATGGCGGCCATCGGCCAAAACACTATAATGATCTTGGCTTGCAAGGTGAACCATTTCTGAGCGAGGTATCAACGACTTTAAACGCTCGCCAATCTCCGGCGGCGTTTCGGTATCGTTTTGTCCGTAAATTAACTGGGTGAAGCATTGAATGCTTTGCGCCTGCGGGCTTAGGTCCTCATTAACCACTTTGACAAAGACCTGACGCATTGTGCCGGAGGTGTTTTTGTAATCTGCCGAGCCGAATTTACGCGCTAGCCAGTCTTTGTTTATAAGATTGATCAGAGACAGTTTTTTTAGAAGCTTGTAAGTCAGGATGCGGGTTTTGAAATACAGTTTTTTAAGCAGCGGGCGTTTGCGCGGCAGTCCCGCGCCAGCAATCAGGCACAGTCCCGTTATCAACTCTGGATGGCGCGCGGCAATTTGAATCCCAACCCGGCAGCCAAAGGAATGCCCGATCCACAGAACCGGCTTTTTAATTTCGTTCTTAATAAACTCCGCAACAAAATCGGCGTAATCTTCTGTACCCCAAGGTGTAAGCGGTTCAGGGGATTGCCCGAAGCCGCAAAAATCCAATGCGTAATGATGGCCGATTTGCTCAAACGGCGTTTTTAAAGCTTCCAACCCCTGATGGGTTTGGCCCCACCCATGCGCCCATATCACAGGCTGCGCCGTTTCCACGCCTGAAACGGTATAGTGCATCTGTGCATTTTGGGATTGATAAATCTTCAAGGCTAAACGCTCTTTAATGTCATAGGGTTTCGTGGTTTAATCACTACTCAAATATCTTAATAAACGCAATCATCAAAGAAATTAAGCCCTTAGGTCATCTCATGTCTCAGAATAAAAAGCGCGTCGCAGTTTTGTTTGGCGGAAGATCGCCCGAACATGATGTGAGTGTGGTCTCCGGCTTGCAGATTCTGGGGGCGATAGATCAGACACGCTATGAGGCCTTCCCGGTCTATGTGACAGCGGACGGTGAATGGCTGGTGGGTGATGTTTTGCGCGAACGTGCTAATTATATGCTAAGCGCCGAATCACGCAAGAAGACCATGGCCGTGACGCTGGATATGAGCGCATCAAAAATTGGGCGTTTGTTGCCCAAGAAATCCGGGTTGTTCAGCAAGGGCGATCCGATTGAATTTGATGTGGCGCTGCCTGTTTTTCACGGGCTGTATGGCGAGGATGGCTGCGTTCAAGGCGCGCTGGAGCTTTGCGGCGTCGCGTATGGCGGGATGCGCATTATGGCTTCGACCATTATGATGGATAAGGTTGCCACCAAGCGCATTTTGAATGATTTGGATATTCCGCATTTGCCTTATGGCATCATTGAGCGCCCGCAAGAGGGATACTTCATTCCGGCGGAGAGCTTGAAAGAAATGGTTGGGGGTATCGATTTTCCAATGATTCTCAAGCCCGCGCATCTGGGCAGCTCAATCGGCGTGGCCAAGGTTAATAGTTTTGAAGAGCTCAGCGCCTGCCTGCCGCCGATTTTTGAAATGGATGATGTGGCGATTGTTGAGCCGTTCGTGAAAAACCTTGTTGAGTATAATGTGGCGGTGGGCAACATCGCAGGTGAGATTAAAACCTCAGCGATTGAGCGTCCCAAGGCGCAAGATGAATTGCTTGATTTTAAGCAAAAATATCTCTCCGGCGGTGGCAAGACTGGCGACAAGCTGGGCGGAGGCAGTTTGAAAACACCGGGCACAATCAGCGAGGGGATGCTCTCGCTCACACGCGAGTTGAACCCGGCATTGGATAAGGATATGGAAGAAAAAATCCGCAGTTGGGCCGCGCGGCTTTATGGCGCAATGGGCCGTACAGGCGCGCCGCGCATTGATTTTATTTCCGATTCAAAAACGGGCGAAATTTGGATGAATGAGGTAAACCCCATTCCCGGTTCTTATGGATACTTTCTGTGGGAAGCTGCATCCGAGCCTTTACTCTTTGCCGATTTTCTCTCAAACTTAATCGAAGAAGCGCTTGCGGCGCGCCGTAAAAAATCTTTGCTCAAAGATCCTGTCCCAAAAGAGGCGCGTTTATTCAAACGTTAAACCCTAAATAGAAGACTGAGTTTCCATGGCTCTGATCGGAACACGACGACAAACAATAAATAAACGACGCAAAGGCAAGCTTGCGGTTGTTTTGCCGTGGCTGAAACGCTTTGGTGTTTTGCTGGCGATTCTTGTGGCGTTGGGCTGGCTCGGCTCTTGGTTTTTTCTCAGCGATGCGGATACGGCCACAGCGGATTGGATAGAGAATAAGACGCTTAAAATCACTGCTAATATGGGTTTTACAGTTGAAAATATTCTGGTTGAGGGGCGGGTACATAGTGATGCGGATGTCCTGAAAGCGATTATAAACGTAAAGCGCGGTGACCCGCTTTTTTCCTTTAATCCGGCAGAGGCCAAAGCGCTGGTTGAGCGTGTGGCGTGGGTTAAATCAGCGCGGGTTGAGCGCCGTTTCCCGAACACAATTTATATTGAGCTGACCGAGCGCGAGCCGCTGGCGCTTTGGCAAAAGGATAAAAAGCTTAGTGTTCTGGATCAAAAAGGCGAGGTGATAACCTCCAGTGGCTTATCGCCCTTTAAAGACCTGATTATTGTTTTGGGGGGGCAAGCGCCAGCCCATGCGCCCGCGCTGTTTGCCGACCTTAAGGCCGAGCCATTGATTTATGAGCGCACAAAATCGGTGAGCTGGGTGGGTAACCGCCGCTGGGATGTGCAACTGAAATCGGGTGTGAGCGTGAAGCTGCCGGAAGAAGATATCGGCTATGCACTGCGCAGGCTTGCCGCGGCGCAAGAGCAGGATAATTTACTGGATAAGGATTTAAGCGCGATTGATCTGCGTGAGGCCGGGCGCATTGTTGTACGTACACGCCCCGGCGCGGTGCAGGAATATAAGGCGTCGGTTAAAGCCGGGAGTAATATCTAGACATGATGAAGATAAAACATAAGCCAAAGGGATCGTTGGTTGCGGCGCTGGATATCGGCAGCAGCAAAATCGCCTGTTTTATTGGCCGGGTGATTGATGATGAGGGCACATTCGAAGTTTTGGGTGTTGGCCATCATGGCTCGGCGGGCGTGAAAAGCGGCACGATTACCGATCTGGATAAGGCGGAGAACGCCATTCGTCATACCGTTCATGCGGCAGAGAATATGGCCGCAAAAGTCATGAAGGGTTATCCGCTGCGCGAGGTGGTGGTCAATCTGCCCGGCGTGCATGCGATGTCGCATGGTCATACCGCCGATGTACAAGTGGCCGGGCATGAGATTACCGATAACGACGTACGCCGCGCGCTAGCCAAGGCGCAGGAGCAGGTGGTCAGCGATGAATATGAGTTGGTCCATACAATTCCTGTAGGATACCGCATTGACGGACATGACGGCATTCGTGAGCCGCGCGGCATGCACGGTCAGAATATGAGTGTTGATATTCATATGGTGACCGGGGATATGGGCGCGTTGCAAAATATGGCGAGCTGTATTGAGCGCTCGCATCTTGATATCTCCGCGCTGTGCGTTTCGGCTTATGCGTCGGGTTTGGCCTCACTGGTTGAAGATGAGATGGATTTGGGCTGTACGGTTATTGATATGGGCGGCGGCGTTACATCCTTTGCCGTTTTTCATGGCGGCAACATTATCTATAGCGATGCGATCCCCATCGGCGGTGAGCATGTGACGAGCGATATCGCCAAGGGGCTGACGACCGCCGTGCATGATGCGGAGCGTCTGAAGATTTTATACGGCAATGCCATGGCCTCGCACGCCGATGAGAATGAATTGATTGATGTGCCGCGTTTGGGTGAGGATGCGTCTTCCGAGCCCAATCACATTCCGCGCTCGCTGCTGGTTGGGATCATTCAGCCGCGCGTTGAAGAGATTTTTGAGTTGGTGCGGGCGCGCCTGAAAGATAGTGGTTTGGGCGCGGCTCTGGGCCGCAGGGTAGTTCTGACCGGCGGCGCCAGCCAGCTCTCAGGGCTTAAAGATTTGGGGCAGCATGTGCTCGATAAGCAAATTCGTCTGGGGCGTCCGATCCGCCTCAGCGGTCTTCCCGATGCGGTAGGCGGCCCGGCCTTTGCGACGGCGGCAGGCTTGCTCACCTATGTGTCCGAGCACGCCCACGAGATGCCTGCGGATATCATGGCGCAGGTCGAGCCGGGCAGTTTGTGGGAGCGCACCAAGATGTGGCTCCATGAAAACTGGTAGCAAAACGTTCAAAGGCTTATTTTTTAATCCCTTAATTATCCACAGTATTTTGTGTATAGATTTTTACACAAGCCGCAGATGATTTTGGTTTTTCAAAAAAATGAATCGGATGAGTCACTTAGCGCGCAAATTTGAATCTTTTTATGAGGCAATGGTATGCTCGGAGTATGAGAAATCCACAGCAACCCTGTGAATCCTTACATATTTTCGCTTTTCTGCGTGCCCAAACTTACCTAGACTAAATTCCATCACCTACCGCGGCGCACTTTCATGTGTGGGCCGTACATAAGAGAAATCCTTGGGGGATCGCACAATGATTAATATAAAAATGCAGCCAACCGACGTTCAAAAGCTCTCGCCGAAAATTGCCGTAATCGGTGTCGGGGGTGCGGGCGGTAACGCTGTAAACAACATGATTTCCTCAGGCCTTGAAGGCTGTGAGTTCCTTGTCTGCAACACAGATGCGCAGGCGCTTGATAATTCCCTTTGCGAACACAAGATCCAGCTCGGCGCGCATGTTACCGGCGGTTTGGGCGCGGGATCGAAGCCTGAGGTTGGTAGGGCTGCGGCAGAAGAGTCGCTGGAAGAAGTTTTACAATATCTTGATGGCGCGAATATGGCTTTCGTTACTGCCGGTATGGGTGGTGGTACGGGAACCGGCGCCGCGCCAGTAATTGCTAAAGCGTGCCGTGAGCGCGGTATTTTGACCGTTGGTGTTGTCACCAAGCCATTCCACTTTGAAGGCTCTCACCGTATGAAATCAGCGGAAACAGGTCTTGAAGAAATGCAGGGCTATGTCGATACGTTGATTGTTATTCCGAATCAGAATTTGTTCCGCATCGCCAATGAGAAAACGACATTTGCCGAAGCTTTTAAGATGGCGGACAGCGTGTTGCAATCGGGCGTGCGCGGCGTAACCGACCTGATGGTTCGCCCCGGTCTTGTGAATCTGGACTTTGCCGATATCCGCACAGCGATGCTGGAGATGGGTAAGGCCATGATGGGAACCGGCGAAGCGAGCGGTGATAAGCGCGCGATTGAGGCTGCTGAGGCTGCGATCAACAATCCGCTTCTGGATGATGTATCGATGAAGGGTGCGCACGGCGTTATCATTAACGTGACCGGCGGTTATGACATGACCTTGTTCGAGGCCGACGAAGCCTGTAATCGTATCCGTGACGAGGTTGATCCTGACGCGAATATCATCTTTGGTGCGACCTTTGATGAGGGGCTTGAGGGTACAATGCGCGTTTCGATTGTCGCAACTGGTATTGAGCGCGAAGCCAAGAGAAAGACAATTTCCGGCGGGGGAAACGGTACGATTGATGTGAATAAACGCACATCACTGGAGCGCGCTACTCCCAATACGGATAGCGCTTCTGAAGAGCCGAAAATCGCAACAGCGCAGCGGATTGCACCCACAGTTGGCGCTGGTCCGTCACTGCCAAGTTTCGTGCCAGCGGCTAAAACCAATCCTGTTCCAAAAATCACGGCAAGTGATCCTGAGCGCGACATGTTTGAGCAGCGTGAGTTTGCCGTTGATGCTGGTGAAGCGGGTGAAGGCGAAGCCCTGCCGCAAAATACAGCTTTGCGCGGTGAGCGTTATAAAGATTCTTTTATTCCACCCAAGCCTATGGAAGCTGTTTCCGATGCGAATATTACCGCGCCTGGCAGTTTTCACGCTGCGCCGACAAGCAGTGCTCCTGCATATCAGCCGATTGCCTCTCCGGGCTTGAAGCTTAATCCGCCGAAATTGCCGACACCACAGGAGAAAAAAGCCTCTCCGTCGTTGTTCGAGCGAATCACCGGCAGCGTGCAGCAGGCTGTTGAGGGAATCAAAGAAGATCACAAACCGCGTCAACGCGTTGCCTCCCCCACTTTGGGCGGGGCGCAGACTGTTCCACAGGGGCCATCACAAGGCAGCCTGAATATCGATAAACCGTCCAAGAGTGATGATGAGCTGGATATTCCAGCCTTCCTGCGGCGTCAGGCGAATTAATTCCATCCTGGATTTGTGTAGAAAAGGGCTCTGTTCGCAGGGCCCTTTTTACTGTAACAAAGCGCAATAAAGTGTGATTTGTTGTTGGCGCGCGGCTTTCCTATATTTATAGAGAAGCGGTTTAACGTAATAGAATTTTTAAGCATGCAACAAACACTGAAAAACAGCATTAGTATCACGGATATCGGCCTGCACTCTGGCGCGGATATAACGATGACAATCCACCCTGCACGCGCCGGGCATGGGGTTGTGTTTGTGCGCACGGATATTACCGACAAGAATAATGTTGTGCCAGCCCTGTGGGATCACGTGGTGGACACACAGCTTTGCACCGTAATTGGTAACACTGATAGTGTTGTCATTGGTACAGTGGAGCATTTAATGGCTGCGCTGCGCGGCTGCGGCATTGATAATGCCTTGATTGAGATTGATGGTGCGGAAATTCCCGCTATGGATGGCAGCTCTGCGCCGTTTGTTGCTCTTATCGAAGAGGCGGGCGTTGTTTCGCAGGCCAAACCGCGTAAGGTGATTAAGGTTTTAAAAGAGATTCGCGTCGAAGCCGATGGTAAATGGGCGACGCTGAAGCCTTCTCTGGGCAGCGTATTTGGCGGCCAGAT
>JAGRKE010000005.1 GCA_020442385.1 Alphaproteobacteria bacterium | reverse complement strand
TTGTGGGCGAGACGATCAATACGCCCTCGATGCTGGCGGTGGAAGATTGCTATGACGCATTGAAATGGGTGGAGAGCATTGGGGGTCTGCGCGAGACAATCGCGCGTTGCCGGCGTAATTATGATGCGATTGCCGCTTGGGTGGATAAGACCGCTTGGGTGGATTTTCTGGCTGTGTCAGAAGAGATTGCATCGACCACGTCTGTTTGTCTGACCATTGCCGATGAATGGTTTGCGTCTTTGCCTGCGGACGAGCAATTGCCGTTTGTGAAGGTGATGATCAAGCCTTTGGATGCGGATGGCGTGGCGTATGACATTGCCTCTTACCGCGATGCCCCTGCCGGATTACGTATCTGGTGCGGCGCGACCGTAGAAACCGCGGATGTAGAGGCACTCCTGCCATGGCTGGATTGGGCGTATGCAAAGGCCAAGGCTGAAAACGGTGCAAAGGCGGCTTAGGAGTATAAGTTCCCCTTTACTTCCTCATTAATCCCCCGTACATCTGGACGCCTGTCATCCTAGACAAGACAAAAAAAGGAGTCATAGATGTCTAAAGTTCTTATCAGCGACAAGCTGGATCCTCTAGCTGTAGAAATTTTTGAAAGAAACGGGATTGAAGTTGATTTCAAACCTGGTCTTTCCCCCGAAGAACAACTCGCAATTATTGGTGAATATGATGGCCTTGCCGTGCGCAGCGCGACGATAGCCACGCCCGAGCTTATTGCCGCCGGCAAAAATCTGAAAGTGATCGGCCGCGCCGGGATCGGGGTGGATAATATCGATATTCGCGCCGCGACCGATGCTGGGATTGTTGTCATGAACACGCCTTTTGGCAATTCCATCACCACGGCTGAGCATGCGATTGCGATGATGTTTGCGCTGGCGCGCCAAATTCCCCAAGCCAATGAAAGCACGCATGCAGGCAAATGGGAAAAGAAACGCTTTATGGGCGCTGAGCTCTATGGCAAGACTTTGGGCGTGATCGGTTGCGGGAATATCGGCTCGATCGTTGCTGACCGTGCGATCGGCTTAAAAATGCATGTGGCGGCTTATGATCCGTTCCTGACCGAAGAGCGCGCAGTGGAAATCGGTGTGCAGAAGGTTGAGTTGGATGATCTATTCGCCAAGGCGGACTTTATCACCATCCATGTGCCGAAGAATGAGCACACATCCGGGCTGATCAACAAAGACACGATTGCCAAAATGAAAGATGGCGTGCGCATTATTAACTGCGCGCGCGGCGGCATTATTGTTGAGGCCGATCTGAAAGCGGCTCTGGAGAGCGGCAAGATTGCCGGGGCGGCGCTGGATGTGTTTGAGGTTGAGCCGGCAACGGATAACCCGCTTTTCGGCCTGGAAAATCTGGTTTGTACGCCGCATCTGGGGGCTTCCACGACCGAAGCGCAGGTCAATGTGGCCCTGCAAGTGGCCGAGCAGATGAGTGAGTATCTCAATAAAGGTGCAGTTACAAATGCACTGAATATGCCTTCAATCTCGGCTGAAGATGCGCCGCGCTTGAAGCCTTACCTAAAACTGGCGGAGCAGCTGGGCGGTTTTGCCGGTCAAATCACTGAAAAGGCTATTGAAAAGATTGAAATTTCATATGAAGGCAGCGTGACGGAAATTAATACTGATCCGATCACATCGGTTCTAATCGCCAATTTGCTGGGCGCGCAGATTGATAGTGTGAATATGGTCAACGCGCTGCAGGTTGCGCAAAGCCGCGGGATTGAGATTAAGCAAAGTTATAACGGTTCGGCGAAAGATTGGCGTTCAATGATAGATGTGGTGGTGACCAGCAAAGACGGCACGCGCAATGTGACGGGCACACTGTTCACTGGCAAAGAACCGCGTATCGTCAATATTGAGGGCGTGCCGGTAGAGGCGGCGGTGTCCAGCCACATGTTGTTTATCCGCAATGATGATAAGCCCGGTCTGGTTGGCGGTGTTGGTACGATTTTGGGCCAGTCCGGTCAAAATATTGCCGATTTCCGTCTGGGCCGGGTTGAAGGGGCCGGAACGGCTGTGTGTCTTATTTCACTGGATGAAGAGCTTTCTGACGAAATTTTCGGACAAATTGCCAATTTGCCGCAAATCCAAAGTTTAAAACGTCTGAAATTCTAGGCTTTTTTGGAGAAATAACGCTTACAGGCCGCGCGCAGCTCATCTTCCATGAGTTTGCCAGCCTGTCCGCCATCGCCTTGCATTTTCTTGATAACAATCGCGCTGAGTGTTTTGTGGTGCGCTTCAACGATTCGGACAACGTCTTCATCGAGCTCTTTAACTGCTTCCAAAAAGCTCAGCATCACATTGGCCA
>JAGRKE010000004.1 GCA_020442385.1 Alphaproteobacteria bacterium | reverse complement strand
TAAAGCAGGGCCGGATCGAAACTTACGACACCGCCGTCAAAGCCGGCGCCTTCCAGGCCGCTGATGACGGCGGAGGGGTCACGATAGGTTGTCGAATAACCGGGAGCGACGGGATCTGACATAGCGATCTCCTTTTATTATTTTAGTTTATTTATTTACAGGCCGATGACCTTGGCGGCGATTTTTACAAACGCAGACTATTGCCTCAATAAACTATCTTCCTCTCAACCACATAAAGGGGGTTTATGACAGTTTGATGAACCCTGGAAATTTTTCAGGGCCATTAAGTTCATTTACAACTCACTGTATTAATTGCATGTGATATATTTTGTTGGAATATTTCTCTCCCTATTGTTGGGTTATATCCAGCCTTTTTAATGAGGTGCAGAGCAAGATTTCTGAGGATGGCTGCGATGTGCGGGGCATCCTTGGTGCGTATGGTAGAGCGGTCTTCTAAGAAGACATTATCCTTCACCCAATGCAGCTTATTCTCAATCCCCCAATGGTTACGATTGAGCTCCAGCAGATGTTCTGGCGTCGTGGATGATTCGGGCAGGCTGGTGATGAAGCAGGTAGACTCTATAGAGGTTTTACCTGTGCTTTTGATAGTCCGTTGCCTGGTGATGCGACCTACTTGCATCAGTCCAGGCCACTTAATACGGCAATGTGCTGTCGAGATCACTTCTAACTTGCGTTCTTCAATACGACCATGGCCCACATCAAGCGTCTTCGTAATTCTCCGTTTTTTTATCCGCTGTATCAAGCGCGTGCTCAATGGCTGTACGCACCGGTTTATGATTGTCTTTAAGAGCAAACATATAATCACCCCCCTTGTTCTTAATGGTTCGACAGATATTTTGTTGGGCAAAGATTGCATCGCCGGTGATGATGGTGCCTTTAAGTTCACAATGCTCTAATAAACGCAAGGCTGTAGTAATTTCATTCTCTCCGGAAGCCACAGGCATACTATGAGGTACTGCTGACAAAGACTGGCTGAACACAGATAGCATATGCATGGCTTTATGTGTACCAACACGACTGCCTCGGAGCGTTTTACCATCTAATGCTAGCAACGCATGGTCGGCATCATCTTGTGAGTAGAAGATACGACACAAGTGCTGTTCCAATGCACGAGCATCGAGTTGTTGCAAGAGGGTGGTGAGAATAGGATGGCTTGGGAGACGCCATTTATCAAAGCCCAACGCCAGACGCTGCTCTGTGGTAAAACTCTGAGACAAACGCCAGATAGAGGCCATATTATTACGACCGCATAGCAGACCAACCACTATCAAACTGAGTAACGATTCAAGCTTATAACGACGCCCAGAAGCATGACGAGGGTCCTCTAAACCAAAAAATAATGAAAAAATATCACACATAATACACCCCTGCTTACTCATAAATTAGAGTATATTACATAACATCAATCATATATAATAGAACTTAATTACCCTGATTTCTTCAATCACGTCATAAAAATGCAATTTTTATATAATATATAAGAGATAATTTGCCAAAGGAACAAAAAGAATGGAGAGCATGTGATGTCCGACCAAAAAGAAAACCCCGCCATTTGGATCGAAGGTGAAGATATCCATGTGGATTTGGATCGCTTAACCGGAGGGATGGATACACGAATTCTCACAAGCGAAAACGGTGATCGTTTCATAGAAATTTTCTATAGCTATGTCGGAGAAGATGATGAAAAACTGCATTCGCAGCTTACGATTGATCTTCCGGATCATGAAACGGACTTGTCGGGAGTAAACTGGCTAATACTTCATTCGGATAAGCGGTTTCCGGATAAAAACGATAACTTGTTTGAACTGGTGGGTGGCATTGCATATCTCAACGGTTTTTTAGGCACTGTTAACAAATTATTTATTTGAGGGCTATTTTGATTGCGGCGATGGCGACGAAGGCCATAAAGAGGGCATCGTCTTTCTCATATCTCAGGGCGAGTCGCTTGTTTTCTTTAATCTTTCCAAAGAATTGTTCGACGCGCCCTCGCAAGGCGTAACATGCCTTGTCATAGAGAATTTTTACTTTCCGGTTTTTTCTTCCGGGAATCACCGGCGCATTGTTCTGCGATCTTAAAAAATCACGGAAGGCATCGGAATCATACCCCATATCCAAGACGCAATGACAGCCATAAACTCCTTCAAACAACTGTTCTGCAACAGAAATATCAGATGCATTTCCCGCCGTCAGGAATCCCTCAACGAGATGCCCTTCCGCCGTCAGCGCCAGGTGTAGCTTCGTGGTCACACCCGCGCGGTTGATGCCTTTGCTTTGCTGCCCCCTTTTTGCCCGCCACCGTGGCGGTGCACCTTAAATGTCGTGGAATCACCCAGAACCACCTGCATTCGTATCTTTTTATCCTGCTGTAATGAAATGAGAACTTTCCACCACACGCCCCGGTCGGACGCGCGTTTGAAACGCGTGTAAACAGAATGCCACGGGCCGTAACAGACGGGAAGATCGCGCCAGGAAATCCCCGTACGAAGCACATAAAGCAAGGCATTGAAAATTTGATAATGACTGATATGCGGCGGGCGTCCGGCAGAAGAATAACAACTATCAATCAATGGCTTGATGTCGCTGTTAAACCGCTCTCTTGATATGGGATACAAACGTTTGTCCATGAAAAAACCTCCTCATGGACTCCAATAATAGCACACTAAATAATTTGTTAACAGTGCCTAAGCTTGTGATTCCATCTCACTTCCCCGCGCATAGCAGGTAATTCACGCTGAGGTCATGCGGGGCGAGGCGCCATTCGCCGCTGAGGGGCCGGTAGGTCATGCCGGTGAGCGCCGTGATCCGCATGCCGTGACGGCGCAGCAGCGCTTCCATCTCCGACGGCCTGACGAATTTCGACCAGTCATGCGTGCCCTTCGGCAGCCAGCGCAGGAGATATTCCGCGCCGATGATCGCCAGCGCATAGGCTTTGGCCGTGCGGTTGAGGGTCGAGCAAAACATTAGCCCGCCGGGTTTGACCAGCGCGCAGCTCGCGGCGATAAAGGCCTCCAGATCGGCGACATGCTCCACCACTTCCATATTGAGCACGATATCGTAGCTCCGCCCTTCGGCGGCCAGCGCCTCGGCGCTGCTATGCCGGTAGGTGATGGCCAGCTCCTGCGCGGCGGCATGGGCGGCGGCGGTCCTGATATTCTTTTCCGATGCGTCGATGCCGGTGACCTCCGCGCCCAGGCGGCGCATCGGTTCGCACAGCAGCCCGCCGCCGCAGCCGATATCGAGCAATGACAGGCCGGTGAGGGGAGGAGAGGCATCGCATGCCAGCTGCTCGCGAATGAAGGCGATGCGCAGCGGGTTGATGGCGTGCAGCGGCGCGAATTTCCCCGCCGGGTCCCACCACTGCTCGGCGATGGCGGAGAATTTGGCCACCTCATCCGGGTCGATGGTCACGCTGGCGGCGGCATCGGGCATGTTCAGGCTGCCTTATGATCGCGGGCGAGATAGCGCTCGGCCTGCGTCACCAGCTCGGCGATGATCTCACTGGCGGGCTGGACAGCGGTGACCATGCCGACGCTCTGTCCGGCCATGACCGAGCCGTTCTCCACATCGCCCTCGATGACGGCGCGTCGCAGCGCGCCCGCCCAGAAATGCTCGATCTCGAGCTGCGCCGCTTCTTTTTCCAGCTCACCGGTGCGATAGCGGGCGATGGTTTGCTGCTGAAAGCGGGTGAACGCGTCGGTGGCCTTATTGGCGATGGCGCGTACCGGGATCACCGGAAAATCGGGATCGACCTGCACGGAGGGCACGGCGTCGCGCGCCTGGCTGCGGATGAAAAGCCGCTTGAAATTGTCATGGGCGATGGATTCTGCGGCGCAGACGAAGCGCGTGCCGAGCTGGCAGCCCGCCGCCGCAGCCGATATCGAGCAATGACAG
>JAGRKE010000003.1 GCA_020442385.1 Alphaproteobacteria bacterium | reverse complement strand
TCCCAACAAACCATTGATATCGTCAAATCCACGGCTCCCATTTTGAATGAACATGGCGAAACGCTGACCAAGCATTTTTATAAGCGCATGTTCAGCCACAACCCCGAAGTCGCCCCATTTTTTAATCCGGCCAACCAGGCAGGTGGCACGCAACAACGCGCGCTCGCGGCTGCAATTTGCGCGTATGCGGCAAATATCGACAATCTGGAAGTGCTGGGCGGCGCGGTCGAATTGATCGCGCACAAACATGCATCATTGATGATCAAGTCGGAGCATTATCCGATTGTCGGTGAAAACCTCTTGGCCTCCATCCGCGAAGTGCTGGGCGAAGGCGCAACCGACGATGTGATCAATGCGTGGGGTGAGGCATATGGATTTCTGGCGGATATCCTGATCGGGCGGGAAAAGCAGCTTTATGATGAGAATGCAAATAAAACCGGCGGCTGGGAAGGTTTCCGCGATTTCGTGGTTGATCGCAAAGAAAAGGAAAGCAGCATCATTACGTCCTTTTACCTCAAGCCCAAAGATGGCGGCGCTTTGCCATCCTATATGGCGGGGCAATATATTACGGTGCGGATGCCGACAAAGGACGGTTCAACCACAATGCGCAATTACAGCCTGTCCGACAAACCCGGTCAGGATTATTTCCGCATCAGCGTGAAACGTGAGGTCGGCGCGAAAGCCGATACGCCGAAGGGCTATGTATCCAACACCCTGCATGATGCAATCAATGTTGGTGATACACTTGAGATCGGGCCGCCATGCGGCGAGTTTTTCCTGAACACGAACGATAAGCACGAACGCCCGCTGGTTTTGCTGGCGGCAGGGGTTGGCATTACGCCAATCCTCAGCATTCTGCAAACTGCGCTGGAAGCGATGCCGGATCGTAAAATTATTCTGATCCACGGATGTTTGAATGTGGATGTACAGCCGTTTAAAAACACACTAGATGCGCTGGCTACGAAGCACAGTAATTTAACTGTTCATTACCGTTACAGTGAAGCAACTGACGGTGAGGACAAGGCGGACACGAACTGCTCCGGCGGGTTTGTCGATGCGGCGCTGATTGAAAGCCTCATGCCTTCACGCCATGCGGATTATTATTTCTGCGGCCCGAAACCCTTCATGGTGAATATCTATCATGAGCTTCTGGCTTGGGGCATTCCGGGCAATCAGGTGCATTTTGAATTTTTCGGCCCGCGTGAAGAGCTGGAGCGAAAAGCCGCTTGACCAAAACCTGCGAAAAGGACAAAAACTATGGCATTACCACATGCAAAACCGGGAGAGAGTGTCGATCTAACCCCTTTGGGAGAGGCACTGAAAGAAGCGAGAACGCAGGCCATTATCAAGACTGATAGTTTTGAGGCCATTCGTCTCGTTCTTCAGGCAGGCACAGAAATACCGTCGCATAAAGTCCCTGGAGAAATCACCCTGCACTGTCTTGAAGGGTGCGTATCACTTGGACTGACAGGATCCGTCATAAATCTGCGTGCCGGTGAATGGCTGTATTTGAATGGCGGAGAGTCCCATTCCGTAAAAGCGGAGGAAGATTCTTCGCTTCTGCTCACAATTATTCTCAAGATATAAGAAACTTGATCTGGATCAAGGCTTTGAAGCGTTTTTCTGTTTTTGATAACGCATGAAAACAAAGCTGGCATCCGTGAAAGATATTATAGAGGATCTGCGTAAAGAACGCATGATCATACTGGTCGATGACGAACGCCGTGAAAACGAAGGCGACCTTGTTATTCCAGCCTCCATAGCAACGCCGGATCATATTAATTTTATGGCTACGCATGGGCGGGGATTGATCTGTCTGGCGATGGGCGCCGATCATATTGATCGCCTTGGCCTGTCTTTGATGACAGAAAATAATGATTGCAGACTCGGCACGGCTTTTACTATCTCCATAGACGCAAGGGACAATACCACCACAGGCATTTCTGCTTATGACCGTTCTCATACGGTCCGTCTGGTAGCCAACCCACAAAGCAGCCACAGCGATTTTCGTATCCCCGGTCATATTTTTCCCTTACGCGCCCGCAAAGGCGGGGTTTTAGAGCGCGCCGGTCATACAGAGGCTTCTGTAGAATTATCACGCTTAGCAGGCTTTGGTGAAGCCGCCGTTATATGCGAAATCATGAAAGATGACGGCACAATGGCACGCTTGCCTGACCTGATAAAGTTCGCAGAACGACACAATCTGCATATTGCCAGCATCAGTGACGTTATTGATTACGTTCATCAGAAAAGGAGCGCTGCATGAGCAAGATCCTTATCATTGAGGCCTGCTTTTACCAGGACATTGCCACCCTGTTACGGGAAGGCGCCATCGACGTGCTGAATAAGCAAGGGCATGAGTACGAGATTGAAACAGTTCCAGGGGTGCTGGAAATCCCAGCGGCATTAAATTTCTTTATCTCCGGCAAGAGAAATTACGATGCCTATGTCGTTCTGGGCTGCGTTATTCGCGGCGAAACTTCCCATTACGATATTGTCTGCAACGAAAGTGCGCGGGGCGTTTATGATTTGGTTCTAAAACATAATCTGGCTTTGGGGAACAGCATACTCACCGTTGAAAACAAAGATCAGGCTATTGCACGCGCAGACCCGCAAAAGAAAAACAAAGGGGGCGATGCCGCTAAAGCCGCCCTGCATATGCTGGGACTTCGCCAGAAAATTTTGATTGATACCGTTTGATCCAGATCAAGGCCTCATGCCTGAAATCTATGAGAATACTCATAGTCAGTAGAGGAGATAAAATTATGAATGAAATAGCCATACAAAATAAAACAGTTCGTGAAATAGCCGGACAGCATACCGACAGCTATAAAATCTTTCATAAATACGGAATTGATTTTTGTTGCGGCGGGAAGCGTTTGTTATCCGATGTTTGCGAAGAAAAAGGCATCGAAATCTCTGAGATCGCTAATGATTTTGTGGCATTAGAAAAAACCCCAAGTGACCAAAAAGATTGGAATACTGAAACACTTGAAAATCTTATCAACCATATTGTTGATACGCATCATCAATATTTACAGGATGATTTGCCCAGACTCTTTCATTTGATACAAAAAGTGGCCTCGCGCCATGGTGAAAGGGACGCGCATTTATATAAAGTCCTCGAAATATTTGTTTCCATGGCAAACGAACTTCTCGCGCATATTGAAAAAGAGGAACGAGTCCTCTTTCCCATGATTGTAGAAATGGAAAAAACAGGTGATATTTCTACACAAATTCTGATGCCGATATTAGCTATGGAGGCCGAGCACGAAGAAGTGGGAAAAGCACTGGAAGAACTGGATCGCTTAACAGAAAGTTATGCCATCAAGCCTAATATGTGCGCCTCGTATCAAGCTCTGTATGTCGGATTGAAGCAATTGGAAGAAGATTTAAAGCTCCATATTCACAAAGAAAACAACATTCTATTTCCCCAGGTTCAACAATAACGGCCTAGCAAAATGCTCAAAACAAAACTCTTAAAGGCACTTCTTCTCTCGACCGTTTGTGGATTGATGATACAGGGCGCATCATCGGCGCTTGCCGGAGAAGATGTTGAGAACATTATTAAAGAAGGTCATTTTTTTGGGGAAATGCGCTATCGCTATGAGTATGCCGATCAAAATAGCATAGCAAATGATGCCAAAGCCTCGACCGTGCGCACCAATTTTGGCTTCAAAACAGGCGCGTACAAGAATTTTCAAGCGTTGTTTGAAGGACAGATTGTTCAGAATATAGGCGCTAATGATTTTAACGACACAACAAACGGGAAAACGACCTATCCAGTTGTTGCCGACCCGGATGTAGCTGAAATTAACGAGCTATGGCTTTCATGGGCAGGATTGCCGCAAACATCTATTGCGATTGGCCGTCAGAAATTGAATCTGGATAATCAACGTTTCATAGGCACAGTTGACTGGCGGCAGAACGATCAAACCTTTGATGCCTTTCAATTGACAAATGCAAGCATCGAACATTTAAATTTCATGTACGCCTATGTTGGAAATGTAAATCGTATCTTCGGTGGCGATAATCCATTGGGCGATCTGGACTCAAATATTCACATCGCTCATGCTTCTTATGCCTTCGCAGATTGGCTAAAATTAACGGGCTACGGATACTGGCTTGATTTTGATCGTCTGGCAACAAGCTCCTCCAGGACTTTTGGCGCACGGGTAACGGGTGCGGCGCCTTTGAATAACCATTGGAGCTTTTCCTATGAGGCAGAAGCCGCCACGCAGGACGATCATGGAAACAACACCGCAAATTATGATGAAGAATACTACCATATCGCACCGTCACTCTCTGGCCATGGTTTTACGTTCACAACGGGGTATGAGGTATTGGGCGGAGACGGTACAAGTGCGTTTCAAACACCACTCGCTACTTTGCACAAATTCAATGGCTCGGCTGATGCGTTCTTGAGCACACCAAATGCCGGTCTTGAAGATGTCTATGTGAGTGGGGCTTATAAAGTATCGGGCACAAAGAGCCTCTTTGACGACACAACATTTACTGCCGTCTATCATGATTTTGATAGTAACGATTCCAGCACCGGCGATTTTGGTGATGAGCTTGATTTGTCTGTTGGAAAAAGTTTCATGCTTCCTGATGCAGGCCAACCATTTAAGAAATTGGATGTTCTGCTGAAATATGCTGATTATAATGGCGATAGCGGGGTTGCCAGCCGTGAGAAATTTTGGCTGCAGGTAGGCGTGAAGTTCTGACATGGAAATAGTTCATAAACTGAGTTCTAAGAACATACGCAAAACAGGGCATAAAGCTTTCTGGATCTGGATTGCCTATCAAACCATCAAAGGCACGCTGACAACCTCCCTGATCTGGCTTCCGCTTTTATGGGCGTGGCTTGGGTAATATATGTTCCTCTTACCAGCCAGAAGTTTTTAGGCGCAAGGCATTTAAAATCACGCTCACCGAAGATAGAGACATGGCTGCTGCCGCGATAATCGGCGAGAGCAGGATACCAAAGAATGGGTAGAGGACACCAGCCGCGATTGGTACGCCCGCTGCATTGTATACAAATGCAAAAAACAGGTTCTGGCGGATATTGTTCATCGTCGCCACGGATAACTTGCGAGCACGGACAATGCCGGTTAGATCACCTTTTAGCAGCGTGACACCCGCACTTTCCATCGCCACATCCGTGCCAGTGCCCATGGCAATCCCAACATCGGCGGCAGCCAGCGCCGGGGCATCATTGGTGCCGTCCCCCGCCATAGCAACAACGCGGCCTTCATCGCGTAATTTTTTAACGATCTTGCCTTTATCTTCCGGCAAAATTTCAGCCTCAACCTCTGTGATGCCCAGCGTTTTTGCCACGACCTCGGCAGTACGACGATTATCGCCGGTAAGCATGACAATGCGAATGCCCTGAGCGTGCAGGGCTTTGATAGCGGCGGGCGTTGTTTCTTTGATCGGATCAGCAATAGCCAGAAGCCCAGCGATTTTTCCATCAACGGCTATAAAAATCACCGTTGCCCCGTCGCTGCGCAGTTCATCGGCTTGTGCAGACAAAGCTGATACATTAATGGATTTTTCTTCCATCAGCATCACATTGCCGAGCGCAATATCTTGGGCTTTTATTTTACCGATAACACCTTTACCTGTTGGAGAGTCAAAATCTTGCGTCTGTGATAAATCCAGTCCCTTGTCCTTCGCCGCCATAACAATGGCATGAGCCAGCGGGTGTTCGCTTCCCTGTTCCAGTGATGCCGCCAGCGCCAGCAATTCATCCTCGCCAAAACCTTCGGCGGCGACACTTTTTGTGACAGTCGGTTTGCCTTCTGTCAGCGTGCCAGTTTTATCAATCACCAGTGTATCGACCTTTTCCATGCGTTCCAGCGCCTCGGCGTTTTTAATCAGCACGCCCGCCTGCGCCCCTTTACCAACCCCGACCATGATAGACATAGGCGTGGCCAACCCCAAAGCGCAGGGACAAGCGATAATCAGAACACTGACGGCGGCGATCAGGCCGTAACTAAAGGCAGGCACAGGGCCAAATATGAGCCATGCAATAAAGGCTATAACGGCAACCAGAATAACCGCAGGCACAAACCATCCTGAAACAATATCGGCCAGCCTTTGAATAGGTGCGCGGCTGCGCTGCGCCTCGGCAACCATATGCACAATTTGCGAGAGCATAGTGTCTTTACCGACACGCTCGGCTTTCATGACAAAACTGCCGGTCTGGTTCATTGTTGCGCCAATGACTTTGTCGCCCGCTTCTTTCATTACAGGCATGGACTCGCCCGTGACCATGGACTCATCAACGGCGCTTTTTCCTTCCGTCACGATACCGTCCAGCGGCACTTTCTCGCCGGGGCGAACGCGCAAGAGATCACCAACCTTGATTTGATCCAGCGGCACATCTTCATCATCGCCATTCTCACTGACCCGCCGGGCGGTTTTCGGAGCGAGATCAAGCAGTGCGCGAATTGCGCCGCCCGTTTGTTCGCGGGCTTTAAGCTCCAATACCTGACCCAGCAACACCAGCACCGTAATCACGGCGGCGGCTTCAAAATAAACCGCAACGGCGCCATCTTGCCGGAATGTATCGGGGAAGATGCCGGGAACAAGGGTTGCCACAACGCTGTAAAGCCAGGCCACGCCTGTTCCCATGGCAATTAACGTGAACATATTCAGATTGCGGGTTTTTAAGGATGCCCAGCCGCGTTCAAAAAACGGTTTTCCGGCCCATAGGACGACAGGCGTAGCCAGCACAAGCTGTATCCAGTTAGATGCTGTGCCGCTGATATAATGGTGCAAATCCAGAAGATGCGCGCCCATCTCCAAGGCAAAAACAGGCAGAGTTAAAATCAAACCAATCCAGAAGCGTCTTTTAAAATCAGTTAATTCAGGATTTTCACCTTCCGCGCCGGTAATCGTTTCCGGCTCCAGCGCCATGCCGCAAATCGGGCAGTTGCCGGGGCCGCTTTGCCGCACTTCCGGATGCATGGGACAGATATAAATCACATCCCCGCCAGCAGGCACCGTGACAGGTTTCGCTTTGTCGCCATGCTCGTGATGACAACAAGAATGCTCTTCTACTCCGTGTTTATCGTGTTCCTGTCCCATATGTATCTCCTTGTTTTCTATTTTTCTTTCCACCCGCCGCCCATGGCTTTGAATAGCTCAATGCAGGCGGACAGCGTTTCGTATCGGGCGCGTTCATACTGATCTTCGGACTCCAGCATCATGCGCTGTGAATCTAAAACATCCTGAAACTCAATAACGCTCAAACTATATTGGTTTTTTGCTATATCGTACGCTTCATGCGCTTTAGCGGCTGTCTGTTTCAAAGCTTTTTCCCTTTCCAGAGTTTTTTGTACTTTCGTCAACGCATTTTCTGCCTCCTGAAAAGCCACAAGCACCGTTTGCTGATAATTCTCTGCCAGTTCTTTTTGACGCGCCGTCACGCGATCCAGCTTGCCTTCCAGACGCCCGCCCTGAAAAATCGGCACAAATATCGATCCTGCCATTGTGAAGGCGGACCCCGACGGGTTGGCAGCAAACAACAAACTGGGGCCAATATTCATCGATGGATAAAAAGCCGCCCGCGCCGCGCCGATATCCGCATTGGCAGCCTTTAGACTTGCTTCCATGCTTTTAATATCTGGTCTGCGTTCCAGCAAATCGGAGGGCTGCACTACGGCCACGTTCGGAATATGCAGTCCCTTATAACTTTTTGCCTCAACATTAAAACTCTGCGGCGGCTCACCCACCAAAACAGCCAGCGCATTTTGTGCCAAGGCCAGTTCCTGCTCTAAAGCCGTTACAACAGCACCAGCCTTAGACACTTGCATTTCCTGCCTTGTGATATCCAACTGTGTACGCGCCCCGGTTTGAAAGCGAGCTTCGGCTACTTCCAGCAAATCGTGCGTGGCTTCAAGATTATTCTGCGCTATACGGCGGCGCTCTTTTAAATTCAGGACATTGAAATAATTTTGCGCCACATCACCCATGATAACTAGCGCCAACGCATCGTGGGCATATTGGGTTCCTTTAAGCCCGGATTTTGATGCATCAACTTTCGCACGGTTTGCACCGAACAAATCCAGCTCATAGGAAAGACCTGCATCGGCTGTGTAATCAGGAATGCCTTTATTTCGCATATCGGTGATATTCATCGCTTGCGTAGAACTGCTCATATAAGAGGCCGTCACATCGGCGGAAGGTAAAAGCGATGCCCCGGCAATTTTTAAATCCGCGCGCGCTTGTTCGATACGCTGCAAAGACGCTTGTAGATTATTGTTATTGACAAGGGCGCGCTCCATCAACTCGTTTAATTCCACGCTTTCAAAACTCGTCCACCAGTCAGCAGCGACTTCAGCGTTCTTTATGCTCTGCGCATCCCGCCAGGCAGGTGTTTGGGCCTCCGGTCTATGATAGTCCGGCGTCATGGAACAAGCCGAAAGTAAGATCAGCACTGATTTTAAAATCAAAAAATTCTTATGCTTCATGGCCTGTATCCTTCGGCAGTTTGAGCTTCCATTGCATATACACAGCGTAGAGCACGGGGATCAGGATTAGCGTTAAGATGAGTGTGCTGACCATGCCGCCAACCATCGGCAAGGCAATACGCCGCATCACATCCGAACCCGGCCCATCTGTCAGGAAAATCGGGATCAGGCCGAGAATGATCGTGCTCACCGTCATCAGCTTGGGCCGCAGACGTTGCAAGGCCCCATGGCGAACATTTTCCAGCAGTTTCTCAAACGTATCCGGCCAGTGTTCCCGCATTTCATGATCAATATAGATCAGCATGACAATCGCGGTTTCTACAGCAATCCCGGCCAGAGCGATAAACCCGACGACCACGGCTACAGAGAGATTATAATCCGCCAGCCACAGCCACCAGACTCCGCCAATCACACCAAACGGAACGGACAGCATAATCAGGATTGTGCGGTCCCACCGGCCAAAATGGAGGTAAAGCAGCGTGATAATAATCAGCAGCGTCGCCGGAACAGCAATCTTTAACCGCTCATTCGCCTCCTGCATCTGCTCAAATTGACCGGAGAATTTAAGAGTATAGCCTACGGGAAGCTCTAGCGTTTTAAGCGCTTCTTGCAAATCGGCGATGTAAGAACCGATATCCCGATTCTCAATATCAACGAACACCCAGCCATTGAGCCGCGCATCTTCGGATTTGATCATAGACGGCCCTTCTGCTACGCGAATGTCGGCGAGGGTCGCCAGCGGAATATGCGCGCCATTAGGGCTACTGACCAGAATATTATCCAGATCAGTGATATGCTCGCGGAAAGGCTGGTCATAGCGCACCATAATGGGGTAGCGTTCGCGCCCCTCTACGGCTTCATCAAGCTGCATGCCGCCAAGCGCGGTCTGGATCACCTGCTGCACGGTTTTCAGCGCTATGCCATAGCGGGCAAGTTCGCGGCGGTCAGGAATAATCTCTATATATTTCCCACCAACAACACGATCAGCAATGGCGCTGCGGGTGCCCGGAACGTTTTTAGCACGAGCTTCAACGTCTTTTGCAATCCTGTCTATTTCTTGCAAGTCAGACCCGGCAATCTTAACCCCGATGGGTGTGCGAATACCTGTCGTCAGCATATCGAGCCGTATTTTGATCGGATAACCCCAGCTATTCATCATGCCCGGCAGCCCGACACGCTCATTCAAATCAGCAATCAGCTTTTGCGGCGTCATGCCCTCGCGCCATTGATCGCGGGGTTTGAGTTTAATCCATGTTTCAATCATCGCCAGTGGCGCGGGGTCAGTGGCGGTATTTGCACGTCCGGCTTTGGCGAAGACCTGCTCAATTTCAGGGGCCTCCATCAACTGACGGTTTGTAACCTGCAATATTTCGCGGACCTTGGCAGGTGATACGCCCGGCAAGGTCATCGGCATATAGAGCAGCCCGCCTTCATAAAGCGGGGGCATGAATTCACTGCCAAGTTTGGACGCCGGAAGTGCTGTGCTCATAAGCGCGATCAGCGCCAGTACCATCGTTGTCTTGCGCCACTTTAAAGCGGCATTGAGACACGGGCGGTAAAGCGCAATAAAAAACCGGTTGATCGGGTTTTCATCCTCTCGTTTGATTTTCCCGCGTATCAGCCAGAGCATCAAAACCGGCACCACCGTCACCGACAATAGTGCCGCTGCCGCCATCGCATATGTCTTGGTAAAGGCCAGCGGCGTGAACATGCGTTCTGATTGACCAGTCAATGCAAAGACCGGAAAGAACGACACAGTGATAATCAGCAGGGAGAAAAACAGACCCGGCCCGACCTCCTTGGCCGCCTGTATTAGCGCTTTTTGTCTGTCCGCCTTATCGGCATCCGGTTCCATATCGGAGAGTTTCCGGTGTGCATTCTCCACCATAACAATCGAGGCATCGACCATGGCACCAATCGCAATCGCAATGCCCCCCAGCGACATGATATTGGCGGTAATGCCCTGCGCATTCATCACGATAAAAGCGGCCAGAATACCAAGCGGTATTGTAATAATGGCAACCAAAGCACTGCGCGCATGGAGCAGAAAGAGGAAGGCAATCAGCGCCACCATCAAGCTTTCTTCAATCAACTTGTCTTTGAGAAAATCAACGGAACCTTCAATCAACTGGCTGCGGTCATAAACGGTTTTCAGCTCTACGCCTTCGGGCAAACCCTGCTTTACGCTTTCCAAACGCTCTTTAACGTTATGAATGACATCCAGCGCATTGGCTCCGGGACGCATTACAACGATGCCGCCGACCACTTCGCCTTCACCATTCAGCTCGGTAATACCGCGCCTGATGGCCGGGCCTTCCACCACGCGGGCGACATCACCTACTGTGATTGGCGTGCCGTCTACGCTTTTTAAAGCAGCCTGCGCCAGATCCTCGGGCTTGTTCACGTAGCCAAACGAGCGGATCAGATATTCCGTTTCCGCCATTTCCAGCGTGCGTCCGCCGGTTTCCTGATTGGCGCTACGCACCGCCTCGATCACTCTTTGCAGCGGAATATCATAAGCGCGCAGCTTGTTTGGATCTACCAAAACCTGATATTCTTTGACGAACCCGCCGACACTGGCGACTTCCGCCACGCCGTCAATCGTGGCCAGCTCAAATCGGACAAACCAGTCCTGCAAGCTGCGCAGTTCTGCTAAATCATGCTGGCCTGTTTTATCAAACAGCGCATATTGAAAAACCCAGCCCACGCCGGTCGCATCCGGCCCGAGTTCCGGCTCCACGCCGTCGGGCAACATGCCGCGCACCTGCGAGAGATATTCCAGCGTGCGGCTGCGCGCCCAGTACATATCGACGTTATCTTCAAAGACGATATAAACGAAGGACGTGCCGAACATGGAAAAGCCGCGCACGACTTTGGTTTTCGGCAGGGACAGCATCTGTGTGGAAAGAGGATAGGTGATTTGATCCTCAATCACCTGCGGCGCCTGTCCGGGGAACTCCGTGCGGATAATCACCTGCGTATCGGATAAATCGGGGATGGCGTCCAACGGTATTTTGGTTACGGAGACAATCCCAGCCACCAATAATACCAGCGCGCCCAGCATGACGAAAAACTGGTTTGCCACCGACCAGTCTATGATTTTGGCGGCAAAACTTTTGGACGGATCGTGTATGTGATTAGTGCTGTCCATGACCCTGCGGCTCCTGTGTTTCTGTCATGCCGCCGTGATCGTGCCCCATTGCCGCCATACCGCCTTTCAGATTGCTTTCGGCATCCAGCATAAACTGGCCGGATTTAACAATTTTTTGGCCGTAAGACAGGCCGCTTGTAATCTCAGTAAGGCCGCTCGCTGTAATCCCCGTTTCCACCATAACAGGACGGAAATACCCATCTCCGGCATCTTCAATCACGTACGCGCCCATGCCGCCATACAGAACGGCTTCGGCTGG
>JAGRKE010000002.1 GCA_020442385.1 Alphaproteobacteria bacterium | reverse complement strand
AGGCGGGCGTTGTTTCGCAGGCCAAACCGCGTAAGGTGATTAAGGTTTTAAAAGAGATTCGCGTCGAAGCCGATGGTAAATGGGCGACGCTGAAGCCTTCTCTGGGCAGCGTATTTGGCGGCCAGATTGAATTCGACCACCCGGATATCGGAACGCAAAGCATGGAAGTGCAGCTTGTGAATGGCAATTTCAAGCATGATATTGCCGATTCCCGCACCTTTGGTTTCTTGCACGAGGTTGAGTATATGCGCTCTCAAGGGCTGGCTCTGGGCGGGTCTTTGGATAATGCTATTGTTCTGGATCAACACAGCGTAATGAATGAGGATGGTTTGCGCCATGAAGATGAATTTATCCGTCACAAATTGCTGGATGCAATTGGTGATTTATATCTGGCCGGCGGTCAGATTATCGGGGCTTATGATAGCTCCAAGCCCGGTCATGCGCTGAATAATGCGCTGCTGCGTGCTTTGTTTGCCGATGCGGATGCCTGGACAATCGAAGATCGCTATGTTGATACAGCTGAGATTCCAGATTACGAGCCTGTGGCTGTAAAAGCACCTGCTGAGCATATCTCTGCATAAATTACGCTCTTCCCTTCCTTTCTGTCTCAAAAGCGTTAAAATCTCAGATAACAAGAGATTTTAGGAGCGTTTCATGCGTCTAAACCGCACAGTTTTATCTTTCGCCGTCGCGCTTGTACTCGTGGGCTGTTCGTCTTCGGGTGAACAGAATTCCCAAAAAGAAGAAAGCGTTGAGATCCTCTATAACAAGGCCGCTGCCGCGCTGGATGAGGAGCAATATGTTCAAGCCGCCCGCTATTTTGACGAGGTGGAGCGCCAGCATCCCTATTCGCAATGGGCGACGCAGGCGCAGCTTATGTCGGCGTATTCCTCCTACCGCAGTCAGCGCTATGACGAGGCTATTTTGGCGCTGGACCGCTTTATTGAGCTGCATCCGGGCAGTGAGGATATTGATTATGCCTATTATCTGCGCGCTCTATCTTTCTATGAGCAGATTTCCGATGTGCGCCGCGACCAAGAAATGACGGCGCTGGCTCTGCAATCGCTCGATACTCTGGTTCGTTTGTATCCAGAAAGCAAATATTCGCGCGATGCGAAGCTTAAGCGTGACCTGACAATGGATCACCTGGCCGGCAAGGAAATGGAGATCGGGCGCTATTACCTCAATCGCGGGCATGTAAATGCCGCGATTAACCGTTTCCTTGAGGTGATCAGGAATTACCAAACAACCACGCACACGGCCGAAGCGTTGCACCGCTTGGTGGAATGTTACTTAACGCTCGGCCTTAAAGGCGAGGCCACGCGTATTGCTGCTGTGCTGGGGTATAACTATCCTGGGAACAAATGGTATGAACGCAGTTACGAACTTCTTGATGATAACGCGCGTCAGCAAATTATGAGCGATCGCGGGTTTGTCGACAGAACGATCGAATCGATTTTCAAGCCCGAATAAGGCCCTAAACGATGTTAACGACACTGAGTATTCAAAACGTTGTTTTGATCGAATCGCTAAATATTGAATTTAGCGAAGGCCTGTGTGCGTTAACGGGGGAAACGGGCGCGGGTAAATCTATTTTGCTGGATTCGCTGGGGTTAGCGCTGGGTGCACGCTCGGAAAGCGGGCTTGTACGAAAAGGCGCGGATAAGGCCAGCGTGATTGCCTCTTTTGACATCCCCAAAAATCACCCAGCAATCAAAATCATGAAAGAGGCAGAGCTTGAACCCGCACAGGAGATTATTCTGCGCCGCTCTGTGGGTGCGGATGGGCGCTCCAAAGCGTTTATCAATGACCAACCGGTGAGTGTTGGCTTGCTGCGACAGATTGGTGACTCTCTTGTTGAGATTCACGGCCAGTTCGATACGCATGGTTTGCTTGATCCGTCGACGCATCGCGACCTGCTCGATGAATATGCAGGAATTGGCGGCTCGGTAGCTGCGCAGTGGGGCGAATGGCGCGCGAAGGAAAAGGCGCTTGCCGCTCTGAGAAGCAGTGCCGATAAAGCGCGCGCGGATGAGGACTTCCTACGTCAGGCGATTGAGGATTTGGATGCGCTCGGCCCGAAAGAAGGGGAGGAGCAGGAGCTAGCTGATTTGCGCGAGCGTTTGATGAACCGTGAGCAGGTTTTGGAGGGCTTGAGCGTGGCCTATAACGTGCTGAACGGCGAGGACGACCCTGTGCGCAGCGCGTGGGGCACGCTCGATAGAATATCATCCAAGCTGGGTGGGCAGGGCGCGCAGATCATTGAAACGCTGAGCCGCGCCAGCAGTGAAATGCAGGAAGCAAGTGCGCTGATTGAAGCGCTCTCAGCTGACTTGCAGGAAACCGAACATTCACTGGAAACAATTGATGAGCGGCTTTTTACTTTGCGAGCGCAGGCGCGCAAGCATAGCTGCACAGTTGATGATCTGCCGCGCGTGCGCGAAGAATTGGCGCAGCAGCTGGGTATGATCGAGCATGGGGATGAGGTTTTGGCCCAAGCAATAAAGGCCGCGGAAAAAGCCAAGAATTCTTATGTTCAAGAGGCGCAAAAGGTCTCAAAAATCAGACACGAAACAGCGCAAAAGCTCGACAAGTTGGTGCAGGCAGAGTTACCGCCGCTCAAGCTTGATAAAGCAACATTCACTACATCTATCACCATGCTGGATGAAGATGATTGGGGGCCGGGCGGTTGTGACAAGGTTCAGTTTTTGGTGGCAACCAACCCCGGTGCGGATGCCGGTCCGCTCAATAAAATTGCATCGGGTGGAGAGCTTTCACGCTTTACCTTGGCGTTAAAGGTTGTGATGGCCGAGGTTGGCGCAGCCGGAAGTTTAATTTTCGATGAGGTGGATGCGGGAATTGGTGGCTCCACCGCCGATGCTGTGGGAGAGCGTTTGGTGCGCTTAGCTTCAAATAAGCAAATTCTGGTGGTTACACATGCCCCGCAAGTGGCTGCGCGCGCGACGCATCACTATATTGTGCACAAGGACGGCGCGGAAAAAGTGACGACCAGTGTGTCGCAGCTTGCGAGTCGCGCCGATCGTTGCGAAGAAATTGCCCGCATGCTGGCCGGTGCGACCATTACGCAAGAGGCCAGAGCGGCCGCGGACAAACTTCTAGAGACAGGCAAGGCGGCCTGATATGTCTTTATTTGATCTAGATGCGGAAGATGCAAAGGCCCGCCACGCGGCCTTGGTCAGGGAAATCCGAAAACATGATGCGCTGTATCACGGGGAGGATAATCCTGAAATCTCAGATGCTGAGTACGACAAGCTACGCCAAGAACTGGAAAAGCTGGAGGCGGAACACCCTGAATTGACAACGCCCGATAGCCCGACCCAAACGGTTGGTGCTGCGCCGTCCTCTGGTTTTAAAAAAGTGCGGCATGCCGTTCCGATGCTCTCGCTTTCGAATGTCTTTAGCGAAGAAGAGGCTGAGGATTTCATAGGCCGTATTCGCCGCTTTTTGGGTCTGGGCGAGGATGAAATTGTTGAGCTGGCCGCTGAGCCAAAGATTGACGGACTGTCCTGTTCGCTGCGTTATGAGAACCGCAAACTGGCGATGGCGGCCACGCGCGGGGATGGTGCGGAAGGCGAAGATATCACCGAAAACGTAAAGACGATTCAAAACGTACCGCAAAGCCTGCCGAATGATGCGCCGGATATTCTGGAGGTGCGTGGTGAAATATATATGGGGCGTCATGATTTTGAAGCGCTGAATAAACGCCAAATTGAGGCGGGTAAGCAAATCTTCGCCAATCCGCGTAATGCAGCGGCCGGTTCTGTGCGTCAGCTTGACTCTACGATTACGGCTGATCGCCCATTAAAGTTTTTCGGCTATGCGCTGGGGGAGATTAGTGAAAACTTCGCCGAGACGCAGGAAGAGATTAGACAAAAGCTCGCCGCGTGGGGTATTCCTGAAACGCCCTATAAGCTTTGCCGAAGCGTAAGCGAGATCATGGAAAATTATCAAGCCGTGTTGGAAGCGCGCGCCGATCTGGATTACGAAATTGACGGTATCGTTTATAAGGTCAATCGCCTCGATTGGCAGGAACGTTTGGGCTTTGTCTCCCGCGCGCCGCGCTGGGCGACTGCGCATAAATTTCCGGCGGAGCAGGCCGTAACAAAACTAAACGGTATTGATATTCAGGTTGGGCGCACAGGAGCACTCACGCCTGTGGCGCGGCTAGAGCAGATTACCGTTGGCGGTGTAGTGGTGTCTAATGCGACGCTTCACAATAAGGATGAGATTGAGCGCAAGGGCGTGCGCATTGGCGATACGGTGGTGGTGCAGCGCGCCGGCGATGTTATTCCGCAAATCGTGAAGGTTTTGGAAGATAAGCGCGATGGTTCTGAAAAAGAATTTATTTTTCCCGATACGTGTCCGGCTTGTGGTTCGCTGGCGATCCGTGAGGGGGGTGATGTAGTCACACGTTGCACGGGCGGGCTGATTTGCCCCGCGCAGGCAACCGAGCGATTGAAGCATTTCGTTTCCCGCCTTGCGTTTGATATTGAAGGGCTCGGTAGCAAGATTATCGAGCAGTTTTATGAAGACGGCCTGATCAAATCTCCTGCGGATATTTTCACGCTGGAGGAACGTAATAAGGGCACATTGACACCCATTCGCGCGCGCGAAGGGTGGGGCGATCTGTCGGAAAAGAACCTGTTTGCCTCCATCAATGAACGCCGCAATATTGCGCTTAACCGCTTCATCTATGCGCTGGGCATTCGGCAGGTGGGCGAGGCCACCGCCAAACGTCTGGCGGGTGCGTATGGCACAATCGAAAATCTGAAATCCGCGATGATCGCCGCGCAAAATCATGAAAGTGAGGCCTATGCCGATCTGATCGCGATTGAGGATATTGGCCCGGCAGTTGCTGATGATTTGATTGGTTTTTTTTCTGAGGATCATAATCTGGAGGTTTTGGATGCGCTTGCGCTGCAGCTTGATATTCAGCCCTTCGAGGCGCTGCGCATCTCCGATAGTGCGGTTGCGGGTAAGACGGTGGTTTTTACCGGCACGCTTTCGAAAATGACCCGTCAGGAAGCAAAAGCAAAGGCTGAATCTCTGGGCGCGAAAGTATCCGGCTCGGTCTCAAAGAAGACTGATTACGTTGTTGCAGGCGAGGATGCAGGTTCCAAGCTCAAAAAGGCCAATGAGCTGGGTGTTACGGTTCTAAGTGAAGATGAGTGGCTGGATATGATTGCTTAGGCTGCACTGTTTTTCGTGCGCAGATCATGGAGCTTATCAATTGCCGCCTCAATCTCGGGCGGATAATCGCGGCGCTCAATAAACTCGTTTCCGCCGGTATTGCGTGTCATAGACATATCCAGCGCTTTTAAAAGAACATCAGCGATCGCAACATCTTCTTGTTGGATTGTAAGTTCAAGGGCAGAAAGAATTCGATCGCTTAGACGAATTTTATCTTTTTCCTGTGCGTCCATATTTATGCTCCTTTACGCGTATACAGGCTTCTACAGTGCCTTTTTCTTATGGATTTTTCAAGGATTGTGACTATCCGCGCATGCAGATTTAACAAGCTTTGTGATGGCCTCAATAATGGGGGTTCTAATCTCATCTTTTTCCATGAGAAGCTCGTGCAAGCCTTCCGGAAAGTCTATGGTTTTTGCCTGATTTAACTGTACGGCAATTTTTCGTGCCGCGTCATTATCGACCAGCTCGTCTCTACCAGCCAGAGCGAACAGGCATGGAATATCTATCTTTTGCAAGGTTTCTGATTTTTGCAAAATTCCGCAGGATTTGTAGATTTGATACAGCCAGCCCCACGTTATTCCGCCATTTTGCAGCTGTGTATCAAAAAGACACCAGTAATTTTGCAGTGCACCCCGGGCGGGATCAGAGGAAAAGATGTCTGATCCCGGAGATGGGCGCATATTTTCCCGCCAGTTTGTCTGACCCGGTGCATAGCTGCGCCCGGCAAGGATGTTCATAAGGCTCAAAAAACCTTGCGCGATGAAACGGGGCAATGGTTTTGTCACGGTTAAACCGAGGAGCGGCGCAGAGAAAAACGCCGCGCGAAAGGTTTTGGGGTGCTTTGCCAAATAGCGCAGACCGATATTTCCGCCCATAGAATGGGCCAGCATTATAATGGGGGCGGTGCCGACGTTGTTCGGTTCAATATGCTTTGTATAAAGCATGTGCAGATCTTCGACATCATTTTCAATGCCATGCGAATGGCGCTTGTGCGGGTTGGATTTAAAATAACGCTCGGAATGGCCTTGCCCCATCCAGTCAATGACCCAGACAGCAAAATTTTGATCGCGCAGGTTGCGGGCCAGCTCAAAATACTTCTCGCCAAACTCGCTTAGGCCCGGCATGCAGACAATGATGGCCTCGGGCTGACCGCTTTCAGGCAGGCAGCAGCCAAAACGGATGGTTCGGTTTTTATGGATAAAATGTCTCCAGTGCCAATGCGCGGGCTGTTGGAAACGCTCTTCAATGTTGGGTGTTTTGTCCACCGTCACTCAAGGGCCTTAATAATGTTCTCAGTCATCGCTTTGGCGTCATCGAGCAACATCATGGTGTTATCTTCAAAGAAGAGCGGGTTATCAATTCCGGCGTAACCTGAGCCGAGCGAGCGCTTAACAAATAGGACTGTGCCGGCCTTTTCAACATCGAGGACAGGCATGCCGTAAATGGGCGAGCCCGGATCGTTCTTGGCGGACGGATTGGTGATGTCATTCGCGCCAATCACATAGGCAACATCGGCCTGTGCAAATTCGCGGTTGATATCCTCCATCTCGAAGACTTCATCATAGGGCACGTTGGCTTCGGCCAGTAGAACGTTCATATGACCGGGCATACGGCCCGCGACAGGATGAATCGCGTATTTCACGTCAACACCTTCTTTCTTTAGGACGTCCGCCATTTCGCGCAGCGCATGCTGCGCCTGTGCCACAGCCATGCCGTAACCGGGCACGATAATCACCTTCGAAGCGTTCTTCATAATATAGGCGGCATCGTCCGCCGCGCCGATTTTTGCCTGACGGTCAGGGTCATGCGCATGAGCACCGCCTGCGGCTTGTTCGCCGCCGAAACCGCCTAGCAGGACGGAGATGAAGGAGCGGTTCATACCCTTACACATGATATAAGAGAGAATTGCACCCGATGAACCAACCAGTGCACCGGTGATAATCAACAAATTATTATGCAGCGTGAAACCGATGCCCGCAGCCGCCCAGCCGGAATAGGAGTTGAGCATCGAGACGATAACGGGCATGTCCGCGCCGCCAATCGGGATAATCATCAGGACGCCCAAGCTGAGCGCAAGCAGGGCAATCATCCAGAATATGAAGCCGCTTTCGCTGGCGCATAGAACGATAATCAGCAGGATAAGCAGGCCCCCCAGCGCCGCGTTGAGTGCATGCTGCCCGGCGAAGGTCACGGGCTTGCCCGAGATTGTTCCCTGCAGCTTGCCCCACGCAATGATTGAGCCGCTGAAGGCTATCGCACCAATGGCAAGACCGAGAGACATCTCAATCAGGGAGGCCAGATGGATGTCATTGGCCGTTCCAATATTAAAGGCTTCGGGGTTGTAAAAGGCTGCGGCGGCTACAAAGACCGCAGCTAGACCAACCAGAGAGTGAAAGCCCGCCATCAATTGAGGCAGGGCGGTCATTTCAATTTTATTGGCAATGCCCGCGCCAACACCGCCGCCCAGCGCTACGCCTAGAATAATTAGACCGTAAGAGCTAACCGAGGGTAGGAGGAGCGTTGTAAAGATGGCAAGCGCCATACCGGCGATACCGAAATTCAAGCCTTGGCGCGCCGTTTCAGGGTGCGATAGGCCGCGCAAGGCCAAAATAAATAGAACCGCGGCGGCGACGTAAATGAGAGCTGCAAAGTTTTCCATGAGTTACACGCCCTTCTTTTTGAACATATGCAGCATGCGCCGCGTGATAATAAATCCGCCGAAAATATTGACCGAGGCGAGCGTCACACCGAGAAAGGCCAGCAGTTTTGAAAGGCCTGTCGCTTCGGCCGCGCCAACGGCAATCACCGCGCCGACGATAATGACGGAGGAGATGGCATTTGTGATGCCCATCAGCGGAGAGTGCAGAGCAGGTGTGACGCGCCACACGACGTAATAGCCGACAAAGCAGGCTAGAATAAACACGGTCAGGCCGGTAATTAAAAAGGGCTGTCCGTGCATGGCTGCACCGGCGATGTTTGTGCTTTCAATGGCGAGATCTGCGGCGCGATCTGCGAGGTCTTGTGCCTGCAGGGCAATCTCGGCGGCGCTGTCAGAGACGGCTTTTTCTTGAGCTTGCATGTGTCTTCAATCCTATGTCGTTTTTGTTGTTTTCTTTTTTGTTGCTGTTTTTTTTGCGGTCGTCTTCTTTGGAGTAGCTTTTTTTGCGGGCGCTTTTTTCGCCGTCGGCTTCGTTATGCCAAAAGCGGGGTGAACGATTTTTCCGCCATGCGTCAGAGTGATCGCCTTAATAATGTCGTCGTCCCAGTCGATCTTGAGCGCTCCGCTTTCTTTATCAATCATCAAGCTAACAAGGCTCAGCAGATTTCTCGCGTATAGAGCAGAAGCGTTTGTCGCAAGGCGTGAGGGCACGTTGCGGTGGCCGATAATTTTCACGCCATCTTTTTCAACGACTTTACCGACTTCTGAAAGGGCGCAGTTTCCGCCCGTTTCAACGGCTAGATCAACAATAACCGATCCGGGCTGCATGGATTTCACCATGGCTTCGGTAATCAGCTTTGGCGCGGGGCGTCCTGGGATCAGCGCCGTGGTGATGACAATATCTTGCTTTTTAATTGTGTCTTCAATCAGGGCTTGTTGCTTTTTCTGATAGGTTTTGGACATTTCCTTGGCGTACCCGCCCGCGGTCTCGGCCTTTTTAAACTCCTCGTCTTCAACAGCAACGAAGGTTGCGCCGAGCGATTCTACCTGCTCTTTTGCGGCGGGGCGTACATCGGTGGCGGAGACAACGGCGCCCAAGCGGCGCGCCGTGGCAATGGCCTGCAATCCGGCAACGCCCGCGCCCATAATAAAGACTTTTGCGGGCGGCACTGTCCCGGCGGCGGTCATCATCATCGGGAAGGCACGGGTAAAATGCTCGGTGGCATCCAAAACGGCCTTGTATCCCGCCAAGTTGGATTGTGAAGACAGGGCATCCATAGACTGTGCGCGTGTAATACGCGGCACAAGCTCCATCGCCATGGCAGTGACGCCTGATGCTTTAAAGCTTTGGATCAAATCTTTATTGGTGTGCGGAGAAAATAATCCGATGACCAGAGCGCCTTTTTTTAAGGACTTTAAGGTGTCGGCCTTTGGCGGCGCAACGCAGAGCAAAATGTCTGCGCCTTTAAGGGTGTCGGCGGCTGTTTTTTCAATTTTTGCGCTGGCGTCTTTGAAGGCTTGGTCGGTCAGCGCGGCGTCTTTGCCTGCATTGGATTGAATGGTGACCGTGCAGCCAAGGTCTTTGAATTTTTTAACAGTATCCGGGGAGGCGGCAACCCGCTTTTCGGTGTCAGAGGTTTCTTTTACAATGGCGAGCTTTAATCCCACGGCCTTCAATCCCTTATATAAAATGGTGATTTACAACAGATATTGAACATGCCTGATCTGATGCGCTTTGTGAAGAGGCTGCGGGCGAATATTTTCCTGTATTCATTCTTGAATAAGGCTGTGTTTTCGTTTAGATTCAATACTATAGGCTTTTGTCCTATCCTTTCACTTGAGTTCAAACAAAAACGGTTAAAAAAATGGCGAACAGGCCGGGCCTTTCTATGGCCCTTGCATGCATGGTTCTGGTATTCCCGCTTAACGCTGCAAAGGGGGATACCCTTGAGGCTGCCGTATTTTCCGCTTTTGAGAGCCACCCGAGTATTGAAACGGCCAAGGCCGCTATGGGCGCTGCGCACGAGGAAAAAAGAGCCGAGCTTTCAGCCTATTATCCATCGCTATCCGCAACGGCGACCGGCGGGCGGATTTATGGTGATAACGCGACCAGCCGCGGTTTAAGTGTTACACGCGGCGCGGGCTATTCGAATTTGTGGGAAGGAACTGTTTCGGCGCGCCAGCGCATTTTTGATGGATTTGAGACGCAAAATAAAGTTTCTGCGGCCGAAGCGCGGGAGCGCTCAGCCGATATGGGTGTTTTGGATGCGCGCGAGGCGATTGCGCTGCGCGCGACGCAGGCTTATTTGAATTTGATGCGTACGCAAGAGGCTGTGAAAATTCTAAAAGGGCATAAGGCCAAGGTGTTGGATTATCTGGAACGAATCAAAATCGCCGTTGATAATGGCGTGGTTGATGAATCCGAACATCAGCTAGCGCGCGATGTGAAGGTTATTCTGGATGGATTTATTACCGATTATGAGGGGCAAGCGCGCACTGCGCACGCCAATTACCGTGAAGCGGTGGGGCGGGAGCCTGATGGTGACATGGTGTCTCCGCAGCCCTATCTGGAATTTGTACCTGAAACGTCCGAAGAGGCAATTGCGCTGATAAAGGATTCCCATCCGCTTATTAAAGCGGCGGTTTTTCAATCTGAATCCGCGCAGCATGATGTCGCATCGGAAGAGGCAACGATTTATCCTGATTTGGATGGTGAACTTTCTTATCTGCAAAATGAAAAAGACGATCTTATTGGCGGTGAAACGACCGATGCGCGGGCCGTTTTAAAACTCAGCTGGGCGTTCGATACGGGTGGAGCACAATTGGCACGAATCCGTCAGCGCAAATTCCAATATAATCAGGCGCAGTCGCGTGTGCGCGAGACGGAAATGCAGGTCTCCAATCAAATTCGTCTGGCCTATTCAGATCTGCAAACCGCGCAGGACCGTTTGGCACAACAAAAAACCCGCCTTGATCTAAACAAAAAACTTTTTGAAACCTATGAGGTTCAGTTTGAGGGGGCACGCATATCTCTGCTACAGTTAATGCAGGCCGATAATCAGCTTTTTAATACACGGTTGGAAAAACTGAATGGTGAATACGGCCTTTTGGCCAACCAATATAATGTATTAGCCAGCATGGGCCGCCTACAGGATTCATTGGTCATGGCATCGCCTAAGACCGGGCCGGCGCAAGATGAGCAAAAATAACAATGATACACCGATAGAGCCTCCTGTTTCCGCCTCTTCCGAGGTGGAGATGATCGATCCGCTTTTGCAATGCTTGGTGTTTTTGACCGCGCATTACGGGCGCGCGAAATCTGCCGACGCGCTGACGGCGGGGTTGGCCTATGATGCCCGCAATATGGGCCCGGATTTATTCGCGCAGGCGGCCGAGCGTCTGGGACTTAAAACCAAAGTGGTGAAGCGTCCGCACATTCGTGAAATACCCAGCGCGGTTTTGCCTGTTGTTCTTATTCTTAAAGGTGAGCAGGCTTGTGTTTTAATGAGTTTGCATGGCAGTAAAGCCCAGCTTTACATGCCCGAAACGCAAAGCAGCGTAGAGCTGGAGCTTGAAAAGCTCGAGAGCGATTACACAGGCTATAGCATTTATACTCATCCGCGCTCTGAGTTCACAAATCCGCAAAGCGTGCATAAGGACGATACGGATCGTCACTGGTTTTGGGGATTGGTGGAAGAAAATCGCCGCATTTATGCGATGGCGCTTTTAGGCGGCGCGTTTATCAATTTGTTCGGTCTGGCTAGCCCGCTCTTTATCATGAATGTTTATGACCGCGTCATTCCGAACAACGCGATTGAAACAGGTTGGGCGCTGGGGATTGGTGCGCTGATTGTTTTTGGTTTTGATCTGGTGATGAGGATTTTGCGCGCCTATCTGATTGATATGGCCGGGCGGCGCATTGATGTAATTGCAGGGCGTAGAATTTATGATCAGGTTTTGAATATGCGCATTGCCGGACGTCCGGCCTCCAGCGGGGTCTTCGCTAATATGCTGAAAGATTTCGATTCCGTGCGTGATTTCTTTACCTCCGCCAGCGTTACGGTTTTGGTTGATCTGCCCTTCACCTTGTTTTTCCTGTTCGTGATTTATCAAATTGGTGGCGGCATCGCGCTTATTCTGATCGGTTTAATTTTTGCAGTTTTCCTGATTGGTCTTATTTTGCAGCGGCCCTTAAAGGCACTGGTGCGCAAGGCCACCCAAAGTTCGGAGGCCAAGCATGGTTTGTTGGTTGAAACGATTCACGGGCTTGAGACGGTTAAGGCCATTGGTGCGGACGGACGTTTCCGTGCACGCTACGGTGAGTATTTAGGTGAGAATGCGGCCTATGGACAGCGCTCTCGTTTTGTCTCTGGTCTTGGGGTGAATGTCGCAACCTTCCTGCAGCAAATTGCTTCGATCATTATTGTGCTCGCCGGAATGTATATGGTGCAAGATGGCACGTTGACAGTCGGCGGGCTGATTGCTTGCGTCATTTTGGGTGGGCGCGCCATATCCCCTATAGGGCAAATTGCCAATTTGATGGCGCGTTATCATCAGGCAGGAAGCGCACTCAAGACCTTAGAGAATGTGATGAATAAAGAGGTTGAGCGTCCGCAGGGGAAACAATTTTTGCACCGCCCTGATCTGAACGGAAAGTTGAGTTTTGATAAGGTGAGCTTTGCTTATCCCGGTGTTGGGCGCAAGGTTTTGGATAATGTGACTTTCACAATAAATACGGGCGAAAAAGTCGGGATTATCGGACGCATCGGATCAGGCAAGAGCACGATTGCGCGCCTGATCATGGGACTGTATGAGCCTGATGAGGGCACAATTTTGGCCGATGATACGGATTACAGGCAGATTGACCCGGCCGATCTGCGCCGTCATGCGGCCTATATTGCGCAGGATGTGGTTTTATTCACCGGCTCGGTGCGCGATAATATTTCCGCCAGCGTGCCACACGCGAGTGAAGAGGAGATTCTGGAGGCGGCAAAAAGCGCGGGGGTGCATGATTTTATTGCCCGCCACCCAATGGGTTATGATGCCCCTGTGGGGGAACATGGCGCGCAGCTATCCGGCGGGCAACGGCAAGCAATCGCATTGGCGCGTGCATTGTTGCTCAAGCCGAAAATTCTGGTGTGTGATGAACCGACCAATGCCATGGATACGCAGGCCGAAGCGGCCTTCAAAGATTATGTGTCTGGGCAGACGGATGACAAAACTCTGCTCTTGATTACGCATAAACAGGCATTGTTGCCGATGGTGGATCGCCTGATTTTGATGGATCAGGGGCGTATCATTATGGATGGAGCGCGCGATAAAGTGCTCAAGGTTCTGCAAGCTGGAAATGTGCAGGTGCAGGAATGATGGGACTGTTTGGTAAAGATGAGAAGGTGAATGAAACCGACTTCATGTCAGAGCTGGAGGCGGCAACCCGCATGCGCCCGGCCAATGCTGCGACACTGATGTTTTTTGCAATTGTCGGATTCGTGGTGTTCGGATTTATCTGGGCCGCCTTGTCGCAGGTGGAGGAAATTACGCGCGGGCAGGGCCGGGTCGTGCCGACCAAAGAAATTCAGGTCGTTCAGAGTTTAGAAGGCGGCATCCTCTCCGAAATTTTGGTGCGCGAGGGCGAGAGCGTTGAGGAGGGGCAGGTTCTAATCCGTATGAGTGATGTGCAGTTTTCCTCGCAAGAGCGTGGCACCGAAGCGCGCTTTTTAGAACTGGAGGCAAAACGCGCCCGCTTGCATGCCGAAGCCGATGGTCAGGATTTTGTTGTGCCGCAGAGTGTGCAGGAAAAAGCGCCAAAAATCGCGCAAAATGAAATGGCGCTGTATCAATCCCGGCAAAAAGAATTACAAAACGCCTATTCCATTTTGGATGATCGTATCGGTAAGGCCGAGGCGGAAATTTCACAAGTGAATGCCGAGATTAATCAGCTGTTCCAAAACCGCAAGCTGCTCAAAGAAGAGCTGGATCTTACACGAAAAATGGTGGAACAGCGCGCCGTGCCAAAGCTGGAGCAGCTTCGTCTTGAACGCGAACTGGCAGATGTGAACGGCCGTATCAATGCGCTGGGCGAGAAAAAGCGCGGGCTGCAATCTGAATTGGAAGTGGCGCAAAAAGAGCGCGAATCTCAAGATGATCGCTTCCGTTCTCAGGCGCTTTC
Source organism: Alphaproteobacteria bacterium (assembly GCA_020442385.1). Lineage (GTDB taxonomy): Bacteria > Pseudomonadota > Alphaproteobacteria > Micavibrionales > Micavibrionaceae > JAGRKE01. Next base: position 515,795 of record JAGRKE010000002.1, on the reverse strand, counting down.
AGAACTTAACAGTGTTGAAACTGAGCTGGCGACAACGCAGGAGAATTTGAAATCCATTGGCGATCGTGTGTACCGCACTGAAATTCGCTCTCCCGTTGACGGGGTGGTGAATAATTTGGCGCTGACGACGATTGGCGGTGTGGTTGAACCGGCGCAGCGCTTGGTTGAGATTGTGCCTCTCGATGATGAATTGAAAATTATTGCGCGCGTTGCGCCCGATCAGATTGCGTTTATCCGCAGCGGTCAGCCCGCAAAGGTGAAAATTACAGCTTATGATGCGCAAAAATACGGTGCATTGAAAGGCACGCTTAGCCGGATTGCGGCGAACAGTATTACTGACAGAGACGGCAATGTGTCTTTTGAAATTGAAGTGCGCACCGACAAAAATCATCTGGGCAGCGATGAAAATCCGTTGCCGATTACACCGGGGATGGTTGCGCAGGTTGAGATTATTACCGGCAAACGCACGATTTTGGAATATATGATGAAGCCGATCTTGCGCGCGCGTAACGTCGCCTTTACGGAGCATTAGGACAATTGATGCAACGCATTCTTTCCAGTCAAATAACTCATATCATCCTTTTGCTGATTTTGCTGTTTGTGGCTGTGGTGATGAGTTTTTCCGATGCGCGTTGGCGTCAACAAATTCAAAACTTTACCTTTGATAATTACAATATTTTGAAACCGCGCGTGGCCTCGGACCGCATTGCGATTATTGATATCGATGAAGCTTCACTGGCCGAGATTGGTCAGATGCCATGGCCGCGCACAACAATGGGCCAGCTTGTTCTAAACCTCAAAGAGATGGGCGCGAAGGTGATTGTTTTTGATATTGTGTTTGCCGAGCCGGACCGCATTTCCCCCGAAGCCATCGCGGAAAAACTGATTGATCTTGATGGGTTTGATGATGTGCTACCGCGTCTGGAAACGTTGCCTGATAACGACACGCTTTTTGGTTTGGATATTGGTAAAGCGGGCAATGTTGTAACGGGCTTTTCTTTTACCAATGACAAAACCGATACAACGCCGCGTCAGAAGGGCGTATTTCGTGGCAAGGATTTGGAAAAATTCGTGCCGCATTTACGCGGAGTGTCTGCAAACTTAAAGGTCATTAATAAGTATGCGGCCGGAAATGGTAGCTTCTTCGTTTCTACCGATACTGATGGAATTATCCGCCGCGTGCCGATGCTGGTGGCGCATGCGCGCGAGGATACAAGCATCACCAGCATTTATCCGTCCCTGTCGCTGGAGACAATTCGCGTTCTGGACGAAGAGCGCGGCGGACGCGTGATATTGGGTGATCCGCGTTATGCGCAGCTAGATCCGAACCGCTTCGGCGTGGAGGGGATTCAAATCGGGCAAGAGGGGCGCTTTATTCCGACCAATGCACGCGGTGAATTTTTGGTCTATTTCGCCAAATCAAATAAGGATTGGTATATCCCGGCCTATAAGGTTCTCGATCAATCTCTACCCGCTGAGAAGGTTAAAGATAAGATCGTGTTTATCGGCACAAGCGCTGTGGGCCTGAAAGATATTCGCTCAACGCCGCTGGATACCTTTATTCCCGGCGTAGAAGTGCATCTGAATATTGTTGATCAGATTTTGCAGGATAATTATCTCAGCCGCTCAATTGAAGCCGAAGGGTTGGAGGCTGTTACGATTCTGCTGGCTGGTTTGTTTATCATTATCTTTGCCCCTTTCATTGGAGCAATCGCGCAATCGGTAATTCTTTTCATGGTGGTTTCGGTTCTTATTTATGCGGGCTGGTATGCGTTTGATCAATACGGGATGCTGATTGATGTGGCTTATCCGGGATTGTCGGTGCTTGCGCTCTTTATGCTTTCAACAATTTTGACCTATTTACGGTCTGAGCAAGACCGCAGGCAGGTGCGCGATGCGTTTGGGCTTTATATCTCGACGGATTTTATGAAGGAGCTGACCAAGCATCCTGAGAAGTTGAAGCTCGGCGGAGAGATAAAAGAACTGACCGTCATGTTTAGTGATATTCGAGGCTTTACGGGAATTTCAGAAGGGCTGGAGCCTGAAGCACTGATCCAGTTGATGAATGATTTCCTCACGCCCATGTCGGATCTGGTGATGCAAAATCGCGGGACGATCGACAAATATATGGGCGATGCGATGATGGCGTTTTGGAATGCGCCGCTGGATGATGCGGAGCATGCCCGCCACGCCTGCGAGGCGGCGTTGGGGATGCTTGATGCCCTTGATGAGATCAATCACGACCTTGCGCAAAAGGCCGAAGGGGCACCGATTGTCTTAAAGGCCGGGATTGGTATTAATACCGGCCCATGCGCCGTGGGGAATATGGGCTCGCGCCAGCGTTTTGCCTATTCCGCGCTGGGTGACTCTGTGAATTTAGCATCCCGCCTTGAGGGGCAAACGAAGCTCTATGATGTCGGTATTTTGCTGGGCGAAGAAACACAAAAACATATCCCGGATTTTGCGACTTTGGAGTTGGATTTGATTACGGTGAAAGGAAAAACCAAGCCTGTGCGCGTGTTTGCCCTGCTGGGGGATGAAAATGTCGCGCAGGACGAAGGATTCCAAATTTTAAAAGGTAAGCATGAATTGATGATTCAATCTTACCGCACGGGTGATTTTAAAGAGGCGCAAAAGCATCTTAAGGACTGCAAGAAAGAAAAACAGTCTCAGCTGGATACGGTTTATGATTTATATGAGGCCCGCCTTAAAGCCCTTGTGAAGAATCCGCCTGGTGAGGATTGGAACGGGGTTTATGTTGCAAAGGCCAAGTAATTAAAACTCGATCTTGCTTGTGTCTTTGATAAAACCAGTGATTTGAATTTCAGACATCGGCTTGGCGAAATAATAACCTTGCGCCATGTCACAATCCAGATCGCGCAGTATTTGCGCCTCTTCGAGCTTTTCAACGCCTTCGGCAATAATTTTCATGTTCATGTTTTTGCCAAGCGCAATGATGGATTTGACGAGTGCCATGCTCCCTTCATTTTCATGCATGTCTTTAATAAAGCTGCGGTCAATCTTGAGGGTGCTGATCGGGAAATATTGCAGGTAGCTGAGCGAGGAATAACCCGTTCCGAAATCATCAATCGAGATATCAATGCCGGCTTTGCGGCACATTTGCAAAGTATCGCGCGCTGATTCAGGCTGGTCGATCAGCATGCGCTCAGTGATCTCGATATGAAGCTGCGATGGTTTTACATCGCTCCTGCTTAGGGTTTCATAAACGCTATCAACGAAGCCCTCTGCCGCAAAATCCCGGCTGGTGAAATTCACGCTCATAAAGAGATCGCTGTTATAGCCTGTACGCTGTTCGAGGCGTTGAAGAGCTGCGCATGACTCTTTAAGTGCCCACTGGCTGGCTTTCAGGATTGCACCGCTTTCTTCGGCAATCGGGATAAAGATGCTAGGCGAGATAAACCCGCGTTCCGGGTGTTCCCAGCGCATGAGCGATTCAAAGCCGCTAATTTCGCCGGTTTTTAGATTTACGATGGGCTGATAATGCAGGGAAACTTCGCCGTTATCCAAGGCGGCTTTGAATTCGTTCGATATTTTAACGCTTTCCACCGCATTGCTGTGCTTGGCATGGGTCAACTCGGCCACTTCTGGCGGCGGACGGTTGCGGTTTTCTCCGGCAATATTGGCCCGTATGAGTGTGTCGCGATAGCGCGTTAAGATAACCTGAATGGTCATTTTCAATATAGGATCGCTGTGATCAAGGCGATTTGAGAAGTCATCGGCCGTAATTTCCAGCAATATGCAATCCTCAAGCGCGCGCACGGTGGCGGTGCGCGGGGCGTTATCAATGATGGCCATTTCACCGATCATGGCGCCTGGGCCGCGCGTTCCGACAATTTTCTCTGTGTTATCAGGCGCTTGAAGGGTAATCTCTACTTTGCCGCTTTCGATGATATAAGCGCTATCGCCCCTTTCGCCCTGAACCATAATGGCTTCTCCGGCTTTTATGTGCTTTTTAGAGCCGCCAGCATCTAGATTACCATGATTTGTCTGTGTTGATTTATCAGTCATAGATTAAAGTATACGCTCAGAGTGATTATCGGTGTGTTAATGATATTGAGAATTCCTTTCTTAATCAAAGGCTAAATATCATTGTTTAAAGAGGTAAAACTTTTTACAAGACAATGCTTGACAAAAGAGCGTCAGACCCGTTAATGTCCGCCCACGTTGCTGGTTTTGCCAGCTTTTTTATTGAAACAGGATAGTAAGTGCGATGAAAGTTGTAAATTCATTGAAATCGCTGAAGAGCAGAGACCGCAATAACCGCGTTATTCGCCGTAAGGGCCGTTTGTACGTGATTAACAAGCGTAATCCACGCATGAAAGCGCGTCAGGGCTAAGCTTTTCCTGTATTAAATCCCTAAATTTTTATTTTTTTAGCGGCTTTTGTTGAAAGATGGTCTTTCGGCAAAGACTCTTGGTGCATTGCGTGTTTTTGTCTGCTATGAGTCTTGATCTTTAACAATCAACCCTGTTGAATACGCGCATGTTTTCAAAGCTTTTTGGTTTTATGTCTGCCGATATGGCAATCGATCTCGGAACGGCCAACACACTGGTTTATGTCCGTGATCAGGGCATTGTACTAAACGAGCCTTCGGTGGTTGCCATTTCAATGCATGCTGGGCGCAAGCAAATTCTAGCTGTTGGCAATGAAGCCAAGCAAATGCTGGGCCGCACGCCGGGCTCTATTACGGCTACGCGCCCGCTGCGCGACGGTGTGATTGCTGACTTTGAAGTGACGGAAGCGATGATCAAACACTTTATCCGTAAAGTGCATAACCGCCGCTCTTTTGTTTCTCCGAAAATGGTGATTTGTGTGCCTTCCGGCTCTACGGCTGTTGAACGCCGCGCTATTCAGGAATCTGCCGAAAGTGCCGGGGCGAGCGAGGTGTATCTGATCGAAGAGCCGATGGCGGCTGCGATCGGTGCGGGCTTGCCTGTGACCGAGCCTACGGGGTCTATGGTGGTTGATATTGGCGGGGGCACGACCGAGGTTGCGGTTATTTCGCTGGGCGGCATTGTTTATGCACGTTCCGTGCGCGTTGGGGGCGATAAAATGGATGAAGCTATTATTGCTTATATCCGCCGCGTTCACAATTTGCTGATCGGTGAGGCAACTGCCGAGCGTATTAAGAAGGAAATCGGAACGGCCTGCCCGCCGGGTGATGGCGAAGGGCGTTCGATGGAGATCCGTGGACGCGATCTGATGAACGGCGTGCCCAAGGAGATTGTGGTCACCGAACGCCAGATGGCTGAAGCTTTGGCAGAGCCTGTAGGGCAAATTGTCGAGGGTGTGAAAGTCGCGCTGGAGCATACTGCGCCGGAATTGGCCGCCGATATCGTTGATAAGGGTATTGTTTTAACCGGCGGCGGCGCTTTGCTGACCAATCTGGATTTTGTACTGCGCCATGCAACCGGCCTGGCGGTAACGCTGGCGGATGATCCGCTCTCATGTGTGGCCTTGGGAACCGGTCATGCGCTGGAAGAGCGCAAAGCGCTACGCAATGTGTTGATTGGCACATATTAAACGCTTAAAAAACTTACTGCATAAACAGAACGCGCGAATTGTCTTGGCGTTTGTTTTCCTTTAGACTCTAAGGGAGCGCTTATGCGGGTTCATGTGGGGCTATCAAGCGCAGTTTAAAGAAAAGAGAGATGGTCTTTTGAGAAGACGGTGGTCAACACGAAGCCTAACAAAAATGATTCCTCTGCCTTGGGCCGGGGGCAGTTTGACCTCTTTGATTTTTATGTCTGCTTCATTGGCGCTGATTGCCTTTTCTGTTTTGACGCCTTCAGGTCTCGATACAATGCGCATGGCGGTCTCTGACACGGTTGCTCCGATTTTTCGTGCCGTCAGTAAACCCGCACAAGACGCGGCGCTGTTTGTTCGGAATGTTAGCGGCCTTGCGCAATTGCAGGCGGAAAATACCCGTCTTGCCGAAGAAAATGAAAAACTGCGCGAATGGTATCAAACGGCTTTGGTGCTGGAATCTGAAAACAAGTCTCTGCGCGATCTTTTGAATGTGAAGCTGGAGCATTTTAATAAATATATTACCACCCGCATTGTCGCTGACTTTGGCGGCGCTTTCGTTAAAAGCTTTTTGGTCTCTTCGGGCGAGCGCGATGGTGTGCATAAAGGCCAAGCGGTAATCTCCAGTGACGGGCTGGTTGGGCGCATTACTGAGGTGGGCGAAAACACATCGCGCGTTTTGCTGGTAACGGATATAAACTCCCGCGTTCCTGTTTTGGTGGAAAATAGTTCTCAGCATGCCGTGATGGCAGGCGGGAATGATGCTAACCCGCGTCTAACACATTTACCAGTGGGCAGTGAGCTTGAAGAAGGCTCACGCATTATTACCTCTGGTCATGGCGGGGTCTTCCCGATGGGCTTGCCTGTGGGGCGGGTTGTATATTCGCAAAGCGGCGAGCCGCAAGTGAAGCTGTTTGCTAAATTTGACCGTATTGTATATGTCCGCATTGTTGATAAGGCGGATAACGGTTTGTTTGAAAGCCGCTAGAATTTACACAGACAAAAAATGATCCCGTTTTCAACTTTTACAGAGCGCTCTCAGGCTATTTTGCGGATGCTTCCGGCGTATAGCGTTATTCTATTCCTCTACATTTTAGGTATTGTATCTGTTTCTTATCCGCTTACCGGAGCCTTCAAAGCACCGTTCTTCTTAATGGCGCTGTATTATTGGTCGATTTACAGGCCGACCTTGTTGCCGCGTTGGCTTGTTTTCGTACTCGGTTGTGTAACTGATTTTCTGAGTGGTTTCCCGATCGGTGTTCATGCCTTCTTGTATTTGCTTGTGCAATGGATCACGGGGGAGCAAAGAAAGTTCCTGACGGCGCAGCCCTTTATTATGCTGTGGCTAGGGTTTTTGATCGTCAGTCTGTCATTTTTCGGCCTGCAATGGGGTTTTTTCAGCCTGATAGATTTAGCTCTGCACCCGATTATTCCGATGCTGACAGCGGCGTTGTTCGGCGCGGCGTTGTTTCCGTTTGTTTGTATTATTCTTCATTTCACACATAAATTTTTGCCCGGGCGTGCGTTTCAGTTGCGCATGCGGGGGTAGAGGCTCTATTTTGAAATCATGGAGCTAAATGACGATGCCCGCAGTATGAAGAGCTTTTCGCGGCGCGCCTTTGTAATAGGAGCGCTGCAATTTTGCTTTTTAGGTGGATTAGGCGTTCGTCTGGCGTGGTTGCAGATTTCACAGGGGCAGAAATATAAGCGTCTGTCTGATCGAAACCGTATTAATATTAAAATGCTGGCACCCAGTCGCGGTCAGATTGTTGACCGATTTGGCGTGCCGCTCGCGGTGAATAACCAGAATTTTCGGGTTTTGATTGTTCCTGAACAAGCCGAAAGCGTTGAGAAATCTCTGCGCCAGCTTCAGGCCCATGTTGATCTTTCTGAAGAACAAATTCAGAAAGTTTTGGAGCAGGCCAAGAAATCATCAAAATTCCTGCCCCTTGAGGTGAAAGACAATCTGAGCTGGGAAGATGTAGCCAGGATTGAAGTGAATTTGCCAGATTTACCGGGTCTGTCGATTGATGTCGGAGAAGTGCGCAGTTATCCTTACGGCCCGGCCACAGCGCATATTGTCGGCTATGTTGGACTGCCTTCCAAAAGTGAATTGGCGGAAAATCAAACGCTGAATTTGCCCGGCTTTAAAATCGGTAAAACAGGAATTGAGAAAAAATATGATGATGAATTGCGCGGTGTGTCTGGCGCTTCCGAGGTTGAAGTGAATGTAATCGGCCGCGAGGTGCGCGAGCTTGGACGTCAGGTCAGCCGGGGTGGAGAGCGCGTGGTTTTATCTATTGATGCAGAGCTTCAGCGCTTTATGCAGGATCGCTTGAGTCAGCAAAAAAGTGCTTCTGCCGTAGTTATTGATGCGCATACGGGTGCGGTATACGGGCTTGCCTCCTATCCTGATTTTGATCCAAATTTATTCACGCATGGCTTAAGCGCTTCGGCGTGGGAAGAATTACTGGCCGATCCGGGGCATCCCTTAACCAACAAGGCGGTGGCCGGGCAATATCCTCCGGCTTCGACCTTTAAGATGGTTACGGCTATTGCGGGCTTGCGCGCTGGAAAAATTACCGGCGATAGAACCGTGTTTTGTTCAGGCCATTATGATTACGGGGGAGACCGTTTTCACTGCTGGAAGCCCAGCGGGCATGGCACGGTCAATCTTATTGATGCGCTGGCGATGTCTTGCGATACCTACTTTTATCAAATATCAACGGAGATCGGGATTGATAACATTGCTCAAGTCGCCAGAGAGCTGGGGCTGGGTGAAAAACTCTCTTTCGATTTACCTGAAGAAAGTCCGGGGCTTGTACCTGATAAGGACTGGAAAATGGGGTATCACGGCAGTTCGTGGAAGCCCGGAGAGACAATTGTTGCCAGTATCGGGCAGGGCTATTTGCAGGCCACGCCGCTTCAGCTGGCTGTGATGACCGCGCGTCTGGTCAATGGTGGATATGCTGTTAAGCCATGGCTCAGCGCCTATGTCGGGCAGCACGAAGAGCGCCGCGAGGATTTTCCTAAGCTGGATATACATGAATGGCATTTACATTTGGTGAAGCAGGGGATGGATAAGGTTGTAAACAACCAGAAGGGGACGGCTTATGGTTCTCGTATTGTGCAGCCCGATATGGCGATGGGCGGTAAAACGGGAACGGCGCAGGTAAAAAGAATTACAGCGGCGCAACGCCAAGCTGGAATTTCCAATGAAGAACTGCCGTGGAAATACAGACATCATGGTTTGTTTGTTGGATATGCCCCTGTTAATGATCCGCGCTATGTATGTTGCGTTGTTGTTGAGCACGGTGTAGGAGGATCTGCAACGGCGGCGCCATTGGCGCGTGATATTTTATTTGAGACGCAAAAGCGTGATCCCGGAGCGTCACAAATTTCGCCTGAAACAGTTTTTAAAAACAACGTCGTGAAGGCGGGGTAGAATAATATGAACGACTCTATCCGTATTCATTCCAATCATAATTTTTTCGAGAGGCTGCATTATATAAATTGGGGTCTGGTTTTTGTGATCTTGATTGTTTCAGGAATTGGTTTTGCCGCGCTTTATTCTGCCGCTGGTGGAAGTTTTTCACCATGGGCTTCGCGCCAGATTATGCGCTTTGCCTTCGGTATCGTTGTTATGTTTGTTATTGCCCTGATTGATGTGCGTTGGTGGTACAAGCTGGCTTGGCCCGCTTACTGGCTTGGTTTTGTGATGCTTTTGTTTGTTGAGATTATGGGGCATGTGGGCATGGGGGCGCAACGCTGGATTGATCTTGGTTTTATCAGGCTCCAGCCTTCAGAACTGATGAAGATTGCCGTTGTTATGGTTTTGGCGCGTTATTTTAATACAGCGACGCTGGAAGATATGCGGCGCATTTCCTTTTTGCTTATTCCCGCCGGAGTGGTTTTGTTGCCTGTTGCGCTGGTGATGCTGCAGCCTGATTTGGGAACCGCGCTGATGATTGGTATGGCGGCGACAGCTATGTTTTTCATGGCTGGGGCTTCTTTATGGCTGTTTGGTGTAGGTGCGCTCTTGATCGCCGGAATGATTCCGCTGGCTTGGCATTTTATGCATGATTACCAAAAGCAAAGGGTTTTGACCTTTTTGAACCCGGAATCTGACCCTCTGGGTGCAGGGTATCACATTACGCAGTCAAAAATTGCGCTGGGCTCAGGTGGGATTGAAGGCAAAGGATTTCTCAACGGATCGCAGAGCCATTTGAATTTCCTGCCGGAAAAACAAACCGACTTTATTTTTACCCTCTGGGCGGAAGAGTGGGGGTTGATGGGGGGGCTTGTGCTTTTAACGCTCTTTGGCATGATTTTCTTTTACGGGTTTTGGATATCACGCCGTTGCCGCCATAATTTTGGCCGTTATCTTGCTTTAGGCTTGACGGTTAATTTTTCGCTCTATGTGTTTATTAATATCGGCATGGTGATGGGATTAATGCCCGTTGTAGGCGCGCCGCTGCCCCTCATTTCCTATGGAGGGACGTCCATGCTGGCGGCCCTGATCGGCTTTGGGTTGATCATGTCCTGTCACATTTTTAGAGATAGCCGGGTAACGCGGGTTTAAGCAGCAGAGCTGTATTCCACGCCTTTTTCGTTTAGAAACTCTTGCAATTCGCCGTTGGCATACATTTCACGGGCAATATCTGCACCACCGACAAATTCACCTTTAACATAGAGCTGCGGAATGGTTGGCCAATCGGAAAAGTCTTTGATGCCTTGGCGGATCTCAGAATCCTCCAAAACATTGATGTCTTTAAAATGTACGCCGAGCTGTGAAAGAATTTGCACGACAACCGCAGAAAACCCGCATTGTGGAAATTCGGCCGTGCCTTTCATAAACAAAACGACATCATTCTCGTTAATGTCTTTTTCAATGCGCTCAAAAATCACATTTTGCATGTTTATAATCCTTTATTTATCTGATGGTGTTGAGGTTTGTATAGCGAGAGCGTGTAATTCCGTGCCCATCTTGCCTTGTAGGGCTTCGTGCACCATTTTGTGCTGCTGCACACGGGTTTTACCCTCAAAGGCCGGAGAGGTTACGTGCGCGGCATAATGTTCGCCATCACCGCGCAAATCTTCAATTTCAACAACAGCATCGGGAATGCCGTTTTGAATGAGCGCCTTTAATGTGCTGATATCCATGGCCATCGTAAAATTCTCTGCTTTTAAAAAACTAGCTGTTCTTTTGCTCCATAAGAATTTTTTTGGCTTCGCTTAGGGCTTTATCTAGCTCGACCTTCATAATATGGTCGGAGATATCAAGGCCCTTATCATCGAAATCGGCGCGGACCTTACGCAGAACATCATCAAAACCTGGCTCTTCCAGATTTGATTCAACAACGTCCATGGCGTATGTCTTTGCATCCGCGTCTTCGAGCCCCAATTGCGCAGCTGCCCAGAGCCCGAAAATTTTCGAACATTTCGCCTCAATATCAAATCCGAGTTTTTCTTCATGCGCGTATTTATTTTCATACGCTTTCTCGCGATCATCAAATCCTGACATAATATTTTCTTTTCCTTATTCTTGCCGTTGTATAAAAAACAATTCTAGGTTGGTTTGTAGCATTGGAATCTTGTAAAATCCAATGCTATATGAAGGTATTAAAAAATTACAGCCGATAGGATGCTTAATGGCGCGACGTAAAAAACTCTATGAAGGTAAAGCCAAAATTTTGTACGAGGGCCCCGAGCCGGGTACCGTCATTCAGTATTTCAAGGATGATGCCACAGCCTTTAACGCCGAAAAGAAGGCCGTTATAGCCGGTAAGGGCGTCTTAAATAACCGTATTTCTGCGCATTTGATGACTGAGTTAGAGGCTATTGGCATTCCAACCCACTTTATCCGCTCAATCAATATGCGAGAACAGCTGGTTCGCAGTGTGGATGTTATTCCGATTGAAGTGGTAATGCGCAATATTGCTGCCGGAACGCTCTCAAAGCGTCTTGGGCTTGAGGATGGCACGATTTTGCCGCGCCCCTTGCTTGAATATTATTACAAGAAAGACGAGTTGGGCGATCCGCTGGTTGGAGAAGATCACATTTTCACCTTCGGTTGGGCTGATCCTTATGAGTTGGAAGAGATTGCGGCTATGGCTTGGCGCGTGAATGACTTCCTGAAGGGGCTATTTGCTGGTATTGGTTTGCGCCTTGTAGATTTCAAGCTGGAATTTGGCCGTATCTGGGGAGAAAACGGTGAGCTTTACCTTGTTTTGGCCGATGAGATTTCACCCGACAATTGCCGCTTGTGGGACATGCAAACGGGCGAGCGCATGGATAAAGACCGCTTCCGCTTTGATCTAGGAGATCTGGTCGAGGGGTATCAATATATTGCCAAGAAGCTCGGTCTGATCCCGGAAAGCGGGATTGTTGAGGGCGGAAATATTAATGAGAAGCTGGCGGAAAATCTCGATCAGATTGAAAATGAGGTTGCCAACGCCCGCCGCTTGCGCGATTTAAAGGCCTCTAAGCCTCGTAAGCTTTAGGACTTAATGGCCGGGAGCAAATTGCTCTTCGAAAATGCGTTCTTCCAGCGGATTGTCAGGATCGTATAAAATGGTCTTTGAAACCGTACGCGATTCACGAACCGTGACTTCACGAACATCACGCACTTCCACGGCATCTGCTGTCGCGCTGACGGGGCGTTCCACGGCTTTAAGAATTTCAAACTTGATTTCACATTTATTAGAGACCAGTGCGCCTGGCCATCGCCGCGGGCGAAAGGCACTGATTGGTGTGACGGGTAAAACATTCGCATCCAGCGGCACAATCGGGCCACCGGCAGAGGAGTTATAAGCCGTGCTGCCGACCGGGCTGGAGACCATAATGCCGTCACAAACCAGCTCTGAAATACGTTCTTTTCCGTTTACGAGAACACGAATTTTGGCGGAATTATGGGTTTCCCGCAGGAGAGAAACCTCATTAAAGGCAATCTCGCTATAGGTTTTTCCCTGCTTGTCGGTGGCCTCCATCCGCAGCGGGTGAATCGTAAAGCGGTTGGCTTTCTCAATGCGCTTTTCAAGATCTTTCGTATCATATGGGTTGAGCAAAAAGCCCAACGTTCCGAGATTCATGCCAAAGATAGGCAAGTCATTATCTTCATGCGCGTGCAGGGCGCGCAGCATCGTTCCATCGCCGCCCAAAACAATGAGGGCATCCGCATCGGCCGGGTCATGCTGTCCGTAAAGACCTTTAAGTTCTTCCAAGGCTTTTTGTGCGCGTGGTTTTTGCGAAGCATAAAAAGAAAACTTCATCACTTACGCTCCCTTTGTTTTTGCATGAATTTCCGACCAGCTGTGCGGGGCGTTCAGAAATTCTTCTACCGAAGTCAGAGTTTCCGCATCAAAGTAGCCGTTGTCCTTAGCCACTTCCAGAACATCCCACCACGTGGTCAGGGCATGCAGGGTGATGCCCATGTTGCGCATGTTGTCTTCACTGGCCTGAAATATGCCGTAATGAAAGATTACAAAGGCGTGCTCGATTGTAGCACCCGCCTTGCGCAAGGCATCGATAAAAGTTTTCTTGCTGCCACCATCGGTTTGTAAATCCTCAACCAGCAAAACATTGGGGGATTGGCCATCGGCGAGCACGCCTTCTATCTGCGCCATACGGCCATAGCCCTTGGGCTCTTTACGCACATAGATCATCGGCTTGGAAAGGCGCTCGGCGATAAACGCCCCGTAGGGAATTCCAGCGGTCTCGCCGCCCGCAACCACATCGATATTCTGATTGCCGATCTCTTTGGAGATGAGGGCTGCGCCGAAATCCATCAAGGTTTCGCGCTGCTTCACAAAGGAGATTAAGCGGCGGCAGTCGACATAGACCGGGCTTGGTTTGCCGGATTTCAATGTAAAAGGCTCACGGGCATTAAAGAGAACCGATTCGGTTTCGATTAAAATTTTTGCCGCTTTCTTTGCCATTGTTTTTTTGCTGGGCAGGGCAGAAGGAGCGACGCTGTTCTCATCAGCGATCAGGCTGATAAAATCAGACATGGTTGCGCCGGTCACAGCCAGAATTTTCGAGATGCTCTCGGTAGAAGGCCAGCGAGGTTTGCCATCCGGGCTGATGCGTTTGCTCTTATTAAAAGATGTGGGGTCCAAACCCGCTTGGCGGGCGAGGCCCGAGGCGGAGAATCCGAAAGAGGCTGCAAGCCTGTCGATACCGGCCCATATCTGGGTGTGCGTAAACATTGATCAAAGTCCTGTGGCTAAGGGTTACTCTTGTTAGGACTACAATCCCATTATGACGCGGGTAAGTAAATAGGAATAAAATCTTATTTTTTCCTTGACATGTGTCTCATTATAGATCAAAAAGGAGAACATAAAAAGAACAAAAACAGAACAAAATAGAGAGAAAAGAAAGGACCGCACATAATGGCTTCAAAGAAAAAATATTCGCACTTCACGCATTCAGATATGGAGCCTGTGCCTTTTGATTCGGCGGAAGAGGTTTGGTTTTGGTTTATCCGTGCGCAGCAGGCCCGCAACGACGGCGCACGTTTTACCGCCGGGCAGGGGGCTGTGAACCGCCCGTGCGAGCCGCTCGATATTTTAAAAATTCTAGATCGTTTGTATCGCAATCGCCGCCTTTTGCGCGATCACTTGTTGGTGCTGCGTCATTACGGACGGCGCGATATGGCACCCGATCCGCGGCGCATAAAAGAGGCGCGGGCTTATAAAATATGGCTTGAGGCGCTGGAGCGGATGCGGCCCGTGCTTGAGGAAAAAGGGATTTTAATAAAAGACAGTTGGCGCTGCATGCCCTCTTCGGCGTGGCAGGGGCAGGGCACATTATTTGAAGGAGTGGCCGCAGAATGATTGATGAAGCACAAAATAAACCATCGCAGAGCGCATGGGTCGTTTTTAACGGTCAGGCCGATTTGTTCTGGCTCAAGATTTTAAAACCCGGCTATCGGCATTGCTCTGTTTTGCTCAATGACGGCGCACACTGGATTACGGTCGACCCGCTGTCCAATTATACCGACGTGATGGTTCACAACTTACCCGGCGATTTCGATCTGCCGCTTTGGCTGAAAGATCGCGGATATGTTGTTGCGCCTGCGCCGTTGTTGCGTCCTCTAACACCTGCGCCGATGGCGATGCTCTCATGCGTTGGTTCGGTGAAGCGCATTTTAGGCATTCGCAAAAGATTTATTTTTACCCCCTGGCAGCTCTTTAAATATTTGAAAAAAAGCGCGTTAGGGCAGCAAACAAACCCAACACACCCCAATCAAAAAGGAGATTTAGCATGGGAAGTTTAGGTTCAAGACCTTCTGTGCCTGCGCCCCAGCCGCAGGTTGTATATGTACCGGCCCCTTCAAGCACGGCCAGTTCAACAAGCGCTAGCCAGAGTGCGTCAGAAAGCAGCAGCGCAGAGGCCGCTGCTAATGCCGAGCGTGAAGCACGCACCAGCAGCCTTTTGCAACGCGAGCGCGGACGCTTTGGCACGATTACCACCAGTTTTCGCGGGCTTTTAGGGCTGTCCAATAATGATGGCGGCAGCAAGAAGACCTTATTAGGAGAATAAAAATGAGTGTTACAGATTTAAAAACAAATAAAGAAAGCGGCGCAGAGTTTGACAAGGCCTATATTGAGAGCTTGCTTATGCGCTATGAATCAGCAGCGAAAATTCGCAAGAATTGGGAGGGGCTGTGGCAGGATTGCTATGACTACACGCTGCCCCAGCGCGGCGGGTTTCTTTTTGAGCAAAGAGCGGGCGCTTCGCGGGTGGATAATATCTATGATGCCACAGCAATGGATGCAGTGGACCAGCTTGCCGCGAGCATGCTTGGTAATTTAACGCCTAGCTGGTCGCAGTGGTTTGGTTTGAAGCCCGGCCCGGATTTGAGCGCGAGCGAAGCAGAGCGCCTTGCGCCTATTCTTGAGAAGGCGGCCAAGGTCATACAGGACCATTTTGATCGCTCGAACTTCGCGGTTGAAATTCACCAATGCTATCTGGATTTGATTGTTGGCGGCACGGCCAGTCTGTGCTTCGAGGAATCCGATCCGGGCAGTTTTTCGGCCTTCCGATTTTCCGCTGTGCCGCTTAAAAATGTGGTGCTGGAGGAAAGCGAAAACGGCTTTTTAGAAGGCACGTTTAGAACATTGTCTTTGACGTTTTCGCAAATTCAGGAACGCTACGGCGCGCAGGATTTGCCGGCTGATATTATCAGAACGGCTGATCGGGACCCACAGGCGAAATTTAAAATTCTCGAAGCGGTTGTTCCTGACGGGCTGGTTTACAGCTATTATGCGTCTTTGGTCGAAGATGCCGGAAATCCAGCATTGCTGGCCTCCGGGCGCTTTGAAAGCTCACCCTTTATTTCTTTCCGCTGGTTGAAATCCCCCGGCGAAATTTACGGGCGCTCGCCCGTGATGAAGGCGCTGCCCGATATTAAAACCGCCAATAAGGTGGTAGAGCTGGTGCTGAAAAATGCCTCGATTGCTGTGACCGGCATTTGGCAGGCTGATGATGATGGGGTTCTGAATCCGGCCAATATCGAGCTGGCACCGGGCAGTATTATTCCCAAAGCGATTGGCTCTAAAGGGTTACAGCCGCTGGAGATGCCCGGGCGTTTTGATGTGTCGGAGCTGATGCTTGATAGTTTGCAGGCGCGCATTCGTCATGCACTTCTCACAGATAGACTCGCGCCTATTGCTGGGCCGCGTATGACCGCCACAGAAGTGCTGGAGCGCTCGGCGCAGATGTCGCTGTTGCTTGGTGCGACCTATGGACGTTTGCAAAGTGAGCTGCTGACTCCTCTGATTAAGAGAGCGTTTGCGATTATGCGCAGGCGTGGTGAAATTCCGGATATTTCATTGGATGGTCGTTTGGTGGTGGTTGATTACCGCTCACCGCTCGCGCGTTCTCAAGGCCAGCGTAATGTGCAAAACACACTTTCTTGGATTAACTCTGCGCTGGCGATGGGCCCGGAAGCCTCGGCAACGGTAAATTTTCCGCAAGCTGTGCGCTTTCTTGGTGATGCGCTGGGCGTGCCCAATGATTTGGTGCGCAAAGAATTGCCGTCTTTGGCCAATCTTCCGTTGGTTGATGAGGCGGCGCAAGAACAGGAGGGTGAAAATGCTTAATCTGTTTGAAAGAAAAGATACGCTGCCCCACAGCGATACCGGGACAGAGTTGGTCTATAGCTCTTACGATCCAGCAAAGGCCGAGCAGCGTGAGATCGAGAAGGCGTTCGCGCGCCTTTTCATGAGCGATGACGGCCAAAAGGTTCTATCGCATTTGCAGGTCATAACTTTTAACCGCGCGCTGGGGCCTGCATCCTCGGAAGAGCAGCTGCGCTATCTGGAGGGGCAGCGCTCCCTCGTTGCAACGATTTTGCGCCTCATTGATCGTGGCCGCAAAGCTTAATTTAAACTCGTAAAAAAGGAGACTTTATATCATGAGTAACGAAACCCCGACATTGCTGGATGATGATATTCCGGCAAAATTTAAAGACCCGGATACAGGCGAAGTGCGTGTAGACGCTCTGGTTCAATCTTATAAAGAGCTGGAGAAGAAGATGTCCTCAAAGGACCCCGGTCCGAAATCCCCGGATGAATATTGCATTGATTGTTCGCACGGCATGTTCGAGCCTGATGCTGAGATTAATCAGCGTTTGTTTGATAAAGGCATGACCAATGAACAGGTGCAAGAGGTCTATAATCTGGCCAAAGAAAAAATGGTGCCGATGGTGCGCGATATTAATCGTGAATATCAAGCGGACCGTGAAATTGAAAAGCTGATCAACCATTATGGTGGACCGGAGCAATGGAAAGAAGTTGCGCGTCAGCTTCTCGCTTTTGGTCAAAAAAACTTGCCTGCTGATGTGCTGGATAATCTCTCCAGCTCTTTCGAAGGTGTACTGGCGCTAGAGCGCATGATGAAAAGCGGTGAGCCGGGCTTGAAAAAGAGCGCTACTGCTGCAAGCGGTTCTATGGATGAGACCGAGCTGCAATCCATGATGCGCGATCCTAAATATTGGCGCGATAAAGATCCTGCTTTTGTGGCTAAAGTGACTCAAGGTTTTCAAACCATCTATGGCGCTTAAAAAAATATAATATTAAAAAAGCCCTCGTCTTCTTGGCGGGGGCTTTTGCTTTTTAGATGTATTGATTTTTAAATTTGCGAGTCGGCGAATTGTCCGGCAACAAAATCATCAACCACATTTTGGAACATAGTTTTGATTTGCGTATCAATCGGCAAGAATTCAAAGGCAACAGTTTCTTTGCCTTTTCTAACGACGCGCGCCTTATGCGGAATTTCCAGCATTTTCTCGCGCAGCTTGAACATCAATGTCATTTCAATTTCATTGTCGATGCCAAAGGGACGGCTGTCCGCTTGCGCAAGAAATCCGCCCATTGACCAATCTCTGACCGGGTGAACCTTGCCGTTAATCTTCACGACGCAACGGTCCGTCTCGCGGCGCGGATGGCGGCGCTTGGAAACAAACTGATCATTTTCCGGCTGTGATTTAACAGCCTCTAACAAAGCTGAAAACATTATTTAATCTCCCACAATGCTGGCGCTATGTTGCGTAATAGAGTGTTCTAATACGTAAATTATTTTATGTCAAGGGCTCTCAAGGCTCTTTTCAACACGATCATATGTCATTTATAGGAAAAAAATCAAATTTAAGTGATTTTTTATGTTGACATTTTAGGATTAATATCCTATTTATAGACTTAACAACGCCGGAAATGCGTCTTCGCTACTGAAGAGCTCCGGCGTTTTGTTTTTTCAGTCTTTATGGATCACAAGACAACAAACCAGATTTCTTGGTTTGCCTTCTGAATCATGGTGTTTCGGATTTTTAAGGCCCTCTTGCTTCACGTGCATGAAGCAAGCAGCGACAACCCGCCCGTACACAAGTGTCCTTAATTTAACGTCAAACCAAAAAGAGGTTTACTATGTCTACGACTATTGACCAGGCCTTCATTAAGCAGTTCGAACGCGAAGTGCATGAGGCTTATCAGCGCCAGGGGTCTAAACTCAGAAACACTGTGCGCACAATTTCAAATGTAAATGGCTCTTCCGCCGTCTTCCAGAAAGTCGGCAAAGGCACGGCGTCTACCAAATCAACACATGGCATGGTGCCTGTGATGAATCTCGATCATTCAAATATCGAGGTTGTCTTGCAGGATTATTATGCCGGTGACTGGGTAGACCGTCTGGATGAGTTGAAGACCAATATCGATGAACGCCAGGTCATCGCCGCCGCCGGTGCGAATGCGCTGGGCCGCAAAACCGATGAACTGATTATCAATGCGCTGGATACGGCGTCTCAAAACACTGTTGTCGATGACAATGTCGGCATGACCAAAGCCAAATTGCTCGAAGCGTTCGAGACATTCGGTGAGAAAGATGTTCCTGATGACGGCCAGCGTTATTGTATCGTCGGTTGGAAACAATGGAGCGAATTGCTTGGCATTGATGAGTTTGTGAGCGCGGATTATATCGGCTCTGAGAACCTGCCATATTCCAGTATCACACAAGCCAAAGTATGGCTTGGTACGGTCTTTATTCCGCATTCAGGTTTGCCGGTGGATGAGAACGATATCCGCTCTTGTTTCTGGTATCACAAAACCGCTGTCGGTCATGCCGCTGCATCTGATGTTCAAACAGATGTGTCATGGCATGGCGATCGCGCCTCTCACTTCGTGAATAACATGATGAGTCAGGGCGCCGGCCTTATCGACCAAAGCGGTATTGTCACAATCAATTGTGATGAAACGCCTGATGCTTAACCCCTAGCCAACACGAACTTCTTATAAGGAGATTTTATCATGTCTTTTACAGCAACAGACCTCTCTGTGTTGGCTTATGCCAACAACTTCACGCTTTGGCACTATGTAACCGACGATGACGCAGTAACCACAACAGGGTACTTCGACAAAGCGGTAGATATGCTGCGTGAAAATGATCTTATCATTGCGAATGTCGATACAAATGGAACACCCGCCACGAAGTTTTACGTCGTGACGGATAATGACGGCAGCAGCGTAACGGTAACGCTCTACTCATAATTTTATGTGCTAGAGGGGTTACCCTTTCCTCGTTACGTTGACATCAAAAAAGGCTAGAGCGCCCCATTCCCCTTGCTTGCTTCATGTATGGGGGCAGGCGCGGCGCTCGCCCTGCCTTTTCAAGATGTTCTAAACGCGTATCGACGGGCGCGGGCCCGCAGGCTTTCTTCCTTGTCCTCTTCGAAGGCTTGTGCGGCCCGTGCCTTTTTTATTTTACAGGAGATTTAATAATGGCTTTAAACGACGTGGCTTTGGCCTCGCGCGCGCTGATCCGTATTGGCGCAGCGCCGATTACTTCATTTGATGACGGCACGGTGCAATCCGAAATTGCCGGTGCACTTTATACGCCCGTGCGCGATGCGCTTTTATCGGCGTATGCCTGGAGCTTTGCTACCGGGCAGGTGGCGCTCAGCCAGCTCGAAACGGATCCGGTTGCTGATTATAACTATGCGTTTCAACTGCCGACCGATTTTCTGCGGGCAATGTCCGCGGGTACAGGCGGAAAAGGGCGCGGCTTAAATTACCGCATTTTCCGTGGTGCTCTGCACACGGATGTAGAGGCGGTGATTTTGACCTATATCTTCCAGCCCGAGGAAGAAGAATTTCCACCCTATTTTAATCAGGCTTTGATTGCCCGCTTGGCGGCGGAATATACAATTCCCGTGACCGAAAATACGTCGCGCGCCGAAGCGATGTTCCGCTTGGCAGAAGGCGAATATGAACGCGCCCGCCAGATCGATGCGCAGCAAGATACGCCGGGCAAGATCGAAGATTTCACACTGATAAAAGCCCGTCTTTGATGTTTATTTGTTGACCGAACAATAGAATATATTTTATCAAGGGTGTCGCAGAAAAAAATGTTGCACTTCTTTGTTTTTTATGTAAAAAATAAAGACAATTCAAAAGTAATAACGAGGTAAAAATGGCAGGACTAGGTTTTTTGACAAACGGAATTAAAAAAGTTTTTGGAATGCAAAGTTCCAATGAACATAAGTCTTTAGCTCCCCCAAATTATAGAGAGGGCAGTAGTGAGCAGGTTGAAGCCAATGCTGGTGATGGAATTCACTTTGGAGAACCTACAGTTAAAATGTAATAAAAACCCGCTATTTGGCGGGTTTTTGTTTTAGAGCATTTTGAAATATTATTTCTTTTTTACCATAAAACTTGATTTTTATTCTGGTTTTTCGCTATGATCGTTCCATCTTTCAAAATTAAGAATAGGAATTAAAAAATGGCAGGTGATGGCATGAAGTCCAACCTCATTATTAACACGCAGCTCGGCATGATTGATTGCACAGGCTTGGGCCGTGAGAATTTGAAACAAATATTCATTGATGCTGGTCCAAAGGGAAAACATTTAGCGAGCACCTATTCATCTAGCACGAAACAGGGCGCTGAGTTTGGGGCCAAGCCAAATGATCCCTTCGTTGGTTGCTAAAATTTAATTTTAAAGTTTTAAGAACCCGCCGGTTGGCGGGTTTTTTTTGTGCTCGAAACAAGACGCGGGCGCTTCAAACAAAAGGAAACATCATGACACGAATAAGAGAAATTAAAACGACCTTCACGGCGGGTGAAGTGTCGGATGAGTTGCTGGGCCGTGGGGATTTGCGCGCCTATGAAAACGGCGCCTTGAGTTTGCGCAATGTTTTTATCAAGCCGACAGGCGGTGTGACGCGCCGCGCCGGGCTGGGCTATATCGATACAGCCGCCGGAGATGGCCGTTTAATTTCTTTCGAGTTTAATACGGCGCAAACCTATTTGTTGGTGGTGACGGATGAGCAGATTGATATTTATGCGGGCGGGGTGAAGGACGATACGATTGCCGCGCCCTGGACGGCAGCGCAGATTTCACAGCTTGCCTGGACGCAAAGCGCCGACACATTGCTGCTGACCCACCCGGATGTATCGCCCAAAAGGCTTACGCGCAATGGTGATGGATCATGGAGTTTGAGTGATTGGAGTTTTTTTGAAGATGAAGGTATCTCACGCCAGCCATATTTCAAATTTGTAGATAGTGATGTGACGCTCACGCCGAGCGGGACAACGGGTTCTATCACCCTGACGGCCTCGGAAGATGTGTTTGCGCTTGGCCATGAAGGTACGCGCCTTCGTGTTGGCGGCAAGGAGGTCGAGGTCACAGATTTCGACTCAGCAACGGTTGTCACTGTCGACACGATAGAAGATTTAGATAGCACCGATGCGACGATTGATTGGGCAGAGCAGGCTTTTAGCGCCGTGCGCGGATATCCGGCAACCGTCGCCTTTCACCAAGACCGTCTTGTTATTGGCGGCAGTCGCGATTTGCCTAACCGTTTATGGTTTTCAAAATCGGGCGATCTTTTTAACTTCGATTTGGGCGAGGGGCTGGACGATGAATCCATCGAATTTGCAATCCTGTCTGATCAAGTGAATGCCATTCGCGGCATCTTCTCCGGCCGTCACTTGCAAGTGTTCACAAGCGGTGCGGAATGGATGGTGACAGGGGATCCATTAACCCCAACCTCGGTTCAGATCAGGCGCCAAACACGCGTTGGCTCGGTGATTGAGCGGTATATTCCGCCCGTCAATGTTGATGGTGCGACGCTTTTCGTTGCCCGTAATAAGCAGGAAATTCAGGAATTTTTGTATACGGATATTGAGCAGGCCTATCGCTCTACTGATCTCGCGCTGCTCTCGCGCCATATTATCGACACGCCCGTTGATCAAGATTACGACCAGAAAAAACGCTTGCTGCATATTGTGCGTAGCGATGGAAAATTTGCCTCTCTAACCGTTTTCCGCGCCGAGCAGGTTTCGGCCTGGACGCTGCATGAAACTGACGGTGATGTAAAGTCGGTCAGCGTGGTCGGTGATGATGTTTATATGCTGGTTGCGCGCGGTAGTCTTTACACGATTGAAGTGTTTGATGATGCGCTTAATCTCGATTCCGCGCTGACAGGAACAGCCGGAAGCCCAACGAGTGTGTGGTCCGGGCTTGATCATCTGGAAGGTCAAACGGTGTCTGTGGTTGCCGATGGCGCTGTGCAATCGGATAAAATAGTTGTCAGCGGCGCGGTGACAATTGATGAGGCCGCCAGTACGGTCGAGATTGGTTTGCCTTATGCCCATATTATTGAGCCTCTACCGCCTAGTGATGTAGGGGCCGCCGGCGGCGGGCGCCGCGTGCGTCTGATTGAAGGGATTTTCAGGATTAAAGACACCGCGGCGCTGCGGCTGGATGTTGGGCGCGGGCTGAATGATGTCACGCTCAAGCAGTTCGGCGAGGATGAAATTCTCGATGCGCCGCTGCCGCTGGAGAGCGGTGATATCCGCGTACGCTCTTTGGGCTGGCGTGATGATGCAACCCAGCCGCTCTGGCGTATTGAGCAGGATATACCGCTGCCCTTTACGCTGCTCTCTGTGACAACTGAACTCAAGGTTAATGATTAGGGTTTAAGGAGAAAATATTATGAATGAGCGCGAATGCCAATGAAGTCTTGGGTGTAAAGCCAATCGCTATTGATATGAGTAGTGCTAGGAGTAAAAGCCGCATGGCCTTCACTATAAGGTATTATGCTGTATAAAGAAAATAAATTTGTTCCTTTTATGTTCTTTTTCTGGACGGCACGTTTGTGATTATATAGGCTGTTTTTAAATCAACAAAAAAGGGGGATAAGCTATGAAATATACCGTTTTGGCCGGATTTGTTATGCTCTGTATGGTGACGGACGCTTTTGCCTTCTGTTCTGAGCCTTCGGGGTTTAATTTATCGCCGCCGCGCCCGCCTGCCTCGTATGAAAAGCCGCAAAAGCCTGAGTGTTTGAATGGTTACGGGGTAAATGCTTTGGATTGTGACGCGCGGGATTTTGAAGAGTATAAAATAAAGCTCGAGCGCTATCAGCGCGCATTGGAAGAGTTTGCTGAGCAAAGTGAAGCCTTTGCACGAAGCGCGCAGGATTATCAAAGAGACGCGGAACAATATGTGTCTTGTGAGCAGCGTAGTCTTAGAGAGTAAATTTTTAATAGTTTTATCTGTAACAATCGGACCCTTCATGACGGAGGGTCTTTTTTTATTGAACCAAACAAAGGAGATTAAAATGGGTGGCTTTAGTAGTATCACTGATGCAATATCGGGTAATTTACCATTGATTAGACAAGGTGTGGGCTTGGTTACCAATCTTGTTTCGAGTCAGGTTGGTGTACACGAGGCGCAAAAGGAGCAAGAGCTTGCATTGCGTAATTTGCAACAGCAGCAGCGTTTAAACCAGAAGCAGCTTGCTCAGCAAAATGCATTGGAGCGCGAGCAGATTGCCGAGCAGGCGCGAACTGATGAAGAAAACCGACGTTCTGCCTTGCGAAGAGCGGTGGCACGTCAGCGTGCTCAATTCGGTTCGAGTGGTCTGGGCAATGTTGGCAACGGGTCGCAGGAAGCTGTACTTTTAGGATTATTTGATGAAACCGAAGAAGAGTTGGCGCAGCGTGAGCGTTTGGATAATTTGCGCAACCGTGCTTTAGATCTTGGCGCATCTCAACAACGAAGCTTGAATATTTTACAGTTAGAGCAGCTTCGCCAGCAGCAAAATTTAGGGCGATTATCTTCAATCGTTGATCAAACCTCCGATTTTATCGATTTTGGCTTGGGAGCGGCAGACCTTATCAGTCAATGGCAAAGAAGCTAGTTCGTTAAATTTATCAATTTCAGTAAGGGAGTAAATTATATGCCCGAGCATATTAAGATGCCGGCTGTGGAGCCGCTTGTGCGCTTCGTGGCGGACGGAATTGAAACCGTTTTTGTCTATGGCTTTCCCATTTTCGCCAGTGAGGATATGGCTGCGTATTTAAACGGCGCGAAGCAGATATCCGGCTTTACCGTCAATGGCGCGGGGCAGACTGCCGGTGGAAATGTCACGTTCGATAGTGCGCCCGCATCGGGCGTGATTGTAACGCTCGCGCGGGAATTGCCGCTGGAGCGCGTGACCGATTATCTGGAAGGGGGCGATTTTTCCGCCGCCTCAATCAATAATGAACTGGATTATCTGGTGGCCGGGTTGCAGCAGGTTGATCGCGAGAACCGTTTGATGCTGCGCTATGGCGATCATGAAACACCGGGAAGTGTGCAACTGCCCGATAAAACGGTGCGCGCGAATAAGGCGCTGGGCTTTGATGGTAATGGCGACCCGGTTGCGGTTTCGCTGGAAGGATCAATGGCCGCGCCGGATTTCACACCCAGCGGTACGGGGGCGGACACGCGCACATCCTCTGATAAATTTTCCGATCTGATTTCGGTGAAGGATTTTGGCGCGGTTGGTGATGGCCTTAGCGATGACACAACTGCTATTCAAAACGCACTTGCGGCGCATGATGCGGTGCTTATTCCCAAAGGCACATTTTTGATCAGCGCGACGGTAGAGCTTTCATCTGCGCAGAGTCTGATCGGTTTCGGGCAAAATTCAATCCTGCAAACGGTGAATAATAGCTTTAACGCGATTGATGTGACGGGCAAAAATGCGCTGGTGCAGAATATACGCATTGAGGGCGGCGCAATCGGGGTCAGCCTGTATGGCAGCGGCGCAGAATGTACGCAAAACCTGATTGATAATGTGCAAATTATCGGCGCGGATATCGGCCTGCAACTTGATGGCTATGATAACCCGAGCAAGCCGTGTTATTGGAACAACTTTACCAACATTCTGGTCGAGCAGCCCGGCACGCACGGCGTATTGCTGACCAAATCCGATATTGGTGATACGCCCAATGCCAACCGCTTTGACCGGGTGCGGGTTTATTCCAAAGGAGCGGGAACATTGGGCAGCGGTTTTTATGTAGAGCATGGCGGCAACGCGAACAGCTTTATCGATTGCGAAGCCAATGTGAATGGGCCGACCGCCGATGCATGTTTTCGTGTTGGCGCGAACGCGGATAAGACCTTGCTGATCAATCTCTATACGGAATCGACAAACACCGTGCCGAATGTGCAGCTCGATAGTGGATCAAGCGAAACCGCGATTATCAATCTGCACGCGCAAAGCGACGGGGCGGCGATTTATGATTTATCGGGCGGGGAGTATGATGCGCTGAACGCCGGATATCCGAATAAAAACAGCTTTCGCAAAACCACGGTCAGCGATTTAACCGCAACGCTGCAACGCCGCGATACGGAATATATCGATACTGCCGGAACGCACAGTCTGGATCTTTCGCACACGATCCATATCGTCAATGCGACCAACGGCGCAATTACGATCGAGCTGCCCAATGCCGGTGATGCGGTGGGCGTGGAGATGACCGTTAAAAAATCCGATGCGACCGGCAATATCATCACCATTACCGAAGATGGTGGTAATGGCCCGGATGGAAATTCGCTTCAGCTTGGCGGGCCGAATGATTATGTGACGATGCTATCCAACGGTGCGGCGTGGTTTATCACCTCCTCTAACCGTTTGGCAGGGAACACCCGCTATTATGACGGCAGCGGCACATATGACATTGATATGGCGGTGGATGTGTATCTGGTTTCCAGCTATGGCGGAGCGCTCACGACACGCTTGCCCCCGGCCAACGCGGCCGAAGCCATCGGGCGCAGAGTTACGATCAAGAAAACCGATCCGTCGGCCAATACTGTGACTGTAAGTGAGCAGGGCGGAAGCGGGCCAGATCAATATTCGCAAGTGCTCTCCAGCCAGTACGAAGCCATCACAGTCGTCTCCAACGGTGCGCAATGGTACATCATTTCTCAATTCTAAGTTTAGTAAAGGATACTCTATGCTCAAAACCCAGGACGGTTTGCGCGAAAGCCTTGTTCAGTTTCTTCCCCATGCGCTGCAGGCTGCGCTCAACTCTTATCAAGGGTTTGTTGCCCGCGAGTATGAAAATGAAGATCCTAAAGTTTTTAAGGAGCATCACGATTCCTGCAAAGCCGCGATTGCGCATGTGGAGCTGCTCCTCAAGCTGGCGGAAAAATTCGATATTCTTGGCGGCGATGAAAATCATGATGAAAACTTACGAATGATGATTGAAAATGCCCGCGCGGAAGTATCAAAATATAAAAAGCACAAAGAGTAATATGTTGACATAACCTTTTTATATGTTTAGATACTAATATTCTTTTTTAGCGAGGGGTTGGGAATGGAAGTCCGTAAAGGGCAGGAAAGCGATTTATGTTTTGAAGGGTGCACGCCCGAAGCGCGTGAAGCTCTGTCTCTATTGAATAGCTGGGTTGCGACAGTGAATGGGCAGGTTGATGCGAATCTGTATGCTGAATATGAATCTTTCCCAGAGCGTAATATGGTTCATTGTACCTTCAGAACCAAAAAACAAGACTTAGCCGTTGCGTTTATTTCGGCATCTGATAAGGGATTTTTTTGGAAATCTGATGGCGGAAAAATGCCTCTGCAATATGAGACCATTGATGGTTTTCTAGAGCACGCTGAACCCCGGCTGTTTAAGTACACGATATAGTTTAGAGATATCACATTTACGAACCCCGCAATCGGCGGGGTTTTTTTATTGCCTGAATTTTAAGGAGAATATATGCCCCCACCACGCGGGAAGTTCGCGATTACGGACGCGGACTTCAAACTCTTTTTGTCTTTGTGGAACCAGAGGCAGGGCCAAAGCACGCCTGACATTCATTTCCGCATTGCCAATTGGCTCGAGCATGCGTGGATTAGTGGCGATAAAAATTTGCTGCTGATGGCCTTTCGCTCCAGCGGTAAGAGCACACTGGTCGGCTTGTTCGCGGCGTGGATTTTGTACCGAAATTCCGATTTACGGATTTTGGTTCTGGCCGCGGATGTGGCTTTGGCCAAAAAGATGGTGCGCACGGTAAAGAGGTTGATTGAACGCCACCCGCTGACCGCGCATATGAAACCCGACAAGCCGGACCAGTGGGCGAGTGATCGCTTTTCGGTCAAGCGGATGATGGAGCGGCGCGACCCATCCATGATGGCGGCGGGGGTGACTTCGAATATCACGGGCAGCCGCGCCGACATTATTATTTGTGACGACGTCGAGGTTCCCAACACTTGCGATACGGCGGAAAAGCGTGAAGCCCTGCGCGAGCGTCTGGCAGAGCTGTCTTATGTTGGGGAAGATCAGAGCGCGCTGCAGCTTTATGTCGGCACGCCGCACAGCTACTACACGATTTATGCGCGCGGGCCCCGCGTGGAGGTGGGCGAAGATAAAGCTTTTCTGCATGGCTATAAGCGCCTTGAAATTCCGCTGCTTGATGAGCGTGGGGAGAGCATTTGGCCGGAGCGCTTCGGCGCAGCGATGATCGAGCAGATGAAGCGCCAATCGGGGCCGAACAAATTTAACAGCCAGATGATGCTGCGGCCCGTGAATATTGCGCAGGGGCGGCTCGATCCGGCGCTACTGCGTATTTATGATCATGAGCTTGATTACACGAAAGAGCTGAATATGCTGTTTCTCGGTCAAACAAAATTGGTCTGCGCCAGTGCTTGGTGGGACCCGGCCTTTGGCGCGGCTAGTGGCGATCGCAGCGTTCTGGCGATTGTTTATAGCGACGAGGAGGGACGGTGCTATCTGCACAGCGTTAATTATATCAAGATCAGTGGCGCAGACGAAACGGATGAAGCCACCCAGCAATGCCGGGAAATTGTCCGGCTGGCCAAACAGCATTATTTGCCGTCACTAACCGTTGAGATTAATGGCATCGGAAAATTCTTACCCTCAATCTTGCGCAATGAAATGGCGCGGACGCATGTGCCCTGCCGCGTGCAAGAAGTCGCCAACACCCGCCCGAAAGACATCCGTATCCTAGAGGCGTTCGATGCGGTGATGGCGGCGCGGCGTTTATATATTCACCGCGCGGTTTCGCGCGGGGCCTTTATGACAGAGATGCAAGAATGGCGACCCGGTACCTCGCGCGGTCATGATGATGGATTAGACGCTGTGGCGGGGGCGTTGTCGCTCCAGCCCGTGCGCCTGAAACGGATTTACGGCGCGGGCGGGCATAGCTGGATGGGCGCGGCGCAAAACCACAAAGCAAAAACAGATTTTAAAATATAGTGAGGTATCAATGAGTTTTATGTCTCAAGAATTGGTCTGGTGGATCACCGTGTTTGATTTGCCAGCCATGGCCGGCCTTTTTTGGCTTATCTGGCGGACGCGCCGGGATTCCGATGTGGCGGTTGACCACCTGCATAAAATGCTCGACCACCGTAGCGACCAACTGCGCGAGGCGCTGAATGCCTTCAAGCTTGAGGTTGCGAAAACCTATGCCTCGCATAAAGATCTGCGCGAGCTTGAGGCGCGGCTGGTCGGGCATTTGCTGCGTATTGAATCAAAGCTGGATGCGACGGCGCTCAAGGCCGAGGCGATCGGTGCAAAAACCAAACTCTAAAATTTAAATAAATCAAAAGGAATAATCATGAAAAAACCAAAGCTCATCGCTTTAGACAGCAAGAGCCTGTCTGAAGATAAGAACATAGAAAAATTCTACCGTGATATGGAGGTGGATGTTCTGGCCCGCACTCTGTGGGGGGAGGCGCGCGGAGAGGGCACAGCCGGAATGGAAGCCGTGGCCAGCGTTGTTCTAAACCGTGTGCGTGTGGCGCAAAACAGAGGCAAATTTTGGTGGGGCAATAACATTATTCAGGTCTGTCAAAAGCCCTATCAGTTTTCTTGCTGGAATCGCTCTGATCCGAATTTTAGAAAGCTTCAGGCGGTCGATGAGGCTGATTTGTATTTCGCCACAGCGCTGCGTATTGCACGGCGCGCAGTGATCGGCAAGCTGGAGGATGCAACCGGCGGGGCGACGCATTATCACGCCAGCGGCGTTGCGCCCTATTGGGCCAAGCGCGAAAAACCCACTGCCGTGATCGGCAATCACATTTTCTATTATCTGGTATAGGAGCGTTTGATGATTCCAGCCTTACTCTCCCAAATCGGCATCCCGGTTTTAACCGGCATTCTGGCCGATGTGTTTAAAGATATTGATACGCCGGTAACCAATGGTGCGGCGCGCGCGCTTGAAGAAGTTGATAAAGCCATCCAGCGCGGGCAGATCAGCGACGCCGATGTACTTGAGGCCAACCGCCATGTCGAAAGCATGACCCAGATGCGTCTTGAACAGGATGCGGCCAAGCTTTCGGAGATTAACCAGTCGCTGCGAGCGGAAATTGTATCCGAGGATCAATATGTGCGCCGCATGCGCCCGACCTTTGGCTATTTCATGGCCGTAACATGGGCGGCGCAGATGATGGGGATTGCCTACGTGATTGTGTTTGATACCGAGCGTTCGGGTGAGGTTTTGAATGCGATGAGCTCGCTCTCTGCCATCTGGGCAGTGGGGCTATCTGTGCTTGGCATCTACGTCTACAAACGCAGCGAGGATAAAAAATCTTCCAAAGCGCTTTAAGCTTTAATAGGCCATCAAATGGGAATTCACCATGTAATGCACGCCGATAGCGGCGATGTAACCGAGCAGCAAAATCGGGGCCCATTTTAAGTGACTGAGGAATGTGTAATGACCGCGGCTTACGCCCATCAAAGCCACACCGGCGGCTGAGCCGATGGAAAGCAAGCTGCCGCCAACACCGGCTGTTAGGGTAATTAGCAGCCAGTGGAAGTGCGACATTTCAGGGTTCATTGTAATGACGGCGAACATAATCGGAATATTATCCACGACTGCCGATACGATCCCCAGTGCAATATTGGTAAAGCCCGGTCCGTAGC
The DNA here is from genome assembly GCA_020442385.1 of Alphaproteobacteria bacterium. GTDB lineage: Bacteria > Pseudomonadota > Alphaproteobacteria > Micavibrionales > Micavibrionaceae > JAGRKE01. The sequence goes on along the minus strand of JAGRKE010000002.1, from coordinate 485,529 downwards.
CTTCGTACATTGCACTGGATAGAAGCTCCATATAGCCGAGAAAGGCCAAGCCGCCAACGCTGAAAATTACGCCAAAGAAGAAGAGCAGCGTATCCCATTCTGCGCGTTCAATCAGAGTGAAAATATCGAATTTCTTTGTGTCGAATTGATTTTTGAAACGGATAAAATACGAAAACATCATCAATAGTGACAATCCCATCATCATGCCCATAAAAGGCGGCAGGCCGAGAAAGTTTTCAAAGCTCACGGCGGTTGCAATTGTAAGAACGCCGAGTCCAATAATCGTTTTGGCACCGGGCTTAAGGCTTACCTCTTCATTGAGCGGTTCGGGCAGGTCTTTAGAGACAAAAAAGCTCATCACCAGTGCCGGGATAAAGAAATTCACGAAAGAAGGGGCGAGAAGATCAAAGAACTCGAAGAATGTTACTTTCTTTGCCTGCCAAACCATCAGGGTTGTGATGTCACCAAACGGGGAAAACGCCCCGCCCGCATTTGCGGCGTTAACGACGTTCACGCAGGCCAGTGCAATAAATTTCTTATCTGATTTACCCATCGCCATAATGACCGCACCAATCACAAGGGCGGTCGTCAGGTTATCGGCAATGGGGGATAGGCAAAAGGCAATCGCGCCGGTCGCCCAGAACAGCTGACGCATATTCATGCCGGCCTGCACCAATTTTCCGCGCAAGGCCGCGAAGACGTTACGATCCTGCATCGCGGTGATATAAGTCATTGCCGCCAGCAAGAAGAGCAGCAAGCTGGAATACTCGATCAGGCCGTGAAAAACGGCTTCTCTTAATTCGTCATGATGAATGCCATGTTTTGGGGCGATTATCCCGATAATAATCCAGATTAGCCCGGCACCCAGCATGACCGGCTTGGATTTGCTCAAGTGAATTTTTTCTTCGAATAAAACAGCAACATAAGAAAGCACAAAGATCGCAACGCACGCCATGGCCCCGATGTTGAAAGGTGAAATCGGAATGGTTACCTCACCGGCGCTTTCCCCGCCTGAGGCCGCAAAGGCTATTTCAGGAGCTAAAACTGTTAGAGCTAAAAGGAAAAAGCGTATGAATGTATGCATGCTGCTGTCTGTTGTTTTGTTCAAAAATTAGACGGCATTGTTGCAGATTGGGGAGGATTGTCAACTCGCGATGCTATTTGGGTTACAATTAAAAATTGCGTTATGGCGCTGGGCTTTTTTTGTGTGTATTCTACTATTCGTCAAAACCGATTCAGGTCTGAAAAGGGGGAAATCATATGAGCAAAACACCAATCACAGTGGCCAGAGGCGATGGCATCGGCCCGGAAATTATGGACGCGACGCTGAAAATTCTCGAAGCGGCTGGCGCACAGCTTGATATCGAAGAAATTGAAATCGGCAAGGCGGTCTATGAACGGGGCGTTCCAAACGGTATTGAGCCGAGCGCTTGGGAATCCCTCAACCGCACCAAAATTTTTCTGAAGGCGCCGATTACAACCCCGCAGGGCGGCGGTTTTAAATCGCTGAATGTCACCATCCGTAAGCAATGCAGCTTGTACGCCAATGTGCGCCCGTGCGTGGCCTATGCGCCGTACGTGAAAACAAATTTCCCGGATATGGATCTGGTGATCGTGCGCGAGAACGAGGAAGATTTGTATGGTGGCATCGAATACCGTCAATCTCAGGACGTTATGGCCTCCCTCAAGCTGATCTCCCGTCCGGGGTGCGAGCGCATTGTGCGCTACGCGTTTGAATATGCGCGCGCCAACGGCCGTAAAAAGGTCACCTGTATGTCTAAAGACAACATCATGAAAATTGCAGACGGCTTGTTCCATAAGGTCTTTGATGAAATCGCGGTGGAATACCCCGACATTCAAAACGATCACATGATTATCGATATCGGCACCGCAAAGGTCGCTGCGCACCCTGAAATGTTCGATGTGATTGTGACACTGAACCTATATGGCGATATTATTTCCGACGTCGCCGCCGAAGTGACCGGCTCGGTTGGTTTAGGCGGTTCGTCAAACATCGGCGAGAACTTTGCGATGTTCGAGGCCGTGCACGGCTCTGCGCCGGATATCGCGGGTAAGGGCATCGCCAATCCGTCCGGTCTAGTGCTCGGCGCGATCCAGATGTTGGTGCATATCGGGCAGGGCGATGTAGCCGCAAAAATCCACAATGCGTGGCTGAAAACGATTGAGGACGGTATCCATACCGGCGATATTTATCGTGAGGAAACCTCCAAGAAAAAAGTCGGTACAGACGAATTCTGCGCTGCGGTGATTGAACGTCTTGGTCAAACGCCGTCTCATTTCGCGCCCAAGGATTATTCCTCGGCCCCTCCGGGTGGTATTAAATTGCCGCCGTTGAAAAAGGTGGAGCCGGAAGTGAAAAAGCGCGTCGGCATCGATATCGGCCTGAATTGGGACGGCACGGCGGACGAGCTGGCTGGTCTGATGCATGATTGTTTAACACCGGACATGAATCTGAAACTGCAGATGATTTCCAACCGCGGCACAAAGGTTTGGCCAGATGGCAACCCCGGAACATTCTGCGCCGATAATTGGCGTCTGCGTTTCCTGACTGTGAATGATAATGAAGCCGAAGAGGTTAAAACCTCAAACGTTCTACGCCTGATGAATAATATGAACGAAGCCGGATTCAACTTCACCAAATCCGTGATGTTGCACAGCTTTAACGGCAAGCCGGGCTATACGGTCGCGCAAGGCGAATAGCGGCGTACGTCGTCTCTAAAATTTGAAAGAAAGTCCTGCGCTTACATTCAGGGCGTTTGCCTTATCAACGGGGTTAACAACCTCGTTATTGCCGAGCACGGCATCGGTGCCGTTAACGTCGGATTGGCTAACCTTCACAAGCGCATTAAGCCCGTAATCGCAATTACCGCAAGCTTTACCAAATTTGAGGGCAATTCCCGCGCCCATTCTGTCGTTTGTGTTTTCGGTTATCGCAAAATCATAATTTCCGAAGAACGTGAATCTGCCTAGATTCATGCTCATATCTGCACCAGCCAGAACACCTTCATTCCGAAGAAGGGTTTTGTTGCCATCGGCATTTGTGAAGCTGCCATCATAAAAATTTGGGGCATTATAATTCTGCTTTTGACCAATGACCGAAGCGCCAACGGATAGTGAGGAATAGCGTCCGATTTCGAATTCAGTATCAACGCCCGCCTTTGCTTCCAGATTGAGTAAATTAACCCTCAGGTTATCAGCAAGTTCACCTGTACCGTACTCGGCGCCTGCGCTGTATTTTCCAAATACTGTTACTAAGGAATATGGGTCGTTGAGGGCGTGTCGGCCGCCAAAGGCCACTCCTCCTTTGAAAATATCTCCATTGAGCGTTTCTGCGTCTTGAGCGCCCAGAACCTCGCTTAAGTCTACTGTGAGATTGCTCACACCGCCTGTGATATCAAAATTGTTGCCTGTAACGCCTGCACCGAATGGTCCCGCCATGATTTTGTCCCTCTATTTTTTTACACCCCAAACCCAGTAAGGTTTATGTGAATATTATAGGCGGCAACGGTAAAGAAAGAATTAAAGGGTTAAAGGCTTGATTGGGGTATCTTTAAACCTTTGTTTTTAAATATTTTTTATTTTAAAACACTCGGGGCGTAATAAAGCTCTGCTTTTTGACGCTTAAGGGCTAAGGCAAAATTGTCTTGAACGCTTCGAGCGTCTGTTTCTAAAAATATTTTTTCATAAATTTCGTTGGCGCAAGTAACCGTATCTTGATCATGAAGGTTTAGCAGATAAATCATTTTTGCGTCTTCATATAGCTTTGATTTTTCACAGAGTTGGCCTTTGGCGTATTGGTTAGCAAGCTCCATTTGTAATATGTGCTGTGCTTCATGAATAACATCAGAACAAGAGAAGAAAATTTCTTCATGGCGAAAATACGTATCGGCAGTTGTGTTGATATGTATACTGTAGTTTGAAGTGTAAACCGCCAGATCATCTATATCGGTATCGAATTCCAAATGCGCATGAAAGCCATTATGCTTGTCTTCATAAAATTCTATATCTGTAATCGGAAGTTTTTTCTTGGCTATAATTTGTTCTTCAGAGTAGACCTTAAAGACTTGTCTGATTATTTCTTTGCGCCTATCTAAACTGATGTGAGAAAGAGAAAGTTCACGAGGTGAGATTAAGTTTCTATCCTTAATGACTTTAATCGTTCTTTCGAGACCTTCATCTCGTTTTTTTTTGTAATCCTCAGAAAAACTCAAACGCTCCATAATTTTATAAGCAACATCAAGCTCAGCATTAAATAAACGTCGGTAGCGTGATTCGTGTTCGTCCTGTGTGCGCCCGTTTGAGATGTAGTTGTTAATATACACCAGATGGGGAATAAATTCCGAAGGACTAAATTTTTCAAGCTTCGTGCGAGAAATGAATTTCAAAAAATCTTTATGATCTTTGAAATAGCCTGTTTTGCTTTTGAATAGGTTACTCAGTTCCATGGCTCAGTATCTTTTGTTATTTAGATACTAATAATATGAGGTGGAAGTTACGTCAAATTATTTTGCGGCTTTGACCGTATTGGCGAGCAGGCAGGCAATGGTCATCGGGCCGACGCCGCCCGGAACAGGCGTGATTGCGCTCGCGGTTTTTGCGGTTTCATCATAATCAACATCCCCGCACAGCTTGCCATCATCCTGGCGGTTGATACCGACATCAATCACAATCGCGCCGTCCTTAATCCAGTCGCCCTTCACCATTTTGGGGCGGCCGACGGCGGCGACGAGGATGTCGGCGGATTTACAAATCTCTTCCAGATTTTTCGTGCGCGAATGCGCCATTGTCACTGTGCAATTTTCCGCGAGCAGGAGCTGCGCCATCGGTTTCCCGAATAGCAAGGAGCGGCCAATCACAACCGCGTGCAGACCGCTTAAATCTTCACGCACGCTTTTGATAAGGGCGAGGGAGCCTTGCGGTGTGCAGGGCACAAGCCCGCTCTCATCGCCCGCAACCAGCTTGCCGATATTGATATAGGTCAGCCCGTCAACATCCTTAGCCGGGTCAATCATTTGGATCAGCGCATCGCTATTCAGATGTTCCGGCACAGGCAGTTGCAGTAAAATGCCATGGATATTGTGGTTGTCGTTAAAGGCTTGAATCTCGGCCTCGACTTCGGCCTGTTGCGCCTTCGCTGGCAATTTCACCTCAAAGCTTTGCAAGCCAACCTCTTCGCAGGCGCGGATTTTATTGCGCACATAGACATGGCTGGCCGGATCATCACCCACCAGAATTACAGCTAGACCGGGGCGCATATTGCGCGCTTTCGCCATGGCTTCGACATCATTTTTGAGGCTCTCGCGAAGTCCGGCTGCGATGAGTTTTCCGTCAATGATTGTCGCGCTCATGGTATTCGGTCTTTTGCTTAAGGGTTTAAAGTACGGCGTTCAATAACAGATTGCGCAGGAAAGACAAGGCCAGAATTACAACGATCGGTGTGATGTCAATGCCGCCGATGGGTGGAATATACTTCTGGATGGGCTTATAAACCGGGTCGGTTGCTTTTTTAAGCAGGCCGATCAGGTTCTGCGCTTTTTCATTATCCGCATTGATGACATCAAAAGCGATGAGCCAGCTGATAGCGACTTGGATGATAATAATCGCGATATAAATATCGACGGCCATACTGATGAAAGAGGCGATAACGTACATGGGCTTGATCCTTATGAGTGAAAAGCCGTAAAGGCTTTATAATTCTTTTACACTCTCTGGTATAATATAAATGGGCGTTTTGAGAAAGGGGTTTCCCGTGGCGGTTTTTGATCCTTTAACAGTTGGATCTCTTTTAGTTTTAGCAGCAGGCGGCGGCGGTTTGGCCTGTGATATGCCCAAGGCCACGGCCATCAATGTAACGCCCAAAACGCTGGATATCCGCTATGACTACTCCCAGAGCCTTAATCAAATTCAGAAAATTAAAAGCGACACCATTGATCCGCACGGTTTTGGCGGGGTGAGTGTAACGCAAGGTTTTATGAGCGGCGGCATTAAGCTGCGCCCGCAGGTCAAGCTGGCCTATATGACCTATGAGCGTCAGGGCGCAGCCTGTGTTTGGTACGACACGATTGATGTGGTTTTAGAGATTGATCCGAGCATCGTGATTGCCAAAGAGGTTTATGAAGATCGCTGCATGCATGAGGCGGTGCGCCGGCACGAACTAAAACATGTGAAAGTGGACCGCGAGATCGTCAATAAATATGCCCGCATCATGGGTAAGAAGCTCTATGATGAATTGAGCGTGCGCGGCTTTAAAAGCGGCATTATCAACGCGGCCGGGACGCAAACGGTGATGGAGCGAATGCAAGATACCGTCTATGACATTGTGAAGCACGAATATAAGAAAATGGAGCTGGAGCGCATCGATCTTCAGCGCGCCGTTGATAACATTAAAGAATATGAAAGTGTGCGCGACCAATGTCCCAGCTTTCAGGAAAAATACCAATCACGCAGTGGTTACGCCCGCTAATTTCCCTTTTTTGCGGCTCAATGAAAAACCGCTGCCCTGGTAGGAGGCAGCGGTTTAAAATACGGTAGTGAGCTAACTAGACGGTAGAGGCAAAAGAAAATCTTTATCGCTTCTGGTCTATGATTCCATAATGACAGTGAAATATGGCCAAAATGTGGATGTAAAAAAGGCATTTTTGAGGAATTTTAAGCCACTGATTTTAAATAAAAAAACCATGCATTAGTTCTATGAAATATTTATTTGACTTACAAGCGTAAGATTTTTATATTTTTCATATGAAAAAATATTTTTGCGTAGAGTAATTTAGGCCATGGCACTTTCAAAATACGCTGCTTTTGTCAGAAACCATCCAGAATTGATTAAATACGCGCTGGAGAGTCTTGAGCATAAGTATGATGACTCTAAGACACTGAAGATTCTGATGAATATTCTCAGTTTGGTTGATCGAAAAACACTGGACCTTTTCGAAAAGACCCCGTTTGAAGGCTTTGCTATTGAAGACAATTCTCATGAGGGAATAATAGACACCCTTTCCTATTATGCTTTTTCGGACTGCTTAACTGATGATGCCTTGGCTTTCTGTAACCGTCTTTTAGAGCTTAATCCGAACAAGATGGAATATTATATCCAGAAAGAAGAGTGTTTGTTTTTTCTAGGTCAGCACGATGAGGCGATTAAGGTCCTTGATGAAGCTATTGCGAAGCACCCCTTTGAGGTAGAGCTGTTTACTGAAAAAGCCAGAATTTTGAAGACTCTTGGAAGAGCGTCCGAGTGTGACGAAATGTATGCCCGCGCTGAGGGTCTGGATGCATATGATTATGAAGTGATTACTTACAGACTTGAGCAAGCATTTGAAGCAAAAAACAGGAGCGATGTTGAGGACTACATTGCTAAAGCCGTTAACTCGGAAAATGAGGGAGCCATCATTATTCTTGCGGATAATTTTGGGTGCGAGACTGCAAAATTTGCACAGGCACACTTCATTCTTGACCAAATTGAAGAGACCAAAGGTGCCGACTTTCTAATGAAGGCTATGCAAGAAGAGCTTGATGATTTGCAAATATGCAGTGATTTATGTCTGAAATATTTAAATGATCTGTACCGGCAGAATAAGAAGTTCAAGCAAGCCTTCATGATGTCTGCAATGATTTATGAACAAAAAACATATATAAGCGCGCGCCGTGGTGTAGATGCCTATGATGAACATAAGGACATGAAAAAACGCGCATTTAAAAAAGTGGATAAAAATTTTGTTTCGTTTTCTGCTTCGGAATTTGAGAAAATTGTCACTGCGCCTTTTGAGCCTGTCAAAGGTGCTCTTCCAGACGTTTATAAAAACTACATTGCAGATGATCCGGGTGGCCATTCGCTTGAAGGGGATCAAGAGCTAAGTATGTTCATAAAAAGAGACAGTGATGGCGATTTAGACATCATGTGGGCTTATGAGCTTTAGCTCTTTTCTTATTTGACCTCGATATTAACCCCTTTTTATATCTTTGTGCTTCATGATAAACTCTTGAGCGGAAATTCTTTCGACTCTTCAGGGGGATAAACTTTATGACACAAACTGGCCAAGACACACTGGGTACACGTAAAACGCTGAGCGTAGACGGCAAGGATTACGATTATTACAGCCTGAGTGCCGCTGCAGAAAAAATCGGTGATGTAAGCCGGTTGCCCTACACCCTGAAGGTTTTGCTCGAAAATCTTTTGCGCTTTGAAGACGGGCGCAGCGTCACATGCGATGATATTCAGGCGCTGGCTGATTGGCTGAAAGAGAAAAAATCATCGACCGAGATTGCTTACCGTCCGGCCCGCGTTTTGATGCAGGATTTTACCGGCGTTCCGGCTGTGGTTGATTTGGCGGCGATGCGCGAGGCGATGGTCTCTCTGGGCGGGAACGCGCAAAATATTAACCCGCTGGTGCCTGTTGATTTGGTGATTGATCATTCCGTTATGGTGGATGAATTTGGCACGCCCTCGGCCTTCAAAGCCAATGTTGAAAAAGAGTTCGAGCGCAATGGTGAGCGCTATGAGTTTCTGAAATGGGGGCAGAGCGCTTTTAAGAATTTCCGCGTTGTGCCGCCGGGCACAGGTATTTGCCATCAGGTGAATTTGGAATATCTGGCCCAGACCATCTGGGTTGATGAAGATGAGAATAATAAGGGCCGTCAGGTGGCCTATCCCGATACGCTGGTGGGCACGGATTCCCACACCACCATGGTCAACGGTCTGGCCGTTCTGGGTTGGGGCGTGGGCGGAATTGAGGCGGAGGCTGCTATGCTCGGCCAGCCTGTCTCCATGCTGATCCCTGAGGTTGTCGGCTTTAAGATTACCGGCAAGATGAAAGAAGGCACAACCGCGACCGACCTTGTTCTGCGCGTGGTTGAGATGCTGCGCAAGCTTGGCGTTGTTGGCAAGTTCGTCGAATTTTACGGCGATGGTCTTGATAACATGACTCTGGCCGATAAGGCGACGATCGCGAACATGGCGCCGGAATATGGTGCAACTTGCGGCTTCTTCCCGATCGATCAGGAGACCTTAAATTATCTGCGCTTTACCGGCCGTGATGATCACCGCGTCAATCTGGTTGAGGCTTATGCGAAGGAGCAGGGTATGTGGCGCGAGACCGGCTCTGCCGATCCTGTCTTCACCACAACATTGGAACTTGATCTCTCAACCGTTGAGCCGTCTATTTCCGGGCCGAAGCGTCCGCAAGACCGCATCGCTCTGTCAAAATCTGTAAGTTCTTTTGCGGATGTTTGTCCTGATGCAAAGTCCGTTCCCGTTGAGGGCGGCGGTTATGATCTGTCTAACGGTGATGTTGTAATTGCCGCGATTACCAGCTGTACGAACACCTCTAACCCCTCTGTTATGGTTGCGGCCGGTCTGGTCGCGAAAAAGGCGCTGGAAAAAGGTTTGAAAGTGAAGCCGTGGGTGAAAACTTCGCTCGCGCCGGGATCGCAGGTTGTGACCGATTATCTTGAAAAGGCGGGCCTGCAAAAAGATTTGGATGCACTTGGATTTGATCTTGTCGGCTATGGATGTACGACCTGTATCGGAAATTCCGGCCCCTTGCCAGGTCCGATTGGGGCTGCTGTTGAGGCTGGTGATTTGAACGTCACATCGGTCCTCTCCGGTAACCGAAACTTTGAGGGGCGCATTTCCCCGCATGTGAAATCCAACTATCTGGCCTCACCGCCGCTGGTGGTTGTTTATGCGTTGGCCGGGTCTATGAAGGTTGATTTGTATAATGAGCCGCTGGGCCAGGACAGCGCGGGCAATGATGTTTATATGAAGGATATCTGGCCGAGCAATATGGAGGTGCAGGAGACTGTGCGCGCATGCCTGACGTCCGAGATGTTCACCAAGCGCTACGCCGATGTGTTTAAGGGCACGCCTGAATGGCAGGCGATTGGCGGCGATGCGTCCGGTGAAACTTATAACTGGCAGGACAGCTCGACCTATATCCAAAATCCGCCTTTCTTTGATGGTATGAGCCTCAATGCGGGTGAAACCAAGGATATTACCGGCGCCCGTCCGCTGGCGATTTTGGGTGACAGCGTGACCACTGACCATATCTCGCCCGCCGGGGCGTTTAAGCCGACCCATCCGGCCGGTGAATATTTGGTTGAACATGGCGTGCAGCCCGTTGATTTTAACTCCTACGGCTCGCGACGGGGCAATGACCGCGTGATGACGCGCGGCACATTCGCCAATATCCGTATCAAAAATGAAATGGTGCCAGGCACGGAAGGGGGGTATACCAAGCACATGCCCTCCGGTGAGGAGATGAGCATTTACGACGCGGCTGTGAAATACCGCGCCGAAAATACGCCGCTGGTTGTGATTGCCGGAAAAGAATACGGCACAGGATCATCGCGTGACTGGGCCGCCAAGGGTACGCGCCTTCTGGGTGTGAAGGCCGTGGTGACCGAGAGTTTTGAGCGTATTCACCGCTCCAACCTGATTGGAATGGGCGTTTTGCCTCTGCAATTCAAGAATGGTGAGACCAGAGAAACGCTGGGCTTAAAAGGGGATGAAACCTACGACGTTAAGGGCATTGCAGGTGGTCTCAAGCCGCAGCAAGATATCGTCATGACCGTGCATTATGCCGATGGCTCCAGCAAGGACGTCACGCTTTTATGCCGTTTGGATACACTGGACGAGGTTGGCTATTACCAAAATGGCGGCATTTTGCACTACGTTCTGCGCAATATTGCCAAGAACGCGGCCTAGATATTTTTCACGAGATTATTCGACATACCCGCTGTCGGCGGCGGGTGTAAGAATTTTTTGCGCCAGCTTCTCAGCGTCCGATATAACCCGTTTAAATTCCGGGCGTTCGGGCCTGTAACGCACGGTATGTGTGATTTCCAGATTGCCGATAATGGCGCTGAGGCGGCCCAGACGTTTGCGGCCTTCCTGGGTCTTCTTTTCCTCGCGCGAGTTACGTTCAATGAGGCCATAGCGGATTTTAACTTCATCCATGCCGATCATGAAGGCGAGTTGCATTCCTTCTAAAAAGGCCGCTGCCGCGCCTAGGCATTGTACGAAATCAGGCGTTTTCAAAGTCTTGCCGGGATGGGCATTGAAGTTAAAGGTCGTTGTGCGGTCCGGCCCGCGCAAAATGACACCGCAGCGCGCTTCTTCATGATCGAAATTCACAACCAACGCGACATTACCGTCATAAGCGATTTTCACTGTCTTTCCCGTTTTAACAAAGGCGGATTCGGCCAGCGGAATAGCATCTTCATATTCACCTTTATTGGTATAGTCGCAGCGTTCAATAAGATCTAAAAATGGGTGGATATTATCTCCGGCTTTGAAAACCGGCTTACCGGCATTGTAAATGGCAAGCCATTTATCCGGGTTAAAGCTGCGCTCAAAATCGCTGAGAATGTCTTCCCACAGCTCTTCCCATTTTATAGGAACGCTTCGGTTCATCAGAGGGCCGGTTTTGGTGAATGTTTGCAGGATTTTTGTTGCCATACGGGTGCATGAATGCATGTTGTGTGTGCGTATAACGAATGTTTCTTGTAGCGCACCGTTTTTGTTTTCAAGAGAAACGACCATACGATTGCTTAAGGCGGTTACGGAGGAAGCTTTATCACCGACGGTTTTATCCTCGATGATGAATTTTTCACGAAGTAAGCTTGTTTTGAATTCCTGCATGATAGCCTGTCTCCAAGTCCATCATACGTGAATATTAATTAAGCGGCCAGCCCCATTGCTGCGTGCTTTTGCAGGGCGTAGAGCTTGCGCTGATAATCTGCAACCCAGCGCTCCATTCCTAAGCGGCGTGGAAGGTCGCGCATATAAGCGGCCAGAAGCGCCGATGTGTCACTATTTGTGTTGAAAGTGGAGCACAAAGCGCGCGATTGACCAACTTTATAGGCTGCTGGAGCGCTTTGGCGGTCTTGCATGAAATCACTAACGCATTCGAGAATATCGTTCCAGCCAATACCGGCTGCGGCGCTGCCGAAGGCTCCGCCCAGCGTGCTTTCGATCAATAGGCTTCCGAGCATGCCGTCATACTCTGCGGCGGGCTTGTAGGCTGAATCGGCTTGGATAAATAGGGGACCGCTTTGGTGAGGTTTATCCGGGTGAGGCGCCAATGTGCTCAACGCCTTCATCGCGGAAAATAAAACACCCTCAATCTGTTTTATCTGACTGTTTACCAGCTCGTTTGTCTTGTTGTTGTTCACCATAACGGCCCCTCTTTTTTCTTGTATAATAGGGACCGGCAGTAAATATTCGTTTAAATATAGGTCGCATTTTATCTAATAAATGCTTTTTTTACTTATTTTTTACTTATATAGTATTTGTATAAAATTTTATCTATTTTAACCCCTTGATTTTTATGAGATAAATGGCGAGAGTGTAACCGTAAGTTTTTTGCGTGCTATCGCACTTATTATCGAATAGTTTAGTATCTAGACGTGGGTTTTTATCAATACGGGGGCCAAGATGCCTAAAGAGGACCGCCGGATCATCTTTAACAACGAAGAAATCTATAAAGCGATCTTTGCTTTATGTTCTCAAAAACAGATCAAAAAACCGCCGCCGGGCCGCATTACAGCGCTTAAGGTGGATGACAGCGATGATTCGAATCTGATTGTAACGATTGAAAATCCGCATGATGCCGAAGATTCTATTCATCAGCGTGAATATAGCCGTGACTTTCTGGCGGCGGCCTTAATGTTGTTTTGCCGCGGGCTGGGAATTCCTTTGCCTAAAGGCGCGCGCAAATCCGTTCTCATTAAAGATGATCAGGTTATGCTGCGCGTGCAGATCGGTTAAGAAACTGATCCGGGTACTTGCGCCTTATAAACATCAAAAACGTCAATAATCTCCAGAAGCTGCTCAATCTCCTTCTTACACTGTAGGGCGTGACGTTTCGTTGTTACCGGCACATGCATGTTAGAGGCTTCGAACATATCTTCCTCATACGGAATGGCGATGAAGATATATTTTCCGGCGAACAGGGCGGCGCTTAAGGGCGCATCGTTGAAAATTTCCGCCGCTTCGGCCAGTTCTTTGAGGAATTTTTCTCCCACCAGCAATTCGGCACTCTCCGGCTTGGTGGAAAATATCTGAAAGCGGTTCCAGCTGGGGTTGGCGGTTTGAATATTCACGGGCGTAAATTTACGCCATAGCGTCGGCGCGGCGCGTTTGGCCAGAGCGCCATCAGCGGTTAAAATCGTATGGCCCTCAATCATTTTATCGCCAATTTCCAGCAGCACGAATATCCCGTCAAAAACCGGCTCTTTATCCCGTTTGGTTTTATAAAGGCGCGCTTCGGAGAAAATCACTTTCACATTCTTATATTTACCCATGAAGCAATCTTCGGCTTTGTAAATTTCATGGGGCGGAATAACGCCTGTCTTGCTCACGATTTTGCGGCTAATTCCGCGCGCGGGGTAAAATTTCAACCCGCCCAGCAAATCGGCCATCTGCGGCATAAACTCGGTTTTATGGCTTCGTATATAGGCTTTCACAGGTTGCGCGGCCCAGAATTTCATGAGGATCAGCGGCGCGATTCCGGCGGCCATAGCGGCAATACCAAACATCAATTGTCCTTGCATTAAAAAGAACCAGCCAAACCCGGCTGCGCCCGCAATCACGGTTACGATGCCTGAGAATAATGAGAGCAAGTTGCGGCTGCGTTGCACCTTCATATGATGCAGGCGGGTGCGCTCGGCACTATCTATCAGCTGTTCAACATCTTGCTGAAAACGGGCATCCTCGCGGCGTTGCAAATCAGAGGGCGGTAAATCGTTCATAATTCGGTTTTAACATGCCCTAGGGGAACATCATAGAAAGATATTTTCCCGCGCTGTCACACAAAAAGGTCACGATATTTTTGATCTCGGGGTCACGCTTTTGCAGCTCGCGCGCGGCCAAAACATTCGCACCCGAACTGGGGCCGACAAATAAGCCAAGTGCGCATAAGCGCTTGGCCTCTTCGATCGCTGCATCGCTCTGAATTGGGATGATGCCGTCAATCTCATCGGCGTGGCGCTCGTAAATCGTGGGAACAAAGCCATCGGCGATGCCCTCAATTTTGTGTTCGGCGGCGATGCAGCATTGCAAGATTTGCGATTCCGATGGCTCCATCGCGAAGCCCTTTAGGTCAGGGTTATGCCATTGGCGCAGCGCCTGAACCGTACCGATCAGCGTTCCGCCTGTGCCCACGCCCTGCACAATCGCATCGATTTTTAAACCATCGGGCAGTTGTTCAATAATCTCGCGGCCAAGCCACTCGCGGTTTTCTTCGACGTTCCATTCATTGTCAAATTGCTGCGGGCAGTAATATCCATCTTGCTCGCCCAGGCGAATGGCTTCATCGCGCGCTTCGTTGACTTTGAAGTGTCCTACGAAACGGATTTCCGCGCCAAATCCGTTGGAGATGCGCGTGCGCTCGCTGGAATAGCCGTCCGGCATCACCACAATCATCTTATAACCTTTAGCGGCGGCAACCATCGCCATGGCATTGCCCGTGTTGCCGCTGGTGGATTCTACAATCGTATCACCGGGTTTGAGCAAGCCTTGGCTTTCTGCCTTCTCGATCATGAATTTGGCCATGCGCGCCTTGATCGAGCCTGAGGGGTTTTGGAATTCCGCCTTGGCATACAGCCCGCCGCCCATATCAAGCAGCGGTGTGTTGCCGATGGCATCAAGGATAGACGAGATTGGCTTTTGTAAATTTTGGTTCATAAGCATCCTTTTTATTTAAAAACGAAGGGTCGGTATTAAAGCTCCGTAAGAATGAACACTAGATGTACCAAAAAAGGAGTAGGATATGAACATCAAAAATATTGTTTTAGGCGTAGGGGTTTTGGCTTTGCCAATTATTGTATCCCCCGGCGCGGCGCAGGCGGCGCATAATGAATATTGCCGTGAATATACAAAGACGGTTTATGTCGGCGGCCGCCCTGTGGAAAGTTATGGCACAGCCTGTCTGCAACCCGATGGTGCCTGGAGGATTGAGGGCACAGGAGAGCGTATTTCACCGCCGCCTGATTATGTGTCTTATGGCGCGCCAGCACGAACCATAGTGGTGCGCGAGCCGTATTATTACCGCCCGGCCAGCACCTTCAGCTTTTTCTGGGGGTATCCGCGCCATCATCATAATTACCGCAACGTAACTTACCGCTTTGATACGCATCATAACGGCCATGGTAAGGGCCACAGTAAACACCGCGGAAAAGGGCATCACGATTAAGTGCAGCCCCCGCAAAAAAGCTCCGCGCGGCCATGCTTCCCCCTATGCTGCGCGGGGCTTCCTTTTTCCTTCTAGAATTGTCAGAGCCTATTTCAGCAGGGCTTTGGCGCTCACATTCATGGTGATTGTGGTCTCACCCGGTGATGCAACCGGCGCGGCCATTTTCGCATCGGCGGCCATGGCCATCATTTCCATCCCGCGTGCATACATCGGCGGCTGGGGCACGTAATTGCCATTGGTGTTGATTTCCTTTAGCTCGGCTTTGGATTTGCCCAGAGCTTTCGCCGCGCGCTCGGCGCGGGTACGCAGCTTCTCAAGCGCGGCCTCGAGCATCTCATCTTGCACCTGCGCGGCGACTTCGGGGGAGAGCGTATAGCTCAGCCCGTTCATCAAAAATCCGGCTTCTTGAATTTTTCCAGCAAGCTCCAGCAGCTCTTCAGAGTTTTTAGATTTCAGCTCAACCGACTGCTGCCCCTTCCAGACCATATCAGGCGTGCGGTCTTTGCGCCCGCCATTGCGGTCATATTGATAGACGTTGTATCCGCGCGTTACGGCCTTTACGTCTTTGTAATTCTTGGCCAGATCCAGCGCTTTTTTCATCGCCGTGTTCACATCGTTTTGCACGGTTTTGTTGCTCTTATCCTCGACCTCAATGCGCAAATTCGCGATCAGCAAATCCTGATCCACTTCGCGCTGCTCGGTCGCGGAGATGTGCAGGAGCGATTCATCGTTATTCAGCAGGAACACAGGGTCCTTTGTTTCGGCGTTCGCCGCCGCAGGGATAAGGGTGATCAGGGCAAAAGCAGCGATTAAAATGGGGCGCATCATGCGGGTCTCCTCTGGTTCAAATTCGATGCGGGCATCATAGGATATAGCGCCGCGCGGCGAAAGGATAAATTCGGGCCCATCTGGACCCGCGCGGGTCCGCCGCTTTCGTGCTGGCTCAACGCGTTAGGGCAGATGGGCCCACCGGGCCCACTCCCTTAGCGTTCCCAATCCGTCATTGCGAGGAGGCGTAGCCGACGCGGCAATCCATGGATTGCTTCGCTACGCTCGCAATGACGAAGGCCCATAAAAAAATCCTCCTTAGCACAAGGCTTCGGAGGACTGGCGGACGCACGAAGGCGTCTATCGGGATTGATTATAGGATATTATTCCTTATTGGACAAGATAAAGTGAAAGTTTTTACAATTTGTTCCAATTTTTTATATAGCTAATGCATTCATTCATGCGTTCTTCTAAATCATGCATACGTTTTGAATCTTCCAAAGTAATATGAGGAATAATTTTTTCTGCAAACATAGGTTTGCCTCTTTTGAATTTTTCACCTGCACCTTTTTCCCATTTGTTTAAATATTCAGGAAAGGATTGGAATTTTCCTACTTGTTTACCACACTTAGAATAAAGCTGCTGAATTGCCTGTTTAGGGATATAGTTTTCTATCTCTTTTCCTTCTGTAACCCAGGCAAGGCCATTCATATTGGATATTTCTTGTGCAATCCTTTGCTTTGTTGAGCTCAAGTTTTGCTTAGATGGGCTAAAGTCACTATCTATCATTATGATAGCGTTAGAATTAACTCTTAATATTTTTACTAGTTCTTGCGGGTCGACATCTGGATCGTTTGCATCCAAGTGAGCAAGCAATCGCCCGCCATAAGGAATGCACTGATAATGGATATTTTCTTTAAGCTCTCCTCCAGAAAAAAGTTCTATCCAACGGTTAAAATATAATCTGTCCGATGGCCCTTCTACCCATATGATACCGTTTGATTGCAGTAAGTCGCTTGCCCTTACATCGAGGTCATCCAGTATTCCCTTGTTTTGAACATAGGTTTTCACCGTATTTGCAACGGAGCTTTTGCCATCATGTGTTACATGAACAATTTGTGAGATCGGGTCTTGTCCATAAATATCAATTACCACGTTCGAATGCGTGGTCATAAAAAAAGTGCATTTATGTTTTTTGCATTTGTCACGTATATATTTGTGAAGTCGTCTTTGTAATGCTGGATGTAAATTGTTTTCAAGCTCTTCAAAAAGAAAAACATATTTATTTAAAGTCTTTTTTTCTAAATCTGGGACAAGATGAATATATGCGAGAACAAATAAAACTGTTTTCAATCCCGATCCGCTGTCGGAAAGCTTAACAGTTCCCTTATCGTCTTCTTTTAGCTGCAGTTCCCAGCTATCTCTTCCTTCACCAAGTTGCTGAATGTATATCCGAGAATAATGAGCATCTGGGCTCATGATTAAATTGAGATCATCTAAAATTACTTTTTCCACAAGATCTGTAGGGCGATCTAACTCATTTAAATACTTTCTGTATAAGTTCGTTAAACCTTGTCCTGATGGTAATAAAGGGTTGCTGTGTGCCCCTTCGGGTTCTACGGCACGTTCGGCAGATATTTTTTTTACCTCAAGCCCTATGAAAGGATTTTTTAGTATGCCCGCTAGGCGTTTTCCGTTGTCCTCCCATATATTGCCTGTTGCATTAAAGGAATAATTTATAAACTTGTAATTTCCATCTAATTCTAATGAGCAAAAAATGTCATTACCAAAACACTGCTGCGCGAATTGTCTCCCTTGAGGTTGTCTCATATCAAAAAGCTTCGGAAAGTATTCTTCCAAAATAGGCTGTCTGGTAACTATTAGTGTTTGTTGGTTGTTTTTCCCTTTTTTGCATTGTTGCAGAACTTGTTCTTTACGTTCCCCATTGTAGTTTTTTTTAGACAACCATACGGCATATTCAATTAGATCAAGAAGGCTAGATTTACCGCTGCTGTTTCTTCCAATTATAATGTTTATTGGCTTTATCTCTTCAAAACCTTGCGGTGGAGAATCAAAGCATTTGTGGTTGGCTACTCCTATAGATTTGACTTCTTCATAAAGCGCCATCACTCATCCCCCATCTCGATCGCGGCGCGCTCTCGCACAAACAGGCGGTTGCGTTGTTTGCCGCCTTCAAAGGAGAGGGGGTGTTCGGACAGGCCGGCCTGTTCAAGCATGGTGAGGATGTCTTGATCGTGGGCGGCGTTGCGGCCCTCAATCTCAACCAGAACCGATTTGGCTTTGTTTAAAACGTTCGGCATGCCTTTTAAAATCAGCGGTTCAATCCCATCCACATCCAGCTTGATATGGTCGGGCCATCGATCATACCGGCTGGCGAAGTCATCGCCGGTGATGCTGATTGTGCCCTGGCTGTAGGCGGGGGCGAAATCTTTGTGCTGGTCGCGGCTTTCATTCAGCGCGTTAGAGGCATGGCCCGCATCGGCGCTGTTCATATTGAGGCGGCCAAGGCCGTTATAATCGGACAGGGCAATGCAATAGGGGTTGATGTGGGCATCCAGCGTGTTCATGAAGATATGGCGGATCAAAATTCCGAAATTAATGCCGCTGGGCTCGAACGCATCAACCTCAATCCCGCGCTGCGCCGCGTAGAGGCTGTACAGGCCGATATTCGCGCCGATATCCCAGAACAGCTCGCCGGGCTGGATATGCTCGTCGATGAAATACAAGGTTTCAGGTTCGTCGCTGAAGAAGCTTTGTACGGCGCTGGCGATTTCCGCGCCCAGTCCGGCCAGCAATTGCAGATCGCCATGTTTGGTGGTGATGCGCTTATGCCCGCTTTCAAGCAGGTGGTTGCCAAGGCGCGCGAGTGTTTTTGCTTTTTGACGCGGCGAGAGGGGCGCGGTGAGGGTGGTGTTTACACCGTGCAGAATTTTCGCCCAGCCGCGGCTCATCACTCATCCCCCATTTTGAGAGCGGCGATGAAGGCGGATTGCGGAATTTCAACATTGCCGTATTGGCGCATTTTGGCTTTCCCTTTTTTCTGCTTCTCCAGCAGCTTTTTCTTGCGTGATACGTCGCCGCCGTAACATTTTGCGGTGACGTCCTTGCGCAGCGCGGAGACGTTTTCACGCGCGATGATTTTACCACCGATGGCCGCCTGAATGGCGATTTTAAACATCTGGCGCGGGATGAGGTCTTTCAGGCGTTCGCACATGCCGCGTCCGCGCGTCTCGGCGCTGTCGCGGTGGACAATCATCGCCAGCGCATCGACGGGTTCTTCATTCACGCGAATTTCAAGTTTGACCAGATCATTCTCGCCATAGCCATCCAGCTCGTAATCGAAGCTGGCATAACCCTTCGACAGGCTTTTCAGGCGGTCATAAAAATCAAACACCACTTCGTTGAGCGGCAGGCGGTAGACCAGCATCGCGCGGGCATTGCTGCCGGAGCCGACATAGGTGAGCTGTTCCTGCACACCGCGGCGGTCTTGGCAGAGTTTCAAAAGGCCGCCGAGATATTCGTCGGGCACAAGGATGGTCGCCCTGATCCACGGCTCTTCAATGGTTTTGATTTTCACAACATCGGGCAGATCGACAGGGTTATAAAGCTCGATCTGCTCGCCGTTCGTCATGTTGATTTTATAAACCACGCTCGGCGCGGTGGGGATGAGGTCCAGATCAAATTCGCGGCTCAGACGCTCTTGGATAATCTCCATATGCAGCAATCCAAGGAAGCCGCAGCGGAAACCGAGGCCGAGCGCTTGGCTGCTTTCCATCTCGTAATGCAGGGATGCATCATTGAGGCGCACCTTGCCCAAGCTCTCGCGCAGCTTTTCAAAATCACCCGCATCGGCCGGGTAGAAGGAGCAGAAAACCATGGGAATAGAGGGTTTAAAACCGGGAAGTTTTTCCGCGCACGGGCGCTTCTCATCGGTAATCGTATCACCGACATTGGTCTCGGAAATGTCTTTGATGGATGCGGTGATAAAACCCATTTCACCGGGGCCGAGTTCGTCCAGCAGCACGTGCTTGGGCGTGAACATACCCACGCGGTCAATCTCACGCATCTTGCCGTTGCTCATGAATTTAATGCGCTGGCCCTTGCGCAGCGTGCCATCGACCACGCGCACCAGAACCACAACGCCGAGATAAATGTCATACCATGAGTCGACCAGCAATGCCTTGGTTGGCGCGTTGCGGTCGCCCTCCTTTGGCGGGGGCAGGGTGGTGCAAATCGCCTCCAGCAGGTCATGAATGCCCGCGCCGGTCTTGCCGGAGCAGGGGACGGCGCCACTGGCATCCAGTCCGATGACTTCCTCAATCTGTTGCTTGGCGAAGTCGACATCCGCGCTGGGGAGGTCGATTTTATTGATCGCGGGCACGATTTCATGGTCGTTTTCAATCGCCATATAGACGTTGGCGAGCGTTTGCGCCTCCACCCCTTGCGTGGCGTCCACAACAAGGATAGAGCCCTCACACGAGGCCAGAGAGCGCGAAACCTCGTAGGAGAAATCCACGTGCCCCGGCGTATCCATTAAATTGAGCTGGTATGTGATGCCATCCTTGGCG
Organism: Alphaproteobacteria bacterium; assembly: GCA_020442385.1. GTDB lineage: Bacteria > Pseudomonadota > Alphaproteobacteria > Micavibrionales > Micavibrionaceae > JAGRKE01. Next base: position 464,960 of record JAGRKE010000002.1, on the reverse strand, counting down.
GTATATTCCAGACGCACGGTCTGCGCCTTGATGGTGATGCCGCGCTCGCGCTCGATATCGGTGTTGTCCAATACCTGTTCGGTCATCTCGCGCTCTTCCAGACCGCCGCAGGTCTGAATCAGGCGGTCGGCCAGGGTGGATTTACCGTGGTCGATATGCGCGATGATCGCGAAGTTTCGAATATGCTCTAGCGTATGTGACATGGGCGCTATCAATACGCAGATTCACGCGTAAATTCAAGCGCCCATTAAAAATGAGGAGTGATTATTTAGGGAGCGGGAAAGCGCTCCTAGTTCATATTGAAATCAGTCGGCTTTGCAATATTCTGAGCCAGCTCTTGCTGAAGCTCTGGATTTGGTTTTAAGTCCTGTGAAGCCTTTGTGAAGGTTGCTGTGATGCTGCCATCATGGTGGTGAAGCTCAGCTTGTCCCTGAAATGTACTTTTAAGATCGATTACCATTATTCACTCCTCTGTCTTACCTTTTTTAGTTTTTTACACACCGCCCGCTTTTGCGCGGGGCTTTTTATGATTGATGGATTATGAGCGGTATATAATTGCCTTCTTTTGCTTCACCTGTTTCATCATCCAGCAAAATAGTTAATATTTGGTGAGAATTCTGCATATTCTTTGAAATTATCGGCTCCAAAGTCATTGCCAAATTTCTGATCTCACCTTCCTCTAAAATAAAACTCAGTTTACTTGTCTCTACGTCGTATTCGTACCAATTCACATCACATCTGAAAGGCTTGTCATGAAAAACGACCACTCTGCCTTTCTCGTCGACGGCAACTTCAACATGAAGGGGGTTTGTTTCATTCACGCCATAGACGAAATCAACCAGATTTCCTACGGGTGGCTTTTGTGGTTCTATGTCGTTATTTTCGTTCATGGTGGCTAATTATACACCATATTTCGGGAACCACACCCCTTTAAAACTACCGTCCTAATATTGTACCACGAGGTTTTCTTTTGATGCAAAGTATTATGGTTAATAAATTGCATTTTTCCTCATTTTAATTCTTTTTTTTATCCTTATGTATCAATGGGATAATAGTTCCATCGATTGAATCACCGTCTTTTGTCCGCACAATGTTAATCTGCTCCGCTTTTGTGAAATAAGGGCGCACAAGCCATTGAATTTTAACCCCCAAATCCATCGCAGATCCGTCCTTTTTAATCACATCGACGCTGTGGTCCAGCGGGTCATATTCCAAGCGCTCCAGGCTCTCATAATCCACCTCTTTACCGTGGAAGATATAGGCCTCATGCGTGACCTTGTTCACGTAGATATCCAGCTCATCGGGCTTAAAAAGCACGCCTACGGGCTCGCCAGCCGCGCCGGGCTTGAAGTCTCCCTTCATGGAGCCTTTGCCGGATTTGCTGCTTGCTTTCTTTTCGTCTGTATTTGCCATGATCATCTGCGCCAGAATGGCTTCGGGTGTGTTGGTGGTGCGGGAGGCCGCATATGCAACACATCCCCAGCCCATCATACCACCTGCGTGGTGAAGGATAAAGCGTTACGTTGATTGATGAATTTCAGGCTCATAAGCGTGTTTCCTTATGCGACAGGGGCGTCGAAGCTTTTCTCAGCCTTCAGTGTCATGATCTTGTCCAGATCAGCCGCATTCAGCTTGCGGGTCTTGATGTCGAAGTTCTGATCTTCCATGGCTGTGCCTGAGATTTCCTCGATATTGAAAACCATCTCATTGCGTTTTTTAATCAGCTCATTACCTTCTTCATTCAAGAATTTCGGACTATCTTGAGTATCGCTGACTGCCGTTCCTTTCAAGATATACTTCTCGGAGAAGTGTCCGTTATTTGTTCCTACAAGATACAGCTCGTCAGAACCGTGGCCGGTATTCAGGGTTACGGCCTGACCGTTCACGATGGCAACGGTTGTCGCATTGCCGCCCTTGCTGGACTGGATTTTACCCATGTAAGAGACTTTCGCGTTCTCCAGATCCTCTTCAAGCTCGTCTTCTTGCTCGATATAAACATCGGCGAGCATTGTGTCGTTTTTGCCAATCATATCAGCCGCATTGCTCTTCAGGGCTTTCTTCTTGTCGAATGAACCGCTGTCTGTGCTGCCTTTGCCTTCGTCGCCATCGGTCGCGGCAATGGTTACGCCTGTGCCTGTCAGGGCTTCTTTGGCACCGTCTTTGTATGCCTTCATTTGATCGTTGAGTTGCTCTTCTTCCTGGATCAATTGCTGCTGCAATTTTTCGATTTCAGCGTCTTTGTCACCGGCCGCGCGCAGCTCTTCAATCTTTGTCTGGATTGTCTTCATATTCTCGATGCTGGCGTTGGTGTCACGCTCACCTTCAAGCGTTTTGATGTTTTCTTCCAGCTTGGTTTTTGCATCTTCCAGCTTTTGAATCTCTTCCTCTTTGCCGGTTTCTTTCTTCAGATTCTCAATCTTCTCGGCAATGCTCTCACGCGCGTCTTTCAGGCTCTGCAGCGTGTCATCAAGGGTCTTTTGGGCCTTGTTGATGTGGGTTTGCTCATCACTGATAACCACGGTGTTTTCGCCGCCAACTTCATTGCCTGCGCCAAGCTCTGGGTTGCTGCCGTTTAGATTCAGTTCGTTTGTGGGAACATGCTTGCCGTTGCTGTCGCTTTGCAGCAGGTTCTCGGTGATCTTCCAGCCGCCGAAGAACATCGCAACGCGCACAACGAATTTCAGCAAAGAGCCTGCGAAGGGGATTTTGCCTATTGTATTGTCAAGCCAGCCGCCGATCAAAGACATGCCGAGCCATGAGGCGAGCAGACCGCCGCCAATTCCAAGGGCCGTGCGGCCACCGGCAGAGCCTTTCAAGCTCTTGAAAGCGCCGACGCCGATATCTTTTGCGTTGTAGAATGCGCTCTTAAGCAACGTGCCTGTGTTGTTCAGTGTGTTGCTGATTTCTGCGCTTTCGCCGTTGGGCAGAATTGTGTCCAGCAGGCCGTTCGCGGCGCGGTTTACTTTGTCGCTTGTGTCGCGGCCGAAGAGGGATGATCCATCACCGCCATCATCGTTTTCGGGGTCGCTTTTCTCTTCTTCATTCTTTGGATCTGTCTTGGCGCTGTTACTTTTTAGGGCGCTATCAACATTTTCCAGCAGCTTTTTGTGATCTTCACTGAGGCTGTCTTTGTCCATAGAGTCCAAAGCGACCTTGGCCTCTTGAAGCATTGCGATTTCTGCGGCCGTGAGTTTTTCACCCTTTTCGACCTTCGCAAGTGCGTTTACCATGGCTGTATCCCAAGCCGCTTTTTCATCCGCAGTTAGCTCCATTCCTTTCCCGGCCTTAACCTTTTCCCGGGCTGAGGACAGATCTTTTTCAAACTTTTCCTGAGCAGCTTTAAGGGCTTTTTCGAGCGCTTTTTGTTCAGCTTCGGTCAAATCAGGCTGTTTGCCGGCGGCCTCTGCAGCTGCAATTTTTTGCATCGCACTGGTCACCAGCTTTTGCTCCTCTTCGGGGAGGGGTTGTCCGGCAGCGGCTGCGCCTGGAATATATGTTGGTAAGGCCTGCCCCTTCAAGATTGCGTCAAGCTCAGGTGAGTTGTCTAGAAGCGTGTTAACATCCTTCTCCTCCATCGCACCGAGGATTTTGCCGATATCAGCGGCAGAATCTTTAAGCGCTGTTTGAATGGTGTTGATGGTTTGTTCGGCCTCGGTTTTTTTGGTTTGTGCTTTTTCGAGCGTTCCTTGGGCCGCTTCTTTTGTTTTTATGGCGTTGCTCCAGGCTTTCTCGTTGCTATCCATTACGCCTTTGAGGGCTTCTTTTCGTGTAGCATCCACAGCGTTTTTGTAGTCATCTCGCGCGCTGTTGTAGGCGTCTTCCAAGTTTTCAATAGTATTTTTTTCATCCAATTTCTTGAGGATTTTTTCTTGTATTGAAATAGTTTTCTTTGCGCTTTCAAGGCTTCTCTTTGCTTGATTTAAATTGTCAGTTTGTTCCGTAATTAATTTCCTTCCGGCTTTAATCACTGGTGCATATTGTTGTTCAACAAATATCTTTTTGCCTTCTTCTGCGCCTTGTTGGCCCTCGGTGATCATTTCGTTATATGTTTCAAGTTGTATTTGTAGCGCGGTGATAGAAGACGCTTGTTTTGCAACGGCACCGGGAAACTCTTCTGGTGTTTTAGGGGCTTCTTGACCGTCAAAAGGCGCTTCGAATATAGGATCAATTCCGAATGTTCCAAGCGTTGTGTTATATCCTATCTGGCTAGGTGTTGATGTCGTATCTGCGAACCAGCCTCCGAAACTTTTCATCCATCCTTGGTTTAGAAGCGCCCCCGCTGCATATATGGTTCCACCGGCTAATGTATATTTTCCGAGCGGCGTAGTGTTAACCCAACGCCAAGGCATTGTCCATTTTCCATCTGTTTTGAAGTGAATATCATTAAGCAGTCCCATTGATCCAATTCTGATAAAGGATCTACGGACGTTTCCAAGAATGTTCCCATTTTCGCCCATCCACTGAATATCAGGTTTTGCTTTTACCGCATAAGCGTCAAGATCAAGGCCTGCTTTCTTGGCTCCCAGAAGCCAAGCACCTGAGCGTTTTAGGGGGGTGAAAATGAAGTAATCTAATCCGAAGTTGACCCCAGGAGTAGAAAAGCCATGCCACGTGGTATAGTTGTAGCGATATGCAAATCGTAAAGGATAGCTTCGCCTTGCATAGAACTCTCTATTCGGACGGTTATATTGGTAGGGTCCCCATATTTTCTTATATGCCCCAGGCTTTCCGGCTTTTAAAAGCTCAACCTGTCTTTGGATGTCGTCAACGAACTTTTTATACTGGGGGTTACCCTCATAGTTTCCAAGCCTTTTGAGGGATTCCGCTAAGGTTGCTGAACCTGGTAAAGGCTCCACAGGCTTGCCGCCGACTTTTTGCATTCTGCGCATAATTTCATCAAGCATATAAGGAACATCATGTCCCATACCTACATCGAAAAATTCTTTAAGAAAATCTGCGAAAGTCGCTACATTGGTATCAAGCCAGTTAACAGATGTGATGTTTCCACTCTCATCTTTTTGTGCAATTGTTTCGAAGAATGGCAGAACCTTATTTTGCCATTGTTCTTCCATGTTTTCTCTGGCGAGGCCACCTTCGCCAAATAGCTTTCTGGGTTTTCCAGTGTGGTGCTCTTTGTTGTAGTATCCTTCCTGAATGGAGCGCTCTAGCGCTTTTTTCCACTGTCTGTTCGCGCGATCATTTGTTCGGCGCCATTTTCCTGTAATTCTGGTTTCTGCGTTATCGACAACAAGGTTGGCGTGAGAAAAGCCGTCGACGCTGTTGCGGAGTTCGTCGGTCGTTACTTCTTTACTTATAACTTTTTCAGCGGTTGCTAGCATTTGCTTACCGTTTTTACCGCTAGCACCTTTTTGCAAGTCAACGGCGATCTCCTGCATATCATCAACGAAAGAGAGCAGAGCGGCTTTTTGTTCTTTGTTGACACCAGTTCTAATGTGAACACCAGGGAACAAAGTGTCAGGCATGGCCTTAATAAAACGGTTTAAACGGGTTGAAGATTCAATGTCTTCTACTGTTATATACTCAGCATCCAAAGCGTCTCTAAATTTAACCAAATCTTTCTGCAATTTTTCAAATTCGGCCTTGTTATTCGTTGCGAATGTATCAATTATGCCACGGACTTCATCGGTGCCTTTGCCTTCGTCAAGAGCTTTTAAGATATTATCTTGTAAGTTTTGGACTTTTCTAATAAAGGAATTTTTTTTGAGAGCTTTCCCTGTAGCAAACCCGCCCATCATACGGTCGACAGCGTCAACAACGGGTCTTACAACGGGAATAGAATTCATGGCCATGTTTCTCACGGGAGCCCAGTTTGTAAAAAGCTTCAATGGATTAAGGTTACGGCGCATCAGAATCTTAAATTTATCTATTCCACGCTTATATTCTGGAACCTCGCCGAGTTTTTTCTTCTTGCCGCTGGCGGCCGCTTTCGCGATGGCATCATCTTCCATAGCTTCTATTGCTTCTTCCGCGGCCTCTGCTTTATTCTTGTAATCTGTTTCAGCTTTTTTGAATTTTTCTTCTGCTCTTTTTAGTCTTTCGGCTGCTTTTTCTGCATCTGCTTCTGCTTTTGGGCCCCTCTTTGCACTATCTTTCAGTGCCTCTGCTTTGCGTGCCTTTTTCTTTGCTATTCCTTTTTCCATGTCCAGCTTGAATTTGGCATCGCGTAGCCGTTGCTCTGCTTTGCTGGCATCCTTCATAATTTGATTGTACTCTATTTTTTTCGCAAGGCTTCCAAACCGGCTTTCTAAGCCACCCAAAATCGAATTGCCGTTCGGGTTCTCATCAGCCTTGTATTTTGCGGTGTTGATTTTGTAGTTGCTCCAGACATTTTGGAATTTTGGTTTGACTGTCCTTGAGTATGTCTTGCCAAGCCCGCGCATGCCCGCGCCCATGCTTTCGCCAAACACGGCGCCCATTCCTGTGGCAATAAGACTTTGCCAGACGTTATATTTATCCTGTAGGCCCAGCGCAATGCGGGCGTTTTGCATGCCGTAGTCAAAGTAAAAGCCCGTAGCTGTGTTTTCGGCGAGCGCAAAAGCCGAACGGTTTTTGAATGTGGCTTTCAGGCCGCCGCCTGCACCTTTACGGAACAGTGTTGGAAAAAATGCATGGCCGAAGGCGGCATTTTTAATGCTGGCGGTCAGGGCCTTTTTACTGGCCATCTTGAGGCCATTCTCCAAGCCGGCCTTTAGCCCCTCTTTCTCAGCGAGAGCAACACCCTTTTTGATGCTTTGTTCAATGACGCGTATAGAGGTTTTCTTCAGCCCTTCTTTTTCAGCCTGTTTAAGTGCCTGTTGCAGAGCCTTCTCAGATCCCTGTTTGGCACCTTGTTTGATGCCGTTTTCAACGATTTTCTTGATAGAGGCCTCAATGGCCATATCCGCAGTTTCTTTAACGCCTGTTTGAAGGCCTTTTTCAATACCCTTTTCTAGGCCTTTTTTACCGGCGGTTTTAAGGCCTTCGATGATGCTTTTTTCAACACCTTTGATGATGCTTTTTTCAACACCTTTTTTGGCGAGGGATTCAATGCTTTCCTGAACACCTTTTTCGATGCTTTTTTCAACGCCGGTTGTGATTCCTTTCTTGATCGTGCTTTTTATAAGGGTCATGACGGCAAGTTTTGAAGTTTGCTTACCTGCTTCAACAGCGGCAGAGGCGCCGCCGAAAGTGAAGAAAGAGGCGACAATACCACCAATGGTCAGCGGATCGGTCACCAACCCTCTATAAAGAAAGTTCAAGCCGTCTTCACCGAATACATCTGTCTCACTGTGCTCGTGCAGTTCCATCAGGTAACCGAAAGCCTGAATACGCTTGTTTATGGCTGCGGCTTCTTCTGTTTTTCCCGCCTTTTCGAGTTCTTCAGCTTGGTCTTTGAAGCGTTCCAGCCGCACATACCATTTACCCAAACCAATGGCGTTGTGGGTAAACCAGCCCATTTCGCGCTTGCCGAATTTAATCCAGCGATCGTCGTCCCAATCTTTGGCGCGGCCGTTATAGCTATTGCCGTCGTTGCGGTAATTATCGGTTAGCTCATAAAGGAGTTTGGCGGCTCTTATATATTGCTCTCTGGCGTTTTTATATTCAGGATGCTTCAGCTTGCCATCTGCGGTTTTATCTTCAATTTTATCGTAGTCGAAATCTTCATCCAGAAATGGCATGCCATCGAAACCGGCGCCATTTTTGCCCCAGCGTTCTGCCCTTTCGGCGGCTTCGGGATCTTTCTCACCGACGAGCCCCTGTGCAATACGGTGTGAGGGCCTGCCGATATTCCTGAATGAAAAATCGCGGCCTCCGCTTGCGTTTTTATTGATGGTATCGTCGCTTGTCATTACACCTGTCTCTATTACTCTTTTTATTTTTGCCGCTTTTTATTGGTTTTATTGGCTTTTACGGCTTTTCTCTACCTACCTTCATATAGATAAAAGGTTAAAAGTTGGTTAACTATCTATCTCCAATGTTGGTTGGTGTTGGTTTTTAGGTAGCGTGTCGTATTTTCCGGCATATTGTTGGGCGTTTTCGGCAAGTTCTTTTGTGAGGTCAGGACCTTGCAAAAGTTTACCATTTTCATCTTTTTCCGCCGTTGTCAGATTTTGATTAAACTTCCCGGATGTGCCATCAAGATTAGGTTTTTGTGTAAGATCGGCACCTTTCTTAGCATTAGAATTAAAGACGTCTCTGAGTTTAGGAATAAAGTTTAGGACGGTCATGATAACAGAGCTCAGAAGAAAGCTTTTCATCAAATTCATTCCAAAAACTTTATTGAACAAAGCGGTAAGGCCCGTACCAAAACCTAGGTTTTTGCCTAAACCCAGGCCATCAGCTGCACCATCGCCATCCTTATCAGATAGCCCAAGCATATTCTCAATAAAGCTAGGCTCTTCTGTGTTGTTTTCAGAGTTTTCTGAAGGTTGTGTTTCTTTCTTATCGTCTTTCCAGCCGTCTGCGACACTGCCGAAGAAGCCTGTCACACCATTCCAACCTTTGTGTGCGTATTCACCAACGGTTTTACCGACTGGGACTGGGCCGTCTTTATCTTTATCGCCATTCATAGCGTTTACACCCTTTAGAGCTATCGCTCATCGCTGAGCTGTTAACCTCTGGGTATGAAGGGAGAACCATGTCCTTGAAATATTTGGACTTTTTATGTTCGAAAGATCATACCCTCTATATTTAAACCGCAATATTATTACTTATTTTTTATACTATTTATTTTTATATTACACATAGTATACGTATTTCAGCATAATTTTGCAAGCTCAGTATATAGAGCAAGGGTTAACGAACCCTTAAAAAACGGGGCTCAGTGAGGGTTTTTTAGGGTATTTGGATATAAATTAATGGCGGAAGTGACGTGTGCCGGTAAAGACCATGGCCAGCCCGCGTTCATTGGCGGCGGCGATCACCTCTTCATCACGGATAGAGCCGCCGGGTTGAATAACCGCGCTCACGCCCGCTTCGGCGGCTGAGATGAGCCCGTCCGCAAAAGGGAAAAACGCATCGGAGGCGACAACGGAGCCTTTGGCGAGGGATTCGCTCAGGCCCGCTTCTTTGGCGGCCTCTTCGGCCTTCCAGGCGGCAATACGGGCGGAATCAACGCGGCTCATCTGGCCTGCGCCAATGCCTACGGTTGCGCCGTCCTTAGCGTAGACAATGGCGTTGGATTTCACATGTTTGGCAACGCGCTCGGCAAAGAGCAGGTCTTTAAGCTCTTGCGGGCTTGGCTCGCGCGCGGTAACGACCTGAAGACCTTTGGCGCTGATCACGTGATTGTCGGTATCCTGCACCAGAATGCCGCCGGCAATACGGGTCAGCATGCGCCGCGGCTGGGTAACATCAGGCATAGAGCCGGTGGTCAGCACGCGGATATTCTTCTTTTGCGCCATAACCTCCAGCGCGCCGTCTTCAACGGACGGGGCGATCACAACCTCAACAAAGCGGGTGATGATGGCCTCGGCCAAGTCCTTGGTAAAGGGGCGGTTGAGGGCAATAATGCCGCCAAACGCACTGACGGGGTCGCAGCGCAGCGCGCGCTCGTAGGCGTTCATGATGTTCTCATCGCTGGCAACGCCGCACGGATTGGCGTGCTTGATGATCGCGACAGCGGGCGCGTCGAATTCCGCCACCAATTCAAAGGCCGCGTCGGTGTCATTGATGTTGTTATAGGATAGCTCTTTCCCCTGTAGCTGCTGCGCGCTGGCGGCGCCGGGGCGGGGCTGATCGTCGAACATATACAGGGCCGCGCTTTGATGCGGGTTTTCACCATAGCGCAGGGTTTGCTTGAGCGTGCCTGAGAGCGTATAGCGCGCCGCGTAGGGGCTTTCTTCGCCCAGTTGCTGCGCAAACCAGCTGGAGACGCTGGAATCATAGGCAGCGGTGAGCGCGAAGGCGCTGGCGGCCAGCTTTTTGCGGGTTTCATGGGTAACCGCGCCGTCATTGCTCTGCATATCGCTGAGCACCTGCGCGTAATCTTGCGGGGTTGTGATCACGCTTAAATAGTCGTGGTTTTTCGCCGCAGCGCGGATCATCGCCGGGCCGCCGATATCAATATTTTCTACGCAGGCCGCAAAATCGCCGCCGCCTTTTACGGTTTCAACGAAGGGGTAGAGATTGACAACCAACATATCAATGCCCTGAATGCCGTTTTCTTCCATGGCTTTGACGTGATCTGCATTCTCACGGATCGCCAGCAGGCCGCCATGCACCTTGGGATGCAGGGTTTTAACCCGGCCATTCATAATTTCGGGAAAGCCCGTGAAGTCGGAGACATCAATAACGTCTAAACCAGCCTCTTTTAGCATTTTCGCCGTGCCCCCGGTGGAGAGAATTTCCACGCCATATCCGGCGAGTTTCTTGGCGAAGTCTTCAACACCGTTTTTATCGGAAACGGAAATGAGCGCGCGCTCAATCTTGCGGGGTTTGCTGTTGCTCATAAAACAGGCTCTCTTACGTCTACAGATTCTTTTAGAAAGTGCGTTTTACGAGGAAATCGGCGCAGATGCAATAGGCGCGGCAGCGCTGGCGGCTGTTTTTTGTGTGTCCCTTATCAAATCGGCGCTGCCTTTGGGTGCATATAGCCCGCGTCTGTCTGGCACGGGGGCAAAGGCATCGGTAATACCTAAAACGGTTTCCGCGCCGCCAAGGAATAAATATCCGTCGGGTGCGAGAACTTTTTGCATCCGCGCCAGCACATCGGCCTTTGTCGCCTCGTCAAAGTAAATCAGGACGTTGCGGCAGAAAATAATATCGAATGTGCCAAGGCCTGCCATGCTTTCCAGCAGGTTAAAGAGGCCAAATTCAATCATATTGCGAATGTCGTCTTTTAAACGCCATTTCTCTTCTTCCTGCGTGAAGTATTTCATCAGCATTTGGATGGGCAAACCGCGCTGCACCTCAAACTGGGAGTAGGTGGCTTTTTTCGCCTGATCTATAATTTCTTTTGAAATGTCGGTGGCTTTGATTTGTGCACGCCAGCCGGCAAATTTTGTGCTCTCCAGCTCTTTTAAAATCATGGCTAGAGAGTAGGGTTCTTGCCCGCTGGAGGCGGCGGCGCACCAGATTTTAAGATTTTTTTGTACGGCGCGGCGCTCCTGAATAATCGGCAGCACATCGTCACGGAACAAATCAAACGGGCGTGTATCGCGGAAGAAGGAGGTTTCGTTGGTAGTCATCGCTTCCATAATGTCATTGAGCAGCGCTTCCTCGGGCGCGCTTTGCAGCTTCAATGTAAGGGCATCGAGCGATTCCAGTCCCCATTTCTTGGCAATCGGGGTTAAGCGCGATTCCAGCAGGTAGGATTTATCCGGTGTAAGTGTCAGGCCGGAGCGCTTTTTCAGCAAGGTGCTGTAGATATCAAAATCATTTATTTTCATGTTTTATCCTGCAAGCGCCTTTCTAATCCAAGGGCCAATTTCATTCAGAGGCAGTACGTCCGCGCATAAACCGGCCTTTGCCACCGCGCCGGGCATGCCCCAAACCACGCTGGTTTTTTCGTCTTGAGCGATCAGACGTCCACCTTTTTCGACCAAGTCTTTTGAGCTGTTAATGCCGTCATTCCCCATGCCGGTGAGCATCACGCCCAGCGCTTTGCGACCATAGATTTCCAGTGCGCTGGTGAACATCGGCTCAACCGAGGGTTTGCAATAGTGGATGGGCGGGCCTTCATCAAGTTTGATAATGGTTTTGAAGGTTTCATCCTGAACCAGTTTCATGTGATAGCCGCCCGGCGCGACGTAAATTTTGCCTTTTTCGACAGCCATACCTTCGGTGCCCTCAAAAGAGGGGATACTGCTGTGCTGTTGTATGTGTTGGGCCAGCATGGTTGTAAATTTTGCGGGCATGTGCTGGGTGACTACAATCGGAATGTCAGGGGTGCCAATATTTTTAAGCACCTCGAACAACGCTTGCGGGCCGCCGGTCGAGCTGCCGATCATAATTAGACTTGGTTTGCCGGTATAGGCCATAGCGTCTTTGCGCAGAGAAAAGCTCTCTTCAGTTTTTTCAGGAACGGCGCTGAGGGTTGCGCCGCTACGGGCTTTTTTAGGCACGAGGCCGCGAATGGTTTCGATGAGCTTGCGCTGGAACAGCGAGCCTTCGCCGATCGGCTCGGAGGAGCAAGGCTTCACAATACATTCCACCGCGCCTAAAGAGAGCGCTTTAAGGGTTACATCCGCGCCTTCCTCGGTGAGGGACGAGAACATAATGACCTTTGAATTCGGGCTGGTTTTTAAGACTTCCGGCAGGGCGGTAATGCCGTCCATCACCGGCATTTCAATATCCATGATAATGATATCAGGCTGCTTGCGCCGCGCTGAGGAAATGGCCATTTCGCCGTTGGCAACAGAAGAGACAATCTCAACATCGTCGAAATTTTCAAGGATGCGTGCCAGTGCACCGCGAATAACCGCGCTGTCATCCACCAACAGCACCTGTATTTTGGAGCTGCCGTTTTGGGCATCCGATTGACTTTGTATATTATCAGAAGGTGTGGCCATAAATCTCTCTTACCAAGTGGTCAATGGGAGCTAAATCAGTCCGATTTGCCGGAATTTAGACTCGATGATCTCATTGTCAAAGGGCTTCATGATGTATTCATTCGCCCCGGCTTCCATCGCTCTTAGGATATGCGCCATATCATTTTCCGTGGTGCATAAAACCACTTTGGGATGATCGCCGCCCTCCATCTTCCTGAGTTCTTCGAGAAACTCGATACCGCTCATCACCGGCATATTCCAATCCAGAAGCACGACATCAGGCATTGCAATCGCACAAGCTTCACAAGCTTTTTGACCGTCCTCCGCTTCCAAACACTCAAACCCTAGTTCTTCGGCTATGCGGCGTGCGACTTTGCGGACAACGCGACTATCATCAACAATAAGGCAGGTTTTCATATAATTTTCCCTCTTTACTTTACTTCTTTGAGATTGAGACCCGATCAAAAGACAGTGTTTATGCGTTCACACTGTCAAGCAGTTTAGGCACATCCAAAATAACAAGCAATTCCCCATCCAGCCTGTGGATGCCCATTGAAATATCTCTCCACACAGCGTCCAGCGTTGCGGGATTATTCTCGAATGTATCGTTTTTGAGTTTTAGAACGTCCCCAACACGATCAATGATCAGATTATAAAGCTCATGCCCATATTCAACGACGACCCCCATCGTTTTTTCGCTGCTGTTACCTTTACCCTGATCATCGATATCCAGACGCTTGCGTACATCAATCGCGGTGACAATTCGGCCACGCAAGTTTAAGGATCCGGCCACTTCAGGCGGAGCTAGCGGAATTTTTGTGATGCTTTGTTCGCCAAGCACATCTTGAATCTGCAAGATGGGAATACCAAATCGCTGTCCGGCGATGATGACCGTCAGAAGTTCCTGCGTTTCATCGCTTGTTTCATCAAGGATATCAATCTGGGATTGTGCGCTCATCCTAAGCTCTCCTTATTGTTTTGCGGTTCTTTTTTCCGAGAGCGTTTGAGACAAAGTGCTCAGCAGCGTATCGCGGTCAAATTTTGCCACATATTTGCTAAAGCCCACGGTCATGCCTCGGTCAATATCCTGCGGTGTGGCGTGGGATGAAAGGGCGACCATGGGGGTGTCTTGCCAGTTGCTTTGCGCTTTGACCTTTTCAGCGAATTCGAAGCCATCCATATCGGGCATTTCGATGTCACTGACGATCACGTCGAATTCCTCTCCTTTTTCGCACAGTTTCAGCGCTTCAACCGGACTTTCCAGCGTTGTCACTTGATAACCGGCAACGCCAAGCAACGGGGTGAGCATGTTGCGGAAAAAGGCGCTGTCATCAACCAGAAGCACTCTGCGCTTGCCTGATTGCGCTTTGCGGCCTGACCCATTTGTGGTTTGCGGCTCGGCATCATTGGCACTTGCGAAAGGCTCATCACCGTGGTTTTTGAACCAGTCTTTGTTCGAACTTTGTAGGAAATAGCCGACATCAACCACATCGGTTGCTTTTCCATCAATAATAGCGCTTCCAAGGGATCCAGAGTGATTACCCTCGATTTGCACATCAATATATTCTTCCGTGATGTCGATAATTTCTTCGACGACCAGACCCATCGATTTGTTATCTTCGGCATTAAAGACCAGTACAGGCATCTCGCCAGCGCCAGTATTAAGATCTATCGAAGGATGCATGGTCAAAAGCGGCATAAGTTGTCCGCGATATTGGACCATGGCCTGATCATTTGAATGCTCAATTTTCGACATATCGATGTTTTCAAGACGAGCAACCAGAGATAGGGGCACAGCTTTTGGTGCGCGCCCGCCGCCTCTAAAGAGCAGAAGAGAGATTTTATCGCCGGATTCAGAGTGTGCAACTTCTTGCTGCTGCGTGGCGTGAGCATCGGCGGAGGCTTCGATTTCCCCTGTTGCTTTGGCAATGCCGTTGGGGTCGAGAATCATAATGACCGATCCATCACCCAAAATGGTGTTGCCAGAGAACAGCTCGAGATCCCTTAAGATAGATGGAACAGGCTTCACAACGATTTCTTCCGTGTCGTAGACGCGGTCAACAATGATGCCGAATTCGTAAGACCCAACTTGCGTCACTACAATATATTTATTGCGCGCCGCTTTTTCTTCCGCAGCAAGATCGTCTTGCTCCACGTCAGCCATAGCGGGAATTTTTAATTTGAGCAGGTCGGTTAGCGATACCAGCGGAAGCAGGCGTTCACGCAAACGGAATACGGGCGCGCCCTTGATGGTTTCGATTTTGTTATCACTGTCTTCAGAGGTCATAACCAGCTCACGTACGCCGATCTGAGGAATGGCAAAGCGTTCACCCGAGGCGGCTACAACCAGAGCGGAGACAATCGCCAGCGTAAGCGGGATTTTAATGGTAAAGGTCGAGCCTTTACCTTCGACGGAGTTAAGCTCAATAGAGCCACCGATTTTTTCGATATTTGTGCGCACAACATCCATGCCCACGCCGCGCCCTGATACGGACGTCACCTTTTCTGCCGTGGAGAATCCTGCACGGAAGATGAATTGATTGATTTGCTGGGTGGACATTTGCGCCAGCTCTTCCGGGGTGGCCATGCCGTTATCGAGAATTTTTTGTTTAATTTTTTCTAGAGGCAGCCCTTTTCCATCATCTTTGATTGTGATGATGATGTGCCCACCTTCGTGGAAGGCATTCAGGGTAATTGTGCCGGTCTCCGGCTTGCCAGCAGCCTTACGTGTGGCTGGGTCTTCAATGCCGTGATCGCCGGAGTTACGGACCATATGGGTAAGCGGGTCCTTGATGAGTTCAAGCACCTGACGGTCCAGCTCGGTATCTTTACCCAGCATGACCAGATCAATCTTCTTACCCAGTTCCATGCTCAGGTCACGGATAATACGCGGCAGCTTTGCCCAGGCGTTGCCAATGGGTTGCATGCGGGTCTTCATAACGCCTTCTTGCAATTCAGACACAACTTGATTGAGGCGCTGTAGCGGCGTGTTAAAGTCACTCTCCGATTGAATTCTCAGAATTTGCAAAAGCTGGTTGCGTGTTAGCACCAGCTCGCTGACCATGGTCATCAAATCTTCGAGCACGTCCACATTCACGCGCAAGGACTGTTGTTCTGCGATGGGCGTGCCTGTTTGTTGTGGTGCGTTTTCGGCTTTAACTTCTGCGGCCGGAGCAGGGGTGGGCGTCGGCGCTTCTTCCGGTGGGGGCGACGCAGCGGCATCGGCGGCCATGACGGGCTCACCGAAGGCTTCGGCCAGTTCACGGTCAATCTGCGCGGCCTTTTCATCATCGCTCATCTCTGCGGCAGGTTTGGGGGCCTCAGCCTCTTCAGCGGGCGCAGGGGCGGGGGAAGAACCATCGCTTTCATAAACCTCGTCGAGCTTACGGATGAGCGCGGAGTCATCACCCGCAGGTTCTGATCCTGTTTCGGCAATCACGTCGATTATGCCTTTAATCGTGTCGATGGATTCAAAAATAAGGGTGACATATTCGGGAGTAACCTCCAGATCGCCGTCACGAAAACGGCCAAGAACGTTCTCGGCGTGGTGTGCAACTTTTTCCAAGCGGGGCAGCCCTAAAAAGCCGCACGTCCCTTTAATGGTGTGTTTGAGGCGGAAAATCTTGGATAGCAGGTCGTGGTCATTGGGGTTTTGCTCCAAATTAACCAAATCCTGATCCAGCTCTTCCAAGCTTTCTCTCGTTTCAGCAATGAACTCAGAAATAAGATCATCCATGATGCTTTCCCCTCATCATCTTCTATGACAGTGGTCGGTACATACGCAGAATCAAAAAATTAATGCCTCATTCTCTAATGTGGCTTAATTTTATTAAAGTTGAGTTACCGAACGCTACATAAAGCTATTTTTAATAGGGGTCATGATAACCCACAGGTTTAAAAATAAAAAACCCGTATTGCTTTGTTCACGTACGATTGTATTTTACTCAGAAATCCGGAAGCGAAATAGTGAAGCGAACAAGACCATCTTCCGGTTGGTCGGTCTCTATCGTATAGCCATAATGGCCAGCAAGCAATCCCGTCACATAAGCATGCATTAAGGCCGGTGTCAGGTCTTCTTGCGGCATTTGTAGTGACAAACAGGCCTGAACCCCTTCTTTGGCGCGTGCATCCATGCCTGTTGCGTGAATAAATGTGTGCTCGCCATCGTTGCTGACGGCCAGTTCGCCGCCTTTGGGCAGGCAGTCTTTTGCCAGCATAAGGGCGGAGGTTAAAATCTTGCAGAAAGCTTTGGGCGGCAATTCGCGGGCGATGGCATCGCCGGGCTGCCAGTTTTGCGTGATTTTACCGTCATAGACGACAATGTCTTCAATAGCGGTGTAAACATCTGCGGGCTTGATATTGCCGTCCGCACCGCCTGCGCCGTAGGCCAAGCGAAAGGCTTTGAGCTTGGCGGAGGCTTGTGATGCGCTGTGCGCGATAAGCTCGCTAACTTCTTCACCCGCATCGGGGCCCAGTTCGCTGAAAATCTCTAACCCGTTATTCACTGCGCCGATAGGGCTGATCAGGTCATGACATATCTTAGAGGCTAGAAGTTCGAGGGTTTCAACGCTGATTGTGCTCACGAGTGGGGATTCCTTTTTATCTGTATTCTTTAGAATGTAACTCTATAGCCTATTTTTTCGACTTCTTGAATGATTGTTTGTTGGAGACGCTGTAGGCCTTCTTGGCTGTGGCTTTCCGCGCGTACGACCAAAACGTCTTGGGTGTTGGAGGCGCGCAGCAGCCACCAGCCTTCATCGGTGCTGACGCGCAACCCATCAATATCGCTAATTTCGACATTGTCGCTATTATTTGTTTTTACATTCTCCAGAACGCGGGCGGGCAGGGCGAATTTCTCCGCCTCATCCACATCAATACGGATTTCCGGCGTGCTGAACAGTTGCGGCAGGTTTTTTGTGAGATCGGAGAGTTTAACGCTGTCATCGGCCAGCGCATTGATCAGGCGCACGGCGCAATACAGCGCATCATCGTAACCGTAATACTTATCGGCAAAGAAGATATGGCCTGAGAGCTCACCCGCCAGCGGGGAGGAAAGTTCGGCCATTTTGGCCTTTACGAGCGAATGCCCGGTCTTCCACATCACGCCTTGCCCGCCCATGCGGTCAATTTCGTCAAACATGACTTGTGAGCATTTAACATCCCCGATAATCGGCGCGCCGGGATGGGCGGCCAGAACCTCGCGCGCATAGATGGTCATCAGGATGTCACAGCGCAGAATTGAACCGTTTTCATCGACAACGCCGATGCGGTCGCCATCACCGTCAAAGGCAATGCCCAGATCGCAGTTATGCGCGGCAACGGCGGCTTGCAGATCGACGAGGTTTTTATCAACCGTCGGATCGGGGTGGTGATTGGGGAAGGTTCCATCGATATCTTCGAAAAGAAGTGTGTGTTCGCCGGGCAGCTTTTTAACAAGGCGTTGAAGAACCTCGCCAGCCGCGCCGTTTCCGGCGTCCCATGCAATTTTCAGCGGGCGTTTGTTGGTCAAATCCTGCAGGATGCGGGCAATATATTCATCGCGGATATCAATGGCTTCAACGCTGCCTTCACTGTCAATAAAGTCGCCATTTGCAGCAATGTTGCCAATTTCTTGAATGAGGGGTCCATAGACACCTTCATTGAGTAGCATCATCTTAAACCCGTTGTAATCGGCCGGGTTGTGCGATCCTGTGATCATGATTCCGGCATCGGCCTTACGGCTTTTGACGGCGAAATACAGCATGGGGGAGGGGCCAAGGCCGATATTCTCAACGCGCAGGCCGGTTTCTACGAGCCCCTTGATAAGATGCTCACAAAAAAGCGGAGAGGTTTCACGCCCGTCATAGCCGACGCAGACATGGCTGCCGCCGCGCTTGGCCACAAAACTGCCAAAGGCCCGGCCCAGATAATAGGCATCGGTTTCGGAGAGATTTTTATCAATCTGGCCGCGAATATCGTATTCGCGCAAGATGACGGGGCTGAAGCTATAGCCTTTTTCGGCGGACATATTAGAGCTCGGTTGCATATTTTTTGACGATTTCTTTCACCGCGTTGCCGATGCCCGCATCGCGCATGCCAAAGGCGATATTGGCCTCAATAAAGCCCAGGCGTGAGCCGCAATCATAGCTTTTGCCCTCGAAGGTCAGGCTTTGGAAGGATTGCTTACCGATCAGCTTGGCCATGGCATCGGTAAGCTGGATTTCTCCGCCCGCGCCGGTTTCAAAGGCGGCTAGATGCTCAAATACTTCGGGTTGCAAGATATAGCGGCCCACGGCGGCCATAGTTGAGGGCGCTTCCTCAGGCTTTGGTTTTTCAACCAGCCCCTTAATGGCTGCGGATTTAGACGTATCGCCGCCCGTATCGACAATCCCGTATTTGGATGTCTCTTGCAGCGGGACATCTTCGACCGCGAGGATATTGCCCCCGGTCTCATTATAAATATCCATCATTTGCTTCAGACAGCCCTGCGGCCCCTGGATCAGGACATCGGGTAGCAGGACGGCAAAAGGCTCATCCCCGACCAGTTTCTTGGCGCACCAGATGGCATGGCCAAGGCCCAGCGGGCGTGGCTGGCGCGTTAGGAACAAAGAGCCAGCAGGCATCTCGGAATCGCGCACTTTTTTGAGCATATCGTCTTTGCCGCGCGCTTCTAAGGTTTGCTCTAGTTCGGGCTGGAAATCGAAATGCTCTTCCAGCATTTCCTTATAG
This sequence comes from Alphaproteobacteria bacterium, assembly GCA_020442385.1. Lineage (GTDB taxonomy): Bacteria > Pseudomonadota > Alphaproteobacteria > Micavibrionales > Micavibrionaceae > JAGRKE01. The sequence goes on along the minus strand of JAGRKE010000002.1, from coordinate 445,761 downwards.
CGTCCGGTGACGAAGATAAATTCCTCGATACCCGCCTCGCGCGCCTCTTCAAAAACATGCTGGATCAGCGGTTTATCGTTGATTGGCAGCATTTCCTTAGGCATAACTTTGGTCGCGGGCAAAAAGCGCGTGCCAAGCCCCGCTACGGGGAAGACGGCTTTGCGGACAGGTTTTATTGTCGATTGTTCAGACATTCAAAACTTTTTACATTATTTGGCATGGTTTTCAAGTCAGGGCTGGATTATCTTCAATTTATGAAGAGTTTATATCAAGAGCGCATTGCAAATTTACGCCGCCTGATGGAGCAGCATGGGGCGGCGGGCTTTATTGTGCCGCGCGCCGATGAATGGCAGGGCGAATTTGTCGCCCCCTATGCGGAGCGTTTGAAGTGGATCAGCGGTTTTACAGGCTCGGCCGGGGCGGCAGTGATTTTGACGGACAAAGCGGCGCTGATGACTGACAGCCGCTATACGTTGCAGGCGCGCGGGCAGGTTGATAGCGATATTTTTGAGGTGGCTAACAGCACCGAAATTTCTATCGGGCAGTGGATTGCCGGGCAGGGGGCGGGCGGGGATATCGGCTATGATCCGCGGCTGCACACGCCCAAGCAGCTTGAGGATTTGAGCGATAACGGCGTTGCGCTGAAGCCCGTTCCTAATTTGATTGATCTGTTATGGGAGGATCAGCCCGCGCCGCCAGATAGCGCGGTCGAGCGCTTCCCTGATGCGGTTGCTGGGCAGAGTGCGAAAGATAAGCTGGGCGCTATTGCCGGCGCGCTGCAAGAGGCCGGACTGGACGGTTATATCTTCACATTGCCTGATTCGATTGCGTGGATTTTGAATATTCGTGGGCGTGATACGGCCTATGTTCCGTTGGCGCTGTCTTATTTGCTGGTTTCGGCCAAGGAGGGCGCGGTGCAGTGGTTTGTAGGTCCGCAGCGCGTAGGTTTTGATATTGAAGGCGTGCAAATTACCGAGCCTGCGCGTATGGAGGCGGCGCTGGGCGCGTTGTCAGGACAAGCCATCGGTATGGATTTTAAGCGCTCCCCCGACTGGTTTCGCCTTACGCTGGAGCAGGCCGGGGCAAGCGTGAAGGATTTAAAAGATCCCTCCATTGATCCCAAGGCAATTAAGTCGCTCAGCGAACAAGAGGCCATTCGCCAAGCGCATATCGAGGATGGGGTCGCGCTGGCGCGCTTCTTTGCATGGCTGGAAGGGGCGTTGGAGCGCGGAGAGCCGTTAAGCGAGATGAGCATAGCCGACAAGCTGCATGAATTCCGTGCGCTTTCGCCGGAGTTTGTGAGCGATAGTTTTCCCGCCATTTGCGGATTTGCGGCCAATGGCGCGGTTATTCATTATCGCGCGAATGAGGCAAATAATGCGGCGATTGCCGGAGATGGTTTGTTGTTGATTGATAGCGGCGGGCAATATCATTACGGCACAACCGATATTACGCGCACGATTGCCATTGGCACGCCCAGCGCGCAGATGCAGAAGAATTTCACCCGCGTTCTCAAAGGACATATTGCGGTCGGCGGGGCGGTTTTTGCAGCCGGAACCAAGGGACGCGAAATTGATGCGCTGGCGCGCGCGCCGCTGCAAGAGGTGGGGCTGAATTTCGCGCATGGAACGGGCCACGGCGTTGGATGTTTTCTGGGCGTGCATGAAGAGGCAGCGAATTTATCGCCTAAGGTGGAGGCGGCGCTTGCGCCCGGCATGCTGCTCTCAAACGAGCCCGGCTATTACGAGGAAGGCGCATACGGCATCCGCATCGAAAATCTGGTTTTGGTGCAGGAGGCGGGCGCGGATACGCTTGGCTTTGAAACGGTGAGCTTTGCACCTATAGACCGCAAGCTGATTGATGTGGAGATGCTAAAGCCCGAAGAGCGGGCGTGGCTGGATGCGTATCATGAGGACGTTTATGAGCGATTGCAGCCGCTTTTGGATGAGGACACAGCGCGCTGGCTTAAGGCTCAGACGGTGCCTCTGGCGTAGGCGGCTCTGATATAGAGCGCTCTTGCCCGTAGGTTTCCGGATGAAACAAGACATGCCCCAGCAAATTGGTAACCAGTTCTGATTCCATCAGGGTTTTAGAGGTCATAAGCTCTTGCACCATGACGATGTTGCCCGAAAATGTACCGCGCAGCTTGATCGCGTTGACCTCTTTCGGGCTTTCTTCGTCCTTCACGGCGAAAGTTGCATCGAGAATTGTGTGGCCTTCGGGGCTGGTCGTTGTTGTAAATTGTACGCCCTTGGGGTTATTCAAATATTTCGAAGCGTGGTGTTTGAGCATCACATATTGCGCCGCGCTAACCGTTACAGGCTTTCCTGTATTGTAGCTGGAAATCTTGTAATTGATTTTTTCATGGCGCACCGGGTCGGTAATAATCTGCGTGATGGATTCAACGCTCGATTCATGGGTGATGGTTGGTTCTTTTGCGATGTAAGGCGGGCTGTGCGGTGGCAGAAGGACGCTGAAGCTGTTCATGGGTGAGTTATATTCCGCCCAATCATCAATAATATTGCCGCCCTCACGCAGCGTTCCGTTTTTCAGGGTCAAAGAATCAAAGAAGCTCTGGGCTTGCAATGAAAAGGCGCTCTCATCGGGCGCGGTAACGATTTGCAGCACCTTTGAGAAATCGGAATACAGAACACGGGCGCGCAAAGACTGGGTGCCCATTTCATCATCTTCGTAGGTCATATAAATCTCGCCGCCCGGATTTTGGCCGTAATATTTTTTCTCGCGGTTCTTAAGGGCAGCGTTCTTGGATTTGTAATAGGCAATGTAGGTGTCCAGCTCCAGATCAATAAGATGGTTTACATCGTCTTGCGATAGCTCCGGCCCCATCGTTTGTTCGAGCTGCACGATATAATGCTTCACAGCATTTTTATAAGGCTTGTTATCAATCACGGCGCTGAGCTGCTCGGCGGAAAGAACCGTATCCGCGCCTAGGCGCAGCGTTTCGGTCTGGGTCTTCACCGTATCGGGGATTTTGAGCTGATAAATGCCTGTTTGCGAGATGTAGCCTGTTAAGGCATTTTCATCCGCTGCATATAGATGCAGCGGTAAAATCAGGACAGAGAGAAAAAGCAGGAAAAAATGAGGTCTCATCATTTAAAGGAGTCTAGCACAGCCCGCCTGTGATGGGCACAATAAAAAAACCGCCGGATATACCGGCGGCCTTATGTTCTTTGGATAGGAAAGGTCTATCCGTCGCGTTCGCGACGTTTACGGTCCATCTTGCGTGCGCGACGAATTGATTCGGCTTGCTCGCGTGCTTTTTTCTCAGATGGTTTCTCGTAGTGACGACGAAGCTTCATCTCACGGAAAATTCCTTCGCGCTGCATTTTCTTTTTCAGCACTTTCAAAGCTTGATCGACGTTATTGTCTCTTACATTGACACTGACCACAGTGTTCACCCCTTTCAAAAGGTATAAATGTTAATAAAACCCACGATTTTCGCGGGGTGCGTATTCCTAACATTTTGGCGCGAAAAAGCAAAGAAAAAATTAAAAAGGCCGATTTTGTTAAGATCAAGCCGCCCAAATAATCAGGAAAAGGCTTCACTATCAATAGGGTGTGGAGAAAATAAGGGACGAAGCTGTGGATAGTTTTGTGCACTGCAACTAGGTTGTTTGCCCCGCCTGTGAGACCATTTTCTTCACGATCTTTGGCCATACTTCCCGGCCAATTTTCAAAAACCACTAGAAAGGAGTAGGCAATGAAAAGAGAAATTGCTGAATTTATAGGAACTTTCACACTTGTTCTGTTCGGGTGCGGCGCTGCCGTTATCGCGGGGGGCCAAGTTGGGGTTCTGGGGGTTGCGCTGGCATTTGGTCTGGCATTGATGGCGATGATGTATAGCATCGGCCACATTTCAGGCTGTCATCTTAACCCTGCCGTCAGCTTCGGTATGTTCGTATCGGGCCGGATGAGCTTAACAGAGTTTCTGACATATGCGGTTGCGCAGTGTTTAGGAGCTTTGCTTGGTACATTCGTTCTGTCGACAATCGTTGCAGACGGAAGCGGCCTGGCTGCCAACACTGTTGGTGACTATGGCACGCAAGCAGCCTTCGTCTTCGAGTTTATTGCAGCAGCATTGTTCGTTGTTGTGTATCTCGGCATGACAGACAAGAAGAGCAAAGCAGGCGCCGTAGGCGGCCTGGCCATCGGTTTGACCTATGCCATGATCTATATCGTGGGCATAAGCATGACTGGCGGCGGTGTAAACCCTGCACGTTCTTTAGGTCCTGCGGTTTTCGCAGGCGGTGCTGCAATGGATCAGCTCTGGCTGTTCTTTATTGCCCCGCTTGGCGGTGCACTGCTGGCCGGTGTTCTCAGCAAAATGGGCTGGTTCGACGCCGACTAATATCCGAATTAAATAATAGGGAAGGGGCAGCCTCTAGCGGGCTGCCTTTTTCTTATGTTTAAGATCAAGTGCGGCGGCAAGCAGGGTTTTTGTATAGTCCTCTTGCGGGTTTTCGAAGATGTCTTTGGCCGGACCGGCCTCGACCACCTTACCGTGCTGCATTACGATCAGATCGTGCGCCATGGCGCGCACCACGCGTAAATCATGGCTGATGAAGATGTAAGACAGCGCGTGCTTATCCTGTAGCTCCAGCAGCAAATCGACAATCTCCGCCTGTACGGAGAGATCGAGCGCGCTTGTCGGCTCGTCCAGCACCACGAATTTGGGTTTGAGCACCATTGCGCGGGCAATCGAGATGCGCTGGCGCTGGCCGCCGGAAAACTCATGCGGATAGCGGTGGCGCGTTTCTGGGTCCATATGCACGTCCTTGAGCGCCTGAATAATCAGCTCTTCGCGCCGGTCTTTGCTTAAGCCTTTGCGGTGGATCGCTAACCCCTCCCCAATAATCTGCCCAACGGACAGGCGCGGGGAGAGCGAGCCATACGGGTCTTGAAATACGATCTGCATATCCTCGCGCAAACCGATCATCTGCTTGCGGTTGTAATTGGAAATTTCCTGATCCTCGAAACTGATCTCGCCTTGGGAGGCGAGCAGGCGCAAAAGACCAAGGCCGAGGGTTGTCTTGCCGGAGCCGGATTCACCGACCACGCCCACGGTCTGCCCCTTTTTGGCGGTAATGGAAATATCATCCACGGCCTTCACCCAATCTGTGGTTTTGCCGAAGAAGTTTTTCTTTTTGGGGAAGTGAATTTTAATGTGCGAGCCTTTTAAAATGACCGGCGCATCGGGTTTTGCGTTTTTAACCGCGCCCTTGGGCTGCGCGTTTAAAAGCATTTTGGTGTACTCATGGCTCGGCTTGGCAAACAGGGTTTTGGCCGCGCCTGTCTCAACCAGCTTGCCGTGCTGCATCACGCAAACCTGATCGGCCATTTTCTCAACAATCGTCAGATCATGGGTGATGAGCAAAAGCGCCATGTTGAGGCGCTCCTTGAGGTCTTGCAGGAGTTCGAGAATTTGCGCCTGAATGGTGACGTCCAGCGCGGTTGTCGGCTCATCCGCGATCAATAGCTCCGGGTTATTGGTCAGCGCCATGGCGATCATCACGCGCTGGCGCTGCCCGCCAGAGAGCTCGTGCGGATAGGCGTTCAGGCGGTCCTTGAGCATGCTCATCCCCACCAGGTCCATCAGCTCGGCCACGCGTTCGCGCGCATCTTTTTTATTCATATTTTGATGGAGGAACAAAACCTCGCTAATTTGTTTTTCGATGGTGTGTAGCGGATTAAGCGCGCTTTGCGGCTCCTGAAAGATCATCCCGATCTGCTGGCCGCGGATTTTGCGCATAAAGCTTTCCGGCTTGCCGATCAGCTCCTCACCATTGAATTTCACGGAGGACTCCGGGCTATGGCTGGCCAGCGGATAGGGCAGCAATTGCATCACCGACATCGCGCTGACGGATTTGCCCGAGCCGGATTCACCCACAAGCGCGACGGTTTCGCCCTTATTGATATCAAAGCTGACATTATCGACAGCGCTAAACACCCCGCCGGGCGTCTTGAAATTCACGGAGAGGTTCTTGATCTCTAAAAGAGGTTTAGCCATTTTTTGCCTCGCTCAACATTTTAATTATCTCTATGTGCGAGTGATTCAATGCATCGCCATTACCATGAGAATAAGGAAGCATATAGTATTTGTATGAATTTTTATCACGATAGAAAATAGCCAATGACTTTGGTCTTACCCCATAAAGAATTGTTTTGGTAATAACCTCGGCTTTTTCGAAGTTATCCCAAGACACAAAGCTCTTCCAATTCAACTGAAAGAAACGGTGAGGAAGCTCTATTCCTTCTTTTGTCGTTTTTAATATGACGGGGTTTTTTCTTAGGGCTTTTTGATTTTTCAAAGCAAAAAAAAGAATACCTATACAGAAAAGGTTTACGAAAGTCATTTCTGGCGCTTTTTCTACATAAGTTAGAGGAAGCCCTACGAACAACAGAAATGCCAGAATAAAGTATATAGGAGTAATTGATAAAAACTTTTCTACTTTAATTTCAATCTCTTTAGCCATTCCTGCTTTTTACAGCATTTTCCACGGACAGGACAGAGAAGATGTCTTCGGTAATCCCGCTCTCCACAGATTGCAGGTCGGCCAGCGACAGTTCAGACAGCTTCACGCCCTTATCCTCGGCCATTTTCACAATCGCGCCTGTGGCGTGGTGAGCATCCCGGAAGGCGAGCCCCAGCTCCATCACCAGCCAGTCAGCCAGCGCGGTCGCGGTGGTGTAGCCATCTTCAGCCGCCGCCAGCATCCGCGCGGTGTTGAAGGTCGCGCTTGCCAGCATGCCTTTGGTCGCCTCCAGACACAAAACAAGCGTGTCAAAGGAGTCAAATACGGGCTCCTTATCTTCCTGCTGGTCTTTGTTGTAGGTCAGCGGCAGGCCCTTCATCACGGTCATTAACTGGATAAGATTGCCCGCAAGCCGCCCGGTTTTCCCGCGCACCAGTTCGGCCGCATCGGGGTTTTTCTTTTGCGGCATGATCGAGGAGCCTGTGCTCCACTGATCGCTCAGGCTGATAAAGTTGAATTGCGGTGTTGCCCAGAGGATAATTTCCTCGGCCAGCCGTGAGAGATGCAGGCCGGTTTGTGCGCAATCAAACAGGAATTCATTGGCAAAATCCCGCGCGGACACGCCGTCCATCGTGGAGTTCGTTGGGCGGTCAAAGCCAAGCGCTTCGGCGGTGAAATTGCGGTCAATCGGGTAGGGCGTTCCGGCCAGCGCGGCAGAACCGAGCGGGCATTTATTCAGCCTGTCCCGGCAGCCAATAAAACGCAGCTTATCCCGGTTGAGCATGTAGCCGTAGCTGGACAGATGCATGGCCAGTGTCACCGGCTGTGCGGCCTGCAGATGCGTAAAGCCGGGCATGATGTCATTTGCGTGCTTGTCTGAGAGATCGTCGATAACCTCTTGCAGCGCCTCAATTTTTTCAATCAGCGTGTCAATCGCATCGCGGATCCACATTCTGAATCCTGTGGCGACTTGATCGTTTCTAGAGCGCGCGGTGTGCAGCCTGCCGGCCACATCGCCGATCAGCTCTTTCAGCCGCGCCTCGATATTCATATGGATATCTTCATACTCCCGGCGCAACGGGAACGTGCCGCCCTTGAATTCTTCTTCGACCATATCCAAACCTTTGAGGAGGGTGTCCACGTCCGCCTGGCTCAGGATATTTTGCTTGGCCAGCATTTGCGCATGCGCCCGCGACAGGGTGATGTCTTGCTTCCATAGCCGAACGTCCACATCAATGCTGGCATTGATCTGTTCCATTATATCGGCGGGCTTATCGGAAAAACGGCCGCCCCACATCTGGTTTTTGTTGCTAGGGTCAAAACTCATAGTCTTTATCCATTCTGCGCTCGTTAAATTTTTGATAGATATTCGTGAAAAACGCGCATGACCATATTGGATATACGGTCAAGCGATTTGAACGAATAGGTACAAAAATTTACAGCGCCTGTTTCAGGTTCAAAAATGATAAAAAAATTCCTGCGTTTTGCCTGCTTGAATACGCTCTGCGTGTCCGTGCGCAAACAAAACTTGATCTTTTCTTATCATTTTTGAACAGAATTGTACAAAGACTATGAGTTTTGACCCTCCTAGTCATGGGTGAAGTTTTACCCTATAACGCCCTGAAAATCCAGATTTTTTGGCTTATGCCGCTTTTTTGCGTTGTTTTTTGGCTTCTTTGGTGATGACGCGGTGGGCCTTTAGGCGGATCGCGTTGATCTTGATGAAGCCTTCGGCGTCCTTCTGGTCATAGCCGCCCTCAATATCCATAGAGGATTGATCGGGGTCATACAGCGCCACTGGACTGGTGCGGGCAATCGGATAGGCCACGCCCTTAAACAGCTGCACGGTGACTGTGCCATCGATCAGCTCCTGCGCCTTATCCATGGCGGCCATCAGGAATTCAAATTCAGGCGAGAACCAGAAGCCGTTATAAATCAGCTCTGCCACGCGCGGGGCCAGAGAATCGCGCAGTTTCATTACTTCGCGGTCCATGGTCAGACCCTCAAGGTCGCGGTGGGCGTTGTGCAAGATCGCGCCGCCCGGCGTTTCATAAACGCCGCGTGACTTAATGCCGACAAAGCGGTTTTCAACCATATCGAGGCGGCCAATGCCGTGCTTTGTACCTAGTTCATTGAGGTACATAAACAGCTCCAGCGCGCCGGTTTTTTCTGTGCCGTCGGTGGTGTTTTTCACGGCAACAGGAACGCCGTCTTTGAAGGTGATCTCGATAATATCGGGTTCATCCGGCGCATCTTTTTGGCTGACGGTGCGGGAATAAACATCCTCCGCGCAGGGCGCGCCGGGGTCTTCCAGAATACCCGCTTCATGTGAAATGTGAAGAAGGTTGTCATCTTCGGAATAGGGCTTCTTACGTGTCGCGGTGACGGGAATGCCGTACTGATCACAATAGTTCAGCATGTCGGAACGACCCTTAAAGCGGGTCAAAAATTCGTCCATCTTCCACGGCGCAAGTACTTTGATATCGGGCTTTAGCGCATAATAAGACAATTCGAAACGAACCTGATCGTTTCCTTTTCCTGTTGCGCCGTGACCAACATAGGCCGCGCCCTCTTTTTCGGCGATTTCAATCTGGCGTTTGGCGATAACCGGGCGGGCAACGGACGTGCCGAGCAGGTAGCGGCCCTCATACACGGCCTGTGATTTAAAGGCCGGGAAAATGTAATCGCGCACGAATTCTTCTTTGAGGTCTTCGATGAAGACCTTGGAGGCTCCGATTTTCAGCGCCTTTTCTTTTGCGGCTTCGAAATCTTCGTCTTGGCCGACATCGGCGATATAGGCGATGACCTCATATCCTTCTTCGATGAACCATTTCAGAATTACAGATGTGTCCAGTCCGCCTGAATATGCGAGTACAATTTTTTCTTTGGCCATTCGTCACGTCCTTTTTGTTTTTGTTGTGCTGATCTTATAGATGGAAAACAACATCAAGCCAATAAAAAATATTTGCGTGTAGCGTATTGTCTCATCTAGGAAAATCAAGCCCAGCGCCAAAGATACAATGGGGGTCAGTAATTCCAAAAACCCTGATGTTGGCGCATCGACCACTTTGATGCCGCTGTAGAATAAAACATACCCCCCGGCTGTCGTTATGATGGCGCTGCCCACGGCGATGATCCAAACAAAAGGAGAAAGCGTAAAATGCGTCACCAGATCGCCTTGCAGGAGAAGTATGGGCGCTAAAAACAGCCAAGCCAGCGTGAAGCGTATCAAGGTGACTTCACGCGAGCGCACGCCCGAAAGCATGAGTTTACGCCCGATAATTGTTGCCATGCCCCAAGAAAAAGCGGCGCCGATTACTGCGCCTACGCCGATTAAATTTTGGGGTGATAGAGCCATTTGCAGGGTTTGTGTGCTTTCAGTGAAAATAAACACGGAGCTTATCAGGGCCGCAAGGCAATAGGGCAGAACCCGGACGGGCAATCTTTCCTTTAAAAAAAGAGCAGCCAGCACCAGCGTGAAAAGCGGTTGCAGTTTTTCTAAAACCGTTGCCAGACCCAGATCCAGATTATCCAGCGCGATAAACATCAGCGTTGTGCCGAAAATAACGCCGGTGAAGGCCAGCGCGATATGATTCCAGATATGCGCATGAAACACGCGCCATAAATGGAGGGGATGGGGGCGCAGCCATAGCATTAAGCTCATCGATACCACAAAGGCGGTTATGAAGGTCAGTGTCAGCGGCGTAATTTCAAAGAGGATGATTTTGCGCGCAAAATATCCAAATGCCCATAAAATTGACGCGCAGAGAACCGGCAAAACACCCTTGAGCAGATAATCGCGTTTTTCATGCTCGTGCATTGAGTGCTCGCTAAATATATTGTTCGTTTTATTTGTTATCAAAAATCAAAGCTATCCTGTTGCACTTCGACGCCGGCATCTTGCAGGCACCATGCGAGGATGGCTTTTTGCGCATGCAGGCGGTTTTCAGCCTCGTCATAAATGACGCTGGCTTTGGATTTTGCCACCTCTTCGCTGACCTCTTCCCATTCATGGATCGGCAGGCAATGCATAAAAATCGCTGTGTCTTTGGCCAGAGCCATCAGATCGCCATTGACCTGATAGGGGTGGAACATATCAAGGCTTTTGCCTTCTTGACCCATGGATTCCCATGTATCGGTGACCAGCACATCGGCGTCTTTGGCGGCCTCTTTCGGATCGGCGGTGACGTGTGCGCCTGCGGGAACTTTATCGTGCAGCGCTTCGGGTACAGCCAAAACCAGATCAAAGCCAAATAGCGGCGCGGCCTCAACAAAGGTGTTGGAGACATTATTACTGTCACCGAACCAGGCGATTTTTTTGCCCTCGATACTGCCCAGATGCTCCTCGATCGTCAGCAGGTCAGCCATAATCTGACAGGGGTGGGATTTATCGGTCATGCCGTTAATCACCGGGATGCGGGAATTTTTCGCAAGTTCCGTGAGCGCATCATGGCTGCTCATCCGGCTCATGATCGCATCAACAAAGCGCGACATGACTTTTGCCGTGCTCTCGATGCTTTCCGAGCCGCCAATTTGCGATTCCTCTTTATTCATCACAATCGTGTGACCGCCGAGCTGCTTCATCGCGACCTCAAAGCTCATCCGCGTGCGGGTGGAGCGTTTATCAAACAGCATGGCCAGCGACAGGCCGTTAAAGATTTGCGGCGGGTTGAATTTACGTTTTTTCAGCTCATGCGCGTTTTGCAGGATGCTTTTTAAAACAGCAGGCTCAAAGTCGCTTAAGTTTATGAAATGTCTTGTTTTTTTCATGTTTTTGCCTCTCAAGAGGCATCATAGCAGCAAAAAACAAATTTTCGAGGTAAATTTATTTGACATAAATACAATTTTTGGTATATATTATTTAACATAATATTAATAAAGTGGTTCAGGGGATTTAAAAATGGCAATTGTAGGCGACGGATCTGAAGAGAGTAAAAAAGCTATACGCGAAATGTATGGGTACTTGCCCAATAATGGAGAAGAGTCCGTATATAGGGTTCCAGACTTTAACGCACAAGCAAAACCTGCAAAAAATATTCAAGAGAAAGAAGAAAGACTTCTTGAAGAGGTTGGTAAAACTCTTGAACATTATAAATCAGAGTATGAGGCGGTAGAAAAAGAATATCATGAGCATGTAAGCGGTTTGGAATCTAAGAAGAAGAAAAATCACAAAGCGACTAAAATTATGAGTTGGACGGCTGCAGGTCTTGGTCTTGTCACGACGCTTTCAACTATTTTTGAGAATGCGAAGCCCGAAATCATGGAGCCCATTAAGGTTGGGGCTGCCGCTGCAACGACTTTAACGACAGCGACGCTTCCGACACTCATCAAAAATAGCTTTAAGTTGCAAAATAAATCCGGGACGAATTATCTCAAAAACAAGTATGAGTATTACGAGCAAGCGCTGACAGAGTTGGCAAATGAATATAACGATTATAAAAACCGCAACGGTGAATATTATCAAGAGCCGTTAGAAGATGGATCATACCCACCAGTACGTCAGGAAGATATTGACCGATTGGATAAAAAACATGAGGTGGTGGATGCCACGCTTGATTCATTGTTAAAAGAGCTTGAATCAAAGCGTGTAGAAGCTGTTCATAATCCTGAGGTTGTTTAACCTTCCTCTTTCAAAGTTTTGGCAAGAATATCCAGCGCCTCTTGCGCTTGGTCTTGCTTCAGAATTAGAGGCGGGGTTAAGCGCAGCGTGCCCTTGCCTGCCTGCGTCGTCAGCAGGCCGTTTTTCTGCAAAGCGGGGATGAGCGTTTTTATATCGATCGTGCTGTCTACACCTATCATAAGGCCCATGCCGCGAATATCGGTGATCTTGTTGGATTCACGTTGCAGGTTTGCAAGTCCCTCCATGAAAAACTTTCCGACTTTATTCGCATTTTCCAGGAAGGCGGGCTGGTTTATTTCCTGCATCACGCTGAGCGCAACGGCGCATGCCAGCGGATTGCCGCCATAGGTCGTGCCGTGTGTGCCGGGCACGAGTGCATCACCGAATTCTGTCTTCGCCATCATACAGCCGACGGGGAAGCCGCCGCCCATGCCTTTAGCCCACGCGCCGATATCAGGCTCAACCACCGCGCCGTCTTCATCGGCAAAGGCTTCGTAGGCCATGAAAGTGCCAAGGCGGCCCATGCCGGCCTGAACCTCATCGAAGATGAGGGCCGCGTCGTGTTCATCGCACAGCGCGCGCAGGTCCTTGAGGAATTTCGGCGTTGCGGGGGTCAGGCCGCCTTCGCCTTGCACAGGTTCGATAATCACAGCCGCGGTCTTTTTGCTGATCAGCGCTTTTACGCTCTCAATATCATTAAAGGTCGCGAACTGCACATCAGGCAAGTACGGATCAAAAAACGGTTGGCTCATGCGTTTTTCGGTGACGCTGGCCGCGCCGTAGGTGCGCCCGTGGAAACTGTTGCGGAAGGCAATGATCTCGCTGTGGCCTTCGCCTTTTTTATCATAGGCCCATTTGCGCGCGAGCTTGAGCGCGGCCTCCACGCTTTCTGTACCGCTGTTGGAGAAATACACCAGATCAAAACAGGAATTATCGACCAGAAATTTTGCGCATTCAAATTTAGGCTTGGTCGCATAAGAGGCCTGACAGGTCATCATCTTCGATGCCTGATCATTCAGGGTCTTGAGAATTTTTGGGTGCGCATGGCCGAGTGAGGCAACCGCAATGCCGCAGGCAAAATCGAGATATTTTTTACCATCTGTATCATAGGCATAAGCGCCTTCGCCGCGCTCCATCACAACAGGCTGCGGGTTATAGGTCTTTATCAGCCGCTTAAAGCTCTCCTCAATAATGTTCTGGGCTTCTGCGCTCATATTTTTCTCCTTTATCTTTGTGCTTCGAGGACTTTTTGTGCCTCGACTTCATTCATGTAATGCTCGCGCTCATCCTCGGTGATCAGCATTGTGCCGGGCCCGACCGATTCAAATATCTCTTTGCGCAGCGCATCGCTCCGCAGGCCGTTAATCAGGTGAATACGTTTCACGCCCGCCCCCAGCGCGCGGATGCAATTTTCTGTTTTGACCTGCATGCCGCCGGTAATCGTGCCGTTTTTAATCAGGCCGGGAATTTCTTCGGCTGTTAGAATAAAGGCGGTTTTGTTTTTAATTTTAACCCCGTCCACATCGCTGAGGAAAATCAGCTTGTTCGCTTTGGTGGCAATGGCGATTTCCGTTGCGATTGTATCGGCGTTGATGTTGCACAATGTTTTGTCATTCGCCGCCCACGCAATGCAGGGGCAGGCAATAAAGTCGACCGTGCGGAACAGGCGGTTCACCGGGCGGCTGAAGGTGGCATGAATGTCGCCAACAAAGCCGAAATTCACCGGCTTTTTCGGGCGCAGGGCAATATCCATCCAGTCGGCAGGAATGGCGTTGAGCGATAGGCCCTCAAGCTCGTTCTTGGCCATGCTCTCATAAATTTTGGGGGAAAGGTTGCCGCCGACAACATCCAGTAAAACCTGAAGATCGTCTTTGGTGGTGATGCGCCGCCCGTTATGTTTCTTGACCTCAATGCCGCGCGCGCTAGCTAGCTCATCAATCGCTTTGCCCGCGCCGTAAATCAGCAGAACTTTAATCCCGTGGTGGGTTAGCTCACGGATATTGGATATCAGATTGTCGCGGGCCTTTTCATCTTCGATGACTTTACCGCTGGCTTTGACAACGAAGAGGCTGTCTTTGAATTTGCTTTCATAGAAGGCGTTGATAAAAAACTGCGGGATTTTCTTTTTTGTTTTCTTCGTTTTCATTTGCATGGTCCTTTACGGATAAACGGGCGCGAGTGTGTCGAGCCCGGTGGCCGGGTCGAGCCCGAACATCAGATTCATATTTTGAACAGCGGCGCCGGATGCGCCCTTTACCAGATTATCAAGTGCGCCTTGCGCGATAATCATGTTGTTTTCGCCCTTAACGTAGCTGAGATCGACATAGTTCGAGCCGACAATGTTTGCCAGCGCAACGCTGTTGGTGAGGCGGATAAATTCATGCTCGCCGTAAGCTTGTTCGGCCAGGTCCAGTGGGTTGATATCAGCCTGCAATTTTATAAACGCATTGGCGAAAATGCCGCGCGCAAACGGGCCGGAGGTCGGCACAAAATTGAGCTGGCTTTCTTCAATGCCCGCGCCGCGCGTGATTTCGGGAATATGGCGGTGGGCGTTGATATTATAGCTCTTCATATTGTGGTTTCTGACCGGGTGGTGCGTGCCTTCGCTGGCCTCTTTGCCTGATCCGCTAGAGCCTGTGATGGCGACAATATCGGCGCTTTCAATGAGGCCCTTAAACGGGAAGAGCATGAGCTGGCCGAGCAGGGCAAAGCAGCCCGGATTGGCCACAGTGCTTGCGCCCGCAACGGCGTCATTGCCTACAATTTCCGGCGCGCCGTAGACGACCTCGCTCAACAGATCAGGGTGGTTGTGCCCGGTGTAATATCTCTCGTAGGTCTTAACATCATCCAAACGGTAATCGGCGGACAGGTCGATGATTTTTACGCTGCCGTGTAAATCGGCCACGATGTCTTGTGCGGTTTTATGCGGCAGGCCGAGGAAGACGACGTCGCTGTCCTTGGCAACGGTTTTGTGATCAAGGTTGCTGACGGTTAAATCCAGATGCGATAAATGCGGGAACACATCACCAATCGGCGCATTTTCGTGCTGGCGCGAGGTTAGGTGCACAATTTCCACATGCGGGTGGGCAAGCAGCAGGCGCAGGGTTTCTAATCCTGTGTAGCCTGTGATGCCGATGATGGAGGCTTTGATCACTTGTTTGTTTTTTCCTTGGCTCATATCACACCGCCCATTTCGCGATCACAAGATCGAGCCATTCATTATTGTTCTGGTTAAAGGCATTATAGACCATTGCATTGGTGTGGTCCTTGATAATGCGTTGGCCAACTTCGTTATCAGTTACAGGGCCGCTGACGACATCCAGAGGCAGGCCGATATCCTTGCAAATCTCGGCGAGCTTCACCGCACCCGCAGGGTCGCTGGCACAGCCGATATGCAGCATCACGTTCTTTTGCAGGTCTTTGTCTTCGAGAATTGAGCGCACACCGTAACGCCCCATCAGCCCGTCACCAAATTCGATGATGATCGCATCGGGCTTGCCCTTGGAGAGGTGGTTGAGCGCGCCCTTGGCCACGCCCATCATTTGCGCGGCCTCGATATTCGCGGTGGAGGCAATGCCGCAATCGACAAAGGACACAGAATCACAAACGCCGTAATCCTGCATCTTGTAGATATCGCGCAGAGCGCCCACGCCGGTTAGTTTTGTTCCGGCCAGTTTCATGCCCATGCGCGTCAGGGTTTTTGTAATCTCAACCGCAACGGTGGTCTTGCCGCTATCCATGCTGGTGCCTGTCACGACAATCAGGGGCACATCGCTCTTGAGCGTTTTGGCAGGCTTGAACAGGCTTGCTTGTTTGATGTTGAGGAGCTTGCCGCCGCGTGCAATCCCGCCAAGTACGCGGATGCGCAAAGGATCGCCGACTTCAGCGCGGTTGGCGCTGGTGCATTCCCCGGCCACGCCGCCCATATTGAGCAAATGGATAACATCATCGACTTTTAGAGATGTGGGAAGCTTTCCAACAAAGCCCTTAAGCGCCATACGCTGGCCCAAAGCGACGGCGAGAATGTCGCCCTTCTTGAGCTTTGACATACGCCCGGAGGGGAGTTCCAACTCGTTATAAATGGTTTTATCTTCAAGAACCTGAACGGCCAGCACCGTGCCCATCTCGCAAGAGAGCTTGCTTGTCAGGTTTTCGGTGTGTTTCAGGGCCAGGTTTTTGGTCACTGAGCCGATTTTATCGATATGTATTTTTGCCATTGTTCCATTCTTTTACTGTTTAAATACCATGCAAGGAATTGCGGTCTCTTTCAAGTGAAGAGCACCGTCAAAACGTAAATTTTCTAATATGTTGCTTAAAAATTCAGAATGCAGAAAAAGGCACGTTTATCGGGTGCGATTAACGTGGTCGTCGTGGGTTCGGAGTATTTGCGACGTTTTTCAACATAGGGCTATGTAAACGCTATTTTTGAAAATCTGTCAATTTTATTTTTCAGGCGCGGCGGGCAGGGCGGTCTCAACAAGGCGCACCCAATATTCGATTCCGGCGGGAATAATATCATCATTGAAGTCATATTGTGGTGTGTGTAGCCCTTGCGAATGGTTGCTGCTTTTGCTTTTCTCGCCTTGCCCGATCATGACATAGCAGCCCGGTTTTTCTTGCAGCATTGCTCCGAAATCCTCCGCGCCCATGCAGGGTTCGACATCATCATCGACATTTTTTACGCCGAAAATACTTTTGCCGATCTCAACACACAGCGCGGTTTCTTTGGGTGTGTTGACGGTGGGGTCATACGCGCCGGGATCAAATTCAAGCTGGATTTTTGCGCCGTGGCTTTTCGCGATTTTCGTGCTCAGATCCTTCATGCCTTTTTTGATAGTCTTGCGCAGCTTCGGATCAAAGGTGCGCAGCGTGCCGCTGATATGCGCAGTTTCGGGGATGACGTTGAATGCGCCCGTTCCGGCCTTGAAATTCGTCACCGTCAGCACGGCGCTTTTTGCAGGGGTTTTTGAGGGCTTAACCAAGCTTTGCAGCTCTTGCACGATCTGCGTGCCGGCCTTGATCGGATCAACGCTTAAATGCGGCATGGCGGCGTGTCCGCCCCGGCCAAGGACCAAAAGCTCAAAACGGTCGCTGGAGGCCATAATCGGCCCGGCACGCGTGGCGAATGTGCCGATTTTCAGGCCCGGCCAGTTATGCATGCCGTAGACTTCATCGCAGGGGTAGAGCTGGAACAAGCCTTCCTCGATCATTTGCATGGCGCCGCCGCGTCCCTCTTCGGCGGGCTGGAAAATCAGGTAAACGGTGCCGTCAAAATTACGGTTTTTGCTTAAGTATTTCGCCGCGCCAAGCAACATCGCGGTGTGACCGTCATGACCGCAACCATGCATCTTGCCGGGGATTTTGGACACATGCGGCTTGTTGTCTTCTTCAAAAATATCCAGCGCATCCATATCCGCACGCAAGGCTACCGCCCGCCCGCTGGTGTTGGTTTCACCTTTAATCGTGGCGACAATGCCTGTGACAGCAATTCCGCGCTCATGCTTGACGCCCCATTTGTTCAGCTGCTTTGAAACCAGATCACTGGCGAAGGTTTCCTCATACGCCGTTTGCGGGTTTTGGTGCATCGCGCGGCGGTGCTTGGTCATTTCTTCAGCGATTTTGGGAATGGAATCTCTAATGTTCATGGTTTATCAGATATCAAAGTTTCTTACGTAATGTGGGACAGGAAACACTTCAAGCGTATTAATTTTTTCTTTTAATTCATCAGAAATTTTATCTTGTAATTCATTATAAGAGTTGAAATCTTGGCTTAGGTTTAGGCCCTTGGCATCGATTACTCTGTAGACGGTCTTCAGCAAAGCCTCTTGCCCTAATATAGAATGTGCAACATCTATTTGATGCAGCTTGTCTTCAAAGCCTTTTATTTTGCGAAAGTCGTGGCCGCTAATAATGCTCTTTGACGGATTTTTTTTGTATTCATCTATGACGGCAAGGATCGCTTCTGAATACGCGGGATGTTGTTTGCTCAGGGTCTCTAATTTCTCTTTTAGCATTTTGTGTCTCCGTGGTGTGGCAAGATTAAAAGATTACAGGCTCGTCTTTCGCGGATCAAAGGCATCGCGCACCGCTTCGCCTATGAATGTAAGCAGGGTCAGCATAATGGCAAGGGAGAGGAAGGCGGCAATGCCCAGCCACGGCGCTTGTAGGTTGTTCTTGCCCTGCGCCAGAAGCTCGCCTAAGGAGGGGGAGCCGGGCGGTAGGCCAAGCCCGAGAAAATCAAGCGAGGTGAGCGCCGTGATCGAGCCTGTCAAGATGAAGGGCATAAAGGTCAGGGTCGCGACCATTGCATTGGGCAAAACATGACGCCAGATGATTGTGCGGTTGGGCACGCCCAGCGCATGGGCGGCGCGCACATAATCGAAATTGCGGGTGCGCAGGAATTCCGCGCGCACAACATCAACCAGGCTCACCCAACTGAAGAGCAGCAAGATCGCCAGCAAGGTCCAAAAGCCGGGAATGAAGATGGAGGAAAAGATAATCAGAATGTAGAGCGAGGGCATAGAGGACCAAACCTCGATCACGCGCTGCATCACCAGATCGAGCTTGCCGCCGTAATAGCCCTGCACCGCGCCGGCCGTAACGCCGATGATTGAGCTAATGAGCGTGAGCACAAGGCCGAAGACGACGGATATGCGAAAGCCGTAAATCACCCGCGCCGCGACATCGCGCCCCTGATCGTCCGTGCCGAAAATATTGTCGGCGGCGGGGCGAGAGGGCGCAGGCTCGGGTAGATCATAATTGATCGTGTCGTAGGAAAAACGGATGGGCGGCCAGACCATCCAGCCGCTTTCGTTGATTAAATCCTGCACATACGGATCGCGGTATTCGGCCTCGGTCTCGAAATCCCCGCCGAAGGTGGTCTCCGGGTAATTCACGAAGGTCGGGGCGTAGAGATCGCCCTTATAGCTGACCAAGATTGGTTTATCATTGGCGATGAATTCCGCGAACAGGCAGACCACCAGTAGGGCCAGGAAAATCCACAGCGACCAAAAGCCGCGCTTGTTGGCTTTGAACTGTGCAATCCTGCGCTGGGTGATGGGGGAGATGCTCATGCGCCCCTCGCTTCGAAATCGATACGCGGATCGACGAGTACGTATACCACATCGCGGATCAGCGTGCTGAGCAGGCCGATGAGCGCAAAGATATACAGCGTGCCGAGCACAACCGGGTAGTCGCGGTTAATCACGCTTTCATAGCCCAGCAGGCCGAGCCCGTCGAGCGAAAATATCACCTCAATCAGCAGCGACCCGGTAAAGAAAATATGGATGAAGGCGGCCGGAAAGCCCGCAATCACAATCAACATCGCGTTGCGGAAGATGTGGCCGTAGAGAACCTGCTTTTCGCCCAGCCCCTTTGATCGTGCGGTCAGAACATATTGCTTGCCAATCTCATCTAGAAACGAATTTTTGGTCAGCAGGGTGAGGGAGGCAAAGCCGGAAATCACCATCGCGGCCACGGGCAAAACCATGTGCCATGCGTAATCACCGATTTGCTGGAGCAGGGTCATATCAGAAAAGCCGTCCGAGGTCAGGCCGCGCAGCGGGAACCAGTCGAAATACCGCCCGCCTGCAAAGACAACAATTAGCAAAATCGCAAACATGAAAGAGGGGATCGCATAGCCGATGAAAATCGCTGCGCTGGACCAAATATCAAACGCCTCGCCGTCTTTGACCGCCTTTTTGATGCCCAGCGGGATGGAGATCAGATAGATAATCAGCGTTGACCACAGGCCGAGCGAGATTGAGACGGGCATTTTCTCCAGCATTAAATCGAGCACGCCAATGTCGCGGTAATAGCTCTGCCCCAGATCGAAATGCAGATAATTTTTCAGCATGATCCAGAAGCGTTCATGTGCGGGTTTGTCAAAGCCGTACATGCGCTCTAGCTCGTCGATGAATTCGGGGTCGAGCCCCTGCGCGCCGCGATATTGGCTGGATTGTCCTGTGCTCTGGATGGAGGAGGTGGCGGAGGCATCCCCGCCGCTGGAGCCGCCAAAGCGCGCCGTGGCCTCTGTGCTGTGGCCTTGCAGCTCGGCAATCATGCGCTCAACCGGGCCGCCGGGCACGAACTGGATGATGACAAAGCTGATCAGCAAAATGCCGAGCAGGGTCGGCAGCATTAGCAGTAATCGTTTCAGGATATAGGAGGCCATAACCGTAAATTTAATTGTCATCCCGAGAGAAGTCGAGGGATCTTAGTAAGTTATTACCATCAAAGATATCTCCGCTCCCTGTCGGTCGGTCGATATGACGGTTTTCTTACGGCTTAATTCCCCATTCGCGCACGACCCATGCGCCGTCTTTATACTCAAAAATCGCCAGCGCGCCGGTGGAGAGTTTAATTGTGTGATTGGCGGCGAAGCTTTCGAAATCGCCCGTGATGTGCGGGGCGAAGCGGGCAATGCCGTTCGAGGTGACAACAAGAATGGTTTCATTATCGTCATGGGCGCGGATTTGGTCGGCGAATTTGTGCCAGCTCTCAATAATTGCCTCAGGATGGACAATCCATCCGTCGGGCACAACCGCGTTTTCGTCCCAATCCTTGATGGCCTGTGCGCCGATACGGGCGATGACCTCATCTTCGGGTTTGTTTTCATCCGGCCCGTAATCGACTTCGTTAAAGATATCAAGCGGGTAGGTCGGGTTGCTGACGCCCGATTCTTTGATCGCGATACGCGCTGTTTCGATAGTGCGACTTAAATGTGATGTATAAACAACATCAGGTATCAGTCTGTTTTTGCTTAGATATTGTCCGATTTTGCGGGCTTGCTCTTGACCGCTTTCAACCAGCGGCAAATCGGTGCGCGCACCGACGCGCGTCGGCGTATCATCCGGCCCAAACGTATTTCCATGCCGCGCAATAATCAGTGTGGTCATCTTTTTTCCTTATGCAGTCTCCAAATAGTAAGGCTCGTTGTGCATAGAAGAATAGCAAAAACGATTATACCACCGATAGAGTTCACAATGATTGAGTAAGCTAACCATAATGCAAAGCCGATAAGATAAAATAGGCGCATATTTATGCCGCGAAAGAAATATAGTCCGATAGTTATCAGAATTGCGGCAATGAAGGGGGCTGTTTCAATTAGGTTTTCGGGTATGAGAATTGTGAGCGTCATATATATACCAATAAATATAACCGCTAGGAGTTTTGATTGTGTGAAGGATGATATGCTCGTGCGCGTACCGTTGAGAATTTCTGCAATCGCCCCAGGATAAGCGCCGAGTAAAAAATAATGCAGACTGAAAATATAACTACCAAGTGCGTGAATACGTATGAGGCGCTTATCTGATTTGTTAAGTGTTGCGTAAACATCAAGCGCCATACCAACAAGGCCGATTATTTGTGCAATAATCAGTGTGGTCATAGCATTCTTTGTTCGTTTATTGGGTCGCCAAAGCGGCGGATATTGGCTTCGGCGCGCTCTACATCTTCGGCCGTATCAATGCCCGATTGAATGCGCCCGGGCAGCAATTCAATCTCGACCGTTTGCACCTTGATGCCGTTTTCCAGCAAGCGCAATTGCTCCAGCCCCTCAAGGGTTTCATAGCGGCTGGGTTTTGAGTGGCAGAATTTTTCAAGGATGTCGGTGCGGTATCCATACAAACCAATATGCTGATTGACCGGAGAGAATTGCCCTTGTTCACGCAGCTCTTTTTCATTGCGAATGGCGGGCAGGATATTTTTTGAAAACCACAGGGCGCGGCCCGTTTCATCGACAATTGCAGTGGTGCCGCTGAAGGGCGTTGTTTTTTTATTCTCGCGCAGGCGGTCCAGATCGCTCCAGCTCAGGCGGTGGATGGGAGTGATGACTTCGTGTTTGGGGTTTTCAAGGAAGGCTTCGATAATGCGCTTAACGGCCATCGGCTCGGTAAAGGGCGCATCGCCCTGCAAGTTCAGGATAAAGTCGGGTTTGTCTTTGATGCCTTTGAGAGAGGCGAGTGCGCGGTCAGAACCCGTGGCGCAGCGTGGATCGGTTAGAACGCTGGGCACATCAATTTGTTTGCAGTGCTTCTGAATTTGCGGATGGTCGGTGGCAACACAAACTCCGATATTGGGAAAATCAATCGAGGCATAGCGCGCCAAGTGCACCACGCGCTCGAGCATCGTTTTTCCGCCGATTTTGGCTAGCGGCTTTCCGGGAAAGCGTGTCGAGGCATAGCGCGCCGGGATAATGATGGCGATGCTGGGGGTTGGGTTTGCGGTCATTCTTGTGTGCTCCACCATGTGTCTGTGATTAACGGGCTGATCCCTGAGAGGGTCTCAGGGCGCTGGATTTTATTCCAATAGGCGATGCGCCATTTCGGATAGTGCCACATCGGAATAACGTAATGATTCCAGAGTAAAATTCTATCCATTGCGCGGGTCTTTGTCACGAGGTCCTCGCGTGAGGTCGCATGTATGATCTTATCAATAAAGGAATCGATGACGGGGTCTTTAATGCCGATATAGTTGCGTGAGCCTTGGAGATCTGCTTTCTCGCTGCCCCAGAAATCGCGCTGTTCGTTGCCCGGTGAGTCCGATTGGCCGAAGACGCTGATCGTCATGTCATAGTCAAAATCGTTCATGCGGTTTTGATATTGCGCGGTATCGACAACGCGGAAATTGGCTTTCACGCCGATGCGCTCAAGATTTTTCAGGAAGGGCAGAACCCAGCGCTCAAACACCGGGTTGGAATCTAGAATTTCAAACTCAAGCCGCACACCGTCTTTGGCGCGAATACCATCCTTGCCCAGCACCCAGCCTGCTTCATCAAGGATTTTCATCGCCGTGCGTAAGTTGGCGCGGTTGTTTCCTGAGCCGTCTGAGAGTGGCGGCGCGTAGGTTTTTGTGAACACTTCGGGCGGGATTTGATCGCGGAACGGCTCGAGCAATGTCAGCTCCTCTTCCGAGGGCAGGCCGGTAGAGGCCAGCTCGGAATTTTCAAAATAGCTGTCGGTGCGGGTGTAAGTGCCGAACGCGAATTGTTTGTTCGACCATTCAAAGTCGAAGGCATAGGCGAGGGCCTCTCGGACTTTTGGGTCCTGGAAAACCGGGCGGCGAATATTATAGACGAAGGCCTGCATGCCGGCGGGGCGTGAATTTTCAATCTCCGCCTTGGTAATACGCCCGTCTTTTACGGGCGGCGCGTCATAGCTTTGTACCCAAAGCTTGGCGGTGTTTTCCATCCGCACATCATATTCGCCGGCAAAGAAAGCTTCGAGCGCGACATTGTCATCGCGGTAATAATCGTATTGAATGCGGTCAAAATTATACATGCCTTTGAAGAAGGGCAGGTCCTTGCCCCACCAATCATCAATGCGCGTATAGGTAATCGAGCGGCCCGGATCGATGGTCTCAACTTTGTAAGGACCGCTGCCCAGTGGGGCAGCCAAAGAGGTTTCCTCAAAAGTTTTATCAGCCCAGTAATGTTTCGGAAGGATCGCCATTTCTGCAATAATCAGAGGGAGTTCCGCATTGCCCTTCACGCCAAAATCAAACTTCACGCGGCGTTCATTTTCGGCCGTGACCTTTGTCACATCATGCCAGTAGGCTTTAAAAAACGGGCTGCCTTTTTCGGTGAGTGTGTTGAAGCTCCAGACCACATCCTCGGCGGTAACGGGCTGCCCGTCATTCCAGCGCGCCTGCGGGCGCAGGTTGAAGGCAACCCAGGAGCGGTCTTCGGGGATTTCGATGTTCTCAGCCAATACGCCATACAGGGTAAAGGGCTCATCCCACGCATTTTGCATTAGGCTTTGATAGACCATGCCGCTGCGCAGGAAGTTCATACCCGCCGCGGGCGTGCCCTTAATGATGAAGGGATTGAGGCTATCGAATGTGCCGATCACGTGGCTGCGGATTGTGCCGCCCTTGGGCGCATCCGGATTTACAAAATCAACATGGGCAAAGTCGGGTGCGTATTTCGGCGTGCCGTGCAGCGCAACCGCATGTTGGGGCTGCGGGCTTTGGGCTGGTGGTGCATCCTGCGCAAAAGCGGGGGTGGTCAATAGTAATAGCAGGGCAAAAAGAAATCGCATGCTCATCCTGTTCGTTCGAATTGGAGGCCCAGTTTCAACTATGTCAGGTGTTTTTTCAAGCGCTGTATCGGGCGGTGCGCCGGCGCGCTTCTCGGATATGTTTTGCCGCGTCGGTTTTTGTGTAAGCGCCGCGCATATCAGGTTTGCCGAGCAGATAGCCTTGCCCGTAATGAATGTCGAAATCGAGAAGCTCTTTTAACGTGTGTTCATCCTCGATTTTTCCGGCCACAAAGCCGATGCCGTTATTCTCCAGCTTGCGTTTTAGGCGCCAGATACTAGCCGCACCTTTCTCGCTGGAGCCTTTTTCGATCAGCATCTTTGCCTCGAACTTTACAAAGCGCACCTTGAGTGCGGTAAGAAGGGGTATGTCAAAATCATAATGCTCAATATGATCCAAAGACAGGCTGCAGCCGAGTTTCCCGAGGCCGCGCAAGATTTCCAGCACGGCGGGCTGCATGTCGTCAAAATCGCTTTGGCAAATCTCAAAGACAAGACGCGGCGCAAGATCGCGGTTTGTTGAGATGAAGCCAAGCAGGCGGCGCATAAAATCTGTGTTTTTCAAGGTCGAGGATGTGATGTTGAGGAAGTAAGCGAGCGCCCCATCTTGCGCGGCGCCGTCCTGCAAGCTGTCGATACAATGGGTCAACAGCAATTCATCAATATCGTTGAGAAGTCCCTCTTTCTTTGCAATCTCCAGATAGCGCGCCGCCGGAACATACAGGCCGGGTTTTACGCGGATGCGGGCAAACATTTCATAGAAGCGAGCCTTGCGCTGGGGTAGGCGCATTACAGGCTGCACGAAGACATTAATATCGCCCGTGCCAACCGCGTGGCGTGTAAGTTCAGTTACAACTGTATCGCTGAGGCCGTTGTAATACTCCATCTCCGCATCGTTGGACACATCGGTTTGTGCCTGCGGAACTTGTGAGGGCTTGAGTGCGCGCGGCGCGTTTGTGGGCTCGGCGGGGTGCGCGGGTTGTTTTTTAATGACAGGGGCGGCTTCGTTGCGGGTTGATTTTATTTTTGCAATGTCTGTGCGGTTGCGGGCGATATCACGCGCCAGCTTGTCATGGCCATCCTTGAGCTTGCGCATTTTAAAATGCATCGCGCTTTCCCAAAAGACGCGGCGGCGTTTTTCGTACATGGCGGCAAAGGCCACGGCGAGCACGCCGGCAACACTGATCGCCATGCCTGCGGAGATCATACCGGCAAAGCCGATCATGATAAACGCGGTCACGACAGCGCCAACCAAAACCCCCTTACGGATTTTTGGACGACGTTTCGTTTTTTGCTGTCTCTTTTTTAGAGCCATGCGTGAAAACCCCCTGAAGAACGCTATCTAACCCTTTCCGATAGCATCCGAAATATGAGTATACCCATCTTTTTGAAGCAGAGATAGTAAATCCCTGTTTATGGAATTTGCCACAGTCGGGCCTTGGAAGACAAGTCCCGTGTAGAGCTGAACGAGGCTTGCGCCTGCTTTGATCTTTTCATAGGCATCTGCGCCGCTGGAAATGCCGCCTACACCGATAATCGGAAGAGCGCCTTTAGTCAGCTGATAGAAGTTACGGATAACGGCGGTGGATTTTGCGCGCACGGGTACACCCGACAGGCCGCCGCTTTGCTCGCGGAAGGCGCGGGGCAGGATGGCCGGGCGGTCCAATGTTGTGTTGGTCAGGATCAGCCCGTCGATTTTGGCCTCTAACACGGTCTCGGCCAGCTCTTGCTGCTGTGCCTCTTCTAGATCGGGGGCGAGCTTAACCAGAATAGGCGGGGGATGATCGCCGCAGGCTTTTGCGCGCTCCTCCTTGACCGTGTCGATCAGCTCCAGCAGCGGCCCGCGTTTTTGCAAATCGCGCAGGCCGGGTGTGTTCGGGCTGGAGATATTGATCGTCAGGTAATCGGCCATGGGGCCGAGCATTTTAATCAGCACGCCATAATCTTTGGCGGGCTCGCTCTGGCTTTTATTCATGCCGATATTGATGCCGACCACGCCCGCGGGACGGTTTTTTCCGGCGAGGAATTTTTCCAGATTGGCCTTGAAGGCATTCATTCCGCCATTGGGAAAGCCCATACGGTTGATCACGGCCTCATTGGACGGGTCGCGGAAAATGCGCGGCTTTGGGTTGCCGTGCTGGGGTTTTGGGGTCACCGTTCCGGCCTCAACAAAACCAAAGCCGAGCTTAAAGGCCGGGCCGACCACTTCCGCATTTTTATCAAACCCCGCAGATAGGCCGAGCGGATTGGGGAATTTCAGGCCCCATAAAACCTGCTCCAGCGCCGGATTTTCAACCGGCTTGCAGGATGGCATAAGACCGCTTTTCATCAGTTTTAGGGTGAGGGCGTGCGCCTTTTCAGGCTCGAGCGTGAAGAGCAGGGGGCGGGCGGCGGCGTATAGAGCGCTCATTCGCTCTCACTCTCAAGATCGCTTTTCATATGCGCCCAGCCCGCCTTCATGTAATCCCAGGCGGTATAGAGCGTCAGGGCCGTTGCGCCGAACAAGGCCAGAATGCCTAGAACATAGCCGCCAAACATATAGGGCGCGATGATCAGCAGCCCCGTGGCCACCATCTGCGCCGCGGTTTTCCATTTAGCCAGATCAGAGACGGGAACCTTGATATTTTTCGGGCCGAGATATTCGCGCAGGCCGGAGATCAGGAATTCACGCACCAAAATCGCCAGCACCAAAACCACCCAGATGCCCGCAATGCGGTCGGTCGCGACCAGCGTCAGCATAATGGTGACGACATAGATTTTATCGGAAATCGGGTCCATGAATGTGCCGAATTCGGTCACTTGGTTATATTTGCGCGCGACATAGCCATCCAGCCAGTCCGTCACCGCGCCCAGCACATAGAGGGTGAGCGCAACCGCCGCGGCCCAGCTCGCCGGGATAAACAGCAAGAGGATGATCAACGGCAACAAAGCCAAACGAAACAGGGTCAGTAAATTCGGCAAATTAAACATGCTCTCTTTAAACCATAGGCTCAAAAACCTCGCAACGGCATTTTTATTGACATAACGCATGTTTGTGTTTATACAAGTAACAATTGCTAGAAAAGATGGGAAAATAAAATGTCAATTTTAGATGGTTTAGGTCTAAGTGCTTATTCAGTGGATCGCAAATTAGCGAAGGCGTTCGCAGGCGTTGTGATCTCTAAAGCTGACTTCAAGACATACTCAACCAAGCTAATGTCTCTCAAAGATCGGTTTGGTAATGCCAAAAAAATTCACAATACATATTGGGGTTATGGAACCCCTTCAGAGCAAAGTGTTGCCTGTGCAGCCAATGACATTTTATCTCACATGAAAGACGGTATGGTTGTTTTGGATATTAATAAAGAAGAGAATAAAGCGGCTGTGGCAAAGCTTACCTGTGCAATGAATTCTTTTGTATCAAACGACTGGTTCGTTTTTGAGCCAATTTTCCCTTATAATCAGCACCCCAAAGTTTATCAGGCTGTGAAAGATGCTAAAGCTCTTTTGGCGGCGCGAGAACAGTGGGCTGCTCAACTCAATGCTGAAAAATAATGCTCAAACAAAAACACCCGCTTTAAGGGCGGGTGTTTTAAATTCTTTATGAGGTAAGGTTCTACCCGTTCGCGGCTTTGGCATCGCCTTGCGGATCGCGCAGAACATAGCCACGGCCCCACACCGTTTCGATGTAGTTATCGCCATCGGCGGCATCTTGCAATTTTTTGCGCAGCTTACAGATAAACACGTCGATGATTTTCACCTCCGGCTCGTCCATACCACCATAGAGGTGGTTGAGGAACATTTCCTTGGTCAGGGTTGTGCCTTTTCTCAAGGATAACAATTCGATAATGCCATATTCTTTGCCTGTTAGGTGAAGGGGTTGCCCGGCGACTTCGACGGTGCGGCTGTCCAGATTGACCTTCACCTTGCCGGTTTCGATGATGGATTGTGAATGCCCTTGAGAGCGGCGCACGATGGCCTGAATACGGGCGACCAGCTCACGCTTGTCAAACGGCTTGGTCAGATAATCATCCGCGCCGTAGCCGAGCGCCTTGATCTTGTTATCCAGCTCGGCGAGGCCGGAGAGGATGAGAACCGGTGTTTCAACCTTTGAATCGCGTAGCGCTTTCAATACGTCGTAGCCATCCATATCCGGCAGCATCAAATCAAGGATGATGATGTCGTAGTCGTAAATCTTGCCCAGATCGAGGCCATCCTCACCCAGATCCGTGGTGTCGATAATATATCCTTCGGATTTGAGCATCAGTTCAATCGACTTGGCGGTGGAGGAATCGTCTTCTACTAACAGAACGCGCATGGAATAACCCTTTGTTTTTATTAGATTCGTGAAACAGGTTTATTAACCTTTATTAATATATCTTAACAAATATTAACAAGGGCGGCAAATTGTTTTAAGGTTTGCATGCTGTTTTATTTTCTATGAAAATGTTAAACTGAGCAGAGACGTTAATTCTATTGGATTTCAACCCCTTATGGACCGATTAGCCGACCAAGCCAAAGCCGCCGTAGATTTGCTTTCCGATAGGCAGGTTTATGGTGAGGTGACGAAAATTCTCGGCCTTTTGGTTGAGATTGCGGGGTTTGGCCAAAACCTGTCCATTGGATCCATTGTGCATTTGCGTCCTAATGACAAAACCGATGTGCCGTGCGAGGTGGTCGGGTTTAAGGACGGTCACGCCTTGTTGATGCCCTTTGGCACGCTGGAGGGGATTGGTCTGGGCTGCAAGGCCGTCATTCAGGATCATATGCCGGTTGTAACTCCGGATGATAGCTGGCTGGGGCGCGTGATTAACGGCATGGCGCAGCCGATTGACGGTTTAGGGCCGCTGCGTCAGGGCGGGCATGCCATCCCGCTGAAGAACAAGCCGCCGCCGCCCCATCAACGTCAACGTATGGGCCATCAGCTCGATTTGGGCGTGCGCGCGGTCAACAGTTTTCTCGCCACCTGTCAGGGGCAGCGCATGGGTATTTTCTCCGGCTCCGGCGTTGGTAAATCGGTGCTGCTCTCGATGATGGCGAAATATACCGATGCGGATGTGTCGGTGATTGGTCTGGTAGGCGAGCGTGGCCGCGAGGTGCAGGAGTTTCTTGAAGATGATCTGGGCGTGGAGGGTCTAAAGCGCTCAGTCGTTGTGGTGGCCACGGGCGATGAACCCGCGCTGATGCGCCGACAGGCGGCCTATGTCACGCTGGCGGTGGCGGAGTATTTCCGCAACGAAGGAAAGAATGTTTTGTGCTTGATGGATTCGGTCACGCGCTTTGCGATGGCGCAGCGCGAGATTGGTCTCTCGGCCGGAGAGCCGCCGACATCGAAAGGGTATCCGCCGACGACCTTTGGCGAACTTTCAAGGTTGCTGGAGCGCGCCGGGCCGGGGCAGCCCGGTCAGGGGTCAATCACGGGGTTATTCTCGGTCCTTGTCGAAGGGGATGATCATAACGAGCCGATATCCGACGCGGTGCGCGGGATTGTTGACGGGCATATTATGATGGAGCGTGAGATCGCCGATCGCGGGCGCTATCCCGCGATTAATGTGCTGCGCTCGGTTTCGCGCTCAATGCCTGCCGCTCTGACGGATGAGCAAAATGCGGTGATTAAGCGCGCGAAACAGATTGTCACCACTTATGAGGATATGGCCGAGCTGATCCGGCTGGGGGCGTATCGCCGAGGCTCGGACCCGGCGGTGGATGAGGCGATCCAGATTTATCCGAATATCGAGGAGTTTCTGGCGCAGGATAAGGACGAATCCAACACGATTGAAGAGAGCTTTCAGCACTTGGCCAAGATTATCGGCATGCCTTACGGCCGCAGCGAACAATTCGTTCCCGGCGCGTTTGATGAGATAGACGACGATGGCTGATCTTGAACCTTTAATCCGCGTGCGCAAGCACACCGTGGAGCAGAAACAAAAGTTTTTGGCGGATCTCTATCGTCAGGCCGAGGATTTGGAGCGGGAGAAGAAAACGGTGCTGGAGCGTCTTGAGCTTGAGCGCGAAAAGGTCAAGGATATGCAGGTCGAGATGCTGTCTTATTTCGGGCCGTATAGCGAAGCGGTGAAGGAGCGCGTGCAGGACATTGATCATACGCGCGCCAATCTGGAAACCCGCATTGAGATTGCGCGCGAGGATATGCGCGAGGCGTTTGCCGAGCTGAAGAAAATCGAAATCACGCAAGAGCGCCGCGAGGCCGAAGAAGAAAAAGAGCTGAACAAAAAAGAGTCAGATGATTTGGATGAGATTGGTCTGGAAATTTTCCGCAGGCAGCAGGCGGAGGATTAAGCTACAACGCTTTCGCTGCGGTCCTCATTGACATTAATTTTAACCCATTGTTTTGGATTGTCCTGAAAGGACAGCTCGCCGCTGACCTCGGTCTGGCGCAGCGCATCAGCGTAGGTGCGGCGCATCTGCATTTGCATCGGTTCGCTCAAACGCTCCTCCGTGCGTAAAATCACATCCAGGCGCGCGCGCCGGAACAGGCCGTCCACCTGCACTGCGCCCATATGAGAGAGGTTAAGATCAAAGATAAAGCGGGTCGATTTTTGCCCGTCTTGCTCTTCGCTGGCGTTTTCCTCACGTTTATAGAACAGGGTTATTTTATGCATGTCCTCTTTCCACATGAGCGGCAGAGCCATGGCGCGCCAATCTTGCGAAACAGGCTCGGCGGCCAAGCGCGAGAGAAGCCCGTTTTCCGCACCAAGACGGCTGAGTAAATTGCCGCGTCCGCTGCGCCGCAGGAGATCGACGGTCTTATCCCCCAGCCAGCCTGTGATATCGCCGCTGCGCACCGCCGAGAGGAAGAACAAGGCCGCGGGCGTAAATTGTGCGGGGTTGGCCGGGCTGGGTGTGATGTTGCTGATCACTTGCGCGCTGGCGGTGCTGAGCTGCGCGGCAGCTTGCTGAACATCTTGCAGCAGCGTCCATTCGCCGGGCGTGAGGAAGCTCATCAAACTCGGAACAATCGTGCCGACTTGCTCGGGCAGGATGTTTGCGCTTTGCGGCGTGACATGAATTTGTGTGCCGACAGGGATATCGGGCGCAGGAATATGCAGCGCGAAATTTTGCACCTGCCCAGTCAGGGGGGAAGTGAAGCTGAGGATTGGCAGCTTTGCGGCTGTTACGCCTTCTAGTGTTGTACGCAGACTGCCCGGCGCTGCGTTCTCCACGATTGGCTGTGGGGCGGGCATGTCGGGCTTTGCGATATCGGCAATTTTCTCGGCTAGCGGCGGTGTTTTTGTGGCCGGTGTATCAGGCGCGAGGATTTCGAGTTTTGGCGCAACAATCTCAACCTGCGGCGGCGTTATGGCTGTGACCTTGATCATGAGCGGGGTTTGCGGCGCGCCCGGTATTTCGGAGATCAGGCCGGGGGCGGGCGGTGTGAATTGAGTTAGGGGCAGCGCAGGCAGAGGTGTGGCCTTGGGCAAAGGCGGTGGTTGCAGGCTCAAACCCTTTGGCAGGGTTGCTACCGGCTTGTTGCTAAACAGCGAGAGCCCCTTGAGCGTCATCATGCTGATCGGGGCTTTGGTCGATTTGGGTGCGAAGGTTATCAGCGGCGCTTCGGTTTGTTGCGGCAGGGGCGATGGAAGAGCGTTGAAATCTGTGGTTTGCGGCGCAAATGTGCCCAGCGTTGAAACCTGAATGCTCTGTAATTGCGAGGGCAATTGTGGTTGCGGTGAGGGCGCTGGGGCGGCGGTTGTTTGCAGCGTGGCCTGCGTTGTCGTGATCGGTTGCAGGGTTTGTGTGCTGAGCTGCGCCTCTAGCGCGATCAATTCCGCCTGAAAGGTTACGGGCGCTGTGAGCTGCGCGCTCAAGGCTTGCGGCGTGCTGGCGGTTATAAGCTGCGCGGCCTGCTCGGGGCTGATCAACTCAAGGCGGATATTCGCGCCTGTTTGTGGGAGTTGCGCGAGTGTGAGGGTTTGTGAAGGTGTCGGTGTTTGCTGGCTGGTTTGCGCGTTTGTAACCTCCACACTTACGGGGGTGGCACTGGTGCGTGCGGCCTGTGTGTCCGGGGTTTTAGCTTGCGTGTTTTGAATCGTTTGTGCGGGTGCTTTTTGTATGCGGGCTTCGCGCGGCGGATTGCCGGGCTGGATTTCGATATCAACACGCTGGCCGTCGCGCGGCGGCGGTTGATCGGCGGGGGGCTTGATGTCAACCTCTCCGCGCTCGGTCCGTACGCGCACTGATCCGTCATTGTTGCGCTGGACCACTTCCCCGCGCAGACGAATTTGCTCTCGCACCTCACGCAGATCTTCGGGCAGGCGCGTTAGCTCGACCGTGCGTGCTTCCGCAGGTTTGTTTTGCGCCGCCTGCAACGCGGCTTGCGTTGTTGCGGGAAATTGGGTCGATCCGGGGTCTGTCATATCTAACCTATATTATACCATAGGTTAGCGAGGAAAAGGGGTGTTTTGAATGGAGTTTCTAGGCTGTTGCTGCTTTTTTGCCAGCCTTGGAGAGCGCGCCCCACAGGGTGGCTGCGATTTTCTCGACATCCTCGGCCGCTTCTGTATTGGGAGAGCGGATCAGCAAAGGTGTTTGGTGGCGAATGCTTTCCTTGACCTTCTTGTCCTGACGCACCATGCCGATCATCGGCGGCTTGAGGCGCAGGAAATTCTCGCAAGCCTTGAGCAGGGTTTTATAGGTCTTTTCGCCCTCGGTGACGGTCGGGGCCATATTCACCACGATAGAGATGTCTTTTGACACGCCTGCGGCATTGCCCAGCTTGATAAAGGCATAGGCATCGGTCAGCGAGGTCGGCTCGTCGGTTGTGATCAAAACGGTTTGCGTCGCGCTGGCGGAGAGCATACGCACGGTGCGGTCCACGCCCGCACCCAGATCGCAAATTACAACATCGTAATTATCGGCAACTTCGAGAATTTGATCACGCAAATGCGCCAGACGCTGCGATGGCAGGTTGGACAGTGAGGCTTGACCGGAGCGCCCGGCAATAATATCAAAGCCGCCTTCTTCATAAGTTTGTACAACTTTATCAAGGCCCAGACGGCCACGGATCACATCATTCAGGTCGCGCTTTGGCATGAGGCCGAGCTGCACGTCAACGTTGGCCAGACCCAAGTCACCATCAAACAGCAGGACTTTTTTGCCCATTTTTGTCAGGGCATGGGCCAGTGTGATGGAGAACCATGTTTTACCGACGCCGCCTTTGCCGCTGGCGACGGCCAAAATATTTTTGCCCTTACGGAAGGAGGGCGCTGCGGTTTTGGTTGTTGTGTTGGCGTCAGACATTATTGCGTTCCTGTTTTCTTCGCCCGCGCGGCAGCAGAGCCTTTGGAACCATGCGAATACGCGCCGGGCATAA
Organism: Alphaproteobacteria bacterium; assembly: GCA_020442385.1. Taxonomy (GTDB): domain Bacteria; phylum Pseudomonadota; class Alphaproteobacteria; order Micavibrionales; family Micavibrionaceae; genus JAGRKE01. The sequence continues at coordinate 412,302 of JAGRKE010000002.1, read as the reverse complement.
GTAGTTTAGCTAAAGATTTCGGTGTAAGCGAGAATAAACCGTCAGCGACCTTTGGCGTGTTGCTGGCATCGGCGAGGGCGAGGCTGCCGCTGTGGGCTGCGGCCAAGATGCCGCCGAGCCTGCGCGCCATATCAACGCGTGTCGGGATCATGGTGTGAACGCCCAGCGTGGCAAAGGCGCGGCCCATCTCGCCGGATTCATCGGCATCCATACCCGCAGGCAAAACCAGATAAGGCTCGACAATGTCTGTATTGAGCAGGCGCGCGAGTGTTTTTATATCCTCAGCCGAGAAGGGATTGATGCCGGGGCTGTCGATTAGAATTTGATCAAAGCCCTTCATGGAGGCCAGCAGCGCATGAAGTTCTTTGGCGCTCGCGGCTTTTTTAAGCTCGATATTTAGAAGTTTGGTGAAGGATTGCAGTTGTTCCACGCCGCCCGCGCGCACAGTGTCGCAGGAAATAACGCCGACTTTCAGGCCGTTCATCACCCCGCGCGCGGCCATTTTTGCCACGGCCAGCGTTTTACCCGCACCGGGCGGGCCGACCATAATTAAAGCCTTCTTGCTGGCTTTGGCGGGCAGGGGACGGAAATGGAAGAGATGCTCAATCGCGGCGATCAGGGCGATGCCTGGATTTTCCATGCCGATCACAGTCGCGCAGGAGATGACATTATCCATCACATCCTCAGGCACGCTATGGCGCAGCATCGCTTCGGTCAGCTCTTCGGCAACGGCGAATTCATCTTGCTCGTCATCATATTGCAGCCAGTCATCCGCACCGGCCGCGCCGCCATGATTGATCTCAAAGGCAGGCTCAACCGCCGCGGTTACGTGGACACCTTTGCCCCCGCGTTCTTCGCGCGTGGCGACAATGACGGCGTCTTCACCGAGCATATCTCGAACCATTTGCATAGCCTCTGTCATGGTTTTAGCATAAAAGGATTTTAGTCTCATAGACTGATATTCACTGACTAGTATAGGGTTTACGCAATTTACATTCTAGAGGATAACCATAAAACCAGCCAACGAAAATGGCAAATTGGGGATAATTTGCCATTTTCGTATCTGTGTTGTGTTTTTAAGAAGGGGCCATGCTGGCCTCATACTTCACAGCTCTCGCAAACCAATCAACGTCTTTATAAATGTGATATTCTCTTTGTGGCTCACCGTCTTCAGTAATAGTGCAAACGCCACTCCCATCGGAATGGTTGCCCCATACTTTGACCAAAGTATTCTTTTTGATTACATATTCCCCAGTAGCGTGAAAGTTGAATTTCGACCTAAAAAGATTGCCTACATCTTCAGCTTTGAAGGTTGTGATTTTTCCTGATTCAACCTGAAACGAATACTCTTCATCTGGAAAGTTATAAGTTCCAGTCGTTCGCATTTGAGGAAAGACTGTACCAAGTCTCTTTTTGGCTTGCTTTAGGTATCGAGGGTTTGACGCTGCCATTTTTTTTCTCCACACAGTAATAATAATTGAAGTGTGGACAATTTAACGTGAATTTTTAAATATGTCAAATTTATGTGGGTGGTTTTTAAATCTGCCCTAGCGTTTTAATCTTCGCCTTCGGGTGGATTTCGTTTTGGCTCATCACCACGGTTTGCGGGCGGAAGCGCTCAATGACGCTGCGCACATAGGGGCGGATGGCCGGGGAGGTCAGCAGGACCGGGATTTCGCCTGCGGCAGAAAGCTCGTCATATTGTTCACGTACGCCGGTGATAAAATCCTGCAACTGGCTGGGCGGCATGGCGAGCTGGCGGTCCTCGCCATCGCCCATCAAGCTCTCGGCGAAGGCTTGTTCCCACTCCGGCGAGAGCGTGACAAGTGGTACAGTACCTCTGGCGTTGGCGTTATTATCGCACAGTTGGCGGGAGAGGCGTCCGCGCACATGCTCTGTAATGTGGGCGACATTTTTGGTGTATCCGGCGGCTTCGGCGATGCCCTCAAGGATGGCGGGCAGATCACGCACAGACACACGCTCCGACAGAAGATTTTGTAAAACGCGCTGGAGACTGCCGACCGAGATTTGGCTTGGAATAACATCGGCGACCAGCTTTTGATAGTCCTTCGGCAGCTCATCAAGCAGCTTCTGCGTTTCCGCGTAATTGAGCAGGTCGGGCATATTGTCTTTGATAATCTCGGTAATATGCGTGGTGATCACGGTGGAGGCATCAACCACCGTATAACCTTTGAAGTGGGCTTCTTCGCGGTATTTCTCATCAATCCACATGGCGGGCAGGCCGAAGGTCGGCTCGGTCGTACTTTCACCGGGCAGGGTGATGGTCGCACCTGTCGGGTCCATACACATCAGCATGCCGGGGCGTACCTCGCCTTGTCCGGCTTCGATTTCCTTGATGCGCACAACATAGGTGTTGGAGGCAAGCTGTAAATTATCTTGAATGCGCACGGCGGGCAGAACATAGCCCATATCCTCGGCCAATTGACGGCGCAGGCCCTTAATCTGATCGGTGAGCTTTTGATCGTTATCCCCTTGAACCAGCGGCAATAACCCATAGCCAAGCTCAAGGCGGATTGTATCCATGGCCAGTGCCTTGGAGATAGGCTCCTCGGCCGGTTTTGCGCGCGCGCCGCCCGGCGCAAGGGCGGCGGCCTCTACCCGTTCTTGCTCGGCGGCGGCTTGTTGGCGGCGGTAGGACATAAAGGCGAGGCCGCCCGTCAGCGCCGCAAGGGCAAGGAAGGGCGGCGCGGGGATGGCAGGAACAAGCCCAAGAATAAACATCAATACGGCGCTCAGCGCCATCGCGCGGGGATATTTGCCGAATTGTTGGAACAGGGCGGCCTCGGCCGAGCCTTCAACCCCGGCCTTGGAAACCAAAAGACCCGCAGAAACCGAAACGATGAGCGCCGGAATTTGCGAAACCAGACCATCACCAATGGTCAGGATTGTATAGTTCGAGGCGGCCTCAGCAAGGCTCATATCCTGTGACACTGTACCGATGACAATACCGCCGATGATATTGACGAATACAATCAGCAAGCCCGCAATGGCATCCCCGCGTACGAATTTGGCCGCACCATCCATCGCGCCGAAGAAGGTGCTTTCCTGCTCAAGTTTTGCGCGGCGGGCCTTGGCTTCATCCTCGGTAATGAGTCCAGCGGACATGTCCGCATCAATCGCCATTTGCTTGCCGGGCATCGCATCGAGGGTGAAGCGCGCCGCGACCTCGGCAATACGGCCCGAACCCTTGGTAATAACGACAAAGTTAACAATCACCAGAATGGCAAAGACGATACCGCCGATTACGTAGCTGTCTTTAATGATGAATGTTCCGAAGGCCTCAATTACTGCGCCCGCGGCATCGCGCCCCGTATGCCCGTTTTCAAGGATTAGACGCGTCGAGGCAACGTTTAAGCCCAGCCTGAGCGAGGTTGTCACCAAAAGCACGGTCGGGAAGGTAGAAAATTCCAAGGGTGCCTGAATAAACAGCACCGTCATCAAAACCAAAACCGAGACTGTGATAGAGACCGACAATCCCAGATCCAGCATGCTGGTCGGCATGGGCACGAGCATGAACATGATGATCGCGATAATGCCCAAAGCGAAAAGAACATCGGTTCTGAAATAGGGCGCAAGCGCCGATCCCGCGCGGCCCATAGCGCCCGCTGCACCGCCTACTGAGGGCGCGCGGGGTGCTGATTTCGGAGCCGCTTGCGGCAGATTTGAGGGCATTTCGGCCATATGAATTTATACCTGAATAGAAGCCGCATGAACACGGCCAAAAAGCCCGGATACGGGCCTTATCCCATTTTACCTGTGAGCGAGGGCAGATGCAAACGTCAGATTGCACCGGGGTGATGTGTGCTTGCTGCAGTTAATTTCCGGCGCTGGCGGCGGGAATATTAACGCCTTCATCTTTATATTGATTGAGCTTATTGCGCAGGGTGCGGATGGAAATACCCAGAATATTGGCCGCGTGCGTGCGGTTGCCCAGACAATGCTCCAGTGTGTTGATGATCATATCACGTTCCACATCGGAAATTGTGCGTCCAACCAGTGCCTCGACCGCGCCGGGATTTTGCACAGAGCCCGCAGGAGAGGTTGATGGCGCGCTTTCAGGTGCCGCAGGCGCGCTGGCGGGGGGTGGCGGCGCCGCGCCGGATTTTTGCAGATGAACGGCATCGGGCTCAAGCTCGTCTTCCATAGAGACCAAAATCGCGCGGTGCATCGTGTTTTCCAGCTCGCGGATATTGCCGGGCCACGCATAGGTGTTCATTTTATCCTGCGTTGCCTTGGCGATTTTCTTTTTATCCATGCCGTTCGCCTGCGCATATTTATCGGCGAAAAATTGCGCCAGTTCTGCGATATCGCTGGTTCGTTCGCGCAAGGCGGGCAGGTGGATGTTCACGACATTCAGGCGGAAATAAAGGTCTTCGCGGAAGCCCCCGTCTTTGACGAATTTTTCCAGATCGCGGTTTGAGGTGGCGATGATGCGCACATCGACCTTCACCGCATCGTTTGAACCGATACGGGTGACCTCGCGTTCCTGAATGACGCGCAGCAGCTTGGCCTGAAGTTGCGGGTGCATCTCACTGACCTCATCGAGCAAGATGGTGCCGGTGTGTGCCTCTTCGAATTTACCGATCCGGCGTGAGCTTGCGCCTGTGAACGCGCCTTTCTCGTGGCCAAACAGTTCGGATTCAAGCAGGTTTTCAGGGATCGCGGCGCAGTTGACGGCGATAAACGGTCCGTCTTTGCGTTTGGATTTTCGGTGGATATGCTGGCTCATCACCTCTTTACCCGTGCCGGATTCCCCGGTGATCATCACGGTGGCCTCAGACGGTGCGATCTTGTCAGCCAGTTTAACAACCTCTTTCATTTTAGGGTCGCTGGCGATCATTGTGCTTTGTTCTTCGGTCACGGCGGCCAGAATGGCGGCGATCAGCTCCGCATCCGGGGGCAGGGGCACATATTCTTTCGCCCCTTGCTGGATGGCCTTAACGGCCGAGCGTGTGTCGGTATCAATGCCACAGGCGATTACGGGCATGTGAATGCGCTCTGCCTCCAGCTTTTCAATGAAATCACCAATTTTTTGCTTTACATCGACCATGGCGAGATCGGCGCCCTTGCCGTTTAAAAGCGCGCCGATAGCTTGGTCTGTATCTTCGCAGTGAACGACCTTTGCCCCTTTTTGCAGGGCGATTTTTCCGGCTTGGGAGATATAGCCTTCTAGCTGGCCGATAATCATGAGGCGCATTTAAGGAGTCCTAACTAATCAAAATATTCAATTTGCTCGGCAGGCGGCAGCTCTGCGTTTAAGAGCATTTCGAGGCGGCGTGGATTTTCCTGTCGCGCGATCGATGTTGCGGCTGTGATGATCAAGGTTTTGATTAAAGCCTCATCACTGGAATTTTTTTCCAGCTTCACGGATAGCGGTGCCATAATCACTGTTCCTAAAATCGCGCCGTAGAAAGTGGTCAAAAGCGCAACCGCCATGGCCGGGCCGATTGTTTCGGGGTTTTCCAGATCGGCGAGCATTTGTACAAGGCCGACCAGCGTTCCGATCAGGCCCATAGCCGGGGCGACTTCGGATGCGCGGCGGGTAATGCTGGCCGAGCGTTTATGGCGTTCTTTGAGCGATTCCAGTTCTTGGGTCAGCATGCGCTCAATATCGTCAGCTTGATAGCCGTCAACGGCAAGCTGGATGGCGCGCTCAAGGAAGTCATCCTTGTGCAATTCACTCTCGTAATTTGCGAGAGCCAGAATGCCTTTCTTTTTCGAAACAACGGCAAGTCCCAATAGAACATTGGCCATGTTGGACGGGCTTTGCACACGGCGGAATGTTGATTTCGCGATAATGTTTCCTGCGCGCTTCAGTTCTTCGCCTGTGTAGGATATTGAGGTGGCCGCCATGGTTCCCAAAATTACGATCATAAAAGATGGGCCGTTGAAGAAATTGGCATTGCTTTGCCCCATCGCGATCGCTGCGGCAATCATACCGACAGCAAAAACAAGCCCCATAACGGTGGCCAGATCAATCTTATTATGCGGTTTTTGAAGGCGTATATCGGGCAGGGGGCCTGTGTCTTGTGCCTCTTGTGTCTCTTCACTGCTCATTTGTGTGCCTTATATCCTTTAAAGCTTACGGGTGTCTGAAACTAGCTTCTGTCAGATTTTACAATCTCGGTCATGGTTACGCCCAGCTTGTCTTCCACAACGACAACCTCGCCGCGGGCAACCAGACGGTTATTCACGTAAATATCGATGGCTTCACCGACTTTTCTGTCAAGCTCAACAACCGCGCCCCGTCCCAGTTTCAAAAGCTGGCTGACCTGCATGGTCGAGCGGCCCAAAACTGCAGAAATTTGTACAGGGATGTCGTAAATAGCGGTCACGTCATTGGCCATCGGCTCACCGATGTCGAATTCTTGATCCAGAGTAGGGGCATGCGGGTCATCTCCCTCAATCTCATCAAGGTCCATACCGCCCTCGGCTGGAGCAGCAGCGTCGGCATCTTCATCAAACATTTTGTCGATGTCATCCTGGCTTTGGCCGTCTTCTTCACTCATCAGCTTTCTCCACTTCGTTATCTGTATTCTGCTCGGTCATTTCATCCGGCGTTGAATTCTCAACGGGCGCATCCGATGCAAAACGCTCTTCCTTATCATGACTGTTTGGAGCTGTCCCTGCAAGAGTCTGCTGCATTAAAGCCTTGATTTGTTCAGCCAAAGCTTCGGGATCGTGCAGGGCGCCGCCGTCATGCCAGCTCATTTTGCAGCCGCCATGGGGCAGGTTTTCATCCGCTTCGACGGTGATGACAGCCTGAAATCCCTTGTTTTTCAGCTCGGCTATCATTTTTTGGATCGCTTCAACGATATCGGGCTGCACATATATTTGTATTTTGATCTGATTTTGCTGTTTTTCGAGGATATTCGAAATACTGGCTTTTAATTCTTCAAAGCCGTGTTCTTTATTGTAATGGGGAAACATTTTCTCAAAAACATGCAGGCAAAGCTCTACGGCTTCTCGTTCATAGAGTTTGCCCCTTTTTTGTTCCTGCGTGAAAAGGTCGTCGGTTTTTTCCCCGATTTGTTGCAAAACAGTGGCCACAAGCTGCGCGCGGCTGGATTTTTCGGCTTTGGAGGCTTCATCAGAGCCGTCAGCCTTGCCTTTCTCGTAGCCGGATTTACGGGCATCGGCGAGTTCTTCCTCGCTGAATACAGGCGGCGGAGGGGTTTCCTCCACCTCGTCTTCGACATCGTCGTCGAAAATATTCATATGGAAGAAGAATTTTTTTGTTTCGTTTTTTTGCAAAGCCTTGTCAGTCATGCTTAATAAATCAGTTCGTCTTCTTCGCTACCGCTGGCAATTGTAATCTCTCCGCGGCTCTCAAGATCTTTGGCCACGTTCACAACATATTGCTGTGATTCTTCAACATCCTTCAGGCGCACAGGGCCCATCGCGGACATATCTTCTTTCATGATTTTGGCGGCGCGCTCGGACATATTGGAGAAGAACAGGTCGCGCAGGGTTTCTGTCGCACCTTTCAGAGCGGTTGGAAGCTTGTCTTTGTCGACCGCGCGGATCAGGGTTTGCATGCTTGCAGGGTCCAGATTCGTGAGATCTTCGAATGTAAACATAAGAGCGCGGATTTTCTCGGCGGCATCGGGCGCGCTTTTCTCCAGTTCTTCCATGAAGCGGCCTTCAACAGAACGCTCCATATTGTTGAAAATATCAGCGATCAATTCGTGTGAATCGCGGCGCTGTGTACGGGCCAGGTTGGTCATGAATTCGGTGCGAAGGGTTTTCTCAACCTCTTCGAGGATTTCCTTTTGTACCGCTTCCATGCGCAGCATACGGTGAATAACTTCCAGCGCGAAATTCTCCGGCAGCATGGCCAGAACGCGCGCGGCGTGATCAGTTGTTACCTTAGAGAGCACGACGGCAACGGTCTGCGGATATTCTTTTTGCAAGAAGGCGGCCAGAACCTCTTCATTCACATTACCCAGCTTTTCCCACATCGTGCGGCCGGCAGGTCCGCGAATTTCTTCCATGATATTATCAATACGCTCACCGCTCAGCCCGGCCTTTTTCAGAAGGCGCTCTGTGCTGTCGGTCGAGCCGATAACCGCGTTGGTCGAGGTCATTTGCTCGGCAAATTCGATAAACAGGCGTTCCACCACGTTCGGGCTGATTTTTCCAAGGCCCGACATGGTTTGTGAGATTTCCATGATCTCTTCATCATCCATGTGCTGGAACAGGCTGGCTGTTTGCTCCTCGCCCAATGACAGCATCAGGATCGCAGCCTTTTCAGGGCCTGTTAATGTTCTGTAATCTTCACGTACGCGCATGGTCCTCGTCCCGTTTCCTTAGCTCTCTTGTGTCATCCAGCTGCGAATAACTGAAATGGTTTCCATCGGATAGTTTTCCACTATCTCTTCTACTTTCTTAACGGATGCGGCCTTTACCTTGCCGTCTACACCTGAAATGTTGATCAGGCTGTCTTCTTCTCCGGCGTCGCCGCCCATAAAGGATACATCACCATCAGGTGCAGCCAGAGCCGGGTTGGCCGGGCGTGCGGCCAGAAGATCGGCTTCCAGCGTTTCATCAACATCGGGCGCTTCGGCCTCCAGCAAGCGGTTGACCATCGGCTGCAGGACCAGCAAGGCCACCAGCACAATCATAATCCCGACAATCAGGAATTCCGCGACATCAAGCAACTGGCCTTTTTCAAAGCCAAAGAGCAGGCGCTCATCAATAAATTCTTCATCCGTGTCGATTTCGGCGAATTGCAAGTTCACAACCTCGATATTGTCTCCGCGAATATCGTCATATCCGATCGCGCTTTTTACCAGAGATGAAATTTGATCCAGCTCTTGCTGAGTGCGTGGTTCGTAAACTTTATCGCCTTCTTCGTTGGTGGAGTAGCGGCCATCAACCAAAACCCCGACGGAGAGTTTGGTAATTTCACCGGCTTCGCGCACTGTGTTGCGCACGGTGCGGCTGATTTCGAAATTTGTAACCTCTTCAAGGCGTGTGCTTTCAGCGCTGGGGGGTTCGTCAATCAACAAATCCCCGCCCACGCCCGGCAGGTTATTCTCAACAGAGATATCCTGCGGGTTCGGTTCGCGCTCGGTGTTGCTTTCTTCTGTAACCTGAGAGGAGCGCACAACCTGAGTTTCAGGGTCGAACAGCTCTTCGTTCGTGCTGATGCGGTCGAAATTCATCTCGGCCGTTACGAGCGCGCGCACATTGCCGAAACCGACAATACGTCCGACCTGATCTTCGATTTTTTCTGTCAGGCGCGCTTCGAGATTGCGGCGCATTTCTTCGGCCTGAACAGAGAGGAGATTATCGGATTCTTCTTCGCCCTTGGCCAGCAGATTGCCGTTGCTGTCGATAATCGACACATTCGAAATTTTCAATTCAGGTACGGCCGATGCCACGAGCGATTGGATACCGAGAATTTGCTGGCGCTCTACTATCGCGCCGGGACGCACGCCCAGAAAGACGCTGGCGCTGGAGGGGCGGCTTTCGCGGCTGAAAAGTTCGCGCTGGGGTAAAACCAAATGAACGCGAGCGCTGCGGATGCTGTCCAGAGAGCTGATGGTGCGTGACAGCTCACCTTCCAAGGCGCGAACCTGATTTATATTTTGTACGAAATTGGTGGTGCCAAAGCCCGATTGCTTGTCAAAAAGTTCATACCCCATCGACCCGCCATTGGGTAAACCTTCAGCGGCGAGCAGCATTCTAGCGCGGCCAATTTCATCTTCTGGCGCGATGATTCGCGAGCCGTCGACGGAAATCTCATAAGGAATTTGATTTTCTTCAAGTTTGGCGGCTATTGCGCTGGAGTCGGCTGTTGAGAGATCGCTGTAGAGCAGCTTCATCTCCGGCGTTGATATTCGCATGGAGATGAACACAAAGAACATCATTAAACCAACGAGGATCGCGCTCATAATGCCTAGACGCGAGGGGCCAAGCTGCCGAAGTGTTTCAAGAAAGCTGTTCACCGATCATACCTTTTGTTTGCTCAGGAATTTGACACGAAGTCCCGGTAGAGAGTGGGGTGGTCACAAACCCGTATTTAACTTTATAACCTTGCGGTCGTTTTATATAGGCGCGCCCGAAACGAATCATCGAACACAAACCTATTACCCATTATAGTCTTTTTTTTCAGATTTTTCCATCATGCTGTGGATAAAATAAATGCGTAAAAATAAAAGCCGCGAAAAGCGTATTTTTTGCTTTAAAAACTTATATTTTTTATGGTAAAAAACATAAGTCAAGAGGGGCTAAAACCCTTGACTTTTTGATGGAGAATTGATATTCTGATACTAGGGTAGTATATCCGAATTTTATGTCCGTTTGTATAGCGGAAGTTGTATCGGATGGTTAGGAAAACACGATGATAGAAACTGTAAATTCAGTCATATCAGGCACTTCTACAGCGCGTGCGATCGCTGCTGAGGCGGTTGCGAGCAACGCCGCCGCGTCCAATTTTGAGTTGGGCGACCAGGTTGCGCGTGCGCCCGTTGCCCCATTTGTTAGTCCCTATTATGCGCTTGATACCAATTTTGATACTGCCGTATTGCAGATACGCGATTCGGAGACAGGCGATGTTCTAAAGCAATATCCTTCTGAGAAGACATTAGAGCAGCGTGAGCGCGCTGCGGCGCAGCTTCAGGGTGAGAGCTCTTTTGCGCGCTCTGAGAGAGTAGATGCTCCCTCCGCGCCTCAGGAAAGTGCAGCTTTTCAAGCGACTGCTATTGCCCAGCAAGGTGGTCAGGGTGGGGTTGTAAATACAGCCGGTGCTGCGCAAGCACAGGCAGCTATCGCAGCGTTCAGCGCCGGAGCGCAGTCCGGGCAGGTTGTATCGTCTTCGGTGAATGTGACGGCTTAAAAGATATCAGGGTTCAAAGCCAAAGCAGCGCTCTTGTTAAAGGAGCGCTTTTTTTATGGCTGTGTGATTGAAGCTAGGATGCAGGCGGCGTGCCTGATGTTTGTGGTTTTGACATCAAGCCGGCGGCAATTTCCCGATTGATGTTCACCAGAACATCCAGCTTTTGCTTTTCCGGCTTGGCAATGATCTCAACTTCGCGCTTAAAAATGAAATTGGCGAGATTGATAATATTGCTGCGCAGCTCACTGGGGCGATCTCCCTCGGGATTTTCAAGCGCCGTATCGTAAAAGATCATCCAGACTTGTCGGTTATAAAGCAGGGTGCTTTCGAGGATCTCTGAGTTCACGTTCTCCCAATCATCTTGCAGATCTTTGATCAGTTTTGCTGCTTTGAGTAGAATGCGCCCTTCCAGTTCGCGCTGATCGGGGGCGTTCTTTTGCGCATTGTCGCCATAAGCGCTGGCGGCGGCGGCGTGCGGGTTATAGGTTGGCTTTTTTGGCATGGTCAACCAGCTCCCGTTCATGTTCTATGAGTTGCTTGGCCAGCTTCAGGGCCTTGTAATAGGTGTCTTCAATAATATGTTCATTAATCTGCATGAAGAAAAAGCTGCTCGAGGGGGAGGCTTTTTGCACCTCACGCACCATATCGAAATAGCGCTTGTGATAGGTCTGCGGATCACGCGCCAAATACATGCATTGAATCAGGAAATATATTTTCTTGCACGGCGTGTCGGCCTCTTCTTCGTGCAAAATATCTTTTTCGCGCAGGATGGGTGAGTCACCGGCAATATGAAGCCGGGTGCGCTGCGCATCATTGGTAATGACGGCTTCGCCGATTAAAATTTTTTCACCTGGTTTGAGATCGATTACGAGTGCCATGGAATTCTTCCTTTCTTTGATAAGATAGCATTCTGCTACTGTCTTAAGTATAGCACATAAAAACTTTGAGAATCATTAAAATAAACACTGACCAATAAAAAAGACCGGGAATTTCTTTCCCGGTCTTTATATTCGCTAAATGCGTTAACTGAATTATTAGAACAGTGACAAGACTGACTGCTGTGACTGCGCCGCGAGGGACAGGGCGGTAACACCCAAGGCCTGACGGGTTTGCAGAGCCAGCAAGTTTGCACCTTCTTCATTCTGGTCAGCAACCACAAGGTCATCCGCGCCCGCTGTGAGGGTGTTGATGGTTTCTTGTGTGAAAGTCTGACGTGTCTGAATGATAGACAGGTTGTTTGCCAGTGTAGAACCGAAGTTTCTTACGCTTTCCAGAGCATCACGAGCTTGTGTTGCGGACAACTCAATCTCTGTGCTGGAGCGGAATGTTGCTTCAGTAATACCCAGACCGTTGGCTGTGAAGATCTGACCGCTTGTCACAAGCTGGCTTGTGTTGTTCTCGTTAAAGAACGTTGTCAAATCATCGCCATTGAGCAGGTTTACACCACGATATTGCGCATCGTTGACCAAGTCATCGATTTGCTCTCTGAGGGTGTTGTAGTCTGCCGCCAAGGCGTCCAGAGCTTCTGTCGAGTTGTTGAAGTAGAAAGAGATATCTTCAGCACCCGCGCCTGTTGTGATGGGGTCAAGGTTACCGTTAGGGTCTCCAAAACCAAGGGCAATATTCTCGCCAGCAGCAAGGCCGGTGAAGTTAATTGTCGCATTGGTTACACCGTCATTGATGGACGTGATTCTGAGCTGACCTGTGCTGCTGTCGAATTCCGCCTCAATTAATGTGTTGAGGTTTGAGTCGTTGTTGATTTCGTCAACAAAGTCCTGGAATGTTACAGCGGTCACATCAAGCGCAGCCGCAAAGTTTTGCGTTGTGCCATCAGAAGTCGTAACAGAGATGTCAATGTTACCTTGCGTCAGGTCCAATGCGGCATTTCCGCTGGCATCTGTATATGTGCCAGAGATCAGATCGCCCGCTTCAACCAGGTCACCTGTACCTTCATACAGAGAGATGGATGAAATGGTGCTGCCTGCCACGATTGTCGCTGTCAGGTCGGTTGTACCGGCCCCTGTGCGGTTTTCAGTCGCGAAGTAATCACCGATACCAAGGGCATCAAGGCCAGCTTGTGTGATCGCTGTTGTCGCTTCGTCAACAAGGCGGAAGCTGCGACCATCAGAGCTTTCAATAACCAGATAGCCTTCATCGGTAACGCTTGCAGTGATTTCGCCGTTTTCGTTATCGGCAAAAGCGTTGGTGATTTCTGCGGCCAGAGAAGCTGCTGTGTCACCTGTGTCGATTGTAACCTGCTGCGTAATCTGTGCGCCGGAATCATCAGTTGTGATGATGTCCAGAGTGGCGCCGTTGGCGATACCCAAATCTGTAACAAGGTCTGCCACATCGCTCAGGTCAACACCGCCAACCAAGCGGGCTTCACCTTCGGAGGCTGCCAGTTCGTCACGAGCAGATGTCACGATGGATTGAGCTTGCTCAACAAGACCTGTCAAAGCTGTTACGCCGTTATCCGCCGTTTCAATCGTTCTGATAGATTGACCGATACCATCCAAAAGACGTGAAAGATCGCTTGCGCGGTTATTCAGGCTTTGTGATGTGAAAAAGTTTTGTGGATTGTCCAGAGCAGAATTTACTTTCAGACCCGTGGCCAGACGTAGCTGGGTGCGGTCAATAAGGCTCTGCGTGTTCTGGAGAGATAGTAAGTTGCTCCTTAGAGCAGACGTTAATACAACATCGGAAGACATAGTATTCTCCTTTCCTAGGTTTAATTATGCATCCTGCAAACACCCACTACTTGGATGTATATTCCCTATAATATAACACAAGGATTTAAAATTGTCTTAAAAAAATGGGAAAAGTCTGTGAAGTATGTGTGTGAAAATGATTGAAGAAAAAAACCTGAAAAAAATCGAGTGTTTTTACTATTAAAATCAGGTGTTTGAGCGGTTTTATTGGTTGCGACCAAAAAGGTCGATGATGCTGTTTTGGGCTTGGCTTGCGAAGCTCAGAGCTGTGGTCCCCAAAGCAAGGCGCGTTTGTGTAGCAAGCAAGTTCGCCCCTTCTTCGTTTTGATCGGCAACTGTAAGGTCATCTGCGCCGCCCTCTAACGTTATAATGGCTTCTTGCGTAAAAGCGCTGCGGATCTGGATAACGGATAAATCGTTGCTTAAAGTGAAGGCAAATTCCCGCACTTTTGTTTTTGCGGTGCTCAATTGGTCCAAAATATTCTCTATATCGGCGGCTTGGGTAAAATCAAAATTCTTAATTCCTAGAGCGTTCACGCTGAAATCTTCGCCTTCTGTCGTCAGAGAACTTGTGCGCTCGCTGTTGAAATCGGTGCGCAAATCGTCGCCCTTGAGCAGGTTGATGCCGCGGTAATTCGCGTCAATGACAATGCGGTCCAGCTGTTCCAAAACGGAATTAAAATCTCTGTTTTGGAATTGTGATGATGTGGCAGAATCAAGTGATGTGCCGTGATTTAACAGCTCCGTATCTGACAAGGCGCGGTTGTAAATTGCCACGTTTGAAATGCGTCCATCAAAATAGAATCCAGCTGAGCCTGCTTCTCCGTCATGGAACTGTACGCCGTCGGCTGCGCCGCCGATACCGATATTTCCGCTGTGAGAGGGAAAAATACCCTCGCTGTTTACGGCGACCGTTCCGACATTAACGCCGTTCACAAAGCCGGCGACGCTATCGCCCGGACCGTCAAAAACAAGGGCAACGTGATAGGTTTGCCCGGCAACCACAGGGGAGCTGATATCGAGGTTTCCAAAGCGCCCCGCGCCCTGATCGTCTTCGGCTTCAAAACGTACAAGCCCGTTATCGATATAAATGGTAAAACCGTTTACAGTCGCGCCTTCTTCGTACAAAACTTGTCGTCCAGCGACCGTATCGGCATTGAATACAAGCTCGATGGTTCTGGCGGGAGTTGTCGCTGTGTTAATCATGCTGGAGTCCGCGACATTAATGCGTTCATTTATGCCGTCGAAATTAACGCTGGGCTGGCTGCCGTTTGTGTAAAGAGAGCCCGCATTGGGGGCTGCTCCACCGCCATAAGTTGCTGCGACCGGGCCAGCGCCGCCAAAGCCGGAATCAACGATTGGGCCGGCTGTTTCATTGAGGCGGTAATACACATCCGGCGCGGCAGATATAATTTGTGCGTCCAAACTGCGTGGGCTGACATTGAAGATTTTCTCAAAGACTGCAAGGTCTTCTACGCCGGTTTGCAATTTTTTCTGTGATTCCAAAACGACGGCTTCGCCCTGTTCGAGAAGGCGTTCTGTGGCTTCAAGGCCGATAATACCTTCTTGAATCGTGCGGATACTTTGGTTGATGCCGTCAAGCAGGCGTGCGCTGTCGCTGGCTTCGTTTTTGAGGGAGCGTGACACGAAAAAGTTTTTGGGATCATCAATGGCGGAGTTGACCTCTAGCCCGCTGGCTAGACGCTCTGTGATGATATCAATCGTATTCTGAGTCCGATTGATGCTCATCATGGTGCTTCTTAAGGCCGCACCTAATGTCACCTCGTTAACCATGTGGCCTCACGTATCCTTCGTTCATGCACACAAATATGTCTAGCATATACTATAGCATGCAATCCCTAATAATTTCCAAACGTTACCTTACATAAAACACAAAAAAATAAAAGTGGGCGCACCGAAGCGGTTGGGTTCTTCCCGTTGGGGACCTTACCAGGGTGGGGTAAGGTTGGGTCGGGCATTGCCCGATGCGCCCAAGCTACAATCGCGGTATCCATCCTGGATCATGCTTCCTGTAGCTATTCAAGGACCAGAGCTCTGGGGGTTAGGGTATGCCGGGTAGCAAGCCCAGAGCTCTAGGTCCTATCCTTATTAGTTTCTCAGGCTCAGAAGATCCTGTGTCATCTGGTCAACAGTGTTGATCAGACGGGTTCCTGCTCCGAACGCTCTTTGAGAGACGATCAAACGCGCAAACTCGTCCGCCAGATCTACGTTGGAGGCTTCCAGTGTTGAAGGCTCAATAAAGCCCGCGCCGCCGGTGCCTGCTTCACGCAGGTTTTCCTCGCCGGATTCTGAGTTTTCGCTATAGGCCGTTCCTGAAACCTCGGTCAGACCGTTTGAGTTCGCGAAGGTGATCAGAGGCATCTTATAGAGCGTCGCTGACGCACCGTTGGAGAATCGGGCAATGATGAAGCCATCACGGTCGATTTCTACACCGGTTCGCAGACCCAGCTCGGCACCATTCTGATCGGAAAAGATCACATCAAAGTTCCCGGAAAACTGAGAGAAGCGCTCAATATCGATGTTGATATTTTGGGCTTCAGAGCCGTTGTTCCAGTCAATTTGCGACAGGTTGATATCTGTGTTTCCGTCATTGTCAGGAATGGAGTTGAGCGTACCGTCACCGTTAAAGTTCAGTAAGCCGCGTGACAAGGATGTACCGTCCGGATGAACGATATTCAGCTGCCACCAACCACGGTCGTTGTACTGCGCATCGCCAGGCAAGAACTGGAAGGCTGGGAAGGTGTGGCCTGTCAACGCATCGCCCGTACTGTATGGTGGTGTATCCGCTGGCGTACCGTTGTCGTAATCGCCAGTCAGTGTCAGGTCGTCACCTGTAAAGGTTTGCGGGTTGGCTGTCAGGGTGATGCCCAAGCCTGTCAAAGGAACGCCAACGGTATTTTCCAATGTTAGGGTATTGACCGCACCGCCAGTAAATTCATCACGGCGGATGATCAATTCACCATCATTACCCAGTGAGGCGCTGACGCCCAGACCTGCATTGTTAATTTCGGTGATGATGTCATTCACGGTTTGAATTTCACCGGCAACGGTTGGTGTGCCGGAAACAACGGTCAGTGTGAGCGGACCGCCGAGTTCTGAAGAGATTTCAAACTCGTTACCGACTGTCAGCCCGAGATCGTTCACCAACTCGTCTGTTGCCTGAAGATCACCGATCGTTCCGGCGGCCGTTGCTTGTGGACCGTAAACTTTGGTGTATTCAAAGGTCAGAACCTGCGAGCTTCCGAGGGAGTCAAACACGGTAATACCGCGAGAGAAATCAACGGCGCTTGTTAAGGCGGATGACAGTGTTTGGTCGACCGCGTTTGCATCCAGATTAATCGCCAGTTCGGCGCTGGAGGTTGGGCGCGTCAAGCCGCCGAGGAAGGCGACGTCAGCCGGAACCAAAGAGGTTAAGTCCCCTTGGTTGGCCGGCAGGCTTCCGTTGGCATCAATCGGCCAAGCATAAAGTGCAAACCCGGCAGCATTTCTCAGCAGACCTTGTGAGTCTTCCGAGAATTGTCCGGCGCGCGTGTACAGGAATTCCTGCGTGTTGTCAGGGTCTCTCTTGACCGCGAAGAAACCGTTACCGGAAATCGCTGCGTCGGTTGTTGAGGCTGTTTGCTGAAGTGCGCCTTGCTGGTCCACACGCTGCAGGCGGTTCACCGTCACCGTACCGGGTGAGTAGGTGGACAATCTGCTTTGTGATGTTACCAAGCTTTCGAAAGCCGCTTCAGAGCGCTTAAAGCCTGTTGTTGAAATGTTGGCGATGTTGTTCGAGATAATCGCTGTGTTTTGCGATTGGCTGAACAATGCTGATACGCCGGTAAATAAAGATCCAAAAAGTCCCATAGTTTTTCTCCTTTTTATATAAGTCCTAAGTTTTGTGTCTGTTAATCTGTTTTAAGGGGTTAAAATTAAATTGTTTTCGGGCTCTGAAGGGGGCCCATCATCAATGTGATCTACATTCATGCGTCCTCCTCTGTTGTGCCTTCGGGTGGTGTAATTATTTCATCAGGTATTTTGGCGTTTAGAACCTGACTGATTGAAACCGCGCGCTCGCCGACAATCAGGAAGATGGCACCGTTTTGCGTTTCAACGCCTGTAACGCGGCCTTCCACAACCGTGCTGGAGCCTAAAGCTTTGCCTTGGGCATCCAGCGCATCAACGCGAATTTCGAAGGTGCCGGGCTCGACGGGGTTTCCGAACTTGTCTTTGCCGTCCCAGACGAATTCTTGTGAACCCGCCGCCGTAGAGCCGGAGGTTTCAAAAACAGTTGTGCCTTCTTCATCGACAATACGGATGGTGTTTTCTACGGCCACCCCATCCAAAGCGTAGTGAATGGAGACGGGGGTTTCGCCGTCAGAATAGAATTCAGAGGAAACGTAGCTGGCATCCAGACCAACATAGCCTAGGGCCGATCCCAGCGCGTTGCTGAGTTGCAGGGCCACGAGGCTGTCGAGCTTCTGGTTGGTGTTGATTTGCTGTTCCACGCCTGTAAAGGCCACGATCTGATTGGTCAGCTCGTTTGTATCCAGCGGCTCCAGAGGGTCTTGGTTTTGCAGCTGTACGGTCAGCAAATTCAAGAAGTCTGTAAAGTCCTCGGCGAGGGACGAAATAGAGGCGGCCGTTTTCGATTGCTGATCGATCGCTGTTCCGATTGTTACGTCTGATACCATTGGTTTTCTCCTTTATATCGTCTCGTCTACGCCAAAATATTGTAGCGTGTGTGCCCGGTTTCGGGGTCTACATGCCACATCATGGTTGATTGAATAATCTCTTCAGGGGCTTCTGTTGTGCTACCCGCACCTGTGCCGCCGGCATCATGCCCGCCGCCGCGCTCGTTGCCGCCTTGATCGAAATTGAAGCCTTGCTCGGCCAATTCCAGATTGATGCCATCACTCACATCCAGCCCGATATCTTGAAGCGCGCGCTCAAGCGAGTGTGTGTCGCGTTGGAGCATCGCGTAAGTTTCCGGCTTCTCAACGGTCAGGGTTGTCTTAAGTGCGTTGCTCTTTTCGAATTGCAACTTGGCGTTAATCCGGCCCAGCTCTGGCGGGTCGAGGCGTAGTGTAATCTGCGCATCTTTGCCGTTTTGCGCGAGGCGTTGCAGCGCGTTGTTGAGTGTTTGTACAGCTGGCGCGCTCATCCCCGCGGTGTAGCCCTGCGTGACCGGGTTGGTCAGATTGGCAAGGTTTGCGGGGTTGGCTGACACTGTTTGTGTCAGGCCGAATTGTGTCATAAGCGGGCTATCAGGATCAATTAGCGCCACCAGCATGTCGTTTGCGTTCAGGGCCGGAGCAGGCGGTGTGTGCGAGGCTGCGTTGCTTGCGGGCAGGGGGGTGCGCTCATGTGTTTTTTGTTCGCCGCCGGTGTTGTGGCTTTTCTCATCTGTTGTGAGCACGGCTTTGTCCATGGCCTTTTCAAAAGAAGCAACGGATTCAGAGGCATCTTCACCGCTAATCAGGCTTGGTGTGCTTTGAGTCTGCGCATCACTCTGCGTTGTTGGGGCGCTGCCTTGAGCGTTTGAGGCGGCTGTAGCGGTTGTTGTCACTGCTGCATTTTCAGGGGTGTTGAGGGCGCTGAGGTGCGCACTCAGGTCATTCGCTACGTTTGGATTTTTCTTGCCTGCAACTTCAACAGGGCGCGTCGCGATGATTAGGCTTTGGCCTGTAATGATCAGATCTGGGCGTGCTTGCGGCGGTAGCAATTTGATTAGGCCGACGATAAGGCCCGCATCAGGTTGTACATCCGGGGTCTCGCCATTCTCCAGCGCGGTGAGGTAATCTTGCAAATCTGTCAGCTGCTCGGGCGTAAGGTTTGCAGCGATTAATTGCGAAGGATTTTTTTCAGCCGCTTTTTGAACTTTATCGACGATCGCCTTGATTTTATTCACGATAGGGCGGTGGTTTTGCGTGGTGTCGATAAACAGAATATCCGTGATATTTTTTGGACCCTCAGGTGTTTCGACCGTACCTGTTGAGATTGTTTGGCGCACCTCAACTGGCTTCATGATGTCATCAAAGGCTTGCTGGTTCAGCGCCAAAATATCAGCCAGATCGGAGGCGTCGTTAATGGAAAGTTTCTCGAGTTGTTCGGCCACTTCAGGGTTGTCCGCCAGCATCTTCGCAAGGCGCATGTCTTCTTTTTCCTGCTTAATTTGCTCGTCTTTGGCTTCGCCGAGTTCCTTCATGTAGCTCAGGATCAGGTCGATAAAATTCGCGCCGTCCTCAAACGACGATGCGCCAAGAGCTGCCCCGCCCTTGTCGCTATTTGAAGATCCGTTTGGCATCATCGCCTGAAGTGTGAAGAAACTTCCTATGTCCATATAATTAAAGTCCTTTTTAGTTACGCTTTGTCCTTATGCTGTTTCGGTGACGCCCATCGAAACGCTTTTCTTTTCGCCCTTATCGAGCATCCCGGTCTCGCCGTAGCTGGTGGCTCTTTTCTTCAGGGCGGCATCTTTCGCGGCGCTGCGGATCGTGTTGCCCAAACGCTCAACGGTGCGCTGCATGCGGCTCAGAGCTTCTTTGTTTTTCTGTGCAAGGGTCGAGAAATCGGCCTGCATTTGACGCAGCTTGTCTTTTTTGGCTGGGCTTGCACCGAGCATCTCCTCTTTGCGCAGTTTGATTTCTTCAATGCTCTTTTGGTAGAACACGGCAGCTTCCAGCTTCTCATTTTGCAAGCTGAGGAATTCTTTTGTGTCGGCGTTCAAAAGCGCATCGGTTTCACGCTCGTAAACACCTTGCAGGCGCTCTATAATACGAATGGTTTCGTCCAGAGCCATTTCAGGATCGCGCGGCAGGGCAAAATTGTAAGCCTGCGCTTCCAGATTTGTGTGAGAATTATGGTGCATGGTCATGGCGATTATGCTCCTGTGCGGTTGTCTTCATTGTTCATTTTTATTGGTTTTTGTTGCGCCAATTCCTGAACAGTTAGAAGGGTTTCTGATGTTTTCTTTTTGCTGCGCTTAAACATTCTTGTGACGATTTCATTGTTGCTGCGCAGCTTCTCGCCCATATCCTTTTGCAGGTTATCGAGACGATCCAGCAGGCCGGGATCGGCGGCGCGGAATTCTTCATAGCGCCCGCGGAATTCTTCTGAGGCTTTGGCGTAATTCACGGCCATTACACTTTTTTCTCTTTGCAAAAGGGCGAAGACGGCCAGATCATTTTGAATAAGCGCCTGCGTTTCTTGCTCGGACAAGCCGATGATTTTTTCAGACAAGCGGATCAGCGCCTTCAAAGCGTCTGATTTATTTTCAGGTAACAATGTTTGTTCGCTTGCGGCAGCTTTATTCAATGCTTGTGTCATCAACGGATCCTTCCTCATTGGTTGTGTTTGCTAAAATCTTTATGTCGGCAGGGGAGTCTTGCGCAGCCTGCAGCTGTATAATCTGGTCGCGCACATGATCGGCCAGTCCGATGCCGCCGGTCTGGCTCATGATCTTGCCGTATTCCTGAAGCATGAAACTGCGGAAAACTTCTTCGCCTTTGCCGCCGCCGAACATGCCGTCTGTCTCAATGCCTTGAAACATGGGCTTAAGCATTTCAGACAGGAAAACCGCTTCGAATTCTTGCGCCGTTTCATTTATTTTTTGCGCATCTTTCGTGCCCAGATTTTTCAGCGCGCTGGCGCTCTTTGTGCTTTCGCCTTGGGCGGCGCGCATCAGGGCAAGGCTGGTATCTGGTGTAAGAAATTCGCTCATTACATCACCTCGATCTCGGCTTGCAGGGCGCCTGCGGCCTTCACGGCTTGCAGGATTGTGATGATGTCGCGCGGCTGCATGCCCAGGCTGTTCAGGCCGGTGACCAGATCTTGCAGCGTCACCCCGGTCTCAAGCATCGCCAGACGCACATCAGGGGATTGGTTTACCTCAAGATCGCTGCGGGGCACGACAATGGTCTCGCCTTGTTCGGCAAACGGGTTGGCTTGAGAGACTTGCGGTGTTTCTGTAACGCGCACGGTTAAGTTTCCTTGTGCGATGGCGACACTGCTGACCCGCACATCCGCGCCGATCACAATCACGCCGGAGCGTTCGCTGATCACGACGCGCGCGGGTTGGTCGGGCTGCACAGGCAGTTGTTCAATATCTGTAATAAGGTCGACGATACTGCCGTCATAATTGGCCGGACGGCTGAGCACGACGCTGGCTGAGTTCTCGGCCTTTGCAAGACTGGCGGAGGTAAAGCCGTTGATCGCTTGTGAAATGCGGCGCGCGGTTGTGAAGTCCGGGTTCTTCAGGGCCAGGCGAACACTTTGCAGGTCTTCAAGACGGAACTGAATTTCACGTTCGACGATACCGCCCTCCGCAATACGGCCGGAGGTCGGGATATTCTGCGTTACAGAGGCTGCATCACCCTGAACGCTAAAGCCTGAGATGCTGACCTCGCCTTGCGCGACGGCATAAACCTCCCCATCTGCCGCCAGAAGGGGGGTGACGAGCAATGTTCCGCCAAGCAAGCTGGAGGCATCGCCCAGCGCAGAGATGTTCACATCGATATGTGAGCCTTGGTTTGTAAATGGTGGTAGAGTAGCCGTAACCATCACTGCTGCAACGTTACCTGTGTTCAGGTTCTGACCGCGAACATTCACGCCGAGGCGCTCAAGCATCGCAATCAGGCTTTGTTCAGTGAAGGGAGAGTTATTTAAGCTATCGCCTGTACCGTTCAGGCCGACAACCAGACCGTAACCGACCAGCTGGTTGTCACGCACGCCTTCGATATTGACGATATCTTTAATGCGGGATGTTTTTGCCTCTGCTCCTGTCATGGAGGACAAGGAGATCAGGGCAAAAAGCACAAAAACGCCCAAAAGCTTCAAAAAGCTTTTGAGTGTTGAAAAAGCGGTGTTCGTGGCAATTAGTTTGTTCTTTGTCATGCTTATCTCTTACGCTTGAAACCCGTGCCGATATCTGCGGCGGGTTTTCATGTCTTTCATGCTCACACGTTTTATATGCGAAACTCGTGCCAGTTTTGCTGTGGTAAAAGTCTTTTTATATGAGGGTGTTAGCGGGATTGTTCTTATGAAATATATGCAAATGCAGGGCCGTTTTTGTCTTTTGAGCCTTGCGATGCGGCAAATCTTTCCGCCTTGGAATTTCAAATCATGTATAATAAAAAGAGAAAAGAGGTGTTATTTCATGAAAGTACAAGGTCCGGGCAAAACCCAAGGTCCCTCAAAAACGAACAAAAAAGGCAAAACATCCCAAAGCGATTCCAGCTTTGAGGATTTTGTCGCCTCTGGTCCGTCTGCCGCAGCCCCCGCAGCTAAGACCCAGTCCATCGCCCGCGTTGACGCGTTGTTGGCGGTGCAAGCCGCGGAAGACCCGGCGGCCGGGGCCTCGCGCAAACGCATGCGCAAGCGTGCAAACACCATTTTGGATGAGCTTGATAGGCTACGCATGGCGATGCTCGGCGGCACTATGACGGTCGGGCATATGGTTGATATCGCCGATGTCGTGGCGGCGCACCGGGAAAATATTTCCGACCCCGCGCTGACCGCGATTATGGATGAGATCGATTTACGGGCGCAGGTGGAATTGGCCAAAATGCGCGTCGCTCTTGATAAAAAAGCAAAGCCATAATTTTCTGTTGTTTTCCGCGCTTTGCGCGCGTATATTTCTCCAGCTTTCTTTACAGATAAAGATACGTAAAACCAAGGGGGTTAACGAGTATGTCTTCATCACGCAGTGTTATTGTGCCGCAGGATTATGATCCTGAAAAAGACAAGGGTGAGTTTATGAACCCGATCATGCTGGAATATTTCCGCGACCGCTTGATTGAGTGGCGTAATGAACTGCTCCGTGAATCGCAGGAAACCATCAAGAATACGCTTCAGGAAACCGAGCTGCAAAAGCCGGATCTAGCGGACCGTGCTTCGGCCGAAACCGATCATGCGCTGGAGCTTCGTACGCGTGATCGTGAGCGCAAGCTGATCAACAAAATCAATCAGGCGATTGAACGCATTGACGACGGGGAGTATGGCTTTTGCGAGGAAACCGGCGAGCCGATTTCCATTCCCCGCCTGAAGGCGCGTCCGAATGCGACGCTGAGTCTTGAGGCGCAAGAGCGTCACGAGCGCTTGGAAAAGACGCACCGCGACGATTAAGGTCATCCGATATAGGGTTTAAAAAATTAAGCCGGCTCTTCTTAGCGAGGAGCCGGCTTTTTCTAGTCAGGTTGGGTAAAGGGGTTATGACATCATCGCTCCCTTTACGAGTTTTGCTTATCCTAAGCGCCCGCTAACAAAGTGTGAGGTTTATTAGAACGGGAAGATGACGTCATAAAGCTGTTGTCCGTAGCGAGGTTGCTGAACATCCGTAATTTGGCCTTCGCCGCCATATGCAATGCGGGCTTCGGCAATCTTTTCATAGGAGATTGTGTTGTCGATTGTGATATCTTCCGGGCGGATGACACCGTTGATCCCCAAGATACGTTTCTCGAAATTCACCACCACTTCCTGATTGCCGTGAATGACCATATTTCCATTGGGCAGGATTTGCGTGACGATCGCGGCCAGTTTGACCTTTACATCTTCTTCGCGCTCGATACTGCCTGATCCGTTGTGACGCGAAGCGCCGTCGGCTTCGACCAGATTGGTTGGGTCGATCGCTTGCGGGAAGACGCGGTCCAAGCTGGCCTCGAGCCCGAGTAGTGCAGAGAGTGAGGCATCTTCGGTGCTGTTGCGCGTGCGCTCGGACTCATTATCCAGCTGTGCTTCATCCTTAATATCGATCATCACCGTAATGATGTCACCGACATCATTGGCGCGTTGATCTTTAAAGAAGGTTTGGCGATCCGAAGCCCACAGAGAGTTTCTCTGCTTTACAACATTTTTAGGCGCAGGCATCGGCAGGCTGACGGGTTGGTAATCAGCCTGTGTGACCGGGTTGGCAATGGCCGTTGTTTCAGGGGCTTTGCCGATATTGGCAAGGCGCTCGCCCGCGCCGCAAGCGGTTAGGCTGGCGCAGAGCAGTAGCGTTGAAGAAATTTGTATCAGTTTGTTTGCGAGTGTCATTATCTATCCTGCCTTTTTTTAAAATGTACGAAGTGTAACTTCTTGTGAGGCGGTCACAACCGCTTCGAGTGTTTTGTTTGAGCTCATATTCACCACACGGATCGTGTCCCCCTTCGCGCCGTTTTCCAGTGCTTTGGCGCGCGTGGTTAATTGCAGAGGTCCTTGAGAAAATTTCACCGTCACATATTCACCGCGCTCTACGATTTTAGGGGATTCGATGTCGTGTGCTTTGATCGGATTTCCGGCTGTTAAAGTGCGGCGCGGAGTTGTACCGATCAGGTTTTCAGCGCTTAGGATAATGTCTGAAGATAGGTGGCGCTCAGGAATTTGGATCACGTCAATATCACGCTGGCCAATGATTGTGCCGCCGCGAATAGCGTCTCTGAGCACTGGTACATTGACCAGACGCTCATAAGTGCCGCTGATTTTCGTGCGGTAAACAGGGTTGTCTCTTGAGGGGGCGACCACTTGCGCTTCGAACCAGTTATCATTGCGGTGCAGGTTAAAGCTTGCGATTTCCATGCGTGCGGGTTCACTGGCCGGCAGGATGATTTCGGATTTTTCTGCTGGAATTGTAATGCGCAAATCGCCGCTCAAGCCCTCGCGTGTAAGCTCTTCTTTCAGGGCGCGCTCAATTGTATCGCGATCAACCAAGGTGGCAGCGCGGTGAACCGTTACGTAATCTGCGGCGCTGGCGGGTTTCCATGGCAAATCAAGCGCCAGAGCGATGCGCAGCAAAGTGCGCGCATTCAAAACCATGTCTTTGCCCGGGCGAGGAGAGACGCCCAAAACCTTGTCGGCGCTGTGGGGCAGGCCATCGAAAATATCACCCAGCTTCAGCGCATTGTCAGTAACAATCGCATCTTGCTTGAGCGTGATTGAGGTCGCATTGCCCGGATAGGAAATGGCGAACAGGATACACAGGGCCAGTATAATAATGGCCAGGCATTGCCGTGTGATGCTCATCTTTTTCATGGTTTTACTCCTTCTTTTTACGCAGTGTTTCTCTCGCTATTAACGAAGCTGCGAGAGTGTTTGCAGCATTTCATCGCTGGTTGAGATTACATTCGAGTTAAGCTCGTAAGCGCGCTGCGCAGTGATCAGATCTGTAATTTCTTCAACAACATTCACGTTTGATTTTTCCAAAGCGGACTGGCGCAGCGGGCCAAATTCATTTTGTCCGGGAATGCCAGTAACGGGCGCGCCGGAAGCATCCGTCTCCAGATAAAGGTTTTGTCCAATGGCTTCCAGCCCTGCGTCATTTATAAAATTGGCAGTCTGAATTTGTCCGACATTCTGTGTGGCTGTTTGCCCTGCAATGCTGACCAAAACTTCACCGGACTGGTTGATGTCGATGCTCACCGCGTCTTGCGGGATTGTGATGTTTGGATCAAGAATGTAACCCTGAACTGTCACCATCTCACCGTTTTCATTCACTTGGAATGTGCCGTCACGCGTGTAAGCAGTTTCACCGCTTGGCAGTTGGATCTGGAAATAGCCCTGACCCAAAATGGCGATGTCCAATGGATTCTCGGTAATCTGTACCGCGCCTTGAGCGTGTTCGCGGTAAACCGATCCGGCGCGCACGCCAAGACCAAGTTGCAAGCCGGCGGGCACGGTTGTTTGTGCGTCAGAGGATGTCGAGCCGGGGCGATCGATATTTTGATACATTAAATCCTGAAAGGCTGCGCGCTGGCGTTTATACCCTGTGGTGGTCATGTTCGCGATATTTTGCGAAATCACATCCACATTCAGCTGCTGAGCCAAGAGGCCGGTGGCGCCGATATCTAAAGATCTTGTCATTGTTTTTTCTCCTTAAATCAAAAATTTATTCTGTGTGTTTAATTTGTTCGTGTAAGACGCTCGATCATCGTGTTCAGGCGCTCACTCTCTGATTGCAAAACTTGTTGGGTCGATTGAAAGGCGCGCAGCGTGTCAATCATGCGGGTCACTTCAACAACCGCTTGAACGTTCGAGCCTTCAAGGTGACCCTGATAAACATTAGTATTGGTTGCGGCCTGCGCGGGCGCATCGGCTTGGTACAAATTATTGCCCAGAGGTTTGAGCTGTTGCAGGTCAGGAAACTCACTCACGGAGAGTTGGCCGATAATGCCGTCCTGATTTGAAATAAAGCCGCGTTGATCGATGTTAATTTCTGTTGAGCCTTGTGGAATGGTTATCGAGCCGCCGCCGCCCGATGCTACTGGATATCCGGCAGCCGTAACGAGCGTGCCATCTGCGCGCATTTCAAAATGGCCGTCGCGTGTGTAGGCGATTTGGCCGCCTGGTGCCTGAACACCCAAAAATCCTGGGCCTTCCAACGCGACATCCAGCTGGTTTCCTGTCATTTTAATGCTGCCCGGCGCTGTATTTTGATATTGGCCGCGGTCAATCACGAAAGAGAGCTCATCATCCGCCCCCCTTGGGTCCGAAATATATTCTTCGAACAAAAGGTTTTGCGCACGAAACCCGGTCGTATTTGCGTTGGCAACATTATTTGCAATAATGTCCATATTGGTTTGCAGGGCCATTTGCCGCGACAATCCAATGTAAATACTGTTCTCCATATTCGTACTCTCTTACGGTTTTATGGTTTGGGGTTTCAAACAACAGAACCCGGCTAAAAAATTAAATCTGCACAGCGACAGAGTGCATATAGCGTGCCAATAAATATTTTTGTTTTATTTCAATTGCTTATGATTGTTTCCGCCTTGCGGGTAGTGGGTTTTTATCAGGAGGGGTGGGCGGCAAATTTGGAAGCTGTAGGGAAAAATTTGCCTTTAAGTTTTCCACAAGCGCTCCCCAAAAAACGGGATTTTTTGGGGAGCGATACAGGGTAGGTCCGCCTTGATGATTTATTTTATGTTTCCAAGGGGGTAGAATGAATTGAGATGCTGCGTTTTTGCTTGTTCCGTTTTGAGCCTTTTAATGCATTGGAAAAATAAGAATGATGACTGACGATGAAGAACAAATCGAAGATGAGATGAACGCTGATGATGCTTCTGAGGATTCGGACGGCGAGAGCGGTGAAGGTGAAGAGGGTGGCGAAGGCGGCGAAGGCGGCGGCCTGAATATCAAGAAGATCATCTTGTTTGTTGTTGTTCCGCTCGTTCTTTTGCTTGCGATTGCTGGCGGTCTCTATTTTACAGGAATACTTGATAGCTTGCTCGGCAAGGAAGAAGCCTGCGTAGAGCAGGTGGATGAGCATGGCGAAGTCATTGAAGCGTGCCCGGAAGAACATGCCGAGGAAGATCACGGCGGTGGTGGTGATCATGGCGGCGGTCATGGTGAAGAGGGGGCAGGTGGCCTGTTTCTTGAGATCCCGACCATGATTGTGAATTTGAACACAGAAGACGGTACGCCGCGCTATTTGCGTTTGACGGTGCAGTTGGAGCTTAAGAATGCGGCTGATATGCCCAAGGTTGAGGCTGTCATGCCGCGTGTGGTTGACCAATTCCAGACATATCTGCGCGAGTTGCGCGTTAAAGATTTAAGGGGATCAGCGGGGATTTACCGCCTGCAAACCGAGCTGTTGTGGCGCGTCAATCAAGCCTCGCCCGTAGAGATTAAAGATGTATTGTTTCAGGAAATTCTAATCCAATGATGCTATAATGGTGGAAACGGCATAGTTTTTGCTAACTTAGATGAAGACGTTAAAGCCAGCGCGTATAGCGTGACATAAACAAAAAAGGCATAAAGATGAGCGATACCGAAACGGATGAGCTCGCACAGATGAGTGACGAAGAAAAGGCCGTTATGGATGAGTGGGAATCCATGGCGGGCGATGACGCTGACTCCGGCGGTGGTGATGCTATGCCTGATTTTGGCGACGGCATGGATGATGAGGGCGGTCCGCGTATTCTGAACCAGGAAGAAATCGACTCCCTTCTCGGCTTTGATGATGATGATGTTTCAGGCGGTGAAACCTCCGGCGTGATGGCGCTGATCAACTCGGCAATGGTGAACTATGAACGCTTGCCGATGCTCGATGTGGTGTTTGACCGCTTGGTCCGCCTGATGTCGACCTCTTTGCGCAATTTGACGACCGATAACATCGAAGTCTCGCTCGACCAGGTATCGACCGTGCGCTTTGGTGATTATATGAACTCCATTCCGTTGCCCGCGATGCTCTCGGTCTTTAAGGCGGAGGAGTGGGACAATAACGGTCTGCTGGTCACAGACAGCGCGCTGATTTATTCGATCGTGGATGTACTGCTCGGCGGTCGTAAAGGAACGCCGTCCATCCGCGTGGAAGGGCGCCCGTACACGACAATTGAAACCAAGCTGGTTGAGAAAATGGTGACGGTGACGCTGGCCGATTTATCCTCGGCGTTTGATCCCCTTTCTCCGGTGAGTTTTAACCTGGACCGGATGGAAACCAACCCGCGCTTTGCTACAATTACACAAAGCGGCAACGCCTGTGTTCTGGCGCGTCTACGCGTGGATATGGGTGATCGCGGCGGGCGCGTGGAAGTGCTGATCCCGTATGCGACGCTCGAACCTATTCGTGAATTGCTCTTACAGATGTTCATGGGTGAAAAGTTCGGACGCGACTCGATTTGGGAAAGCCACCTGACCCAAGAGCTTTATAAAACCGATATTCAGCTGCAGGCTGTTCTGGGTGAGAAAATTTTGCCTCTCGGCGATATGCTGAATTGGAAGGTTGGTTCGCGCATCATGTTTAACACGCGCACGGAAGACGATCTGGAATTGCGATGCGGGCACTTCCCCATGTTTACCGGTCCGGTCGGTCAAAAACAGGGCAGCATCGCCGTTAGAATTGAGCGCTATATCCCACCTGAAAACGAGGAGGATTAATGAGTCCCGTACTGAGTTTATTTTTAGATGTTTTGGTGATGGGCGGCCTTGCCGCGACCATTTATTTCACGCTGAAACTCTCGCGCAGTTTGAATAATTTTCGCGATCATCGCAAAGAATTTGAGGGGCTGATGACCGAGCTGAACCAGAATATCGAGCACGCCTATGAGGCGCTGGCGGCCCTGCGTGAGGGGGCTAACAGAACGGGATCTGATCTAGAAGAACATCTGGAAGACGCGCGCGTGCTGGTGGATGAATTAAAATTGATGACCCAATCAGGCAACAGTGTGGCCGAGCGTATGAGCATGCTGGCCGATGAAATTCGTTCCGACGAGGATGATGAAGTGGATGAGCAGCTTTATCGCGGGCTGGAAACCTTTGAGAAAGGCTTTGACGAAGAAGATTACGAAAGCCCGTCTTTTGCCATTCATGACCGCGAGTTTGATGAACCTTCCGCGCCGGGCGGCGATGCGGGCGGACTTCAAAGTCAGGCCGAGCGCGAATTGTATGAAGCTTTGCAACGGCGCAAGAAAACATCGAACGGGTAGAATATGAATTTTAACAATCTCAAGATTATACCATTGCTGGTTCTGGTCTCTGCCTTGTCGTTTTCGGTGAGGCTGGTTGAGGTTGCGGTGAATGTCACGTCCGCGCCTGGAACAGCGGCGGCGGCGGATACGGCTGAACACGAACAAGACGCGGAAATGGCGCCGGCCGATGAGACAGATATGGCGATGGAAGAGGGTGAAGCACATCAGGGCGAGGCCGAAAAAAACAGCGGCGGTCTAACATTTTCAGATGATCATGGTGTGGAGCCCCCGGAATGGCGCGACCCTGTGGATGACGATCCGGCTTTTGAAGCGGTGCGCATGGAGGTGTTTCAGGATTTAGCCAAACGCCGTCAGGAACTGGAGAGCAAAGAGCAAGAGTTGACGACGCGTGAAGCGCTTTTGCGCGCGGCAGAGCAGGAGCTTGATCGTAAATATCAGGAGCTTTCACAGCTGCGACAGCAAATTGAAGGCTTGCTCGAAGAGCAATCCGAAGAAGAAATGGCCCGTATTAAAAGTCTGGTGAAAATTTATGAAACCATGAAACCAAAAGATGCGGCCCGGATTTTTGATACGCTGGATTTGGATATTTTAACGGCCGTGACAGCAGAAATGTCTGAGCGCCGCCTATCGCCGATCTTAGCGGCCATGAACCCGGAACGTGCACGCACGATTACAACCATCCTGGCAGAACAAAAACAGCTGCCGACGCTGCCTGATTCTAACTAACCTGTTTTACATCCAGCTTTACATCCAACCGTATTTATATATTCTATTTCTTACGTTCCTGCGTAATTCTGTTTTACAGTTACCAAGCGTTAACTGTTTCCAGTAATAATAATTCTTTGTGTACTCAGTTCTAAATGTAAAAAAGTGAGGGATTTAAAGTGGCTGTAGACAAAAATATGAACGTGCTGATCGTTGACGATTACAACACGATGTTGCGCATTATGAAGAATTTGCTCAAGCAGCTGGGCTTTAGCAATGTTGATGAAGCTTCACATGGCGGAGAAGCTCTGGAGCGTATTAAAACCAAGAAATACGGCATTATCATCTCGGATTGGAATATGGAGCCGATGACAGGTTATGAGCTTCTCAAGCAGGTTCGTGGTTCTGAGATGGCGTATAAAGATACACCTTTTATTATGGTTACGGCTGAAAGTAAGACCGAAAACGTGATTGCGGCTAAGCAGGCTGGAGTTAATAATTATATTGTGAAACCTTTTAATGCCGAAACATTGAAGAAGAAAATGGAAGCGGTTCTGGGTGTATTCTAGTAGAGAAACGGGGAGAAAGGATATGAGCGACTTAAATGTGAGTGGAGCCGGCAGTGTTTACGAAAAAGACCAGGTCATCAAAATTATAAATTCGGTAATTGCCAAAGTGGAGCAGGCCGAGGAAACATCACGTGAATCTATATTCCGTGAACTCAAGGATCTTCAGGACATCATTGAAAAAGCCCGCAGCGAAATCGGCGCGGCGCGGCCAAACGACATCAATGACAAGCATATTCCTACTGCGACGGATGAGCTCGACGCCGTTGTGGAATCAACGGCCGAGGCCACCGGCAAGATTATGGATTCTTGCGACGTCATACAGGAAAAAGCAGAATCTGTTGGTGGACAACCGTCCGATGACATTGTTGCGGAAGTGATGAAAATTTACGAGGCTTGCTCGTTTCAGGATATCACAGGGCAGCGTATTACAAAGGTTGTCGGCACGCTTAAAGAGATCGAGGGAAAGGTCGGCGCGTTGGTGAAGGTTTTATCGCAAAATATGCCTGGACTTCATGATGCGTCTAATGACGAAGGTGAAGATCAGGCGAGTGCAGCTAGTGATGATTCTGCCCTTCTGAACGGTCCGCAAATGCCCGATAAAGCGATCACGCAGGATGATATTGACGCTTTGCTCGCTGAATTCGATTAAAAAATTATCAGCCCGTCCACGCCTCTTTAGCTGTTTTCTTTTTCATTTTGCCTTATACTAATAGGTATGGCTAACCAGTTTCTTGCCCTTTCAATGTTCGTTATGTTGCTGTCGTTCTTTATTATTTTGAACGCTATGTCGAATTTTGAAGAAATCAAGGCACGCGATGTGCTGACCAGCATTACCGTTGCGTTTTCCAAGGAACAGCTTCCCGATGATTTGAACGCCAATATCGTCGAAGCGCCTGAAAAATCTTATCACGAGGGGAATACCCTCGATAAGCTTCGCGAACTTTTTGAGGCGCAAATCGCCGGGGTTAAAACCAAGACAAACCGCCTTGGCACAATCATGCATTTGCGTATGCAGCTGGATGATTTTGAAAAGCAGCTTGCTGCGCCGGGCACGGCCTTTGGCGGAACACTTGCCCCGACGCTGGTGTCGCTTCTGAGCGCGGAAGATGATGTGCCCTACAGCATGGAAATGCTGATCAATCTCGATAAAAATCCTGCCACGCTGCAAAATGAAACACCGCAAAATGTCGTGCAAAATGTAACCCGAGTTGCGGGATATGCGCGCTTGATGGAAGATGCGGGCTTGCCGAAAAAATATTTAAGCGCAGGGCTAAGCGAGGGAGAGCCAGGCACGATTGATCTTTACTTTAAGCGTTACGAGCCTTTTAACCCGGTCGGCCATGGGGGTGAAGAATAATGGATAAGGCAAAAGATAACAAAGAAGAGGAAAGTGAAGTGGCGGTTGCCATGCCGTTTGTTCGCAAGGCCAGAAAATCTCAAAATGAGCCAGAGGAAGAGTTTGTACCGTTGTGGCTGATTACGTTCACGGACATCATGGCGTTGATGCTGACCTTCTTTGTTTTGCTGTATTCGATGTCTGTGCCCGTAGAAGAAAAGTGGGATGACTTAACAAATGGTTTGAATAAAGGTGTCAGCCGTTTTGAAAGTCCGAAATGGTATCAAGGGCCGGTCGATGAAATTAATGTCGAGCGGCTCGATTTTAGCCGCGCGCTTGATTTACGCTATCTGAAGTCGGTTCTTGAGGAGATTGTTGCAGATAATGAAACGCTGAAAGGGGTTGTCTTTATTCTACAGAATGACAGGCTCATTCTATCTCTTCCCTCTGATCTTTTGTTTGAGGCCGGGCAGTCTGAGGTTGTAACCGAAGGCAAGCGCGCTTTATTTGCGCTGGGCGGGCCGCTTTCACGTGTTCGCAACCGCATTGAAATTATCGGCCACGCCGATCCGCGCCCCATTGAATCCGGCGGAGCGGGCTATGATTCGAATTGGGCGCTATCGCTGGCGCGCGCGGCCAATGTAGCCGGGGTTTTGGAGAATGTCGGCTATACCCGCACGCTTATTGTGCGGGGCTTATCCAGTGCCCGCTATGATCAGTTGCCTGATGATATGGATGAAGAGGCGCGCATGGACCTTTCGCGCCGCGTGGATATCGTGATTATGGAGGATGACGGTTCGCGCAGATTATTGCTGCAATAACATGCAGATAACCAATCCTCTTCACGCTTCGCTTCTTGTCCTTTCTTGCTGGCTGTGGCACGCTAAAATTATGCGTCACTCATTCATCGTCTACAGCGTTCTCGGCCTTTTAGTTCTGGCGCAACCGGCGTTTGCGCAAGAAGCTGTCGGCGTGCGCACGGGCGAGCATAGCGATTATTCCCGTCTTGTCTTTGATTGGGATAAAACCGTTGAATATTCGATTGATGATTCCCAGCCCGGAAAGCTGGTGATTGGTTTCAAAAATCAGGCTTCTGTTAAAAACCCTGAAGCGCTCTCCGAGACGTTGAAGAATTTTTCCGGCGTGCGTGTGCTCTCTGATAATCCGCTGCGCTTGGAGATGAGTATCCCGCAAGACAGCCGCACGCGCAGCTTTTTTGCCGGAGACCGTTTGGTCGTCGATATTTATAATTCGCCTTCCGGCGCGCGTCCGGCGGGCGGATCAGCGGCGGTTGCTGCTGCGCCTGAACCTGAATCTGTGGTTGAAACACCGCCGCCTGCAGAGCCTGAAAAAGAAGAGCCGCCGGTCAAAGAGGTAGAACCCCCGCCGCAGGCAGAATTGGCGTCCACGAAAAGCGACGAACCTGTGCAGGGCGATGATGAGGCGATAGAGGTCGGCGAAAACAAGGCCGTTGCGCGCGATGAAGTTCAGAGCGCAGAAGAAAAACCGCAAATTACCAAGGCCATCACAAAACAGAAGAAAATCCCGTCGAACCTGATTGCGTTTACATCTACAAAATCTTTTGGATTGGCGGCTTTTGAAATGGGCGGCGCGTTGTGGATGGTTAACGACCAAGGCGATCTGGCGCTCGAGCCGCAGGTGCGCGGGCCCGATGCGGCGTATTTTGATCCGATTGAGGCCGTAAATATTGAACGGGGCACAGCCTTTAAAACCAAAATTTTGGATGGCGCGAGTATTCGCGGGGAAGGCGGCGGACTGCTCTGGCGCGTTGTGATTTCAAGGGGTGATAAAAAATATGAACCGATTACGGCCAAGAGAGAAAACTTACGCGAGGGCCGCGTGCGCAGTGGCACTCTGCTGTTCCCCTTTAAAACGGCGCAGAACGTTCTGGAGGTTCTTGATCCGGTGAGTGGCGCAAGCGCCAAAGTGGTTACGGTGGACAGCCCGAAAGATTTTGCCGGTCCGGCGCAGGATTTTGTCGATTTCCAGATTTTGCCCTCGGCGATCGGTCTGGCGGTTTTGCCCAAAGTCGATGATTTAAGTGTCGAAATTACAAAAGACGGTGTTTTGATTTCGCGCCCAGCCGGGTTGTCTTTGACCCCGCAATCCGAAGTGCAGGCCGGTTTCTTGCGAAAAGAGCGGCATAATATGGCCGGGAAAACGGCTGCGGTGAAGCCGCGCGGGCCCGATGTTTTCGATTTTAAAAACTGGGAGCTTGGCGGTATTTCTTCGCTGGAGGAAAACAGCAATGTGATTTTAAGCAGCCTGAATGATTTGCCTGAGGGTAAGAAAATTGAAGATGTTATTATGCTGGCCAAGATGCATTTGGCGAACGGCATGGCACCCGAAGCACTCGGCTTTTTAAAGCTGGCGAAAGATCTGCTTCCGGGTGTCGAGAACAGCCCGGAATTTGAGGCTTTGAATGCGGCTGCCTATGCGCTGGTATCAAAAAGCGAGTCAGCCTTTACCGATTTATCGCGGGGTGATTTGGAAAAATACGGCGATATTCCGTATTGGCAGGCTTACACGCTGGCGGATCTGGGCGACTGGCAGCAGGCGGAAGAGGTGCTGCCGGCAGATTTATTGCCGC
Organism: Alphaproteobacteria bacterium; assembly: GCA_020442385.1. Lineage (GTDB taxonomy): Bacteria > Pseudomonadota > Alphaproteobacteria > Micavibrionales > Micavibrionaceae > JAGRKE01. The sequence continues at coordinate 377,103 of JAGRKE010000002.1, read as the reverse complement.
TGCAGGATTATCCCAAATATATCTATAACCGCATTGCGCCCAATCTGGCCGAGGTTGCGCTGCGCTCTGGCAATGTCGCGGGGGCGGAGCAATTGCTCTCACGTCTAGAGGCGCAAGATGATTTATGGGAGCCGCAAAAGGCTGCACTTTTATATCTGAAGGGCGAGGCTGAGCGCCAAAAGGGCAATAAGGATGAAACCAAAAAGTTGTGGGAAGAGTTGGTTGTTGGTAAGGATGATTTTTACCGTGCCCGCGCTGGTCTTGCGTTGACGCGTCTTCAGACGGAAGAAAAAGAGATCACCCCGCAGCAGGCGATCGATAAGCTGGAGCGCTTGCGCTACGCCTGGCGCGGGGATGAGCTGGAGGCGCAGATTAATTACTGGCTTGGCAAAACTTATTTCGAAAATGGTGAGCACGGCCGGGGTTTGAATATTTTGCGCGAAGCCGCTAGCTATGCCGTTGGTACGCCGCTTAGCCGCCGCATCACAGCGGAGATGAGCGATATGTTCACCAATTTGTTCTTAACAGATCAATTGGCCGAAGTTTCGCCGGTTGAGGCGACCGCGCTGTATGAGCAGTTTGCGGAGCTGGTGCCCTCGGGCGAGCAGGGCGACAAGGTGGTTGAAAAGCTTGCGGAGAGGCTGGTGCAGGCTGATTTGCTGGGGCGGGCATCCGACATGCTGCAATATCAGATTGATCACCGTTTGAGCGGCTTAGAGGCTTACCGCGTTGCAGTGCGTCTGGTCGCGATCGAGTTGATTGATAACCGCCCCGCCGAGGCGTTGCAGAATTTGAAAAAGGCCAGTGCGTTTTTACAGGGGCTACCGGAAGAGTTGCAAACACCTGAGCGTTTTCGTGAGCTGTCCTTACTGCGCGCGCGCGGCCTGTCTAAGCAGGGGCGGCCCGATCAGGCGCTAGCGCTGCTCAATGATTTGGAGGCCAATTCCGATGTGAACCGTCTGAAGGCTGATATCGCTTGGAATGCGGGCTATTGGGATGATGCGGCCGAGGCGCTGGGCGATGTGATCTTTGATAAGAATATCTCACTGACACGTCCGCTGGAGGACGAAGATAAGGCCATTATCCTTAAGCGCGCGGTTGCACTTAACCTTGCGGGGGACCGTATCGCATTGGCCAATATGCGCGAGAAATATTCCGACTTAATGGCGCAAACTGATAAGGCGAAAGTCTTTGAAGTGATTACCAGAGCGCGCCAAAGCGCGGCACTGGCCGATCGTCAGACCTTGATGAATGTGGCGGCGGAGACGGATTTGTTTGCGGACTTCCTCAACAGCTATAAAGCAACGCCGCCGGAATCCAATTAAATCACTTAATGTTAGGGCGTGATCGGTCCAAACGCATCAAAGCTTTGGATGAGGGAGCCCGTCACCAGATACCAGCCATCGACCAGCACAAAGAAGATAATCTTAAAGGGCAGGGAAATCGTAACAGGCGGCAGCATCATCATACCCATCGACATCAGGATCGAGGCCGTGACCAGATCAATAATCAGGAAGGGCAGGAACAGCATAAAGCCAATCTCAAAGGCGCGTTTAAGCTCGGAAATCATAAAGGCCGGAACCACCACCTGCAGCGGTGTTTCCATGATGTTTTCTGGTTTTTCGGTTTGGGAGGCATTCAAAAACAGCTCCACATCCGCTTCGCGCACATTATCCAGCATGAAAGTTTTAAACGGGTCGATACTGCGCTGGAAGGCTTCGACTTCGTCAATCTCTTCATTGATCAGGGGCTGAATACCGTTGGTGTAGGCCGCCTCCAGCGTCGGGGCCATGATGAAGAAGGTCAAGAACATGGCCAGCGAAATCAAAACAGCATTGGGCGGGGTTTGTTGAATACCGATTGCTGTGCGCAGGAACGACAGCGCCACGATAATGCGCGTGAAGCTGGTCATCATGATCATGATGGACGGGGCGAGCGATAGAACGGTCAGCAGGGCAACCATTTGGATGATGCGCCCGGTGACAGTGCCGTTATCTTCACCGCCGAAATCCAGCGAGATGTTTTGCGCGCTTGCGCCTTCTGGCCAGAAATAGAGGGCAAGCCCGATCAGGGCAGGCAGGGCCAAGGATAAAAATACGCGCGCAGATTTATTCATCTTTTTTGGATTTCGCCGTTTTGATGTTTTGTTCGATAACAGTTTCGCTGTTTGGCCCTAAAATAACAAGATGCTGTTTGTCATCACGTTGGATAATCACCAGTCTGCGGCTTCGGTCTAGCACAAGGCTTTCCACCAGTTTGAGGCGTTTTTTCTCGCCCTTCGGTGCGTTGGGGATATCTGAGAGCCCCAGCCTTTTCATCACAAAGGCCAGTCCGCCCATCAGCGCAACGATAAAGGCCAGCGCCAGAAAAACGCGAACAAGATCGGGCAGTGTGCTCCATTCCATCTTTTATAATCCTTTTACTTTTACGTCCCTTTGGGCGTTTTATCTTTCATCTCTTGCAGGCGGGCGGCCAATTCATCAAGCTTTATGATCATTTTGCCCATTAAGGGTTTGATCTCTTTGGCTGTTTCGGTTGAACCCTGTTCGACATCCATGCACAATTTTGCGACTTTCTGGTCAAGATCATTCACAAGCGGGATTTGTCCGCCATTGAGCGTGTGGGTCGCATCTTCAATATATTGAATAAGCGCATTTAATCGGTCTGTTAGAGCGTCTTTTTCGGCCATTCAAAATACTCAAAATTAGTCATTCTTAATCATTATCATCTTCAAGGCGCACATCAAAAGGATTTGGTTGTCCGTTGGCGCGGTAAACATAGGATAAAATCTCGGCAACGGCCATGAAGGCTTCGGACGGGATCGGGCTGTCGATCTCGATTTTAGCCAGCATTTCGGCCAAATCACTGTCTTCACGCACCTTGATATCGTTGTCGAAGGCAAGCTGAAGAATCTTCTCGGCAATTTTTCCCCGTCCGGCAGCGGTAATGCGCGGAATTTGCCGTTTTTGCGCGCCGTCATCAATGGCAACAGCTGTCTTGCGTGTTGGAATTTTCTTTATATTTAAATGACTTAGCTCTTTATCCCCGTCGATATCGCGCCCGTCATCGTAACTGTCAACCATTTGGCATACATCCTGCAAATATATCCCTGAGCCCCGTATTTTTTGGGGCAAGGGAATAAAAAAGGTACATATCATGACTACACAGAATCTTGCACTTTTTAAAGCCATTGGCGCAAAAATGGATTATTTAAACCAGCGCCAGCGCATTATCGCGCAAAATGTGTCTAATTCTGACACGCCGGGTTACCAGCCAAAAGACCTGGTTCCTGTCGATTTCAGTAAGATTTTGAAGGATGTGACGGACAAGAATTCAGTCTCTGTCGCTACGACGGATGATATGCACATGCCGCCAGCGGGTGAGCTTCAGGATCCAAAATCCAAGAAACAAAAAGAAACCTATGAGGTCGCTCCCGCAGGCAACGCCGTAATCATGGAAGAACAGCTGATCAACGCCAACCAGAACGTGGCGGATTACAACCTCATGACCAACTTGTTGCAAAAGAATGTGAGCATGCTGCGCACCGCAATAGGCAGAGGACAAGGCCAGTAATAAGGCCTACATAAGGAGATAAGCTATGAATGAAATTATGAATGCCCTAAAAATTTCCGCACAAGGGATGCGCGCGCAAGGAACACGTATTCGTGTGATTTCCGAAAACGTGGCCAATGCGGACACAACGGGTGAGGCGCCGGGCTCTGATCCGTTCCGCCGCCAGACGATTAGTTTCAAGAACGAAATGGACCGCGAATTGGGCGTTAATCTGGTAGAAGTTGATAAAATCAGCGAAGATTACAAAACCCCGTTCAGATTGCGTTTTGATCCTGCACATCCTGCGGCCGATGCGGCGGGCTATGTGAAGTTGCCCAATATCAATCCGTTGATTGAAGTAATGGATGTGCGCGAAGCGCAGCGTTCATATGAGGCCAATTTGGGGTTGATCGAGCAATCCCGCAGTATCTTGCTGCGTACGATTGATTTGCTGCGCGCCTAAAAGCCGCGTATACTTAATAAATAGGAGTAAAACATGGCTGGAGAAAATTTAATTAACCCCGCAGTGGCCGCGAACGCCTACAGCTCAAATCAGAATGTAGGCATTAAAGGCACAACCAACAAGGATGATTCTGTGAGCTTCTCAGACTTCCTTGAAGGAAGGGCCCGCGAGTCGATTGAGACAATGCGCGAAGGGGAGAAATTATCCGGCCAAGCTGTTACAGGCGAAGCAGATTTGACCGATGTAGTCGAAGCGGTGACCGCAGCTGAGCTGACGCTGGAAACCGTTGTGGCCATGCGCGATCGTTTGGTTTCCGCCTTCCAGGAAATCATGCGCATGCCGATTTAGGTTTGAATAAAACCGATCCTTTTCATTTATATGTTTTGCTCACAAAGTGTGATCCTTTATACTTTTTTGCATGAGTGAAGAAGAAGTCATCGAAACAGCCCGTCAGGCGATTTTGATTGCGATTGAAATCGGTGCGCCGATTTTAATTATCGGCCTTATTGTCGGCGTATCTATTGCGCTGATCCAGGCTTTGACGCAGGTGCAGGAAATTACGCTGGTGTTCGTGCCGAAAATTTTGGCAATCTTTCTGGCGCTGTTTGTATTTTTGCCATCCATGATGAAAACACTATCGGTTTTCATGGAAACATTGGCAGACCGCATTATTGCCCTTGGATAATGTAAGATATGATTGAAGAGTTTCTTGTCGCAAATACCTTTGCGTTCATGCTGGCTTTTGTTCGGCTGGGCACGGCGATTATGATTCTTCCCGGTATTGGCGATGCGTTTGTCTCGCCGCGTATTCGTCTTTTATTTGCCGTGGCGATGGCGTTCGTTTTGTTCCCTCTCATTCTTGATAAACTACCCAGCCCGATGCCCGGAACGCTGGGGTTGTTTAGTTTGATCCTCATGGAATTTGTTATCGGCCTGTTTTACGGTACGATCGCCCGCTTTTTTATGAGCGCGCTGGATACCGCCGGTATGGTGATATCGTTTTCATCCTCGCTCAGCAACGCGCAGCTGTTGAACCCGACCATTGCCTCGCAGGGCTCTCTGGTGGGGGCGTTTATGTCGGTCACGGGTATGGTGTTTGTTTTTGCCACCAATCTGCATCACTTATTATTCATGGGCGCGATTGAGAGTTATAACCTGTTTCCGCTGGGCGGAATTCCCGATGCTGGCTCTATGGCCGAACTGGTGGCCAAGGCGCTCAGCAGTGCTTTCCTGATCGGTGTGCAAATAGGCGCGCCCTTTATTGTGTTAACGCTGATTGTGTATCTGGGTATGGGGGTTCTCGCGCGTCTGATGCCGCAGGTGCAGGTCTTCCTGCTGGCCCTGCCGCTGCAAATTTTGCTGGCTCTAACGTGTCTGACTTTTGTTCTGGCGGCGGGTTTGACCTTCTGGCTGGTAAAGTTCGAAGAAGCGATGGTCTTCTTCCTGAGCGCGGGAGGGTGATTTGAGCGAAGAAGCCGATGAGTCCCAGAAAACCGAGGAACCCACCCCGAAAAAGATTGAGGAATCGCGAAAAAAGGGGCAGGTGGCGCTCTCGCGTGAGGTGAATAACTGGGTCATGCTGTTCACCGGCACGCTGCTGTTGATTGTGGCGGCGGACTACATGATGGGGCATCTCTCAGGTTTTTTGAAAATCTTTTTATCGCAGGCGCATGATATGCCAAGCGGCGCGGCCGGTGTGTCGGCGGCGCTTGGTAATTCGTTTAAAGAAGTGCTGACGATCATGGCTTTTCCGATTATAGCCCTGATGGTAGCGGCGTTTTTAGGCCCGTTTGTTCAAATTGGCCCGTTGTTTTCTGCCGAATCCATCAAGCCCGATCTTGGAAAAATTTCTCCGCTTAAGGGTGTTAAGCGTTTATTTTCTCTGCGCTCTTTAATGGAGTTTGCCAAAGGGATTTTGAAACTTGCAACGGTCTCGGTCGTTGGTGCGATTATTGTCTATCCGTATTACGGGCAGCTGGATCACATGGTTGGATTACCGATCCCGTTATTTTTGGATGAGTTGCAAAGCATCACTGTGCGTCTGATGATCGGGATTTTAGTGGTTTTGGTTGTTGTTGCGGCGATTGATTTGGTTTTTCAGCGCTACGACCACTACAAAAAGTTGCGCATGACCAAGCAAGAGGTTAAGGACGAGTACAAGCAAACCGAAGGGGATCCTCATGTCAAAGCGCGCCTTCGCGGATTGCGGGCCGAGCGCGCGCGCCAGCGTATGATCCAAAGCGTGCCCGAGGCCGATGTCGTTATCACCAACCCGACCCACTATTCGATTGCCCTGCGATACCGCCCCGGAGAGATGGATGCGCCGTTATGTTTGGCCAAGGGCGTTGATGCGGTGGCCCTGCGTATTCGTGAGGTGGCCAAAGAGCACGACATTCTAATTTACGAAGACGTACCGCTGGCTCGCTCGCTTTATGATGTGGTGGAGGTTGATGAGCCGATCCCTGTTGAGCAATATAAGGCGGTGGCTGAGGTTATTTCCTATGTCTTTAAGGTCAAGGGCGATCCGCGCACGAAACATTAAGTACAGGCATTAAATCTGTTCTTTTTCCGCGACTTATGGCACTGTGTAGAGATGAAAATCGACAATTCCGCCTTCATTGCTCGCCATCATAAAACGGCCCAGACAAACAGCAGCGATCTGCCTAAAAAGCGCGTATCGATTAATCTTCTATCCATTGTGGCTCTGATAATGTTTGCCGCAGTTTTGGCACTAATCGTCTACATGGTGCATATCGGTCAGCTCCCGCACTTTATTGCCGGTATATGTGTTATCCTTGCAAGTCTTGGTGGGTTCGCGATATTGCGTTCTTGCTGTTTGAGTTCATCACGAGAAACTGAGATGTCTTTGATGCGCGCGGTGCTGCAGGGTAGCCGCGCGGCGCGTATGATTACCGATCAGGGCGATACGCTGATTTATCACAACCAGAAATTCGAGCATTTGTGCCGCGGCGTCGGCCCGCCGGGTTATAAGACTTTGGTGCGGCTGTTTCAAAATAATGATGAAGCGCTTTCGCATTTTAATTTGCTTGCTGATAAGGCCCATCGCGGCCTGACCGATTCCATTGAGCTGTTTTCCAAATTCGAGGACCGTGAACGCTGGCTGACCGTGACCGCGCAGCCCGTGGCCGGATTTGCGGGCTATATCCATTGGCGCATTGATGATGTGACGCAAAAATATACGATTGATCGGGCCATTCGTGATGAGCGCGAGAAGCTGATCGACTTTACCGATAATGCGCCTGTGGGCTTTTTCTCGGTCAATGAAGAGGGGCGTTTTGTTTTTGCCAATGCAACCTTTGCCCGCTGGGTGGGGGAAGATTTGCGCACACTACTTGACCACGGCCTGCTTCATACTTATCTGGCCGATCCGCCGAAAAAATCGGCGCCGTATGATCTGACCGAAGAGGGAAAATCGCGGCAGGTGGTGGAGATTTCAATGAAGGGCTCTGCCGGAAAGACCTTTCTGGCCTCCATCAACCAAATTGTTGTGAAGGATGAACAAAACGGATCGGTACGAACCCGCGCGGTTGTACATGACCTGACCTCCGAGCGCGAGATGCGCACAGCGCTGAAAGAATCCGAAGCGCGTTTCCAGAAATTCTTCGAAGAGGCGCCGCTGGGCATTGTTCTGGTCGACGACACAGGAGTGATTGCCGATTGTAATGCGGAATTTGCCGCGATGCTGGGCTCTTCTATTCCTGAAATTGAGGGCAAACGCCTCGGCGACTTGATTAGCGCCGAGCAAGAAAACCGCGATTCCATTCTCAACACACTTGCGCGTATCGAAAAGGGTGAGCAAATGGGCGCGCCGCTGGATGTGGCGCTGGAGCACAAGACCACCAAGGTCCAAACGCAAATGCATGCGCGCCGCTTTAAAGAGAGCGACAGCACCGTGTTGCACTTTATTGACCTGACCCAGCAAAAAGAGCTGGAGCAACAATTCGTGCAATCGCAGAAGATGCAGGCGATCGGGCAGCTGGCGGGCGGTGTCGCGCACGACTTTAACAACCTGCTGACCGCGATTATCGGTTTTTGTGACTTATTATTGTTGCGACACAAGCCGGGCGATCCGTCCTTTGGCGATATTATGCAGATCAAGCAAAACTCCAACCGCGCGGCCAATCTGGTCAAGCAGCTCTTGGCGTTTTCGCGCCAGCAAACGCTGCGCCCGAAAGTGCAGGATATTACCGATATTCTCACCGAGCATTCGCAGCTTCTGCGCCGCCTGATCGGGGCGAGCGTTGAGATGCATGTTACCCACGGGCAGGATTTGGGTCTGGTCAAGGTCGATGAGGGGCAGATGGAGCAGGTGATGATGAACCTGGCCGTGAATGCCCGTGATGCGATGAATAATAATGGTGAGCTGTTTGTCGAAACCGAGAATTTCAGCAATAAAAAGCCGGTGGAGTTAATCTCTGAGGAGTTGCCGCCCGGCCACTGGGTGAAAATTTCCGTGCGTGATACGGGTTGCGGCATTCCCACGGAAAATCTGGCGCGTATCTTCGAGCCGTTCTTTACAACCAAAGATGTGGGGGAGGGCACGGGGCTTGGTTTGGCGACCGTTTACGGGATTATCCGCCAGACCGATGGCTATCTGGATGTTACGTCCGAAGAGGGCGTGGGCACGACCTTCAGTATTTATCTGCCGCACGCAACCGAAGCGGAATTTAAGGAAAGCGCGCGCAAGGCATCGGAAGAAGATCACGATGATACAACCAAGGACTTAACAGGAACCGAGCGGATTTTGCTGGTCGAGGATGAGGACGCGGTGCGTACCTTCAGCCAACGTGCTTTGACCAATAAGGGCTATGAGGTCTTAACGGCCGATAGCGGAGAATCGGCTCTTGCGCTTATGGAGGGGCAGGAGAACAAGCATCTCGATCTGATTGTTTCTGATGTTGTGATGCCCAATATGGACGGCCCGACCTTGGCGCAGCGAATCAGGCAGGAGAGTCCTGATCTGAAAATCATCTTTATGTCCGGCTTTACCGAGGACAAACTCAAAGATTATATGGGGGAGAACACCTGGTTCTTGCCCAAGCCCTTTACGCTTAAGCAATTGGCGGAAAAGGTAAAAGAAGTCCTGAGCGAATAGCTTTTTCAAAAATTTGTTCTTTTTTTGTTCTTTTTTCTTTACAGCGAGAACATTTCGTGTACATTGGTGTGTATAAGATGTTTCACACATCCTTGAATTCATTGCACCGCACAGGTTTCTGTGCCACTAAGGAGGAATAACAATGTCAGTCACACCGATACGCAAAGAGGACAAAATGGCCCAAGCCGCAGATGATCCCAACAAACAAAAAGCTTTAGATGCCGCGCTGGCGCAAATTGAACGCGCCTTTGGTAAGGGCTCTGTGATGAAGCTCAATGAAGAGGGCAATCTTCATGCGAATGTTGAGGCTATATCAACAGGCTCGCTGGGGCTGGATATCGGTCTTGGCATTGGCGGACTGCCGCGCGGACGGATTGTTGAGATTTACGGCCCAGAGAGCTCAGGGAAGACGACCTTGGCGCTGCATGTGATTGCCGAGGCCCAGAAAAATGGCGGAACCTGCGCGATTGTCGATGCCGAGCATGCGCTTGACCCCGGCTATGCGAAGAAGCTGGGCGTGGATGTGAATAATCTTTTGATCTCGCAGCCTGATGCGGGGGAGCAGGCGCTTGAAATTGCCGATACGCTGGTGCGCTCCGGCGCGCTGGATGTTCTGGTGGTCGACTCTGTGGCGGCGCTTGTGCCGCGCGCAGAACTTGAGGGCGATATGGGTGATACCCATGTTGGTTTGCAGGCGCGTCTGATGTCACAGGCATTGCGCAAGCTGACCGGCTCGATTTCCCGTTCACGCACGATTGTAATTTTCATCAACCAGATCCGTATGAAGATCGGGGTGATGTTTGGGTCTCCTGAAACGACAACAGGCGGGAATGCGCTGAAATTTTATTCCTCTGTGCGTCTTGATATTCGCCGTATCGGCGCGATCAAGGACAAGGATGAAATTGTCGGCAACCAGACTCGCGTGAAAGTGGTGAAGAACAAAATGGCCCCACCATTCCGTCAGGTTGAATTTGATATCATGTATGGTGAGGGCATTTCCAAAACCGGGGAGCTGATTGATCTGGGCGTGAATGCCAATCTGGTTGAGAAATCGGGGGCCTGGTATTCTTATTCAGGAGAGCGCATCGGGCAGGGCCGTGAAAATGCCAAGCAGTATTTAAGAGATAATCCGCAAATGGCGGCCAAGCTGGAAAAGCAAATCCGTGCCAATGCCGGTATCATTGCGGATGATATGCTGACCGGGCCGGAAGAAGCGGAAAAAGCCGCTGAAGAGGCTGCGGAAAACACAGCCAATGACGCCGCGCCTGAGGAAACATCTTCTAAGAAATCTTAAATTCTAATGCTGAACCTTAACCAAGCGGGCCCGGTCGCGGGCCTGCTTTTTATTGAAAGGCTTGAATATAGTCTGCGGCAAAGGGGCACCTCCACCCCCTTAAAACTAAAAAACGAAATGAAGAACTCGAATTACTTTTTTAAAACAGTAATTTAGTATGGGTTTTTATTGGAAAATCTAGCCCTTTTCACGCATCAGGCGCTGTTTTTCTCTGCCCCAGTCGCGCTTCTTTTCAGTTTCACGCTTATCATGCATCTTCTTACCCTTGGCCAGAGCGATCTCCAGCTTGGCTAACCCGCGCGCGTTAAAATAAATTTTTGTCGGTACAATCGTATAGCCTTCGCGCTGTACAGAACCGAGCAGCTTATTCACTTCACGCTTTTTCAAAAGCAGCTTTTTCGGGCGCTTGGGGTCATGTTGCAGAGCCCCGCTGGCCTGCTGGTATTCGGGAATATTCACATTGTAAGCCCAAATCTCGCCCTTATGCGGGGCCACATGGGCCTCGTTTAAAGAACATTGGCCATGGCGTAGAGATTTGACCTCCGTGCCCACAAGGGCAATTCCGGCCTCAAACGTATCTTCTAGCGCGTAGTCAAAACGCGCGCGCCGGTTTTCGGCGACGGTCTGGTTTGTGGAAATAAGGCCGGATTTGGCATTTTTCTTTTTACTAGCCATGAGCTTTTGCAGCGCCCGCATTGCCGTCCAACAATCCGGCATGGGCTATGGCGGCGTCCATTTTGGCTTGCGCGGCCTCGGTTGCCGGGATCATTGGCAGGCGCAGTTCGTTCTGGCACAGGCCGAGCTTGCTCGCGCCGTATTTGGCTGGACCGGGAGACGTTTCGCAAAACAGTGCATCCGCCAGTGGGCGCAATTTATCAAACAGCTTTTCAGCCTTCTCATGCGCGCCTTCCATCCACGCATTATGCACGGCGGCGGATTCTTTGGGCGCAAGATTGGCAACAACGGAAATAACGCCAACGCCGCCTTGCTTGAGGAATTCAATGACGCTGTCATCTTCACCAGACAGCTGGCAGAAATCATCCCCGGTCAGGGCGCGTGTGGCGGCCGGGCGAGACAGATCAGCTGTGGCGTCCTTAATTCCGGCGATATTCGGTAATTTCGCCAGACGGGCCACGGTTTCAACGCTCATATCGACAACGCAGCGTCCGGGCACGTTATAAAGAATGATTGGAATATCCACCGCATCATTAATCGCTTTGTAATGTTGGTACATACCTTCTTGTGAGGGTTTGTTGTAATAAGGTGTAATTATCAGCGCGGCGTCCGCTCCGGCCTCTTTGGCATGGCGGGTTAGCTCAATCGCCTCACGGGTGGAGTTTGAGCCCGTTCCGGCAATCACAGGCACACGGCCCGCGGCGACAGCGATGCAGCGCTCAATCACCTGATTATGTTCCTCATGCGTCAGGGTCGGGGATTCCCCGGTCGTACCACAGGGTACAAGACCGTGAGAGCCTTGCTCGATTTGCCACTCGATAAAATTCTCAAAGGCCGGCCAATCAATTTCGCCATTTTTAAAAGGCGTAATCAGGGCTGGGATCGATCCTTTAAACATGATAGATATTCCTACTCGCGTTCAAAAATTAAAGCGTTCAAAGTGTTAGATAATTTATATCCCACGTTTAAAAAAAGCAAGAAAAGCCCTGTTTTCACAGCGTTTTTATTTCTCGCGTTTATGGGGTTTTGTGCAGTTTTAAGCGCAGGAAGCGTGGCTGCGCCCTCTCCCGTCACGACCTTGCAATCCCCGGCGGTTCAGGACCAGACTATCAAAGCCCTGCAAACGATTAATCAGGGGCGCTGGGATCTGGGCCGCGATATGATCGCAAAGACGAAGGACCCGCTAGCCTCCAAAATCTATTATTGGCTTGTTTTTACACGAAAAAATGAAGACCAGCGTTTTGTTCGCCTGACGCAGTTTATTCGCAAAAACCCCGAATGGCCGTATATGCGGCGTCTGCGCCTTAAGGTCGAGGGGGATATACCGTCCAGTATTTCGCCAGGCGATATTGTTGCCTGGTTTGATGATTATGCCCCCTTAACCGAGCAGGGGATGGATGCTTACCTTCAGGCTTTAATGAAACAGGGTAAGACCAAGCAGGCGAAAAGCGTGCTGGCGGATTGGTGGGCTAAAACGCCGCTGACACGCGATAGTCAGAAAAATATTTTTCGCAAATATGGTGGCTTGCTGGATGTGGATTCGCACAGGCGGCGTCTCGACATGTTGCTTTTTGCCGGCCAATTTGACAATGCGCGCGCGATTGCAAGCGTTCTGGGTAATGGATATCCGGCGCTGGCGGAGGCCCGTATTGCACTGGCTGCGCAAAAGGGTGATCCAAATGCGCTGATCGCTAAAGTTCCAGTCAACTTACAGGGCGATACTGGACTTTTATATGAGCGTTTGCGCTGGCGTCGCCGCAATGATTTGGATGAGGGCGCGATTGAAATCCTAGAGCACAGCCCCGCGCCCGCAAAAATCGAAAATAAGGCTGATTGGTGGATGGAGCGCCATATTCTTATTCGCCGTTTGATCGAGGATAAAAACTTTGCGCGCGCGTACCGCTTGGCCAAAACGCATATGCAAGATGACGGTTTGGCGTACGCGCAAGCGGAATGGATGGCCGGGTGGTTGTCGCTCAGATTTTTGAAAAAACCGACAGAAGCGCTTGAGCATTTTGAGGCGCTTTATAATAAAGTCTCAACGCCGGTGAGCAAAGCGCGCGCCGCCTATTGGGCGGGGCGGGCCGCCGCGGATTTGGGGAGTAAGGCGCTCTCAACAGAGTGGTATGGCAAAGCCGCTTTGTATCAAACGGTGTATTACGGGCAATTGGCGGGAGAAAAGCTGGGTACGGCCCATAAATTACCCAACGCTGCGCCGCCTGTTTTAACCCAAGGTGATTTGCAAGGGTTTGAGAAGCATGAGCTGATGCAAGCCTCCACTCTTTTCCACAAAGCGGGTATGCGTGATGAAGCCAGCGCGTTTATTCAGGCTTTTGTCGCTGTTGAAAAGACCCCCAAGGCGTATCGTTATGCGGCGGAGAAGGCCGCAGAGATGGAGCGTTATCACGATGCGCTGCGCATTGCCAAGGATGCAACGAAGCAAGGGTTGTTTTTAACGGCGCAATCTTATCCGACGCTGGAAAGCCAGATGAAGAAAGTAGAGGTTGAATGGGCGCTGGCGCATGCTCTCATCCGTCAGGAAAGTCTGTTTGATGTGCAGGCCAAAAGTCCGGCGGGCGCGATGGGACTGATGCAGCTTATGCCCGGAACGGCGAAAGATGTGGCGCGTGATTTGGGGATCAAATACAGGCAGGACTGGCTGACCAGCAAGCCTGATTACAATATCCAGCTGGGCAGCCGCTATCTGGCAGATATGCTGGTGCGTTTCGGCGGGTCATACCCGCTGGCTATCGCGGCGTATAATGCCGGGCCTTACCGGGTCGAAAAATGGCTCGAGACTTTTGGTGATCCGCGCTTAAGCGAAGTGAATTACATTGATTGGATCGAAATGATCCCGATTTATGAAACGCGCAATTATGTGCAAAGGGTAATGGAAAATACGTACATCTATAGGTTGAGACTTAAGTCCGCACAAAAAACGCCTGCAATGCCGTTGTATGCGGCTCTTGAAAATTAAGAAAAATAATAGTTTTTCAATGCTTTATACGCTATACAGTCTTGAATAAAAAAAGATGTATTTTTTACAACTTTTGGGTGGCTTTTAATGTTTTTTTATAAATTCTATATATACTATAGGATAGGGTAGGGTGGAGCTTAAAGTTTTGTGGGGGCAAAATGAAGCTACTTTTAGCGGACGACCATACATTATTTAGAGATGCGCTCATGCTCTATATTGAGCGTGCCGAACCTCAATCTACAGTGACATTGGCGGAAGATCTTCATCAGGCGTTGAAAAGGCTGGCGGAAGATTCGCGGCAAGATTTGGTCTTGCTGGATTTGCGCATGCCCGGTATGAAGGGCATGGATGGTCTGCGGCAAGTGAAAGAAAAATATCCGCATATTCCGATCGCACTGATGTCCGGCGTTGCAGAAAAACGCGATGTTGAAGAAGCTTTAGAGATTGGCGCTGTCGGGTATTTCCCAAAGACTTTATCCGGGAAAGCGCTTTTGCAAGCGATCCAAAAGGTGGTCGCAGGTGAAAAATTTGTTCCGATGGACGAAGCCGAAAAAACGGTTATGCCGTCTTATTACGCAGATAAAAACACAACAAATTTAGATGCACAGCTTACGCCGCGTGAAGCTGAAGTCTTGTCCTTCTTGGCCCGCGGTGCTTCGAATAAAGAAATTGCAACAGAGTTGGATTTGCAAGTTGTGACTGTGAAACTGCATGTTAGAGGAATTTGCAAAAAGCTGGATGCTAAAAACAGAACGCAGGCCGCGTTAAAGGCCAGAGAGCTCGGGCTTGCAGTAGCACAATGATAAAACTGCCTGACCATATGTCTTTAAAAATAAATGCCGCAGGGCTATTTAATTACTTACCCGGTATCTTCATTCTTATTTTTGGAATGCTGGCGCTGCATTCCTCATTGCTTGTGATGGAAAAACATCACGAAATTGTCGATTATTACAACGATACCAGTAAAAATATCTGGGCGCTGGAAGGAAAGTTCGACCAGTTTGAGAATGTTTATGAAGCGTATTTGGTTCAAACGCCGGGGGTGACCTTGCCAAAGGTGCGGGCTGCGCTGACAGATTTTTCAAAATATTACGATGAGAGTATAAGCCAAAATATCTGGTCCCGCGCGATCATGCAAGATGACCGCTTTCAACATGTTCTGCACTTTATAGGGAATGACTTGATTTACCATGCCAGAGTTTTGGGGGAGATGGAAAAAGGAGCGGACATTGAGGATGTAAACACGGCTTATAATATGGAGCGTACGCACGAGCTGCAAAATAAAATCGATGAGATGTGGCATATTCTCCATACACCCGGAACGGCAGAGGATTTTATTGGCAATCTTAAGTATAAAGAAAAAATGCTCTACTGGTCTGTGATTACGATTGGTCTGGCTGGTTTCGTTTTGGTTGTTTTAAATTCCAGCCGCTTGAAGCAGCTCAAGAAAGTAAATCATGAAAAGCAAACGCATTTGAAATTGCTGCAAGACCGATTTGTGGCCATGGAAAGCAGCTCTGATGGTATTGGGATTGTCGATCAAAGCGGAAATCTAACCTATATGAATGCGGCTTTGATGAAATTGCACGGTTTGACGGCGGATGATAAACATCAATATATAAATCAGGACTGGACCTCGCTTTACACGGAAAAGGGCCGACAAGATATTGCAAACGGCGTAATGCCGATTTTGCGAGAAACAGGTTTTTGGCGCGGAGAGAAAAATATCAAGCGCATTGATGGCGATGTGATTTTGGCGGAACTGTCTTTGACGGCGTTGCCCGATGGCGGCTTTATTGGAACAGCGCGCGATATTAGTGAGAAGTCCAAAATTCAAAAAGAAAAAGACGATTTGCAATCGCAATTCTATCAAGCCCAGAAGATGGAAGCGATTGGACGTTTGGCGGGCGGTATAGCACACGACTTTAACAATATTCTGGCGGCGATGAATGGATATGCCGAATTCTTGATTGACGACCTGCAAGAGGGTACGCCGCAATATAAATTCGCGCAAAATATTCTTCAGGCCGGTAAAAAGGCGCGCAATCTTGTTGATCAGATTTTGGCCTTCTCCCGCGTGAAGGAAAGCCGCATTGCCGGTATGGATTTGCTTTCCTCTGTGCGTGAAGTGCTCTCAATGATTGATGCCAGTTTTGCAAAAACGATAGAGATAAAAACCAATATTGATATTGAGCATGCGCCGATCAAAGGCAATGAAACACAAATCTCACAAGTGTTGATGAATTTATGCGTCAATGCAAAAGATGCAATGGATGAGCGTCATGGCGTTTTGAGTATTGATCTGGATCGTGTGAATGCGAATGAATATTTACCTTATGAAATCGTTTCGGAAAAAATGTTAGCAGAGGATGCTCTGGCCCCGGTTCGCATTCATAATTTTGAAGAGGGACACACCAGATTAACTCTCAACTCAATCGTTCAAGACCAGTCTTATATTCGTCTTAGAATTTCTGATACGGGAACGGGGATGAGCCGGGAGGTGATGGAGCATGTTTTTGAACCGTTTTTTACAACCAAGCCGGTTGATAAAGGAACGGGTCTTGGGCTTTCAACAGTGCATGGTGTTGTAATTGCGCATAACGCGGCGATGATTGTGGAATCGGAGCTTGATAAGGGGACAAGTTTTGAAATTTTGTTCCCTGAAGCAGAGCGTGTTGAGGCGGCGGCGACGGAATCCGAATCTGTGTCTGTGGACCTTAATGAGTACAATGTTTTGTTGGTTGAAGATCAGGAAGAGGTTTGTGAGATGATGCTGGCAATGCTTTCAAGAATGGGGATTAAGGCAGATGTTGCGCGCAACGGGATGGAGGCGCTTGAGGCTATACAGGAAAGCCTTGAGGATTATGATCTGATTCTGACCGATCAAAACATGCCTAAGATGACGGGGTTAGAATTGATAGAGCAGGCGCAGCCGGACTTTCCAAACTTGCCTTTTGTTTTGATATCCGGCTACAGCGAGGCGAAGCTAAAAGGGATTATGGATACGCATCCGTCCGTAAAGGCGGTGCTCAGAAAGCCCGTTTCGCAAACCAAGCTTAAGGCGCATTTAACAGAGGTTTTGGGGCGTAGCGAGGGCAAAGCGGCTTAAGCCGGATCTTCAATTTTTTCGGCTTTCTCTCCACCACAGCAAGACAGAAAATCCGACCAGCATCAAAACCGTAAGAAGCGGTGAAAAAATAGATGTTTTTTTCAAACGGCTGACCGTGAAGTTATTGTTTTTGCGCAAAGCGATCCAATCGCGTCCGGCGAAATTTTTTCCATTTTCAAGATATCGAATTCGTGGCTGCGGCGTATCTACGAGCCACAGCGCGCCGCCGCCTGTGCTCTCCAGTATGGGGTGCATTGGGGCCTCGGTGGTTTTGATGCCTGTAAGTTCCGGCGGTGAAAGTTCGCCCACAGCGGCGTAGCGCTTTTGTTTGTCTTGTGTTTGAAATTCATAGATGCCGAGCTGATCTGCATTAATGGTTGCGCTTAAGAGCTTGCCTTCGGCCGGGCTTAGGACGATGGCCGCGGTCTGACCATCAGGTTTTGTCATCGTCACTTCGCGCGCAGGAGCGTTGTAATCCTGAAGGCTCAATGAAATTTTACGGCCATCAACTTGAATGCTTAAAGCTTTTTCATCCAGCTCCGGCTCTTTCATCAACCAGTGAACGATGCGCTTTAAAAGCTCCGCATGCGGGCCGCCGCCATCATAGCCGCGCGACCATAGCCAAATCTGATCGCTGGCTATTTGCGCAACGCGTCCTTCTTGCACGCGGTCGAGAATAAGCAGAGGCTTGTTTTGAACGCCCGTCATCAGGACATCACCGCTTTGCGGCGTGATATCGACCTGACGCAGCCAATGCCCCCAAGCTTGCTCGCCATCGGCGGAGGTGCTCCAGAGCAGGTTTTTGGTCACCGGATGCGTGTTGCCGTTTTCGGTGCGCGCCGGACGGTAGGATGTTTGTATTATATCACCGGTTGGTGCGCCGGGCAGGATTTGCATCAGGTTCGTGTAATACAAAGAATCATTTCCAGCAAAGGCCGGGCCGCTGGCCTCTAGCAATGCGCCGCCTTGTTCGACATAGCGCACGATATTGTTGAAATAATTTTCCGGCAGTATGCGGTTGAGTTGATAGCGGTCAAAAATGATCAGGTCAAAATCATAGAGCTTAATCTCAAACAATTCACGAAACGGGAAGGCAATGAGTGAGAGCTCATTTTGCGGTGTGGCATCCATTTTATCGGGCTCGCGCAAAATGGTAAAATGTACAAGATCAACGCCCGGATCGGCGGTGAGCAAATCACGCCATGTGCGTCCGCCCGCATGCGGCTTACCCGAAACGAGAAGAACCTTCAGGCGGTCGCGCACGCCGTTTACGATGAGGGCCGCCTTGTTGTTTATCTCGGTAATTTCATTGTCGATACCATTCACACTGATCTCGAAAACATTTTGCCCGGCATGTGTGACGGGAAGATCGAGTGTGAGTTCGGTTCCTGTAGGAACGCTGAATGTTTCGGGTGGCGCATCGGGGTTGGAGATTGTAACAGTAGCTTGCGTCTCATTGATATTATCCGTGTCCTCAATTTTATAGCGCAGCGTGACGCTTTGTCCGATCAGGCCGTAAGAGGGGGCTTCGAGAATTGTGATCTGGCGGTCTTTTTCATCATGCGTACCGCTTAGTAAAAGGTGAATCGGACCGAACTCATCTGCGTTTTGAAGGGCGTGCGGCACATCATGGATTTGACCATCGCTTATAAAAATAACGCCGCCGCGGCGCGCCGGTGGAACGTCACTCAAGGCGCTGCGCAGAGCATCAAATAAAAGTGTTTCATTGGCAAGTGTGTCTTGAGCGGGGGCTTCGATGATGCGCACATCAAGCGTCTCATAGCGCGAGAGGGATTCCTTGAGGTGGGTGAGGGCGGCTTCACTGCGTTCGGTTCTCTCGGCGAAACTTTGGCTCGGGCTTTGGTCTTTGACAATGACGACCACATCTTTTGCCGGTGTACGGACTTCTTCCAATAATGAAGGATTGGCGAGTGCGAGCAAAAAAAGCGCAACGCAACCTATGCGTAGAAGCAAAATTTTTTTGAACCGCCATAGTGATAAGGTGAGCAATAGAAGAGCGAGACCTGCAAGCACCGCAATCCAAATGGGCGAGATCAAATAATCGAACTGGATATCGAAGGCGCTGCTGGTCATTGGCCCAGCCTTTCAAGGATATGGGGCACATGAACTTGATCGG
The DNA here is from genome assembly GCA_020442385.1 of Alphaproteobacteria bacterium. Lineage (GTDB taxonomy): Bacteria > Pseudomonadota > Alphaproteobacteria > Micavibrionales > Micavibrionaceae > JAGRKE01. Next base: position 357,780 of record JAGRKE010000002.1, on the reverse strand, counting down.
CCTTGTAATTGCCGGTGAGGGCGTAAATCACCATATTGATGCCAAAGCGCGTAGCGAGCTCTTGCTGACGCGGGCCGCCGCTGAGTGTATAGCGTGAGGAACGATCAATCGCCCATGCGCCCGCCCAGTCATGCGAGCCTACAATAACGGATGATACGCCGTCGCGCCCGTTTCTGCTGTTGCCCTCGACCCAGAGCGTGTCGCCGCGATAGCGCCCCGGAAATTCATCGAGCAAGTAAAAGGCGCGGCCAAGCACATGGTCTTTTCCAATGGGCTGAAGAGGAGGAATGTTTAAAAACTGCGTGATGCGGCGCAAGGCATCCGTGTTTTGCGTGCCCAGATAAGAAGAGCGCGGCGCATTGCCATCGCGCGTATCAAATAAAATTGTGCCGCCATGATCGAGATAGTTCTGAATATTCTGAAGGCCCTGTGCATCGGGCGCGGGCTGGTTTGGGCTGATCGGCCAATAAATAAAGGGGAACAGGGGCAAGCTTGAATCTTGCGGATCGAGCGCGGCCACGCCGTCCGGCTCAACCGATGTGCGTTGACGCAAGGCCTTGGCGAGATTTTCCAATCCGATCTGACTGGCAGTATCTATGGCTTGATCGCCCGTTTTAATAAAGGCGAGATAAAACCCGTTGGCGTAATCAATCTCATCGGCGGCGTGCGCCGGAGTGGTTGTAATTGTAATGAGCGCCAGCGCAGCGGCTATGCGTGCGAAGCGTCGCCCGCCAGAGGCAATGATGATCATGATCGCCCAATCAAGCAAAAGCAGGAGTGTTGCAGTCATAAGGAGGGCAGGCATTAAATCACGTTCGGAGCTCTGGCCGTAAATTTCGCTCTTCGCATTACCGGGCAGCGCGTGCGCGCTCAAAGATGTAATGTGATCACCGATATTCAACGCTTTGGTGAAGCTGCCGAGTTCATATAAGCCCGGCGGGTTAAGTGGGCCGGGGGTGGTGGCGCTAAATTCTGTGGCCTGAATAGGTTTGATCCAGCTTTGTGGTTTTTGCGCGTGGCCGAATCCGTCCATCACCCAAAGTGGATTGAACGTGCCGTCATTTATATCAAGCGCCGCAGCGGAGCGTCCGGCCATCGCCATAATACGTTGCAGAATTTCAACATAAGTACCACTGAGCGCAAGGTCCGACCATTGCGCTGAGGCGGTGGTGTGGGTCATGACCAGCAGGCCTTGGCCTAAAGGCGCACCCGTTATAAGCGGTGTTCCGTCATCAAGGGAGGCCCAGATTTTACCGGCGCTTTCGCTTGTGCTCTCAGGTAGGATTTGCTGGCGCACTTTAATGTCATCGCGCAGAGTTATGCCGTAGAGCGGGCTGTCTTTGGAAAAGGGCGTGAGCGTTGGCGGATTATCCCAGCTAAGTGCCCCGTCATTCGAGCGCATGTTGGTGCTCAAAGGAAGCGGCGTTAAAAACGATGAGCCTGAGCCTTGTGTCATGTTCGGTCCGGCGAAGCGCAGCAGGAGGCCGCCTGCCTTCACCCAGTCTTCAAGCGCGTTTAGTGTTTGCGCAGGCATGGCGGCAATGTCAGGCAGGATGATGACCGCCGGGTTTTGTTCAAGTGCGCTGTCGATATCACCGATGTGAAGTGTGCTGTATGGTTCAAGCGCGCGCTTCAGGTAATAGATATCTTCCATGAAGGGTTTGATATCGCTTTCTTCACCTGGTCCTACAATGCTGACGCTGCGTTTGCGTGTGTTGTTATCCAGAATGTAAACCGCCCCCGCGCCGTTCGTGCTTGCGATGCGCAGTTGAGAGACTTCGGCGCTGAGCGTAGGCGGGAGGTCAAGCTGCGCCGATGTAATGGGGGTGTCGGTATTTAGAGGCAGGGTTCTATAATCCAGAACTTGCCCGTCCGCGCTTAAGGCATGGATTGTAATGGCGCGCCCGTTTTGCGCCGCCGCGGGGCTTTGAATGTTTAGTGAAATTTCCGCGCCGTTGATTTGAACATCTTTGATTGTAAGGGGTGCATGATCGGACGGGGGTGTCAGATATGTATAGGCATCTAGTGCATGAGAGAGAGCGGCGCTATTGTCGCTTTGTGCGCCGGAACCGAGCCAATAAGCAGGACCTTCGGGTGGCTGGTTTTCGCTTAACAGTTTTGCCGCCTCCTCGTAATCTGCCGCCCATGGCTGGGGCTTGAGTGTGTCGAGAAAAGACGATGCAGCCGCGCCCGCTAACGGATCACTCATCAGGGGCTGCGCCTGTCCGGGCTGGAGCGCGGTTGTGAGGATATAGATGTTGCGGTTTTCTCTGCGCGCGCGCTGAATTAAATCTTCTGCGGCGCGTTTTTGTGCGTCCCAGTTTTGTGCGCTGGGCCAGTCATTATCAATGATCAGTTTTAGCGGCCCACTATCGCCGAGGCTTTGCGCCGGATTATGAACGGGATGGGATAGGGCCAAAATAACAAGCGCCGCGATGGAAAGACGCAGCAGCAAAATCCACCACGGGGTATGGCTGGGTGTTTGTTCATCGGCGATTAAATCTTTTAGGAAACGAATGGCTGGGAATTTGATCAGGCGCGGGGCGGGCGGCATAACGCGCAATAAAAACCATAAGGCCGGTAAAGCGAGTAGGCCGCTTAAAATCCACGGATTGAGGAGTGCAAAATTTCCAAGCAAGGCGCTCATGATTGCATCTCCTGCCAGAGCGCGGCAATGGGCGCACTTACGGCCTCATCGGTTTTATGCAGGAGGTAGTGCCAACCGTAATTGACGCACAGTGTTTTGAGCGCCTCGATATGCGCGGTTATTTTTGTTTGATATTGCGCGCGGATCGAGGCGACATTCTGCACGGTTTCTTGATCGCTTTCATGAACTCCCTCAAACACCACGCGGCCCTCGTAAGGCAAAGACAGCTCCGCTGGATCGAGGGTCTGGATAATGACAACATTATCGCTTTGTTCGGCGATGGTGGCGAGTTGTGTTTTGATCTCTTCAATTTCATCGAGAAAATCGCTGACCAGAATAACCGCGCTGTCTTTTGGGATTGGGCGCGTCAGTGAGGGAAGGGTGCCGGCGCTGTTTTTACCGCATAAAATATTGGCAATGCTTTCCAGCGTTTTTTCCGAGCGTCCGGCCTGCGCATGATTAAGAAGCCCCACCTTTTCATGCGCGCGGGCGATCAGAATGGTCAGTGCCATGGTGATTATGTTTGCACTTCCCTGCTTGCTGTCCCAACTGCCGGATGTGAAATCCATGCGCGGGCTGTGGCTGCACCACAGCAAGGTGTTTTGTGTGCTCTGCCATTCTTTTTGCCGGATATAGATGCGCTGCGTTTTCGCGCTTTGCCGCCAATCAATATCTTGTGGGCGGTCGCCTTGCACATATTCACGGAACTGCCAGAATTTCTCGCCCGATCCGGCTTTGCGCTGCGCCCGCTCTCCATGCATAGCGCTGTCGGCAGCCTTTTGCGCGGTGAGCATAAGGCTTTGTATGTCAGAGGCCGCGCTTTGTGCACGGGTTCTGAGATTAAGGGCGTTTTGCAAAAAAGCAGGCATCTCTATAGATCTTTGGTCAGGGCGCTTATCACATCCTTTAGGCCGATATTGGCGGCGCGGGCTTTGTAGTTCAGGGCCATGCGGTGTTTTAAAACCGGCTCGGCCAGATCAACAACATCATCAATGGATGGGGATTCGCGTCCCTCCAACAGAGCTTTGGCCCGCACAGCGAGCATAAGCGCTTGAGACCCGCGCGGGCCGGGCGCCCATGTCACGTAATCATTCACAACCGCCGGTGCGTCATCGCCTGGGCGCGCATTGCGCACGAGCTTGAGGATGGCATCAACGACATCCTCACCAATGGGCATATCGCGCACGAGAGTTTGAATCTCAATCAGCTCTTTGTCTTTGAGAACACTTTTAATATCCGCCTGATCATTGCCGGTGGTGGCCAGCAGGATTTTCCGCTCGGAATTTTCATCCGGGTAATCAACATCGATTTGCATGAGGAATCGGTCTAGCTGCGCTTCGGGCAGGGGGTATGTGCCCTCTTGCTCCAGCGGGTTTTGTGTGGCCAAAACGTGAAAAGGCTTTGGAAGCGCGTGATCCTTACTGTTAACAGAGACGGCCTTTTCCTGCATGGCTTGCAGAAGGGCGCTTTGTGTGCGCGGGCTGGCGCGGTTAATTTCATCAGCCATGAGAAATTGCGTAAAGACCGGGCCTTGGATAAAGCGGAAGGATCGCTTGCCCTTGCCGTCTTCTTCTAAAACCTCCGAGCCCAGAACATCGGCGGGCATCAAATCGGGTGTACATTGAATGCGGCTGGAATTTAGGCCCAGCACTGTGGCCGTGGTTTCAACCAGTAGAGTTTTCGCCAAGCCCGGAACGCCGATCAACAGGACGTGTCCGCCGGAGATCATGGAGATCAGGGTTTTGTCAACCACGCTGTCTTGGCCGAAAATAACCTTGCCGATTTCACTCTTGGCGCGGGCGAGTTTTGCAGAGGCGTCCTGAAAACGCTGTTCGATATTCTTTGCGGCTTGGGTCACCCTTTAAAACTCCTTATTTGCGTTGGCGGCGATCTATACTAACCTAGTTTGATGGTAAGCAAAGATCAAAAGGTAGATTTTAAAATTTTACGCGATGGTACGTGGTATCACGAGGGCGCGCCGATCAAGCGCGAGCGTTTGGCCAAGTTGTTTTCCGACCGGGCGCTGAGCGTGGATGAGGATGGGAATTACTGGCTGAAGACACCGTTTGAGAAATATCCGGTGCAGGTGGAGGATGTTCCCTTTGTGATTGTTGGTTATGAGGGCACAAAGCTGCGGACCAATATGGATGAGTATGTTGATTTGAAGGATGGGGCGCGTTGGGAGTTGCGCGGCGGGATACCCTATGTTGAGGTGCGCGGCGGATTATATGCGCGCATTGGGCGCGCTGTGCTTTATAATATGGTTGAGGAATTCGGCACCGCCATTCAGCTGGGTGAAAATAGTTTTCCGTTAGGTGAGGCATGAAACCGGCACAAACGATAGAGCAGCAAGACTGGATGAGCACCCAAGAGGTGCGCGCGGTTATGGACGCATTGGGCGGGGCGGCGCAGGCGCGCTTTGTTGGCGGATGTGTGCGCAATGCGCTTTTGGATGAAGAGGTGGGCGATATTGATATCGCAACCACTTGGACGCCTGAAGAGGTCACGCAAAAGTTGGAGGCGGCGGGGATTAAGGTTGTGCCTACGGGTATTGATCACGGCACAGTGACGGCCGTGACGAATGCAAAAGCATTTGAAATTACGACCTTGCGCAAAGATGTTCAGACAGATGGGCGGCGCGCCGTGGTTGCCTATACGGATGATTGGGCAGAGGATGCGCAGCGCAGGGACTTTACGATGAATACGCTGCTCGCGGATATGGATGGAAATATCTACGACCCGACAGGCAAGGGGCTTGCGGATTTGCAGGCGCGCAAAATTATCTTTGTTGGGGAGCCGGCCCAGCGCATCGCTGAGGATTATTTGCGTATATTGCGTTTCTTCCGCTTCCACGCCTTTTACGGACAGGGTGAAATGGATAAGGCTGCGCTGAAGGCGTGCACTGCGGGAGCGGATAAAATTGAAACGCTTTCCAAGGAGCGCATCACGCAGGAATTTTTAAAAATTCTATCAGCCGATCAACCTCAGAGCGTTTTGGACATTATGTTTGAAAACGGCATTTTATCGGCGCTGCATTTTGAAGACTACAGTTCTGATTTCTTGCGCGATGTGTGCACATTTCAAAACCGATATGGGCTGGGCTTTGTCGCATCGCGGCTGTTTGCGCTGGCTGGTTTGTCTTTGGAAAATATAAAGGCTACGGCCAAATTTTTATTATTTCCGAAAGTTTTCGTTAAAGATATTGAAGCGATAGATCAGGTTTTAAAGCTGCCAAATCTGTCCGAAGAGCATGCGGTAAAGGTGGCCGTTTACAAATATGGTCGCGTGCCAACCGCGCAAGCCTTAATGATTGAGCTGGCCAATGACCGGGTGATGAATAATGACGCACCCGCGGCGCTGGAGATCATCCAAAAATGGGATATTCCAAACTTTCCCGTGAGTGGCGATGATTTGATCAAAGAAGGGTTCGAGCGCGGCCCCGCCCTGGGGGAGGAGCTGACGCGCCGGGAAGAGGATTGGATCGCCGCCGGGTTTAAGGCCACTTAACTTCCGGGGGCATGGACATTAAGATGGCTTCGGTGTTGCCGCCCGTCTTTAGGCCGAAGGTCGTGCCGCGGTCATAAATCAAATTAAATTCGACATAGCGGCCCCGCTTGATCAGCTGATGTTCACGCTGTTCCTCGCTCCAGCCCTCATTCATAGATTTGCGGACAAGGGCGGGGTAGATGGTGTTGAAGGTTTTACCGACATCTTGGGTGAAGGCAAAATCACCCTCCCAACCGTCTTCCATATAGTCATAGAAAATACCGCCAATACCGCGCGGTTCGTTACGGTGCGGCAAGAAGAAATACTCATCACACCATTTTTTGAGCGCCGGATAGTCTTTGTCATGGCGCTCACAGCATTCTTTAAAAGCAGCGTGGAATTCGGCACTGTCTTGCTCGTTTGGATACATCGGCGTCAAATCTGCGCCGCCGCCAAACCAGCTCTTGGATGTGACGATCATGCGCGTGTTCATATGAACGGCGGGAACGAGCGGGGATTGCATATGCGCAACCAACGAAACGCCGGACGCCCAGAACTGTCCGCCGCTTTCATCCGCACCGGGAATTTGTTTGGCGAATTCGGGGCTGAAGGTTCCGTAAACTTCAGAAAAATTAACACCGACTTTTTCGAAGACACGCCCGCGCATCACGGACATTTCACCGCCGCCGCTTAAGATGCTACCTGATTCATTGGGCTGGCCGGAATTGGGGCGCTCCCAAGGGGTGCGCTCAAAACGCCCCGGCGCCATGTCCGTTTTAGGGCCGCCGGAAAGTTCATCTTCCAGCGCTTCAAATTCGGCGCAAATCTGGTTGCGGATATCTTTAAACCATGCTGCGGCTTGTGTTTTGCGATCATCCCAGTCAATTGTCATGTTTTCTGCTGTGTTCATTTTTCATTCACCCATTTGGTTTGTCTGAGCGCTTCTCCGAGGATCATAGCGCTCGCATTGACGATATTCAAAGACCGCGCGCTTTCATGCATCGGAATAGTGATGCGCGCATCGGCAGCGTTATAAACCTCATCGGGCACACCCGAGCTTTCTTGTCCGGCGAGGAGGATATCTCCGGGCTGGAACTCAAAATCCGTGTAGAGCGTGTCCGTTTTTGTGGTCATGAGCACAATTCTGCGGTCTTTGTTCACTTGGGTGAAGCTTTGCCATGAGGAATGTCGCAAAACCTTGACCAAGGTCAAGTAATCCATCGCGCTTTGCTTTATCCTTTTCTCGTTCCATGGGAAGCCGCAGGGCTCAATGATGTCCAAGGCCACACCCGTGCATGCGCACAGGCGGATCATGGCCCCAACATTTTGAGGAATATCAGGCTGGTACATGGCTATATTTAGCATAATGGTTCGATCGAGCTCTCTATCTTTGTGGAAAAAACCATATTTCCATCTCAAGAGTAGATATAGAAGGCTTGATCATTTATAAAGAGAGAAGTAAAAGTCTTTTCGCAATATATTTTTCAAATTAGAGATAAGCACGAGAGATGGCAGCAAAAACCAAAAACAATCAAGACGGCGAGACACGACGCGATTTTCTTCAGCTCACGGCAGGCGCTTTTGGCGCTGTGGGTGCGGGCGCGGTGGCTTGGCCTTTTATCAATTCACTCAATCCGGCGAAAGATACGCTGGCACTCTCAACAACGGAAGTTGATTTAACGCCGGTGGAGATTGGTCAGTCGATTACAGTGATGTGGCGCGGGAAGCCGGTTTTTATTCGCCACCGTACACAAGAGGAAATTGAAGAGGCGCGTGAGGTTGATACGGCTGATCTGCGTGATAAGCAAACGGACGAAGACCGCGTGGAAAAGCCTGAGTGGTTGGTTCTAGTCGGAATTTGTACGCACCTTGGTTGTGTGCCTGTGGGGCAAAAAAACACAGAGCCACGTGGTGATTTCGGCGGGTGGTTCTGCCCGTGTCACGGATCTCACTATGACACATCCGGGCGTATTCGTAAGGGACCGGCCCCTAAGAATTTGGCCGTCCCACCCTATGAGTTTACAAGTGATACATCGATAAAAATCGGATAAGAGGTTTAAAAGATATGGCCAGCGGACCACGCGAAAAATTTGATAATCCTGTTGTAGAGTGGATAGATTCCCGTCTTCCCGTCTTTACCCTGATGAATAAGGAATACGGCGTATTCCCAACACCGAAAAACTTCAATTATTTTTGGAATTTCGGTGCGATTGCTATGTTCATGCTGGTGACGATGATTGTCAGCGGTATCGTTCTGGCGATGCATTATACGGCTAATGTCGGCATGGCGTTCGACAGCGTTGAGCGCATTATGCGCGATGTGAATGGCGGCTGGCTTATTCGTTATATTCATATGAACGGCGCCTCATTCTTCTTTATCGCGGTTTTTATTCATATGTTCCGCGGTATGTATTATGGCTCTTACAAGCAGCCGCGCGAGCTTTTGTGGATTCTCGGTGTTGTTATCTTTCTGCTGATGATGGCGACGGCCTTTATGGGTTATGTATTGCCTTGGGGGCAGATGAGCTATTGGGGCGCTACGGTTATTACCAACCTGTTTTCTGCCATTCCTTTGGTGGGTGAGAAAATTGTGACCTTGCTGTGGGGCGGGTTCTCGGTTGATAATCCAACGCTGAATCGCTTCTTTGCGCTGCATTACCTGATGCCGTTTGTGATTTTTGCTGTTGTGTTCCTGCATGTTTGGGCTTTGCACGTAACGGGTTCAAACAACCCTGCGGGTATTGAGCCGAAGACGAAGAAAGACACCTTGCCGTTCCACCCTTATTACACCATGAAGGATACATTCGGTTTGTTGGTCTTTATCATCGTATACGCGCTGTTCGTGTTCTATGCGCCGGATTATCTGGGCCACCCTGATAACTATACCCCGGCTAATCCGCTGGTGACACCGGCGCACATCGTGCCTGAATGGTACTTCCTGCCTTTCTATGCGATGTTGCGTGCGATTACTTTTGATATCGGCATCCCATTCACGGACATTACAATTATCTCGGCGAAGCTGGGTGGTGTTTTGACCATGTTCGGATCGATTGCACTGCTGATCCTTCTGCCATGGCTGGATACGCATCCGATTCGCTCGGCACGCTACCGCCCGCTGTTTAGAACATTTTTGCTGCTGTTCGTTGTGGTTTTCGTATTCCTTGGATATGTAGGCTCACAACCCGCGGACGCGACACTTGGCCCGCTTCCGCTTAGTGTTTTCGGGCTTTTGGGAACGGCCTATTACTATGGGTTTTTCCTGGTGATTTTGCCCTGGCTCAGTAAAAACGAGAAGGGGCGCGATTTGCCTGCAAGTATTCATGAATCGGTTTTAGGATAAGAGGAAAGACAACACAGACATGAAAACAACAATCTTATCTTTGATGGTTTTGAGTTTGATGGCATTCAGCGTTCCGGTGATGGCCTCCGGCGATGTTGAGCATCCGCCGCATCAGCACTGGCATTTTAACGGTATGACCGGCCAATTTGATAAGGCGGCGATGCAGCGCGGATTGAAAGTTTACCGCGAGGTTTGCTCGGCTTGTCACTCTATGAAGCGTGTGGCGTACCGCAATTTGGTGGATCTGGGATACACGGAAGACCAGGTCAAGAATATCGCTGCGGAATATACAGTTACAGATGGCCCGAATGATGAAGGAGAAATGTTTGACCGTCCCGCGCGCCCGAGTGATCATTTCGTATCGCCCTATCCGAATGAGAATGCGGCTAAGGCTGTGAATAATGGGGCGTTGCCGCCTGATCTGTCTTTGATCGTAAAGGCCCGCCATGATGGCCCGAACTATGTATTTGGCATTTTGACTGGCTATGAAGAGCCGCCGCACGGCCATGAGCTGCTGCCCGGCCAGAACTGGAACAAATATATGCCGGGCCACGTGATTGCGATGGCACCGCCTCTGTCTGATGGTGTGGTTGCCTATGATGATGGTTCACCACAAACCGTTGAGCAATATGCGCACGATGTTGTGAATTTCCTTGTTTGGGCAGCTGATCCGTATCTGGAGGCGCGCAAACGTTTGGGAATTTCTGTCTTGATTTTCCTTCTCGTCTTCACAGGAATCATGTATTCCGTTAAGAAGAAAATTTGGTCTGACGTTCATTAGTATCTTGTAGAGATACGAGGGGGAGTCATCGATAAAATCGAAGCGAGAAAGCTGCTTATAAAAGCAAAGCTGTATAAGGTCTTTGCTTTTATATTTTTTGGGCTTGGCGTTGTTTTGTTCGGTTTTTTGTACCAGCGTGAATTTGACCAAAATTTTGTTGAAGCGCTGCGCAGTCCTATGTTTTTGGTTATACTGATTTTTCCCTTTATTCCCTCGATCGTTCTGACAATCATGCTGCGCAGGGTTGAGATTTGCCTCAAGAAGGTTTTAACTGAAGGGGACTAAAGACCTTTATTCTTACGAAAGTTTTCTGATGCGCGATACAAAGCAGGAAATCATTTATTTTTGGTTTGAGGAGACAGAGCCACAGCTGTGGTTCCAAAGCCATAAAGAGCTGGATGATGAAATCCGTGACCGTTTCGGTGCGACCTATGAAATGGCCGATGACGGGCTTTGTAACTCCTGGTCTATTGATGCTGATGGCTGTTTGGCGCTGATTATTCTTCTTGATCAATTTCCCCGCCATATGTTTCGCGGCACGCCGCAGGCTTTTGCCTCAGATGAAAAGGCGTTGCTGATTGCCAAGCAGGCGCTTCATAAGGGATTTGATCAGGTTCTGGATGTAGTTAAGCGCGGTTTTCTCTATATTCCATTTCAGCATAGCGAAAAGCTGGAAGATCAGAAACGCTCGGTAGAGCTGTATGGCACCATGAAAGATGAAAATCTGACGGGGCACATCTATGCGCAGCGCCATTACAAGCCCATTGAGCTCTTCGGGCGTTTTCCACACCGAAACAAGATTCTGGGGCGCGAAAGCACGGAAGAAGAAATTGAATTCCTAAAAACCCATGACGGGTTTTTATAGGAGCGGGCCATGGATGCTTATGCAGATCTTTTAAAAAAACTGGGTGTTGAGAGCGCGAAAGGCGATCTTGAATCGTTTTCGCCGATTGATGGCGCTTTGATCGGCAAGGCGCAGATCAATAAGGCCGGCGATGTTGAAGGTATGGCTGAAAAAGCAGCGAGCGCTTTTAAGGCTTGGCGAAAAGTGCCAGCTCCGGTGCGCGGCGAGTTTGTCCGTCTTCTGGGCGAAGAGTTGCGCGCGGTCAAAGAGGATTTGGGTCTTCTGGTCACTTTGGAATGCGGCAAGTCGAAAACCGAAGGTCTTGGCGAGGTCCAGGAGATGATTGATATTTGTGATTATGCGGTTGGTCTCTCGCGTCAGCTATATGGCCTCACTATTTCATCCGAGCGCCCGCAGCACCATATGCATGAGGCGTGGCACCCCATCGGCCCTGTCGGAATTATCTCGGCCTTTAATTTTCCTGTCGCTGTGTGGTCGTGGAATGCGGCTATAGCTTTGGTCTGCGGCAATTCAATCGTTTGGAAGCCTTCGGAGAAAACACCTTTGAGCGCCTTGGCGTGTCAGGTGCTTTTTGATAAGGCAGCGGCGAAATTTAAGGCTGCCGGATATGAAATTCCCGATCATTTATCGCAAGTTTTGGTTGGTGAGCGTGATGTTGGTGAAGCCATGGTTGAGCATGCGGGTTTTCCTTTAATCAGCGCAACGGGTTCCACACGCATGGGCCGCGCGGTCGGGCAGGCTGTGGCGGCGCGCTTTGGTAGATCTATCCTTGAGCTTGGCGGAAATAACGCGATTATCGTTGCACCCTCTGCGGATCAGGATTTGGCGCTTGTTGGTGTGGCGTTTGGGGCGGTGGGAACAGCCGGGCAGCGCTGCACCACGACCCGCAGATTGTTCGTGCATGAAAGCATTTATGATGAGTTTATCAGCAAGCTGGTGAATGGTTACGGACAGCTCAAAATCGGTGATCCGAAAAATTCTGAGAATCACATTGGTCCACTAATTGATAAAGACGCTGTTCAGGGCTTTGAATCTGCCGTTGCGCAGGCGAAAGAGCAGGGCGGTAATATTTTGGTGGGCGGTGAGCGTCAGGGTGCAGGTGTGCCTGAAGGTGGCTTTTATGTACAGCCCACCATCGTTGAGATGGAGGAGCAGACCGATATCGTTTGTCATGAAACCTTCGCGCCGATTATTTATGTAATGAAATATTCTAAGCTTGAAGAGGCGATTGAGATGCAAAATGCCGTGCCGCAGGGCTTGTCTTCCGCGATTTTTACAACAGATGTTCGTGAGGCTGAATTCTTCAAGTCGGCATCGGGCAGTGATTGCGGGATTGCCAATGTGAATATAGGCACAAGCGGCGCGGAAATTGGCGGCGCCTTTGGCGGTGAAAAAGAGACGGGCGGCGGGCGTGAAAGCGGCTCTGATGCTTGGAAAGCCTATATGCGCCGCCAGACGCAGACGACAAATTACGGCAGCGCTTTGCCGTTGGCACAAGGTGTTAAATTCAATTTTTAGCAGTTTTTAACGTGGCTTTAAGCCTTCCTGTGTCATCATAAAAAGATATAGACGAATCGTGTGCTTGTAAAAATGATGTCGATGTACAAAACGGCATCCTATTTTTTTGTGTTTAAGAGTACGCCCTAAATGCCTCAAGAAAAAGTAATATTATTATTCAATAATATTACTTTTAGACATTTTTTTGCGTCCTATATTTTTTGGTGATATGATCACCTTAATCGTAAGAAAAACCATTAATAACAGGAGAGTGCCCATGCCGTCTCATGGATTCGAGTCCGCGCCTTTGACACGTTTAGAAGCTTTAAAGAAAAAACATGCTTTGTATAAAGAACAGATAAGGGAGGCTCAGAAAAGTCCAGCGGCAGATTTTTATCTAAAGCAGCTTAAAAAACAAAAACTGCTCGTAAAGGAAGAGATTGAAGGAATCCGCTACGGCGGACGAGCCTCGGCTTAGAGCTTGCCGAGACTAAATTACCCCGGCTTCAAAGTTGGGGATTCGTGAAAGAGGGCGGCCGGTTGATTTCATTCTCCGACCGCCCTTTCTTTATGCGGAAATTGTTCTAATCGTCCGAGACGTCGTCTTGGCTATCATTTCTCTGAAAGCCACCATCCATATCAGGCATAAAGTTTGAGAAATCAAAGCCACCGCTAGATGAGGTATCGGGGCTGGTTGTTTCCTCAATTTGCTTTTGCTGTTCAGCCAAGCGCTGTGCCTTTACGGCTTCGGGGTCTTTACCGGCAGCTTTCAAACCTTTTTCAACAGCCTTTTCAAATTCCTGATAGGTGCAAAGCCCCAAATCCGCAGGGTGGCGGGGCTTCAGGTTTGATGCGTTCGGGTGTGTACGGTCGCGTACGCGCTCAATTGTTGGCTTTGTTGTGCCCACCAGCTTGCAAATCTGCGCATCGCTGATTTCCGGGTTGTGCTTCAGGATGTAAGCAATCGCATCGGGCTTATCACCGCGCTTGGATACAGGGGTGTAGCGCGGGCCTTTAGAGCGCATTTTTACAGTCGGCAGGTCGTTTTTCTTCAAAACCAGGCGCGCGTCCGGATCAGCCTGACAGCGTTCCAGCTCGTCTTTTGTAAGTTCGCTGTGCTCAACGGGGTCGCGGCCAACAAGTCCGCGTCCGATGTCTTCATTGGCCAACGCCTCAACTTCAATTTCTGTCAATTCAACGAAATCGGCAATCTGGCGGAAGCTCAGCATTGTGTGTTCAATTAACCAAACAGCTGTTGCCTTTGGCATTAAGAGATTATTTGGTTTTGCAGCGGCTTTAGCCATTTGTCTTCTCCTTAAATCTGTTTCTTGCGCCTGAAATGCATGTGACTCTGGGCGCCCGATCCTGTCCCTTGGATCAACGGTATAAAACCTTAAAATGTATGGGAACGCGTTATATATAAGGTATAGTTAACGAATTAGTCAAGAATATGTGAGACGATAAATATGTTTGATGATGAGCGCCCAAAGCCGAAAACGGCAGAATTTCCCCGAAATCTGGAATCCATGTCCATAGCGGATCTGGAGGATTATGTCGGGGAATTGGAGGCGGAAATTGAACGTGTAAAAGGCGATGCCGCTAAGAAGAAGGCCTCTCAAGAGGCTGCGGCCAGTGTTTTTAAGTCATAAGCGAGGATTTATATGCATATAGAAGAAGATACAAAACTCGATTTTAAGGATGTTTTGATTCGCCCTAAACGCTCAACTTTGAAGAGTCGTAAGGATGTCGATATTTCCCGCGAATTTACCTTTAAGTGGAGCGGAAAGAAATTCAACGGCGTGCCGATTATTGCGGCGAATATGGATGGTGTAGGCACATTTGATATGGCGCGCGCCTTTATTGAGGATGGAAATGGGTTGAGCGTGGCCCTGCATAAACATTACCCGTTGGCTGATCTTCAGACATTTTACAAAGAAAACGGACCGGATTCGATTTGGTATTCGATTGGTATGGTTAAGGCTGATGAAGAAAAGTTAGCTGAATTTATCAAGGCTGGCAGCAAGCCGGACAAGCTCTGTATTGATGTGGCCAATGGTTATAGCGAACATTTCGTTGATTTCGTAAAGGGCGCGCGCGAGCGCTACCCCGATCTGACCATCATGGCCGGGAATGTTGTAACGGGCGAAATGGTGGAGCAATTAATCCTGGCTGGCGTCGATGTGGTAAAGGTCGGCATTGGGCCGGGCAGTGTTTGTACCACGCGCAAAATGACCGGCGTTGGATACCCGCAGCTTTCTGCCATTATCGAATGTGCCGATGCTGCGCATGGTCTGGGCGGCCTTATTTGCGCCGATGGCGGCTGCACTGTGCCGGGCGATATTGCCAAAGCCTTTGGCGGCGGCGCGGATTTTGTCATGCTGGGCGGCATGCTTTCTGGGCATGATCAATCAGAGCAAGAGATCGTAGAGAAGAATGGTGAAAAATTCGTTCAGTTCTATGGCATGAGCAGCGACACGGCGATGAAAAAACATAAAGGCGGCGTGGCGGAATACCGCGCCAGCGAAGGAAAAACAGTGCGTGTTCCTTATCGCGGTGATGTGGCGGACACACTTCAAGACGTTCTTGGTGGCTTGCGCTCTACTTGTACCTATGTTGGGGCAGTCCGCTTGAAAGAATTATCCAAGCGCACAACCTTTGTTCGTGTGACCCAACAACTGAATACGGTTTTTGGTCAGGGTTAACCTTGCGATTTTAATCGACTCTGTTAGAGTATGGTGTCCGAGTTTAGAGCAGCAAAGGAGTAAAGTATGGATGAAATCAAGCAACGGTTACATGATACCTCCGAGCAATGTTACAAATGCTACGAAGCGTGGCTGGGTAATAAGAAAGATGCGGCTGTTCGTGAAAATCTAAGAGAATCCGTGCATGAGCTGCGTAAAGTGGCTTCCCGTCTGGAGATCGAATTGGCCGTGAGCGAGAATTCTCAAGGCGGCCAGTCGAAAATAGCTATTCCACCACATAGAGACGCAAAAAACAGAAGCAACAACAATAACGATTCTGCCGGCAACAAAGCTGAAGAAAATCCCACCAAGAAAGCGCCGCCTAAAAAAGGTAAGCTATCCGTAAAGAAGGAAGACGATTCTTAAGAATTGTCTCTTAAGCGTCTGATTTCAGCGAAGCGCTCCGGGCTTTCGGCGCGCATGAACAGATTTGTTCTTTTCTCCTCACCCATTGTTCCTGGAATTGTCGGTTTATTGTGTGCTCTCAAATCCCGTACGGTTTTTAGACGGGTTCGCAAATCTTCATTCTCGGGTTCAATCCTCAAACAAAACTCTCCTAAACTGAGCGTATATTCATGGCCGCAATAGATTTTTGTCTCATCAGGCAGGGTTTTGAGTTTTTGGAAGGAGTTCCACATTTGTTTGGCTGTTCCTTCAAATAGGCGTCCGCAGCCCATCAGGAATAGCGTATCGCCGGTAAAGACGACCTTGCTTTCAGGGGCGTAAAGGCAGATGTGGCCAGCCGTGTGGCCGGGCGTTTCAAATGTTTCCAATCGATCTTCACCGAGCATAAAAACATCACGTTCGGCCAATTTGATATCAACCTTGCTGATTTTCTCAGCTTCCGCGGCCGGGGCAACGAGCTGCGCGCCATATCTCTCCATCAACTCTTCATTGCCATCCGTGTGGTCCCAGTGATGATGGGTGTTGATCACATAATCGAGTGTGAGGTCTCGTTCTTTCAGCACATCCATAATTGGAGATGCTTCACCGGGGTCGACGATTGCAGTTGTGCCATCATCTGCTTGCAGGAGATAGGCGTAATTGTCTTCCAAAATTGGAATGATCTGCACATCAATCATGGCGTGGCTTTTTCTCCTGTTTTGATTTCATCGGTACGCAATGCATCGGCCAGTTTTTTTTGCGCGCTTCCGGGCGCGAGCGGTTTTTGCTGACTTTCATGCGGTGCCCAGCCCAGCAGAAAAATAACCTCGAAACTTGCGCGGATGCGTCCGTCAGGTTCACTGTAATTTTGCGCGTAATGGCGGGCGGCCTCCATAAAGAAGTCTTTGCCGGGGTTTGTGCGGCTGCGCTCTGCGATGATATTGCTCTCGCCCATAAAGCGCAAATCATGCATCAGTTTGAATATATTCTCGTAGGTCACGGTTATAATTTCGGAATCAATAACCGGCAGTGCAAAGCCCGCACGTTGCATCAAGGCGCCCATTTGCTGTTTATCGGCGAAGGGGAAGACGCGCGGGCTCATCCCATCTTTGAGTTTGAGCTCGGCCTGCGCCAAAGAATCGCGAAGTTCATGCAGCGTTTCTCCGCCCAGAAGCGCGCCGACGAACAGCCCGTCAGCTTTGAGCGCGCGGCGAATCTGTATGAGCGTTCCGGGCAGGTCATTGATACTGTGCAGGTTCAGGGCGCTTGTGACCAGATCAAGCGAAGAGGTTTCTAGTGGCAACATTTCTTCATCGGCTATAGTTCCGGGTGTGCTGTCAGCATTCGTATCAAGCGAAAGCAGAGTTTTTATTTTCGGAGATGATAAGAGCGGCGCCTGATCGCCTCGTGTGCCCAGTTGTAGGGCCAAATCAAAGTCACGGTTTACAACATCAAGGCGTTCGGCAATTTGTTTTTGCGCCCAATCGAAAAGGAATAAATGATCTTTTTTAATGCGTGCGCGTTTGAGAGCTGCTGCTTTGCGGTCAAAGATGTGTATGTCGGTGGCGCTGCTCATCCGCTCTACCACTTTTCAGGCGCAGGCTCTGATTTGGGGGCTTGTTCCATGGCTTCAATAAATTCATCAACTTCCGCACCGAAATCGCCGATCAGATCAATATTGGGATCAGATTTTTTAGTTTCTGGCTCTGGAGGTGCGGGCGCGGGCTTTTTTTGTTCTGCCAGAGGAGCGGCAGCTGGCTTTTCTTCGTGGTCCTGTTTTAATTTTTCCCGCTCTGCACTCAAGGCGACTTTCATTTCTTTAACAGTTTTCTCTTTGATCGGAAGCGGGGCCGGTTCGTAGGTGAGGGGCAGAGACCAGTCAGGTTCGCTTTGGTTAAAGCGTTCCTGAACAATCGCCTTCACACGTTTGATGAAGTCATAGCGGATATCCTCATGGAAATATTTATAAGCGCGCGCGATCGCGATCATGAAATGACTTTCACGGGCAACGCTTCTGCGCAACAGCATGAATTGGTAGAAGGGCAGGAATTTTGTTGTCGGGTCATCGGGTTTGCCTTGCGGAACCATAACTGCGAAGGGGTGAATGCGGTGTGGTGTCATGCCGATATGGCTAAAATAGCTTTCGCCCATTTTAATCACATTGTCGGGTAAAACACCAAATTCTTTCGCGATATATTCTTTGGCATGTTTGAGGTTTGTCACGTTGCGCGGCAGGTTAAAGCTGGGTGCGGAGATAATATTTGCATTGCCAGTGTGGCGCTGCGGGATGGGCATTTGTTTCATAATAAAGCCCGCATGCACGTCATTCTTCTCGCCCTTGGATAGAGGGAGCACAACCGCGGTGTTGACCGTGTTTTCATTATGCACGACGAAGTCAGCATCCAAAGAGCTAAGGCCTGCAACAGCACCTTTGGTCAAGCCTTCTTCTACAAAGATCGAGTGCACAGAGCGCAGTTGTCCAGCGGTGCCTTTTACGTTCTTAAAGCGGTCTTTGTTGAGGCCGTAATTTTTAATGATGCTCGCTAGATTGGTTTTTTGTTTGATTTTGCCGGCCTTGAATTTGACGTCTTTAGTCGTCCAGTTTTCCGCGCGCATGTTTAGGTGATTAAAGAGGTAGAGAATTTGTAGCTCTAGATGGGCATTGGGAATGAAGCCGACACTAATCGCATCCAGCACTTGCTGGGCGTCCATTTCACGAATGCGGCCCTTCGCATGAAAACGCGCACGGTCTTCGGATAGGTTTTTGGGAGAGACCGCGTCCTTGGCCTTGCTGACATGCAGGTAGTATGTGTTGATCTTGTCATCAATGTAATCGGCAGACGGGAAGTAATCGGGCCCGATTTCAAGGATCGAATTGTCATGAGGCTTCAGGCCCAGATGATCACGCGCAAAGAGCGCCGTTTTTTTAACGTCCCATTCTTCATTACTGGATATATATGAGTTTTCAATCGCAATTGGCTCAACCATATGGCCTGACCAGCGGCGGTAATCAAAGCTCTCGCCATTGCGCGGAACGGAGTTTACGAGGTTGCGCGGTACGCCATCGTGGAGATAAATTTTGAGACGTCCGTTCTCATCAATACGATAGGGGAGAACTTCGCTGATGCTCAGATCGCGGCTGACAATGTCAACAATATCGCCCGTAACCTGATCGCGTACTGCGGTAATCTTCAAAGAGCTTTTATCTGTTTGTGACGGGCGGCGTTCATGAATATGCAGACTTTTGCGCTCGGCCATTTTATAGGCGATGGCGATGTAAGAGGTCGGGGGAAAGCCCATCGGTGTATAATTGTCATCGAAGATACGCATTTTACCGTCGAAATGATCTTCGATGTAATCTTCGTCCCAGTGTGGGCCGGAATATTGCACGCGTGCGCCCAGTTTGCGCAGCTCTTTGCGGAATTCGCGTGGGGTGTAATAGGTGTATTCGATGGGCAAATCTTTGTCCCAGTGCGCGCGGTCGTCTTTACGCATGATGAATTCATAGGCCCATTTATGTGGCAGGCGGAAGAGGCGCGTGTTGGGGACGCGCTGGGGCAGCTCTTCAAGGAAAAATCCACCTGTTCCCGCGTCATGGCGCGGTCGCGCATGCTCGGAATACCACACTAGCAAATCGGCAACGGATAGCTCGGACGGTTTAGAGCCTTTGCTCGGTTGATCGGGCAATTCGATTAAAACAAATTCCTCAGGCGGCGGGCGAGAATAATCGCGGATAAACATGATCCCGCCTTCTTTGAGCATGTCAAAATGGGTTTGCAGCACGTCACTAACGATGGTTTCGTTATAGCGCGAGCTGGAATAAATCTCATGCAGGACGAATGAGTTTATAATCGCATCAAAGCTTTTTGGCTCGAAGACGGCCTGCGCCGCATCGCCGGCCTGAAATTCCAGATTGTGCAGTTCGTAAAGTGTATTGGCTTTGTTGATTTGGCGTTTATTTTTATCAATGCCTATGAACTGCACCCACGGGTAGAGTACAGCCATAGCATAGGTCATCTCGCCGTCATCACAGCCGATATCGAGCACTTTGGCGTTTTCTTCGAGCAGCAAGTGCGAAAGCGTAAACCAGGCTTTGCGAATGGTTTCGGGTTTTACGTCCTTAAGCAGGGCGTTGCGATTTTCAATATATTCGCGCGCCGGGTCTTCCCCTTGAATGTCTGTGGTTTCCTGAGCCATGATTTTACTATTAAAAACTTAGCTTTACCCTTAAGTTAGCTCTATTGTGAAGTTGATGGATATTACAGGAAAGCGCGCGCGATATGCAAACCCTTAAACGGCAGATTGCATCATTCACCATGCAAGCGGTGGATGCCGTATTGCCGCCGCGCTGCGCCGTGAGTGGCGAAATTGTCGAACGGCAGGGGGCAATATCACCCAAAGCGTGGCTGGAGCTGGATTTTATTGCCGAACCTTTTTGTGTGTGCTGCGGTTTTCCGTTTGAATATGAGGTTGATAAGGGCGCTCAGTGCACGTCTTGCCTTGCGCATACACCGCCCTTCAAACAGGCGCGTTCAGCCCTGAAATATAACGAGGCGAGCCGCAACCTTATTTTAGGCTTCAAGCATGCAGATAAGACACATATTGTCGCGGCCTTTATGCCGTGGCTCAAACGTTGCGGCGCGGATATGCTGGAGGCGGCGGATTATGTCGTGCCTGTTCCCTTGCATCGCTGGCGGCTGTTATCGCGGCGCTATAATCAATCGGCCTTGATTGCGCAAATGTTGGGGCGCGAATGTAAGGTTCCTGTGTTGATTGATGCGCTGGTACGCACGCGTGCCACGCCCAGTCAGGGGCATTTAACGGCCAAGGAACGGGTGAGGAATGTAAAACGGGCTTTTGGTGTGAATCCTCAAACCTCCGCATGTTTAAAAGGAAAGACTGTGGTTTTGGTTGATGATGTTTATACAACCGGGGCGACGGTCAAAGAATGTTCGAAGGCGCTGTTAAAGGCAGGGGCAGCCGAAGTTTCTGTGCTTTCGCTGGTGCGCGTGGTCAGAGACGGAGAATTCTCCTAGAGCGCTTCGCCTTTTGCAAGCCGACCCAAATCCAGCTGGGGCGCGAGGCCGTGCATCATGGCTGATTTCTTAATCGGGGAAATGCGCGCGGTTGTTTTGAGCCCCAAACGGCGCAGTCCTTTCACGAAACTTAGATCATTGCTGACGATACGGTTCATGCCATCGACGCCAAAGACGCGGGTGTTAATATCAATCCGGCGGCGCTTTTGATATTTGGCAAGAATAGTCTCACTGCCGTAATCAAGTCCCAAACGCATGGCATCGGCAATCACCTCGGCCAGAGTCGAGATGTCGCGCAGGCTTAAATTCAGCCCCTGCGCGGTGATGGGGGAGAGCACATGCGCGGCTTCGGCGACCAAGGCGATGCGCGGCGCAATGAGTGTTTTGGCCTTCATGGTTGAAAGTGGCCAGCTCTCCGGCCCGGTTTCAAGTGTTATGCCGCCTAGAATACTGTTCGCATTTTTCTCGAGCGCTTGCTCAAATTCATGTTTTTTCAGCTTCAGCAGCTCTGCAGCGCGTTCCGGCGTTTCTACCCAAACGACGCTGCATTGATTGCCCGGCAGCGGCACGAGCGCAAACGGCCCGCCGGGGCGGTGAAACTCCACCGCGACATTGTTGTGTGCCTTGGAGTGATTAATCACGCAGGTTATTGCGCTTTGGTTATATGTTTTTTGCCAGTCTTCAATTTCTGATTGTTTGCGCACGGAAGAGTTGCGTCCATCTGCGCCGATCAGAAGAGCGGCAGTGATGCGCTCGCCATTTTCCAGTGTTGCGGTTACGGACGCTTTTTGTGTTTCAAAGCTTTGTAGGGCGCTGGTGTGGATTTGGATGTTGTCTACGGCTTGCGCTCGTTCAAAAAGCGCGGCGCGCAAGAGCGAGTTTGGGCAGTTAAAACCATATTGCTCCAGCCCGATATCGGTAGCGTCAAAGGCGGCTTCAATCACCTCTGCGCCGGGCTGGCTGTCATCGATGATGGTCATGGTTTTGAGCGCGGCCGTATGTTCTTTAATGATATCCCACACCCCGGCGGCTTTAATCACGTTCACGGAGCTGTCCATAAGCGCTACGGTGCGCCCGGTCGGTTTGGTCTCCTTAAAGGGTTTTGGCGGGAAGGGCTCGAGCACATGAATCGTTAGGCCGATATCGCTGAGCAGCAGCGCGAGCGTTAGCCCCGCAATGCCGCCTCCCGAAATAAGAATATCTGCTTTGTTTGTGCTCATGCTTAACCTATATAATTAATATATGTTGTTTTAAAGGAGATCAGACAATGGCGAAAGTGGAAGTTTATACGACCGATTATTGCCCCTATTGCACAAAGGCCAAGACGCTTTTGCAAATGAAGGGCGTTTCTTATGAAGAGATTGATGTAACGGGCGATGATGATGCACGCATAGCGCTGGTCGAAAAGGCAGAAGGCCGCCGCACAGTGCCGCAGATTTTTATCAATGATCAGCCGATCGGCGGTTTTGATGATATGAACGCGCTGAATGAGAAGGGTGAGCTGGACAAGCTTTTATCCTCATGAGCGTAATCAAGGCGGCGGCGCTGCAAATGACCAGCAGCGCGGATATCAAAGAGAATTTACAAATGCTTGAAGGTCTCGTTCGCGAGGCCGCGAGTGCGGGTGCGCAGTTTGTTGCCACGCCGGAGAATTCCGATCAGATCCGTTTGCCGCTTTCCAAAAAGCTGGAGAGTGCGCCGCGTGAGGAGGATCACCCCGGTATTCCTCTGGCCGCCGCGCTGGCAAAAGAGCTGGGTATCTGGCTTTTGATCGGGTCGTTTTCGGTTAAGCTGTCGGAAGACAAGCTGGCCAACCGCAGCTTTTTGTTTTCGCCGCAAGGGGAGACGGCCGCGCGCTACGACAAAATCCACCTTTTTGATGTGCAGCTGCCGGGCGGTGAGACGCACAAAGAGAGCGATGTTATAACACCGGGAAATCGCGCGGTTGTCGCTGACATGGGCGGGATAGGGCTTGGCATGAGCATTTGCTACGATCTGCGCTTTCCTTATCTCTACCGTGATTTGGCCAAGAACGGCGCGGACATTCTGGCTGTGCCTGCCGCTTTTACCGTTCAAACAGGGCGTGCGCATTGGAAATCGCTTTTGCGGGCGCGGGCCATTGAAACCGGCAGTTTTGTGATTGCACCGGGGCAAACGGGTGAGCATGAAAATGGCCGCAAGACGTGGGGGCATTCGCTGATTATAAACCCATGGGGCGAGATTTTAGCTGAAATGGATGAAAAACCGGGTATGATCATGGCTGATCTGAATTTAAGCGCTGTTAAACGCGTGCGAAGCTCAATCCCGGCTCTGCAGCATGACCGCGAATATGAAATGAAGGAATAAGATGATGACGAATTTACGTGATGATGCTGTTTATATTGGTCGCAGTGTAGGCAAAGAACCCGCCGCGCAATATCTTCCCTTGAAATGGGGTAACCGTCACGGGCTTGTTGCGGGTGCTACCGGAACAGGCAAAACCGTAACACTGCAAAATCTGGCCGAAGGGTTTTCTGATGCGGGCGTGCCGGTGTTCTTGGCGGATGTGAAGGGCGATCTGTCGGGTATGTGTATGCCATCGGAAATGCAGGATTTCCTCGAAAAGCGTGCGGCGGATATTGAGTTTACCGATGAATATAAGGCCAATGCCTCGCCTGTGACATTCTGGGATATGTTTGGAGAGCAGGGGCATCCAATCCGCACAACAATTTCTGAAATTGGTCCGCTTTTGCTGGCGCGGATTCTGGAGCTAAATGATACGCAAGAGGGCGTGCTAAATATCGCCTTCCGCGTGGCTGATGAAGAAGGCTTGTTGCTGCTGGATTTAAAAGATTTGCGCTCCTTCTTAAATATGATGGATGAGAAACGCGCAGAAATTTCTGCAAAATACGGAAATGTCTCTTCGCAATCGATTGGTACGATTCAACGTAATTTATTGCGTTTGGAGGATCAGGGCGGTGATCAGTTTTTCGGTGAGCCAGCCCTGCAGATTACAGACTTTATGCGTACAGATTTGGATGGGCGTGGCCATGTGAATATTCTGGCAGCGGACAAGCTGATGCAAAGTCCGCGTTTGTACGGCACGTTCTTGCTCTGGCTTTTGGCAGAGCTGTTTGAGGAGCTGCCCGAGGCGGGAGATTCCGACCGCCCGAAGCTGGTCTTCTTTTTTGATGAGGCGCATTTGCTGTTTAACGATGCGCCCAAAGCCCTGCTGGAAAAGGTGGATCAGGTTGTGCGCTTGATTCGCTCCAAGGGAGTTGGTGTCTTCTTTGTTACCCAGAATCCGGCGGATTTACCTGAAAATATTTTGGGGCAGCTTGGTAACCGTGTTCAGCATGCGTTGCGCGCTTTTACCCCGCAACAGCAAAAGGGCATCAAACAAGCAGCCCAGACTTATCGCGGCAATCCTGAATTCAAGGTTGAGGACGTTATTACCGAAATGGGTGTGGGTGAGGCGCTGATCTCCATGCTCGAGGGTAAGGGGCAGCCTTCTATTGTACAGCGCACGCTTGTGCGTCCGCCGTCCTCGCGCCTTGGTCCGGCCAGCGCAGATGTTAAATCAATGGTGATGAAGGCCAGTAGTCTTGGTGCAAAATATGACACCGCGCAAGACCGCGAGTCAGCCTATGAAGTTTTACAAAGACGCGCGGAAGATGCGGCCAAGCGCGCCGAGGAGGCGCAAGAATCAGCAGCCAAAGCCAAGCCTAAGCGTAGTTCGAATCGTCAAACACCGACTGAGGCGGCGGTCAAATCGTTGGTGCGTTCGGTAGGTTCTTCAGTTGGACGGACAATTGCCCGCGAGGTTATGCGCGGCATCATGTCTTCAATGAAGCGCTAGGTTAGCTGTCCCACCGTGACATCCAGAGCGTCGGCCAAGGCTTTCATCGCGCGGATAGAGCCGTCTTTTTTACCCGTTTCAATTTCTGTCAGATAGGGCCGCGAGATGCCGGATTTTTTGGCCAGCTCGGCCTGAGTCATACCGCGGTGTTTGCGCACGATCTTGACCGGGCTTTCTTGGCGCGCGGCCAGCGCATCAAGAATGTCATCGGGCAGGTTCTTGCTGCTGCCGGCGCTGACCATGGCGCGGTAATCATGCAACGGCACGAGAACATAGGGTTGGCCCTGAATATGGAGTAAGTCGTATTTCATATGTCGCTCTGAGAGAATTAAATGTCTCTATGAGTGACATCATACGGGATTTAAAAGCGTGTGGAAAGGGTGATCGAGCCAAAGGTGGACATATCGTCCTGCCCTTCAAATTCTTTTGAGCGTGCGTTGAAGGAATAGGAGATGCGGTATTGATCATAGGTGAAGGCCACACCCGCATTGGCATCACCAACGAAATATTTTTTATCGATGCTGGGGCTGTCGCGGAAGGTGTTGCCGTCCAGAAAGATATTGCGCGCGATGGCGCGTCCATCAACACCGGCAAAGACATACCAATTCCAGCCCCGCTTGGGCGTTTCAAAAAAGCCAGTGCCGGGCATGGCCGGGCGCACCCGCGGCGGCGCATCTTCGAGTGTTCCAAGATTTGGGCCGAAGCGGAAATTCAGCCCCGTGCCTGCGTATGTATAAACGTTCCCCAAAGATAGATTAATGTTCGGCTCCGCGCGCAGGCGATAAGGGCCGATATTTTTGACAAAGGCTTGTGGCCAGCGGCGTTGCCAATAGAATATAACGCCGGGCTCAAATTGAAGCTGATTGTCCCAGCCTTTTGGCAAATCGGAATTTGTAATGTGCTTATGAACGGCCTTTTGTACCTGCTCGCCAAGCGCTTCCGGCCCGACAACGCCCAGTGTGAATTCCAATTCATCCATGTGGTCTTCATCAAAGCTGGCCAATCCGACAGAGGTGTAAAGCCATGCGGCCCATGGGCGGTCGTTATTTTGGTTGGTGCGGATTGTAATATCATCGGGGGTGAAGATGTTTTGTCCGATGGAGAAATAGGTGCTGGTGGTGTCGTTAATATCAAAGCTTGGGATGGAATCGGCCATCTCATCTATACCTGCGGGGATTGGCGTGTTCACATTGAAATAGGTCGCACGAAGACCGCTGGTGTAATATTGGTCCGTGCCACCACCAATCAAATCGTTTTCATAGGACAGGCTGATATAATTTTTATCCTCGGCGTTTTTAACGCGCTGCGCGACGAATTGTTCGGCGCTGAGTTTTGTTTCTTCGGGCAGGGGGCGATCGTCTTGGAGTGTTTGCGCGCGCACCGCTGTGGACATGCAAAAAAGCCCCGCAGCAAGCAGCAGGGCTTTTAAAACCATGTAAGGTCTTTTTCTATTCGGCTGCGATAGCCGCAGATTTGCGCATAGCAAATTTATCACGAATGAACGCTCCAAAAAGCCAGATGATCGGAACACCCAGTAAGCCAAGGGTGATCATATTCGAACCGATGGATGACTCTATAGGTTCCGTGAAAATGTGGAAAGCTGTATTTGCGTCTTCACCGATAAACGGTATAGCAGACATCTCGCTAAGTTCGTGCAGGCCGTAGATGAACAGGTTAATAGAGAACAGCACGAGGAAAATTCCGCTGACCTGCAGGAACAGGCGCAGGTTTATTTTTGTGCTTTGTGTCACCCACAAATAGCCGACCAAAGCGATAAGAGCCAGAGCAATCAGGGCGCCACTCCACATCATCACGGCATCTTCTTGTGCGCTGATGGTGCCGAGCATCAGGGCTGTTTCCATGCCTTCGCGCGCGATCATAAGAACGGTGAAGGCAAAAACACCAATCTCTGCCATTGCGGTGTTGGCGGAGGCTGTTTTTTCAATGCGTGCGCCGATATCACTGCGGATATTTTTGGCAGTTTTGATGATGTAAATCGTAAAGGAGGCAACCAGCGCGCCTGCGATCAGCGAAAGTGTGCCTTCCCACCGCGGGTCATTGGCCAGTTCCGCAACATGCAATCCCGTTGTTGCGCTGATGGCCAGGGCTACCGTTGCGCCCGCATAAACAGGCTTGATCAAATTTGTGTACCCAGCCTTCTTAATATAAGCCAGCATAATAACAACGATAAGGAAGGCCTCGAGGCCTTCGCGGAATGTAATGAGAAGGGTTTCCAGCATGTTCGTTCCAATCTTTGAAAATCTAATACTCGATAGGGTATTATATTTAGTTCAAATGATAATCATTTGCAACTTTAAATTTTTGAGCTATGGGATGTTTTGTATATGTGTTAGCCATAGTCCATGACGCAAGGTGACATCACAAATATATATGACTGGGGTCCGGCCAGTGGTACAGCACCAAAGCAGATTGTTTTATTGCTGCATGGGCTTGGTTCAAACGGGCGGGATTTGATTTCCTTGGCGCCTTATTATGCGCACGCGTTGCCCGATGCGGTGTTTGTTTCGCCTGATGCGCCGTTTGCCTGCGACATGGTGCCGCCGGGCTATCCCGATAGTTATCAGTGGTTTTCGCTGCAAAGCCGTGATCCCGAAGCTATGCTGGAGGGGGCGCAGGCCGCGCAGCCGATTTTAAACGCTCTGATTGATCAACTTTTGCAGCAACATAACCTGCCGGCAGACCAGCTTGCGCTGCTCGGGTTTTCACAAGGTACGATGATGAGCCTGTATAGCGCGCCGCGCTATAGTCAGAAAATTGCCGGCGTGCTGGGGTATTCCGGGGCGCTGCTCGGTGAGGGCGAACTCGCGCAGGCGAAAAGTAAACCGCCCATACATCTGATCCATGGAGAGGCTGATGATGTTGTTCCTGTTGCCGCCTATGCGCACGCAAAACAAGCTCTTGAGGCTGCTGGGTTTGAAATCTCCGGCCACACAGCGCCGGGCCTAACCCATAGTATAGATGAGGCTGGAATCGAGAGCGGCGCCGCCTTTTTAAAAGAGGTTTTCAGCGCATAGAATTTTAAAAAATAAAAAGACCATTGTGCTGCACCACGCGCAACAAAATTAAAGCTTTCATTTCAATATTTTTTATAACACACGAAAAAATAAGGGATTTTTGATTTTGCTGCAGGATGATGCGGTGCAAAAATTTGTCGTAATGCAGCATAGAATCTTAGTCTGTAACCCGCATAAATCGTAGGAATTTGGACAATTTATGGTATAATGAAAGTACAAGGAACGCGAGGCCTTGTTTAAACTTCGTGGTTATATATCAGGTGATATTTCACCACTAAGTTCCCGCCTATCAAGGTCTCCGCCGTAGCCAACGGATGAACGGAAAGGAGTGTGGCCTTGAACACAGCAGCTAACATACAACCCCATAGGTCGCTTGAGCGATGTCCTGCGTTGATACTGAATGCGGACTATCGACCACTGAGTTATTTCCCGCTTTCTATATGGTCTTGGCAGGATGCTGTTAAGGCCATTTTTCGAGATAGCGTAACGGTTATATCCGAGTATGAGCGCGTGGTGCGTTCGCCGAAATTTGAGATGAGATTGCCCAGCGTTGTGGCGCTGAAGGAATATGTAGCTGTTGCCAGAAATCCGGCCTTCACAAGATTTAACGTCTTCTTGCGTGATCGCTGGACCTGTCAATATTGTGAGACGCCATACAGAACGCACGAACTGACATTTGATCATGTTGTTCCGCGCTCCAGAGGCGGGCGTACAAGCTGGGAGAATATTGTGGCGGCCTGTCAGTGCTGTAACACAAAAAAGGGCAATGCCATGCCCCATGAAGTGAATATGTTTCCGATCCGCGAGCCCGAACGTCCGAATGTGTTCGAGTTGCAGGAAAACGGACGAATGTTTCCGCCGAACTTTCTACATGAAAGCTGGGGCGACTTTTTATACTGGGACACCGAATTGGTGGACTCATAAAAGAATTGGGCGCTAGCGGAGGAATAAACTTCCGGGTAGCTCAATAAACACCTTGAACAGGGTGGTAACGTGCAACGAAAGGAGAATGTTATGTTTAACAATGTAACAAATCTAGCACATGTACGGTCTCTCACAGGAGCGTTTGGGTTCTACATCTTCCATACAATCCTGCTGGTAGGCCTATCAACTTTCCTCGGTCACTATCTGCATGCTTTTGGCATCATTGATGGTGTTGTAGGAGGGTTCTTTGAGGGTGGTTCAATCCATACGCTGATCGGAGCGGGATGGGTTATGGTCCTCTCCTCTATGATCTTGTCTGGTAAGAAACTGACAAATGACATGATGGCGGTTATTTTGGCCGTTGTCGGTATATACCTCGCATATTCAGTGAACGTGCTTTTGGGTATGGTTGTTGTCGGTTATCTGACCACATTAGGCAAGTAAGCCGTTTAAGAGATTAAGAACCCTTTTGGGTCTTTTTGGGAAAAGCCGGGCAAAAATGCCCGGCTTTTTATTGTGCCTGTAAGATTTTTCGCCCAAAACCCGCAGAAAACCTTGACTTGTGGCGATTTTGTCCTTAAGAGAGATGTATCTATCAACATTTTAAAGTATGAGCACGCGGAGCCGGTCTCTCGCGGCCAGAGCAGGGACAAAGCCATGTTTAATGATTTATTTGATTTTTCGAAGAAAAGAACACTGAAGCAATCTGTCGGATTTTTCATCTTCCACAGCGGTGTCATTCTGGTTGTTTTTGCAGCGATGAGCGCGGCAGGGATTTCCTAAGCTGCCTTTTTGCGGACAAGAATGAGGCTGGCGGCGCACAGCGCGAACAGCCCCAAACATAAAATCACATTATAATTTGCCATCGACAGGCCTAGCACGGGGTCTGCCCATGGAATTTCATCGCAGCGCGCGCTGGGGGCGCTGAGGATATTCTCCAGCATGCTTTGCTCGCTCATGCCAAAATCAGCCGGGACTGCGCAGCCTTCAACGGCAGATATCCACCATTTTTGTTCAACGCCTGTGTGATAAAAGGCAATCATGCTGTTGATTAAAAAAGCTAAAGCGCTCATGCCGAGTAGGGTGTTTGTGGCGGCGGACTTGCGTTTGAACGCAAAGCCAAGGACAGCAAATATGACGACAGCCAGAAACGGAATGCGTTGATAGATGCACAAAATACAGGGCTCTAATCCCCAAAAGACTTCCGAAGCAAGCGCGGCAAGTAGCGAGAACAAAGAGATACTGCCAACAAGGAGTAATACCGCAATACGACAGGAAAGCAGTTTAGTCATTAGAAATTGCTGATGTTTAAATGATTAACACCGTCTGATTTTTCTACATGTACATGTATTAGCTGGTGATCTTTTGTGTCATCGCTTACAGGACCGCAGAGGCTGATGGGCCCGGAGAGACCATTAATGAATTCAGATAAGTTGCCAGCCTTTAAAACTGTATTCATATGTTCTGATTTGTCTGTCATTTTTCACTCCTTCAGATTTTAATATATGTAAATTATTTTTCGACAAAAAGCAAATCGACCTCACTTAAATAAATGATTTAAGTGTGTCTTTGAAAACGTCAATTCCTTCGGCACCCAAAAACATGACAATCAATAAGAGCATCAGAACCCACGCCGTGCCGATCAACGCGCCTATTGTAACGCTAAGGCCGTCGCGCATGATGACACCAACGGCCATGATCGCGATGCCAAGGCTCGGCACTGTATTGGTCAGAGGAACGGGTAAGCAGACAGAAAGTGCCATGATAAAACCAAGTATACCAATAATATTTGAAAATAAACCCTGTGTGACAAACCCAAGGCGCGGCTGAATAAGATGTTCGATTTTGCGCATATAGGGCAGGGCTTTGGAGATCATGGTGCTGATTTTTTTTCGTTCAATTTTTTTAGTTTTCCAGCTCTGTGGCAGCCAAATTGTTTTGCGTCCCATGGCTTGTTGCGCGGTTAGTAATAAAAGCGGCAGAGCGATAATAAGATTTATGCCCAGACCAGGCAGCGGCAGTGCCGTCGGCAGGGCGAAAATAAAAAGAAAAAAGCCAAATCCGCGCTCATGGAAGCCTTTTAAAACCTCATCTAAAGTGACGTGCTCTCCAGAGAGTTGACTGTCCAGATCTTGCAATAATTCAGATATGCTTCGAATGCTCATATAACACACCTATAGTTTTGTTGATTCTTTGTACAGGATCGTATAAACCCTTGGAAGCTATAATCTATGGTGTGCCTCTGTGGCGGAACTGGTAGACGCGCCGGATTCAAAATCCGGTTTCTTCGGAAGTGAGAGTTCGAGTCTCTCCGGAGGCACCATATTTCTCAATATCCCTAAAAAATGTTCTTGATTTGTTCTTATTTTTGATCTAAGATCCTGAGCAGACAACGCCAAAATTTTATCTTTTCCCGCCTTCTCCTTGTGAAGCGCGGGTTTTTTATTGTTCAGAACAAAGGAGAAAACGATGACAACAACACTCACGAGAACAAGAATTGGGTTGGGGCTTGGAATGTTTGATTGCAAAGCGTTCGATGCGCCCGAAGAGACCGGCGGTGGCGGAGGAGGTGGTGCGGGCGGCTACACGATCGCGTCGTGGTCGCAGGTGGGAAGTGATTATACCTCGAGTGATACTTATGCAACCATCCAGCCGCTTTTGGGCAACCAGATTGCTCTATTTAACCGCAGCGCGGATGAGTTGCTGACGTTGGAGTTGAGTGGAACGACTTTGGCCTCCACCGGCAATGCGGTAACCATCAGCGATTCTGATAATAATGACGGGATGGTAAAAATCGCCGACGATAAAGTGGTCTTTCTTGATAATGCATCGGATGGCATGGCCGTTTATTCGTGGGATGGAACGGATTGGAGTTTGGATTACACGCAGGCCAGTGTTTTCACTTTTGGGTCTTACCCCTGCGGATCGTACGGACAGGAAGAAAATGTTTTCTATGTCTGTTCGCTGGGACAAAACACAATTCAAAAAGTAACCTATACAGGCAGCGGCTTTACGGTTGACGGATCGCCAGTCACCATCGATAGCGGAAGCCAGAGCATGCTTGCCTGTCTTGAGGCGGGCTTAATTGCGGTTCACAACAGTAATACTGACCAAATAAAAATGTATGACTACGCGAGCGGTTCTCAGGTCGGCAATACCTATACGATTCCCGGTGCGACGACCGGCTCCTTAGGGATGGACAGATTGGCCGATGACAAACTGATTTATTGGATTGATGATGATATTCAGGTTTTGAAATGGGATGGTACGGACTTCACGACCGAAGGCTCTGCGGTTCCTTTCGATGCGGTGAGCTGGCCGCGCTCCTTGGCTGTTTTTGAGGGAACGCTTGATAGTGCCTCTCCGAAAATTGCGGGTCATTGTTATGGCTTGGGCGGCGCTATAAAAGTGTTCGAGGCCACAACATCATAAGCCATATGGCTTGACGCGGCATCAGGTGTTAAAGTACAGAAAAGCTAAGCACCGTTAATCGCCCAGCCGAAAAGAGCGAGCCCTATGCAACTTGAATTGCCCAAATGGTACGATCTTCATCTTCATCTTCGGCAAGATGAAATGCTTGCGCCGTTGATTGCGGATGTTATCAAGATGGGGTGCGCGGGTGTTCTGGCGATGCCCAACACCAAACCGCCTGTTGGTAAAGTGTTTAAGTCTGACGGTCTTCCTTACTGGAGCATTGAAGAATATCTGGAGATGATTAGCAAAGCGGGCGGGGATGCGCTGGATGATATTATTGTTCCGCTGTATCTGACGAAGGACACGACGCCCCAAATGATTGAAGAGGGCGCTAAGGCCGGCGTACTGCGCGCCGCGAAATACTACCCGCCGCATGGAACAACGGGTGCGGAGTTTGGCTATCCCTTCATGGAGTTTGTTGAGAACGGCGTCTTTGAGGTGATGCGCGATGCGGGCGTGGTGCTGTGTATTCATGGCGAAGAGCATGGTTTGGAGGCAGAAAAATATTTCGACCGTAAACAAAATGCGGAAGAGATTTTTTATTCTGAGCGCTTGCCGCACGCGGTAGAGAAGTTCCCGGATTTAAAAATCGTCGGTGAGCATGTGACGACAAAGACGGCCGTTGATTTTATCAAAAGCGCGCCTGCAAATGTGGGGGCAACAATTACGCCGCAGCATCTGCTCTATACGGTTGGGCATTTGCTGCAAGGGCTGAAATATCATCTCTACTGCCTGCCGCTTTTGAAATATGAGGAAGACCGCGCGGCCTTGCGCGATGCTGTCGCGGATGCAGGCAATACAAAATTTTTTGCGGGAACCGACAGTGCGCCGCATACGCAAAAGGTAACAGAATGCGGTTGTGCCGCCGGGTGTTATACGGGCGGCATCGCACCGCAGCTTTATGCCGAGGCTTTTGAAGAGGCGGGTGTAGATCTGGGTAGTGAGCCGGGCGCGCTGGCGCTTAAAAACTTCCTGTGCCTGAACGGACCGAATTTTTACGGTCTGGATATCCCAAGCGAAACCTTCACCATAGAAAAAGCGCCGCAAAAACTTGAGGCGCTTCAAATCGGTGATAAACAGGTTATTCCTTTGCCTATTATGGGTGTTGAAAAATCCCCGGTCTTGGTTTGGTCTATCCTTTAGCGGGAACCAGTGTTCTAAATCCGGAGTACGTGATTGCGCCACCGACAGCCAAGCCAATACCAATAACCGCTGCTGTGCCCCATGCAGGAAGAAGGCTTGCGATCATGCCAGACGATGCGAAAGTTTCTGCAAGCGAAAGGCCGCCAACGCCCATCGTCGTTAAACCTGCTAAACCGTTAAAAAGACCTTTCAAAGCAATTCTCCATTACCGTTAAATGTTAAAACTCTTTTTATCTTTTGAATGACCTGATCTTAACACAAAATTAAGACCTTATGCAAATATTTATTTACATAAAATAAATATATCTATTTTTGTTTTATATCAGTGCTTTAGTGGTTCTTTTTAAGCCGCTTTCTTTGATTTTTTATCCAAAATCGGCTTTAAAAACTGGCCTGTATAGCTTTTTTTCGCAGCGGCGATGTCTTCGGGCGATCCGCTGGCAATAATCTCCCCGCCCTTATGTCCGCCTTCAGGACCAATATCAATGATATAGTCCGCGGTTTTAATCACATCCAGATTATGCTCGATCACCACCACCGTGTTGCCCTGATCCACCAGCGTGTGCAAAACCTCCAGCAATTTTCGTACATCATCGAAATGCAGGCCGGTTGTCGGCTCATCAAGGATGTAGAGCGTTTTGCCGGTAGAGCGGCGGGAGAGCTCTTTGGAGAGTTTCACGCGCTGGGCTTCACCGCCCGACAGGGTGGTGGCTTGTTGGCCAACCTGAATATAGCTCAGCCCGACAGATTTCAGCGTTTCCATCTTATCGCGAATCGATGGTACGGCTTTGAAGAAATCGGCAGCCTCTTCCACGGTCATATCCAGAATATCGGCAATCGACTTGCCCTTATATTTAATCTCCAGCGTCTCGCGGTTATAGCGGCGGCCCTTACAGGTGTCGCATTGCACATAGACATCAGGCAGGAAGTGCATCTCAATCTTAATCACACCATCGCCCGAGCACGCCTCGCAGCGCCCTCCCTTCACATTAAAACTGAAACGGCCCGGCTTATAGCCGCGTGCCTTGGATTCGGGCAGGCCGGCAAACCATTCGCGGATCGGTCCAAACGCCCCGGTATAGGTCGCGGGGTTGGAGCGCGGCGTGCGTCCGATCGGGCTTTGGTCTATATCGATGATCTTATCAACGAATTCGAGGCCCTTAATCTCTTTATGAGGCAGGGGCACTTCGCGCGATTTCATTAGCTTCTGACTTGCGGCTTTATAGAGTGTATCAATCGTGAAGCTGGACTTTCCTGATCCCGACACGCCTGTGATGCAGGTAAAAGTGCCGAGCGGGATTTTCGCCGACACGTCTTTTAAATTGTTTCCGCGCGCGCCGATCACTTCGATCGCTTGCTTCTTTTTACCCGCACGGCGATCCTTCGGCACGGCGATTTCCTTTTTACCGCTCAGGTAATCGGCGGTCAGGCTGTTCTTGGCTTTTAGAATATCGGAAATCGGGCCTTCGGCAACAATTGTGCCGCCATGCACGCCAGCGCCGGGCCCCATATCAATCACGTGATCGGCGGCGCGGATTGCATCTTCATCATGCTCGACCACCAGAACCGTATTGCCCAGATCGCGCAGGCGCTGGAGCGTCTCCAGCAGGCGGTTATTGTCACGCTGGTGCAAGCCGATGGAAGGTTCATCGAGAACATAAAGCACACCAGTCAGGCCCGAACCGATTTGGCTCGCGAGGCGGATACGTTGGCTTTCTCCGCCTGAAAGCGTGCCGGAGGAGCGCGAGAGGTTGAGGTAATCCAAGCCGACATTGACAAGGAAGGTCAGGCGTTCATTAATCTCTTTGAGGATTTTTTCGGCGATTTGTGCTTGCTGTTTGTTCAAGTCTTTATCGACATTCGTAAACCAATCATAGGCTTCTTCAATCGACAAAGCCGCAATCTCTGAAATGGTTTTCTTTTTGATTTTGACGGCCAGAGATTCGGGGCGCAGGCGCGCACCGTCACACACATCGCAATGCGCGCTGGTCTGATATTGTGCAAGGTGCTCGCGCGCGGAGTTGCTCTCGGTTTCCAGCAAGCGGCGCTCCAGATTGTTGATCACGCCTTCAAATGGTTTCTTGCTGTTCCACTTGCTGTCATTCTTGCTTTCATAGGTAATGGGAACGACCTCATTGCCTGAGCCGTAAAGGATAATCTCTTTATGTTTATCCTTCATTTTTTCCCACGGCGTATCGACATCAAAACCGAAATGATCGGCTACGGCCTCAAGCGCCTGCATATAAAACGGGGCGAAATTTTTCGACCATGGCTCGATCGCGCCTTGGGCAATGGTCTTGGACGGGTCAGGCACAACCAGATTTTCATCCATGTGCATTTTGACGCCAAGGCCATCACAGGCCGGGCAGGCGCCGTGCGGGGAGTTGAAGGAAAACAGGCGCGGTTCAATCTCGGGAATTGTAAAGCCGGAGACCGGGCAGGCATATTTCTCGCTGAAGATTTCTTGTTCGCCGTTTTCAGCATTTTCGGCAATGATCAAGCCGTCAGCAAGGCGCAGGGCGGTCTCCACTGAGTCGGCCAGGCGGTTACCGAGATCATCATGAATGACGAGGCGGTCGACGACAACCTCGATATCGTGTTTCAGTTTTTTATCAAGCGCGGGCACTTCATCAATTTCATAGAGCGTGCCATCAACTTTTACGCGCTGAAAGCCCTTGGCTTGTAGATCTTTAAATTCCTTGCGGTATTCCCCCTTACGTCCACGCACGATGGGTGAGAGGAGATAAAGCTTCGTGCCTTCGCCCATGGCATAAATACGGTCCACAATCTCGCTAACGGTTTGGCTGGTGATCGGCTTGCCTGTGGCCGGAGAGTAGGGAATTCCCACGCGCGCCCACAGCAGGCGCATATAATCGTAAATCTCAGTCACCGTACCGACGGTGGAGCGTGGGTTACGGCTGGTTGTTTTTTGCTCAATCGAGATGGCGGGGGACAGGCCTTCGATGGAATCAACATCGGGCTTTTGCATCATTTCCAGAAATTGGCGGGCATAGGCCGAGAGGCTTTCGACGTAGCGCCGCTGACCTTCCGCATAAATCGTATCGAAGGCGAGTGAAGATTTTCCCGAGCCGGAAAGACCCGTGATGACGATTAATTTATCGCGCGGCATATCGACGTTAATGTCTTTAAGATTGTGCTCGCGCGCGCCTCTGATACTGATTTGTGTCAACATGTGCATCTATATGACGCAAAAGCCTGACAAAGACAAATCGAAACTTGTGAGTGGCTTGGATTTTCCTGAATTTCCCTTTGGATTCCCCTGCCAAGCTGTTTATAGTCTGAGTCTCTAATCATTAGTTATTTCGAGGAGTATGAATTGTGGCCGGAAGCGTCAATAAAGTTATTTTAGTTGGAAATTTAGGGGCGGATCCTGATGTGCGCACAATGCAGTCAGGTGACAAGGTTGTGAATCTGTCTGTCGCAACAGGAGAAAGCTGGAAGGATAAGGCCACTGGCGAGCGCCGCGAGCGCACGGAATGGCACCGGGTTGTGGTTTTCAACCAAGGTCTTGTGAATGTATGTGAAAATTACCTGCGCAAGGGCTCTAAAATTTATATTGAGGGCCAACTGGAAACACGCTCTTGGGAGCAAGACGGCCAAAAGAAATACACGACCGAGGTTGTACTTCGCCCGTATCGCGGAGAGTTGACTATGCTTGATTCCCGCAACAGCGGCGCGGGGGCATCTGGCGGATCGTCTTTCCAGGATAACAGCGCAGGTGGTTTTGATACCGGCGCGCCGATGGGCCAAAGCCAAGCAGCGCCTGCCGCGGCCGTTGGTGAAATGGAAGACGAAATTCCGTTCTAGGGTTTTTACTGATAACGGAGCGTTATATGCGCGTACTTAGAGGTTTTTTT
This sequence comes from Alphaproteobacteria bacterium, assembly GCA_020442385.1. Classification (GTDB taxonomy): domain Bacteria; phylum Pseudomonadota; class Alphaproteobacteria; order Micavibrionales; family Micavibrionaceae; genus JAGRKE01. Next base: position 320,711 of record JAGRKE010000002.1, on the reverse strand, counting down.
CTAGTAGCAATATGTTTGGTGTTCGCCGCCCCGTCTTTCGCACAGGATGAGAGCGGGGAGGTACTGGCGCGCAAGGTTGATCTGGCCCGCCAGATTCAGGCCTTGCGTCCGGCCAAGGACCAGATCGATTCGGCGATTGAGCGCTACACGGCGCATCTGCCCGCAAATCAGCGCGAGGTTTATCAAACATCTTTGAAAAACGTGTTTAATTACGATGCCTTGGAAAAGGCCTCAATTGATGCTTATGCGCAGGTATACACCGAGGCCGAACTTCAGGCGATGTTAGCCTATTACAGCACGCCTGAGGCGCAATCCGCCGTGTCCAAAACCGATGCGTATGCGGCCCTTGTTTACCCCGAAATTATCCGCATGCTCGACCGGGCTATGATGCAGGTAAAAACGGGTGGGACAAGTGCGCAATAAAGCCGCTTAATCCCTTGTGATTCTCCCGTAAAATTGCTACAAAACCTATTGAAAACACACAAATTTTAACGAGTATAAATTTCGATGACCGATGCTGTTGTAAACGACCCTGAATTGCCAACCATTTCGCTCGAAGATGAGATGAAACAATCCTATCTCGATTACGCGATGAGCGTGATCGTGAGCCGGGCTTTGCCGGATGTGCGCGATGGTCTGAAACCTGTTCACCGCCGCATTCTTTTTGCGATGCGCGAGGGCGGGTATGCATCGGATAAGCCCTACAAAAAATCTGCCCGTATTGTCGGGGATGTGATGGGTAAATACCACCCGCACGGCGATTCTGCGATTTATGATTCGATGGTGCGTATGGCCCAGCCATGGTCGCTGCGTCTGCCGTTGGTGGATGGGCAGGGGAACTTCGGCTCGATGGACGGCGACAGCCCGGCAGCGATGCGTTATACCGAGGCGCGTCTTGATAAGGCGGCTGAGACAATGCTGGAGGATATCGACAAAGACACTGTTGATTTCCAACCTAACTACGATGAATCGATGAAAGAGCCTGTAGTTCTTCCTTCGCGTATTCCCAACTTGCTGGTGAATGGTGCGGGCGGTATTGCCGTGGGTATGGCGACGAACATTCCACCGCACAATCTGGGCGAAGTGATTGATGGCTGTATGGCCATGGTTGAAAATCCGGCCATTACAACTGAAGAGCTGAATGAGATTATTCCCGGTCCTGATTTTCCGACAGGCGCGCAGATTTTGGGCGTGATGGGGATTAAGTCCGCTTATCACACAGGAAATGGCTCGGTCGTTATGCGTGCCAAGACCTCTTTTGAAGATGCAGGCAAGCGCCGCGCGATTATCGTGCATGAAATTCCCTATCAGGTGAATAAGGGCAAGCTGCTGGAGCGTTTGGGCGAGGTTGGCCGCGATAAGATCGTTGAAGACATTGCCGAAGTGCGCGATGAATCCGACCGCGAAGGTGTGCGCATCGTTATTGAGCTTAAGCAAAGTGCGAATGAAGATGTTGTTTTGAACCAGCTGTTCAAGCACACAGCGCTGCAGAGCAACTTTGCCTGCAATATGGTGGCTTTGCACCGTGGCAAGCCGCAGATGATGTTACTGCGCGATATGATCAAAGCTTTCGTTGATTTCCGCGAAGAGGTTATTACCCGCCGCACGATTTACGAGCTGGGCAAGGCCCGTGAGCGTGCACACACCTTGGCCGGTTTGGCTGTGGCTGTGGCCAATATCGATGAAGTGATCGCGCTGATCCGTAATGCGAGTAACCCGACTGAAGCGCGTGAGGCGTTGCTCGCCAAGCCGTGGCCCGCGGGCGATGTTGCGCCGCTGATCGCGCTGATCGATGATCCAGAGCATCAGGTTGAGGACGGCAAATATCAGATGAGCGAAGCGCAAGCCAGAGCCATTCTTGATTTGCGCCTGCACCGTTTAACAGGGCTTGAGCGCGATAAAATCGGTGAAGAGCTTAAAGCGATTACCGACAAAATTGCAGAATATCTCGCCATTCTCGGCAGTCGTGAAAAACTGCTCGAGGTTTTGGTTGAAGAATTACAGGACGTAAAGCAACGCTTTGATACGCCGCGCCGCACCGAACTGGTCGATGCGGAATTTGAGATGGATATCGAAGAGCTGATCCAGCGGGAAGAAATGGTTGTGACCATTACGCATGGCGGCTATGTGAAGCGCGTGCCGCTGGATACATACCGCGCGCAGCGCCGCGGTGGTAAGGGGCGCAGTGGAACGGCTCTGAAGGATGAGGATTTTGTTTCCGACCTGTTTGTGGCGAGCACGCACACGCCGATTCTATTCTTTACCTCGAAGGGAATTGTGCACCGCATGAAGGTGTATCAATTGCCGCTGGCAACGCCGCAGTCGCGTGGTAAGGCGCTGATTAACCTGCTGCCGATTGAAAAAGATGAGACGGTTTCTGTTTATATGCGCCTGCCCGAAGATGAGGATATCTGGGACAAGATGGATATCATGTTTGCGACTTCGCATGGTTCTGTGCGCCGGAACAAGCTTTCCGATTTCAAGAATATCCGCTCTAACGGTTTGATCGCGATGAAGCTGGGCGAGGGCGAGAATTTGGTGTCTGTGCGTCTATGCCGCGAGGATGAAGATGTGATGCTGGCCTCACGTATGGGTAAGGCGATCCGCTTCCCTGTGGACGCGATCCGCGTGTTCTCTGGACGGACATCGACCGGGGTGCGCGGGATTAAGCTGGCCAAGGGCGATGAGGTGATCTCTATGTCCGTTCTAAAGCATGTGGAAATCACACCCGAGGAGCGCGCCGCCTATATGAAAGCGGCCAGCCAGATCGTCGGCAGTGAGGATGATGACTTTGAGATTGAGGAGACAACGCTTGAATTGTCCGAAGAGCGTTTTAAAGAGCTTCTTGAAAAAGAGCAGCTATTGTTAACTGTGACCAATGGTGGTTACGGCAAGCGCACATCATCTTATGAATATCGTATCACTGGGCGCGGTGGACAGGGCGTGACAAACATGTCGCTGACGAAGAAAAACGGCGGCGAGGTTGTGGCAACATTCCCTGTAACGGACTCTCACCAGATTATGCTGGTGAGCGACCAAGGGCAGCTAATCCGCACGCGCGTTGAAAATATCCGCATCACAGGCCGCAGCGCGCAAGGCGTGACCGTGTTCCGCGTTGCGGAAGGGGAAAACGTGGTCTCCGTCGCTTGGTTGATCCAAGAAGATGACGAGGATGAAGATGTTCTAGAAAATACGGATCAGGCAAATGCTGGAGAATCCTCTCCACCACCCGCTGTTGAAAGCGCAGAGGACACATCTGAGGACGATAGCACACAGGAAGATGCGCCGGCCGATGACGCAGAATAAAGGTAAATATCTTATTGGGGTTTATCCGGGCACGTTCGACCCGGTGACCAAGGGGCATTTGCATCTGATCCGCCGCGCCAGCCGCTTTGTAGATCATCTGATTGTCGGGGTTGCTGATAATAAGCGCAAAGGCCCGCTATTTTCCCTCAAGGAACGTGAACAGCTTTTGCGCACCGACATTGAGAATATGCAAGATAAGGGCTGCGAGATAGAGGTTCAGGTCTTTGATAAGCTTCTGATCCACTTTGCTAAAGATGTGAATGCATCCTGTATTTTCAGAGGTTTGCGCGCCGTTTCTGATTTTGAATATGAATTTCAGATGACGGGCATGAACGCCAAGCTCGACCCCGATATCGAGACGGTTTTTCTGATGGCTTCGGATAAGTGGCAGTTCGTTTCGGCCAGCTTCGTAAAAGAGATTTGCAGCATGGGCGGGGATATATCCGAATTCGTAACGCCGCAAGTGGCGGAAAAGCTCAAAGCAAAATTTTCAAAATAGGAATAAGAAACTTGACGCGCGTGCGCTAAATACATATGTTGCGTCCGTCCAAAGGTATTCTTAGCCTTATTCGTGGAATGATCGCTTAGCTCAGCTGGTAGAGCAACTGACTTTTAATCAGTAGGTCGAGGGTTCGAATCCCTCAGCGATCACCATTTTCTTTCTAGCCCATTGCATTTCGTGCCTTTTAACGCCATGATGCCGCGATGAATAAAAAAACCACCACCGAAGAGGTTCTGGACGGGCATACAAAAGCTCCGAACATGAGCTTTGGCGCGCGTTTGCGGGGCTATTTTCTGGCCGGTGTTTTGGTGACCGCGCCGATCGGTATTACGATTTACCTAACCTATGTCTTTTTCACCTTCGTTGATAAAAATGTGACGAAGATTATTCCTGCGCATTGGTATGAGGGTATGAGTCAGGGCACAACCCTGCCGGGGCTGGGCCTGATTATGGCGGTAATCTTCTTTATTTTTGTCGGCTGGTTTGCGACGAATTTTCTGGGTCGTCTGTTTATCCGTCTGGCGGAGTATATAGTAGATCGAATGCCTGTCATTCGCACGCTCTATGGCGCGATCAAGCAAATTTTCGAAACCGTAATGGCGACGCAGTCGAAAGCTTTCCGTGATGTCGTGATGCTGGAATATCCGCGTAAAGGCGTGTGGTCGATCGGGTTTGTGACCGGCAAATCCGAAGGCGAGGTCCAGCGCGTAACAAAAGAAGAGACGATTAACGTGTTTGTGCCAACCACGCCAAACCCAACATCTGGCTATCTTCTGTTCGTACCAAAGAAAGAACTGATTTATCTGGATATGAGCGTCGAAGAGGGTGTTAAGCTGGTTGTGTCTGCAGGCATTATTTCGCCGCCTGATGCGGCAAGCCGTATCAAGAAAAAGACGGTAAAGAAACCTGCTAAAAAAGTTTTGTCCAAAAAGAAGAAAGCTTAACCGCTGCGCAGGTTTTTAATTCCCTGATCTTGTTCAAATAAATACAGCAATGTTTTAAGGGCTTGCCCGCGCGGACTTTCCAGCTCGCTATCTTTCTCGATAATCAATTTGGCATCGGCGCGCGCGGCGGCCAGTAAATCGCCATGAACCGCGAGATTGGCTAGTTTGAATTCGGCAGAGCCGCTCTGGCGCACGCCGAGAATATCGCCCGAGCCGCGTAAGGACAGATCTTTTTCAGCAATAACAAACCCATCTTCCGTGTCACGCATAACGGATAGGCGCTCCTTCGCGGTTTCGCCAAGCGGCCCGGTATAAAGCAGGAAGCAATAGGATTTGTCCGATCCGCGCCCAACGCGACCGCGCAGCTGATGAAGTTGTGACAGGCCGAAGCGCTCCGCATGTTCGATCACCATGATCGTGGCTTCGGGCACATCCACGCCCACCTCAATGACCGTGGTGGCGACTAGAATGTCGAGATCACCGCCCGCGAATTTTTCCATCACTGCATCTTTTTCCAGTGGTTTCATCCGCCCGTGGATCAGGCCAACGCGTTCCCCGAATGCGGCTTTGAGAATGTCATAGCGCTCTTCCGCTGCCGCCAGATCAAGCTTTTCCGATTCCTCGACCAGAGGGCATACCCAATAGACGCGCGCGCCGGTTTGGATTTGTCGCTTTAGCCCCGCGACCAAATCTTCGATTTTCTCAATCGGGGTCAGGCGCGTATCAATCGGTTGTCTGCCTGGTGGTTTCTCGCCGATTTTGCTGACCTCCATATCGCCATAAGCGGTTAAGGCCAATGTGCGCGGAATGGGGGTGGCGGTCATCACCAACACGTCGGAGCCCTTGCTCTTTGAAGACAGGGCGAGGCGTTGGTGCACACCAAAGCGGTGCTGCTCGTCAATCACGGCAAGGCCGAGATCGTTGAAATCAACGCCCTCCTGAAAAATTGCATGGGTGCCGATAACCACTTGCGCCGCGCCCGAGCGAATTTGTTGAAGCATGGTTTCGCGGGTTTTGCCTTTATCGCGCCCGGTCATAACGATAGCGCGCACGCCAGCAGCCTCCAGCCATGGTTTGAGGTTGTCCGCATGTTGGCGCGCGAGAATTTCAGTGGGGGCCATCAGGGCGGCTTGCGCGCCGGATTGAACGGCGCTCATCATCGCGAGGCAGGCGACAACGGTCTTGCCGCTGCCGACATCGCCTTGTAGTAAGCGCAGCATGCGCGCGGGCTGACTCATGTCCTTGTCTATATCGCCGAGCGCTTCTTTCTGTGCGCTTGTGAGATCAAAGGGCAGAGCAGAGAGAATTTTTTCGCGTAAGACTCCTTCGGTTTGGAAGGCGCGGCCATTAATTTTTCGCGCGCGGTCACGCACCAAAGCCAGCGTGAGCTGGTTGGCGAGCAATTCATCATAGGCCATGCGCATACGCGCCGGATGTTCCGGCGAGAGCAGAGATTCGCTTTCCGGGCTGTGCACGGCCTCGAGTGCTTTGTACCAGTCGGGCCATTGGCCGCGCTTTTTGTGCGCTTCATCCAGCCATTCCGGCAGGGCGCTGAGATAGCCCAAGGCGCTTTGCATGGCTTTGCGCACGGCCTTGTTGGTGATGCCTTGTGTGAGCGGATAGACAGGCTCCACCGTTTCAATCGCGGCGCGGTCCTGCGGCAGGCCGATCGCATCCGGGTGTGCCATTTGCGCCCGACCCTGATAATATTCAACTTTGCCGCTGATAATTACTTTTTGATGTAAGGGCAGTTGCTTTTCAATCCAATCTTTGTGGGCGCGGAAAAATACAAGCGTGATGGCCCCGGTTTCATCGCTGCAACTCACACGGTAGGGCAGCGATTTACGCGCGTTGGGCATGTGTTTATCAACCGTGACTTCCATGGTGGCAATGCGGCCATTCGGAGCCTCGGATATTTTGGGCGAAAAACGCCTATCAATGAAATCCACTGGCAAGTGCCACAGTAAATCGAGAACCTTTGGCCCGCCAATCAGTTTTTCCAGATATTTCGCATTCTTTGGCCCAACCCCCGGCAAGGTGGTTAGGGCGCGAAATAACGGATCAAGATCAAACGGTCGGCTCATGAAAAAGTCTTTTCAAATTCAAGGATATGGCTATTGTAATGCCTATGTCTAAAAATGAAACCATTGAAAATAAGCGCAAGCGTTTGATTTTTCGCTCCGAGCATCGGGGAACGAAGGAAATGGATTTGATTTTAGGGTCTTTCGCACGCAAGCACGTGCCGGATTTTTCCGAGGCAGAGCTGACGCGCTATGATGAGTTGCTTAAGGAGAATGATCCAAATCTATATAACTGGATTACAGGCAAGGAATCTCCGCCTGCGAATGTTGTCAGCGATCTGTTTGAAAAGATCAAAGCGCATAAATTTGCTTAAATGTTGACATAATTCAAAATATTGGCTTTATTGTTTTCACTAATTTCAATTTTTGTTTCTGAGTAAGTGATGACTAAAAAAACGAAGCCGTTTCATATAATTGATTTAATTTCTGTTCACGTTGGTCTTCTTTTGACGATAGAGCAGGATTTGGAAAAAGACGGTTTGATGCGTCCAAAAGATGCTTTTCCGGGCGAAGGCAATGTAAGGCTCGTCGAATTTGTTGCGGGCACTGAAATTATTACAGGAACGCAATATTACGAAGAGACTTACAAAAGGGTATTGCCATATGTTGCGAAAGCTCTTCAGGATCAACTACGTTGGTTATCAGATTTGGATACAAATCGAGACGAAATCGTTGAGCATGGAACAAATTACGGTATTGATTTTGTTGAATGGATCGAAATGATGGCTGAAGAGCATGAAGGTTGGCACGAAATTAAATCTGAACCAGCTCCGCTTCATGTGCTTTATCCCAAACACTTTGAGAAAAACACGGATTCAGTGCCTGGGCCCGATCTGTCTATGAACTAAAAGCTCTACGCTTTTCAAGCTCAGCAAATCTCTATATAAACACGGCCTATGGCTGAGGCACATAATATCGATATTGAGAGCATCCCAAACCAGCGCGTGATTTACGGCGCGCCGGAGGGGCAGGATGCACGCATCTTGGCCGAGCGCGCGCGCGCGCTGATGCCGGAGGATAAAATTCTGGTGCATATCGCGCTGGATGACACACGTGTGGCGGTGCTGGAGGAATTGCTGGCCTTCTTCGCGCCCAAGGTACGGGTGATCAGCTTTCCGGCGTGGGATTGTCTACCCTATGATCGCGTATCACCCAACCATGAAATTTCCGCCCGCCGCGTCAGCGCCCTGACGAAATTGATGAATTGGGAAGCGGAAGCCGAGCGCCACCCGCGCATCTTGCTGACCACCGTGAATGCCGCTATTCAGCGCGTGATGCCCAAATCCGCGCTAGCCCATGCCAGCCTGACCGCCCGCGTCGGCGAAAAATTTGATCTGGAGCAGGTGCAAAAATACCTGATCAGCAACGGCTATATCAAAACCGAAACCGTGCGTGAGCCGGGCGAATACGCCACGCGCGGCTCCATTATCGATATCTTCCCTTCCGGCTTTGATGATCCGGTGCGCGTTGATTTGTTTGGGGACGAGGTTGAAACCATCCGCACCTTTGACCCGCTCAGTCAGCGCAGCCAAGCCAGTATGAAGCATTTTAATTTGCAGCCCGCCACGGAATTCCTGCTGGATGAAACCTCAATCGCGCGCTTCCGCGCCGGATACCGAGAAGCCTTTGGCGTGGTGCAGGCGGGCGATCCGCTATACGAGGCCGTCTCCGAAGGCCGCCGTTATAACGGGATGGATCATTGGCAGTCGTTGTTTTTTGAAACTATGGATACGCTGTTCGATTATGCGCCCAAGGCTGAAATCACATTCGATCACCACGCTGCGCAATCACACGATGAACGCTTGATCCAGATCAGAGATTTTTTCGACGCGCGTAAAACGCTGCAGGCCGCGGCGCTAAAAAAAGATAAAAAGGCCGCCGATGTCAGCTTGAGCGGCAGCATTTATCACCCGCTGCCGGTACGAGCGCTCTATGTTGAGGAAGGTGAGTGGAACGCCAAAACCAGCGCCGCCGACCACCTTTCCCCCTTCGGCGCGCCGGGTGATGAAGACCCAGCGGTGCGAAAGGGGCGCGATTTTGCCGATATCCGCGCTATGCCGGACGGCGATGTGTTTGGCGAGCTGCGAAAACATCTTGTCAGTCTAAACCGTAAAACCATCATCGCGTGCTATTCCGAAGGATCGAAAGAACGCATGAAGGGTTTTCTGGAGGCGGGCGGCATTGCGCTCTCATCTATCGATCTGGAAATCCTGCATCTGGAACACGGCTTCGTCGCGCCCGATCTGGCGGTGATTACCGAGGCCGATATTCTGGGCGACCGTCTGGCACGAAAAACCAAAAAGAAACGCAAATCCGATAACTTCCTGACCGAGGTTTCGGCGCTGGCCGAGGGTGACCTGGTCGTCCATGTCGATCACGGGATTGGTAAATTCATCGCGCTGGAAACCGTGACGGTGGGCAAGTTGCACCATGATTGTCTGAAGCTGGAATATGCGGGCGGCGATCGCCTGTTCGTGCCTGTGGTCAATATTGAGGTGTTGTCGCGCTTCGGCTCTGACGAGGGCACAACCCAGCTTGATAAACTCGGCGGGGCAGGGTGGCAGGCACGTAAATCCCGCGTGAAGAAAAACCTGATGGAAATGGCTGACGGCCTTCTGAAAATCGCCGCCGCGCGCCAGCTGAAAAAGGCCGATAAGTTCGATGTGTCCCAAGATATCTATAACGAATTCGCTGCGCGTTTCCCCTATGCCGAAACCGAAGATCAAGACCGTGCGATTGGCGATGTGATTGCCGATCTGTCCGGCGATTACCCGATGGACAGGCTGGTCTGCGGTGATGTGGGTTTTGGTAAGACGGAAGTTGCTATTCGCGCGGCCTATGTTGCCGCCATGAACGGGGCGCAGGTCGCGGTGGTTGTGCCGACCACCTTGCTGGCACGCCAGCACTATAACAATTTTATCAAGCGTTTTGCCGGAACGGGTTTGCGCATCGAACAGCTCTCCCGCCTGGTCGGCAGCGCCGATATGAAACGCGCCAAAGAAGGCTTAAGCGACGGCAGCGTGAATATCGCCATCGGCACGCACGCGCTGTTCGGCAAGGGCGTGAAGTTCGATAATCTCGGCCTGCTGATCGTTGATGAGGAGCAGCGCTTCGGCGTGAAGCAGAAGGAGCGTTTGAAGGAAATCAAGGCCAATGTGCACGTCCTGACCCTGACCGCAACGCCTATTCCGCGCACCCTGCAAATGTCACTCACGGGCGTGAAGGAAATGAGCCTGATTACAACCCCACCAGTGGATCGTCTGGCCGTGCGCACGTTCGTTCTGCCGTTTGATGCGATGGTGATCCGCGAGGCGCTGCTGCGCGAACATTATCGCGGCGGGCAGAGCTTCTATGTATGTCCGCGCATCAAGGATATGGATGATCTGGAGAAAAACCTGAAGGAACTGGTGCCGGAGGTGAAGGTCGTCACCGCCCATGGGCAAATGACCCCAACCGAGCTGGAGGACCGCATGACGGCCTTTTATGACGGGCAGTATGATGTGTTGCTGGCGACCAATATCATCGAGAGCGGGATCGATATCCCGACCGCCAACACCATGATTATCCATCGCGCCGATATGTTCGGTCTGGCGCAGCTTTATCAAATTCGCGGGCGTATTGGTCGTTCTAAAGTACGTGCCTATGCGTATCTGACCTATCCAGCCAACCAGCTCATCAGTCCGCTGGCACAAAAACGTCTGGAGGTCATGGAGACCTTGGACACGCTCGGCAGCGGTTTCCAACTCGCCAGCCACGACATGGATATTCGCGGGGCAGGGAACCTGCTGGGCGATCAGCAATCCGGCCACATCAAGGAAGTGGGCGTTGAGCTGTATCAACAAATGCTGGAGGAAGCGGTCGCCATGGCGCGTGAAGGCGTGGATGTGGATGATCTGCCGGAGGAAAGCTGGTCACCGACCATCAATGTCGGCACATCGGTTCTGATCCCAGAAAACTATGTCGAGGATCTGGGCGTGCGGATGAGTCTGTATCGCCGCCTGTCTGAATTGCTGGAGCCGGATGATATTGAAAGCTTCGCCGCCGAACTGATCGACCGTTTCGGCAAAATCCCGCAAGAGGTCGAAAACCTGCTGGATATCGTCTCCATCAAACAGCTTTGTAAAAAGGCTGGGGTTTCGTCTGTGGAGGCCGGGCCGAAGGGCGCTGTCATCGGGTTCCATAAGGATAGCCCGCCCAATGTGCAGGGTTTGATGGAGTGGATGAGCACGAAAGCTGGAGCGATCAAGTTGCGCCCCGATCAAAAGCTGGTCGCGATCCGCAACTGGGAAACTCCGGCTCAGCGTGTAAAGGGTGTACAAATCCTGATGAAAGAGCTAGCGTCACTATAGATTTTTTAATGTGGAGTTTGAGCATGGCTGTGCAGGCAGAAAAAAGCGACAATAGAGAGACATTTTTATCCGAATTAGAGGTATTGAAGCGCCGTTTTGAATCGATGAAACCGGAGTTAGAGGTCACGCTGCGTGATCCTGCTATGAATGTCGAAGGATATGTTGTGGTATGGAATACTGGGATTAGCGAGGGTGGCCCGTTAGAATATTCCGGTAAAGGCGGAACGAGAATTACCGACACGCTATCACTGGACGAGGTGAAAATGTTGGCCCGTACGATGGCGCTGAAAAACGCAGCCGCCGGATTGCCGCTTGGCGGCTCAAAGGCCGGGATGAAGGCCAATTCATCCGTTGAAGGGTTTGAGGCGCAATACCGCCGCTTTGTCTCCTTGTGCAAACCGTTCCTGCATGAGAATGGCGGAATATTTGGTGGCTTTGGTTTTGATATTGGCGCTCGCCCGGAGATGCCGCATTGGGCGTGTGATGAGCTGGGCTCTCGGCGCTCCTTCACTGGCAAACCTGTTGATATGGGCGGCACGGATTATGACCGCGAGGGAATTGCAGGGCTTGGCGTGGCCATAGCGGGTAAGACTCTTATTGAGTGCGCAGGCGAAGAGGTGGTGGGCAAGCGCTTTGCGGTGCAGGGTCTAGGCGCCATGGGTGCAGCGGTATTTCGGTATTTTACTGAGTATGGCGGGCAGCTGAGTGCGCTCGGCGACCCCAAATTTGGCGGCAGCTGGCGGTTTGAAAACGGTGTGTCCGAAGATTTAAAGCAAGCGCTGATCACCATGGATGCAGATACGGCCAAGGCATTGATTGAAGCCGAAGGCACACAAATTTCCGACAGCCCCGAACATGTTCTTTATGAGCCAGTAGACATTCTCTTCCCGTGCGCCATTCAAGGGGTCATTCGTGATGACAACGTGCATAAGCTTCAGGCGCGCTATATTACCGAGGGCGCAAACCAGCCGATTACCGCCGATACTTACCCAATGTTGCAAGAGCGCGGCATTCCTACCGTGCCTGACTTTATTGCCAATCCGGGCGGGATTATTGCGGCCTTTGTCGAGCTGACTTCGGCTTCAGAGGACAAGGTCAAGGAAGCGAAAGAGCTGACCATCAGCAAAATTTCGCAAAATGTGAGAGATATGATGGCGCTGGCAGAGAATTATGATGTTGAGCCCGTTCATGCCGGCATGCATTTGGCGCTAAACAGAATATTTGGTCTTTAGGGCAAAGTATGTCATCCTAAAGGTAGAGATTATTGAAAACAGGTTGTTGCGATGTCTTTAAAATATGCAGAAGAACGGATTAAAGAGGCGCTCAAACTCGCTGGTGGAAACCAGGCGCGGGCGCGCAAGCAGATTATCACATGGGCGTTTGAAGATGCCCGTTTGTTGCAGGCTTTAACCAAACATCATCTGACAGGTATTGCGGCCTATCATATAGAGCGCGTGGCCTCTGGCCGTGCGGCCAAGCCGAAAAATGCGGCTCCGCGTCCGCAAAAAGTGCAGGCGCGCAAAGACGATGATTTCGGTATGGAGATCTTAAAGGCTGTGGCCAATTCGGATTCGGCTGTGTTTGGACTGGAGGGCTATACTGCCCCACGTAAAAAGGGCCAAGCTTCGCAACAGCACATCGACGCGATCCGTCAAATGGCTGCGCGCAGCAAAAATAAACCTCCCCAAAAATAGTGCAGACCTTTCTCGATACTTACGGTTGGTCGCTGGTTAAAACCTTCCCGCAGGATGGGTCTTCGCGGCGCTATGCGCGCGTTAGCAAAGGAGAGAAGAGCGCCGTTTTAATGGAGGTCCTGGCGGATACACCGGGGCACAGGATTGAAGATTTTATTCGTATCGGAGAATGGTTGAATGAGATTGGCCTGAAAGCGCCGCAGATTTATGAGGCTGATGCGGCGTATCTCTTGATAGAGGATTTCGGCGATCGTTCTTTCAAAGACGTGCTGGCCGAGCCACGCAACCATGCCGCGCTATATGAGCTGGCACACGATGTTTTAAAGCATCTGGCTGCGCAGAAATGTTCGCTGGATTTGCCGCGCTATTACGATTCGCACGTTCATAAAGGTCACCGCCGCGTTGTGGATTGGTTTATTCCGGCGATTCGCGCGCAGGCCAACCCGGATGCTCTGGTCGATGAATATCTATCTGTATGGGAGCGGATAGAACAAGGTTTGCCGGAATGCCCGCAAGGGTTTTTGCATGTCGATTTCCACGTGCAAAATTTGATGTGGTTGGGCAAAGAACAGGGCTTGAAACAATGCGGCATACTGGATTTTCAGGGCGCGATGATCGGCCCGCAGCCTTATGATCTGGCGAATTTGCTGGAGGATGTGCGCACAGATGTTCCCGCCGATATCCGGTGTGATCTTCTTGCACAATATGATGAAGATTTTCAGGCGCATTACCGCATTTTAGCAACGCAATTTCATTGCCGTGTGATCGGGCAGTTTATCAAGATGGCTGTTGTGGATGGACGCGATGAATATTTGCGCTATCTTCCACGCGCCGGACACTATATAAGCATGGCGTTAAGTAATCCGCTTTTAGGGCCTTTAAAGCGCTTTTTTTGCGATCTAAATCTTGATTTTGATGACATAAAAGGCTTGAATGCGGACGAAATACGGGGGTATATCGCCTCCGATGCATTTTGATTAATAGAGGAATAAAAAATCATGTCCATTCTTGCTGACCGTTTGAGCCGTATTAAACCTTCTCCCACGCTGGCTGTGACCGCGCGTGTGAAACAGCTCAAGGATGAGGGGCGCGATATTATTGGCCTCGGCGCAGGCGAGCCGGACTTTGATACGCCGGACTTCGTCAAAGAGGCCGCAAAGGCAGCGATTGATAATGGCGAAACGAAATATACCGTTGTCGATGGCACGAACGAGCTGAAAGATGCGATCATCGCAAAATTCAAGCGCGATAACGGGCTGAATTATGAGCGCAATCAGATCACGGTCGGCACGGGCGGAAAACAAGTTCTCTACAATGCTTTAATGGCCTCTGTTAATCCGGGGGATGAAGTGATTATTCCTGCGCCATATTGGGTGTCTTATCCTGATATGGTGTTGCTGGCCGAAGGCACGCCCGTTCCTGTGGCTTGTCCGAAGGAGAATAATTTCAAGCTGCAGCCCGCAGATCTGGAAGCGGCCATTACCCCAAAAACAAAATGGCTGATCCTGAACTCACCATCTAATCCGACAGGCGCGGCCTATACGCGCGAAGAGATGAAGGCATTGACCGATGTGTTGGTGAAGCATCCGCATGTCTGGGTGATGAGCGATGATATGTATGAACACATCGTTTATGACGGTTTTGAATTTGTCACGCCTGCGCAGGTAGAGCCGAGCCTGTATGAGCGCACGCTGACCTGTAACGGGGTTTCAAAATCTTATTCCATGACCGGCTGGCGTATTGGCTATGCGGGTGGCCCGGCGGAACTGATTAAAGGCATTGCCAAAATTCAAAGCCAGAGCACATCCAACCCAAGCTCTGTATCGCAGGCGGCGTCTGTTGTCGCGCTCAATGGCGATCAATCTTTCCTGCAGGAGCGCAACGATGCATTTAAAGAGCGCCGCGATACGGTCGTGCAAATGCTCAACGATGCGGACGGGATTGAATGTCTAACACCAGAAGGTGCCTTCTATGTTTACCCGTCATGTGCCGGTGTCATTGGTAAGAAAACGCCGGAGGGAAAAACCATTGAGAGTGATAGCGATTTCGTGACCTATCTTCTTGAGACAGAAGGGGTGGCCTGCGTGCAGGGTGAAGCGTTTGGTCTCTCACCGGCTTTCCGCATTTCCTACGCAACCTCGCTGGATGTGTTGAAAGAGGCGTGCACACGCATTCAACGTGCCTGCGCGGCGCTGCAGGGCGAGGCGAAAGCGGCTTAAGCAACAATCGTTGCGACGAGTGCGGGCTTTTGTTCTGGCGCCATTTGAATAACAGGCTTGGACAGCTGTGAGTTTTTCAAGACATTATATATGAGCGCGCTGGCGGCGGGCAGCATTGGCACATGATGCGCTTTTTCGTATTGCGCGCCCTTAGGCGGCAGAACGGGTGTGTGTTGTGCGGCGCTCAGGAATTTATTGGCACCCATCGTGTTTGCCAATTTTATATTGGTCACCGGACAGGTTGTCGGGTCGTCTAAACCAACAATAAAGCTTAGATCGAATAAACGATTAAACTCACCAGATTGAACCATTTGCTCTAATTTTTTTATGCAGGCCGTCCCTGCCGAATCCATCGCTTGTATATGTTTATGTGGCGGATTGTCCCATTCGATAGGGATGCCTCTTGCCCACATATATGTTTTGCCCATCCAGGTTGTGCCAGGAATATTGTCGGGAAACTGATTTGACCATTCCCTATAAAAAGCTTTTACCAGCGGGTTACGGGTTACATTGGCGATGGCGAGAGCCGGGTTCATAACATGAACGCTACTATAATGTTCGTTTGCAAACTCTAGGTTATCTCTTTGCGAGAGCGCATTCAGCGTCGCATAGCCGCCCAAAGAATGAGACAGCAGATGGACAGGAATGTTTCCAGTCATATCAAAAACGGGGGAGTTTTTATCAAACAGCAGCGTTTGGACTTCGGCCTTATACTGTTCTATAAAATCCGAACACATGGGGTCTATATGCTCTGATGACAGGCTGATCGCGGATAGGCCGTTTTGATTCAATATTTCGAAGAAGTGCGGCGCTTCCGGATGGCCCCTACGGTTGATGTATCCTGAAAAGGTGGAGTTATAACCATGACGAATAATAACGACACCCTTGGCATTTTTTGCGGGCATGAAATGGCAATATACATCTTTGCCGTTAACCTTCAGAGCTTCGTATTCTGCGTTGTAATGGAGAGCTTTTAAGTAGGCGGTGTTTACTTCTGAGAGCTCTTTATTAAGAGAAGGGGGGAACAGTTTTTTTTCTGGTTCTTTAAGGTAAGGTTCATTCGAAGCAACAGGAAAGACATCCTGACTCAAATTTAATTCTGTATTGTCCTGTGTAGCGCCCATGAAACCTTATTATTTTCTTTCATGATAATATAAGCGCGGTCTAATTCATAAGTGCAAAAGTGCTTGAAACTTAAGGCTTGTGGATAATTTCGTTCGGGCCATAAAAAAACCGGGCCACATCCATGAAACATGGCGGCCCGGAAAGTTGAACAGGGAGGTTTCACGTCTAGGAGACGTAAGAATTCTAGCAAGAATCCTTTATCGGTGTGAACCGATGGAGATGGTTATACGCCCGGCCTTTTTCAGGGTCAATTTGGAATCGGGCGATTTTGGCGATTTACTGTGAGTAACTTATTCAGCGGCTTCGGTGGCGGTTTTTTGAGCGCCCTGCGCGGCCAGAAAACGATCCGCTTCCAATGCAGCCATGCAGCCCATACCCGCAGCGGTGACCGCCTGGCGGTATACATGGTCGGACACATCACCGGCGGCAAACACGCCCGGAATATTTGTGGCGGTTGAGTCCGGCGCTTTGCGGATATAGCCGTTTTCATCCATATCGACATGGCCCTTGAAAATTTCTGTGGCCGGATCGTGACCGATGGCAACGAACAGACCCTGTGCTTCAAAGGTTGAGTCCTCGCCGGTCTTTGTATTCTTGAGGCGCAGGGCCGTCATGCCCGTATTATCACCCAGAACTTCTTCAATGGTGGTGTCCCAGAGGAAATTCATTTTCTCATTGGCGAATAAACGGTCTTGCAGAATTTTCTCAGCGCGCAGCGTATCGCGGCGGTGAATGAGCGTCACTTTTGAACAGAAATTGGTTAGGAACAGCGCTTCCTCAACCGCGCTGTTTCCGCCGCCGACAATCGCGACCTCCTGATTTTTGAAAAAGAACCCGTCACAGGTGGCGCAGGCAGATACGCCGCGGCCCTGAAATTTCTTTTCAGACTCCAGACCCAGCCAGCGCGCTTTCGCGCCGGTTGCAATCACAACAGTGTCCGCCGTGTAAGTCGCGCCGGATTCGCCAACCGCCTTAAACGGGCGGGAAGAGAAATCAACATCCTTAATATAATCGGTGATCAGTTCGGTTCCGACATGCTCGGCCTGACCCTTCATCTGTTCCATCAGCCACGGGCCCTGAATAACTTCTGCAAAACCGGGGTAGTTTTCAACTTCGGTGGTTATCATCAATTGGCCGCCCGGTTCCATGCCTGTCACAAGGATGGGTTTGAGGTTTGCGCGCGCCGCGTAAATGGCGGCGGTATATCCAGCCGGGCCGGAGCCAATAATAAGAACCTTTGTATGTTTTTGATCACTCATCGTTTTTTGCTCTTTATCGTATAAAATTCCTGAAATCTCTATATAGAGCTTTGGATGCCTAGAATCTAGCCCTTTAGCCGCCGTTCAATTTCAAAGGCGATTTTTTGCGCATCTTCAAGCGCCGGATAGCTCCAGCTTTCCAGCGTTCCATCAAAGATACGGGTGATTCCGGCCTGTTGCATATTCTGGTGAAAACGGTTTAGGCGCGCGCTGCCGCCCTGCATGGGGATGGTGTAAACCGGCGTGCCGGTTGTGGCCGCATCCGAAGTCATGGAAACACTGTCTTCGGTAACCAAAATATAGTCGGCCCAGCCCAGCATCGCTAGATAGGGGTTTGGGCCTTGATTGTCCCATATAAAGGCATCTGTCCCTGCAAAGGCTTGCTGCAATATTTGCAGGTTCTGCGCACCTGTTCGGCGCGACGCGGTAATCATCAGGCCCGCATCAAGCGCTTTGAGTTGTTCGCATAGTTTATGCATATGCTCTGCGCTTAAAGTGTGGGATTTGCTGTTGCCGCCTATTAGGACCGCGAGGCGCGGGCTGCGTATAGATTCGAAGTGGGCGAACTCCTCTCGCGCATCATCAAGCGCATCTTCGGTAATCAGATTGGGTGCGCCCAGTGTTGTAATCACGTTGGGTCCGCGTGTGCGATCATGCTGGGGCAGGGCCACAAGATCGAAATGTTTGGGTGATATTTTTGGGTCTTGGATATACACGCAGAAGGTTTTTCCGCCGCTGGCCTTTTTTATATATTTCGCAGCGGCGATGCTTTTACGTCCGCTGGTGAGTAAAATATCTGGCCAGGGCGACTCGAGTTTTGTTGTAAAAATGCCACCATGCTCAAATCCCAGATAGGGAGATAGAGCTTTCCAGGGTTGTTTGAGATTTATGTGTTTGACCAAAGGCTCAATCCCCAATGCCTGCGCAACGCCAAGGCACTGATTCTCTGTGCCTTTCAGTCCTTCTGTGAGGATCCAGCATGTGAGGGATTTAAGAGACAAAACGGGCCTTTCAAATTTAAATTTGTCTTTTTGTACGAAAAGACTTGCATGTCAAACCGCGCAACTTTATATCAACTCGGTAACGATTTGTGAAACGTAATTTAACAAAAGAGTGAAGCTAAATGCGTCGTTCAAAGCTTGATAGAATAGATAAAAAAATCCTTCGTGACCTTCAAGAAGATGGTCGTATTACCAATGTGGATTTGGCTAAAAGGGTTGGAATCTCTGCTCCTCCCTGTCTGCGCCGCGTGCGTGCTCTGGAAGAAAATGGCTATATCAAAAGCTATCATGCCAAGATTGATCATGCGGCGATGGGCTATACGGTGATGATTTTCGCGCTTGTAAAGCTTAACAGTCAGGCCGAAGCGGTTTTGGATAAGTTTGAAGCTTTTGCAAAGGCGCAGCCGATTATCCGCGAATGCCACCTGTTGGCGGGCGATGTTGATTTTTTCCTCAAGATCGTTGCTAAGGATTGGGATAATTACCAACACTTCCACAAAGACGTTCTGACCAAAGCGCCCGGCGTTGAGTCGGTGAAGTCATCGCTTGCCATTCGTTCCGGTAAGGACGAGGTCGGCGTTCCTATAGAGGACTAGTCGCTTTCATTTGCTTTTCGAGCATCGTTACTCGTCGCTACCGTAGGTTTCTACGCTAACGCTCCTCGTGCCTTGTCGAAAAACAAAGCAAAACAACTATTCAGAAATTATTTGTATTTAACGGCGAGAACTTCGTAGGTGCGAAGGCCTTTGGGTGTGCGTACTTCAACGCTGTCGCCGGCGCGTTTGCCGATCAGTGCGCGTGAAACCGGCGCGGTGATAGAGATTTTCCCTGCGGATGTGTCGGTTTCATATTCACCGACGATCGTCAGGGTTTCTTCCACGTCTGTGTCTTCGTCAACCACGGTAACACGCGCGCCGAATTTTACGGTATCGCCGCTCATCGCGGATGGATCGATAATCTGAGCATGACCAATAACGGATTCTAATTCCTGAATGCGGCCCTCGTTGAAGCTTTGTTGCTCACGCGCGGCGTGGTATTCGGCGTTTTCTTTCAGGTCACCATGCTCGCGCGCGACGGCAATCGCCTCGGTAATTTCCGGGCGGCGGATGGTTTTAAGGGTATGCAGCTCTTTTTCCAGAGCAGCGTAGCCTTCTTTTGTGATGGGAAACTTATCCATCTTTCCTGATCCTTATAAAAAACAAAGCCCGCCTCACCGGGCGGGATATGCAATAAATTTATGACGTTTTCAGTGATTCGTCAAGGTCTATGCCGCTTTGTCTTTTTTCTGCGCTTGCGGGAAATAGCTCTGCAGGGATGCCACATCCATCTCACGTTCTTTCATCGCGCGGATGGCGCGAACGCCAGCTGTCGCAGCGGTCAGAAGCGTGTAGTAGGGGATGTTGTTCATCAAGGCCATGCGGCGGATTGATGTTGAGTCGGCCACTGCTTGAGAGCTTTTGGTGGTTGTATTGATCATCAGGGCAATATCACCATTGATAATCGCATCCAGAATGTGCGGCTGGCCTTCCAGAACCTTATTGATCCGTTTTGTCTCAACACCGCTTTCATTCAGGAAGCGGTATGTGCCGCTGGTGGCGACCAGACTAAACCCAAGATCAGCAAGCTCTTTGGCAATCGGAAGAAGAGCTTCTTTATCGTTATCCTTTACAGACAAAAAGACGGTTCCTTCGGTGGGCAGTTTCATGCGCGCGCCGAGCTGCGATTTTGCAATCGCGTGCGAGAGGTCTTTATCAAGCCCCATCACTTCGCCTGTTGATTTCATTTCCGGGCCGAGCAGGGGCTCAACACCGGGGAAGCGGTCAAACGGGAAGACGGGAGCCTTCACCGCATAATGACTAGGGTTCATGCCGATCAACTGGTCTTTAAAACTCGCGAGCTTTTCTCCGGCCATGATACGCGCGGCGATTTTTGCAACCGGCACGCCGGTGGCTTTAGCTGCGAACGGTACGGTGCGGGAGGCGCGCGGGTTCACTTCGATGATGTAAACAACAGGCTCACCCGTTTCATCATCCGGACGCACGGCGAACTGCACATTCATCAGGCCCTTAACGTTCAGCGCCTTTGCCAGCTTGACCGTTTGCTCTTCCAGCTCTTTCACGGTTTCCTTTGACAGGGAATGCGGCGGCAGCACGCAGGCGCTATCGCCCGAGTGAATGCCCGCTTCCTCGATATGCTCCATGATGCCGGAGACGTAAACGTCCTCACCATCACACAGCGCATCAACATCAATTTCAGTTGCGCTCTTGAGGTAGCGGTCGAGCAGCACAGGGTTCTTGCCCGAAACCTTTACGGCGTTTGCGATATATTCACGGACCTCATCCATATTATGAACGATGCGCATCGCCTGTCCGCCCAATACGTAAGAGGGGCGAATAACAAGCGGAAAGCCGATATCCTCGGCGATGTCTTCCGCTTCTTTTGCCGAGCGTGCAAGGCCGTTGGGCGGTTGTTTCAGTTTCAATTTTTTCAAAAGATCCGCAAAACGCTCGCGGTCTTCGGCCAGATCGATCGCATCAGGGTCTGTGCCCAGAATTGGAATTTTGGCTTTTTGCAAAGCTTCTGCAAGCTTTAGCGGGGTTTGTCCGCCCAGCTGCACAATCACGCCCTTGACCGGGCCGCTTTGTTCTTCGGCGCGGATCAGCTCCACTACGTCTTCTTCGGTGAGCGGTTCGAAATAGAGGCGGTCGGATGTATCATAGTCGGTGGACACCGTTTCAGGGTTGCAATTTACCATGATGGTTTCATAGCCTGCTTCGCGCAGCGCGTAAGCAGCATGGACGCAGCAGTAATCAAACTCGATTCCTTGGCCAATGCGGTTTGGTCCGCCGCCCAGAATGACGACTTTTTCTTTTTCGCACGGATCGATCTCACTCTCGGCCGGTTGCAGGCCGTTGCCCTCATAGCAGCTATACATGTACGGCGTATCGGAGGGGATTTCGGCGGCGCAGGTATCAACGCGTTTATAAACCGGGTGCACATTGTGTTTGTGGCGCGCCTTGCGCACGGCCTGTTCATCGACCTTCATAATCTTGGCGAGCTGCGCATCGGAAAAGCCGAGCTTTTTAAGCTCCATCCAGCCTTGCGCATCGGTTGGTAGGCCGTTTTCACGGAAATTTCTTTCCGTTTTCATCAAGTGATCAATACGTTCTAAGTACCATTTGTCGAACTTACATAGCGCGTAGACCTCATCAATGCTCATACCCTGATACAGCGCCTCGGCGATATAGAGAATGCGCTGTGGCGTTGGCTTGGCGATCATGCTTTTCAGGTCGTCAATATGCATGTCCGGCACAGGCTCAAGCCCCGTAAGACCTTGTTCCATAGAGCGCAGGGCTTTTTGGAGGGATTCCTCGAAGCAGCGGCCGATCGCCATCGCTTCACCGACTGATTTCATGGCCGTGGTTAATACATTTTGAGCGCCCTTGAATTTCTCAAACGCAAAGCGCGGAATTTTTGTGACCACGTAATCGATAGTTGGCTCGAAACTGGCCGGGGTTTTGCCGCCGGTGATGTCGTTATCCAGCTCATCAAGCGTGTAACCGACCGCGAGCTTGGCCGCGATTTTAGCAATCGGGAATCCTGTGGCCTTGGAGGCAAGCGCAGATGAACGCGATACGCGCGGGTTCATCTCAATCACAACCATGCGGCCCGTGTCAGGGCACATGCCGAATTGTACGTTCGATCCGCCGGTTTCAACGCCGATTTCGCGCAGCACCGCGATCGAGGCGTTGCGCATGATCTGATATTCTTTATCGGTCAGGGTGAGCGCCGGGGCGACGGTGATTGAATCTCCTGTATGCACACCCATCGGATCGACATTCTCGATTGAACAAATGATGATGCAGTTATCATTTTTGTCGCGCACGACCTCCATCTCATACTCTTTCCAGCCCAGTAGGGATTCATCGATCAAAACTTCGGTGGTGGGGGAAGCATCAAGACCGCTTTTGACGATGCGCTCGAACTCTTCGCGGTTATAGGCCACGCCACCGCCCGTACCGCCCATGGTGAAAGAGGGACGTATGATCGCCGGTAGTCCGATTTCATCGAGATATTCACGCGCGGCATCTAAAGTTTGCACAACCTTTGAGCGCGGGTTTTCAAGGCCGATCTTGTCCATCGCCTGTTTGAAGCGTTCACGGTTCTCAGCCTTATCAATCACATCGGCTTTCGCGCCGATCATCTCAATGCCAAGGCGTTTAAGCGTGCCATTATTCTCCAGAGCCAGCGCGGTGTTCAGCGCCGTTTGCCCGCCCATAGTCGGCAGCAGTGCATCAGGTTTTTCTTTCTCGAGAATTTTAGCCACGATCTCGGGTGTAATCGGCTCGATATAGGTTGCATCGGCCATCTCAGGATCGGTCATGATGGTGGCAGGGTTGGAGTTGATCAGGATAACGCGGTAGCCTTCTTCTTTGAGGGCTTTACAAGCCTGCGCTCCGGAATAATCAAACTCACAAGCTTGTCCGATAATAATCGGGCCGGCCCCGATGATGGCGATTGATTCTATATCCGTTCTTTTTGGCATTTTTACGCGGCTTTCGCTTCCTTAATCGTTTCCACAAATCTCTCAAATAAATAATAGCTGTCTTCCGGGCCGGGGGAAGCTTCGGGGTGATATTGCACAGAGAAGACAGGTTTACCCTCGACCTTAATACCTTCGTTCGATCCGTCAAACAGGCTGACATGGCTTTGCACGACGCCCGCGGGCAGGCTCTCTTCAATCACTTCAAAGCCGTGATTTTGCGATGTGATTTCAACCTTGCCAGTGTCCAAATCTTTGACGGGTTGGTTGCCGCCGCGATGCCCCAGATGCATCTTGCGGGTTTTGCCGCCCAGCGCGAGGGCCAGCAATTGATGTCCTAGGCAGATGCCGAAGATCGGCATGTTCTTCTTTAGTAGGCCCTGAATCATGGGCACGGCATAATCCGCAGTGGCCTCAGGATCGCCGGGGCCGTTCGACAAAAATACGCCATCAGGATTGTGCGCCAGAATGTCTTCTGCTGTTGATGTGGCTGGAACGACCGTTACATCCAGCCCGGCAGAGGCAAGGCAGCGCAGAATATTGCGCTTGGCGCCGTAATCTACGGCGACAACTTTAAACTGCGGATTGTCTTGCGTGCCGTAACCTTCGGACAGGCTCCAGCGCGTCTCATTCCAATTATAACTTTGGGTGCAGGTGACATCTTTGGCTAGATCCATGCCCTCCAGACCGGGCCAATCCTGCGCTTGTTTGTGCAGGGCTTCGAGGTCGAACTCTCCAGTCTGTGAGTGTGCGATGACGGCGTTGGGCGCGCCATTGTCACGGATATGGCGGGTCAAAGCGCGCGTGTCGACACCGCTAATGCCTGGTAGGTCACAGCTTTTGAGCCATTCATCCAGATGTTTTGTCGCGCGCCAGTTGGCGGGTTCGGTGACATCTTCGCGCACAATTAATCCGCGCGAGGCCGGATTGGTTGTTTCCATGTCTTCAGGGTTGGTTCCGACATTGCCGATATGTGGAAATGTGAAGGTGATGATCTGTCCGGCGTAGCTGGGGTCGGTTAAAACTTCTTGGTAGCCGGTTAAAGAGGTGTTGAAGCAAATCTCTCCAACTGATTGTTTTTCCGCGCCAAATCCTTTTCCCCATATCACTGTGCCGTTGGCGAGAACAATCACAGCCGTTGCATTTTGGGGCTGTTTTGTATTAGTAAGTGTGCTCATGAATGATTGTCTTTCTAGCTATAGGCCGCTAGAAGAAGATTAAGTAATAGATTTAGGGGCAAAAGGAAAGTAAAAAAGTGGAAAAAAGAGAAGAATTCAACAGCGGACTTAAAACCGCGCTTAAAAATCAGGATAAAATTGCCGTATCAACCATTCGTTTGATTTTGGCGGCTTTGAAGGATCGTGACATTTCCGCGCGCGGTGAAGGGCGCTCGGAAGGGATCAACGAGGCCGAGATTTTGTCGATGCTGCAATCCATGATTAAGCAGCGCAAAGATTCCATCAAAATGTACGAAGAGGCTGGACGCATGGAGCTTGCGCAGCAAGAGGCTGACGAGATCAAGGTCATTGAGAGTTTCTTGCCAAAGCAGCTGGATGAGGAGCAGGTTAAGGCCGAGGTGGAGGCGTTGATTGCCGAATTGGACGCGCAGAGCGTTAAAGATATGGGCAAGGTGATGGCCGAGCTCAAGGTGCGTTTTGCTGGGCAAATCGATATGGGCAAAGCAGGCGGGCTTGTTAAAGAAAAGCTTTCTTAGGCTTGCCTCTTGTCCGTAATCATTTCTATGATGTTCGGATATGATTCTTTTTTAGTTGAGTTTTTGAATGAGCATCCCGCCAAGGTTTCTGGATGAGATCCGCACGCGTTTGACGCTGTCCGATGTAATCGGCAAGCGCATCAAGGTGACGCGCGCAGGTCGCGAATTCAAGGCGTGCTGCCCGTTTCACAAGGAAAAGACTCCATCTTTTACCATCAATGACGATAAACAGTTCTATCACTGCTTTGGCTGCGGTGCGCATGGGGATGTCATCGGCTTTACGATGCGCCATGACAATCTGTCTTTCATCGATGCGGTGGAGAAACTCTCGGCCGAGGCGGGTTTGCAAATGCCAAAGCCTGATCCTGAAGCGGTCAAGCAGGCGCAAAAGTCCAAGGGTTTGCACGATCTTATGGATGTAACGACTTCGTGGTTTGAAGAGCAGCTAAGAATGCGCACAAACAACGCTGTTTTTGAATATATGATCGGGCGTGGTTTGTCTGAAGAAACATTGTCAGCCTTTCGCGTCGGATACGCGCCGGAAGATGGGCAGGCTTTAAGAATTTTTTTGAAAAACGAAGGTTTCTCAGACGAACAGATGCTCGAGGCCGGTGTATTGAAAAAATCCGAAAGAAACGGCTCTTTGTATTGTTTTTTCAGGGATCGGATCATGTTCCCGGTGGCAGACAAACGCGGGCGCGTTGTGGCCTTTGGCGGGCGTATTTTGCCCGATCACATGAGGCCGCCCGAGCGTGGCGATTTTAAGCCTCCGAAATATATAAACTCTGCCGATACAGTGCTGTTTGATAAGGGCCGCATGCTCTATGGGGAGGCACAGGCGCGCCAAGCTGCGGCGGATGGCCATAGCGTGATTGTTACTGAAGGCTATATGGATGTGATTGCCGCGCATCAGGCAGGATTTAAGGGCGCGGTGGCGCCCATGGGTACGGCGCTGACCGAAGAGCAGATTTTGTCCATGTGGAAAATGATCCCGCAGGATGAAAAAGTGCCTATTTTGTCTTTTGATGGCGATGATGCCGGGCGGCGCGCGGCCTCACGCTCTTGTGATCGGATATTGCCGCTGCTAAAGCCCGGTCAATCTGTGCGGTTGGCGTTTTTGCCCGATGGGGAAGACCCCGACACACTAATTCGCTCGGGCGGATCGTCTGCTTTCAGAAAGGTTCTGGAAGGCGCAATGTCGCTTTTTGATTTTATTTGGGCCTCCCACGCGGCCGGACGCGATTTTGAAACGCCTGAGGCCCGCGCCGGGGTGGTAAAAACGCTGGAGAAGCAAATTGCCCAAATTGCCGATGCGGATGTGCAGCGCCATTACAAAGAATTGCTGCGAGCACGGGTCTCTGACAGTTTTTTCCGCCGCTATAAAGGTAAATCCACCAAGAAAACGGCGCAGGCTTTGGGGATTCGCCGCCCGGCGGTTAACCCGTCCGTGATTAAAGAGCAGATCATTCTGGCCAGCATTCTCAATCACCCCCATATCCACGAGGGGTTGGAGGAAATGATCGGGCATTATAATTTTTCCAAAGACTCGCATAAGGCTTTGCGTCAGCAAATCGTCTCTGCGCTTTCAAATGATCCAACACTTGACAGTAGCGCCTTGAAAAACCATTTAAAACAGATAGGCTTTGAGCAAGAAATGGGTGACATTCTAAGCGAATCTGTTTATGTTCACGCAGCTTTTAGTTCTCCGCGCTATGATGTTGAAATGGTTGAAACCAAGTTTCGAGAGTGGATAAGTGAGATAGAGCAGCGGGATTGGACAGAAATCAAAGATGGATGGAAGAGCGCGTTTCATAGCTCGAACGAGGATGAAGAGGACAGGCTGCGCGAGCTGATACAGGTTAAAGCATCGGACCACGCTTAAGAATTCAATGACGAAGAACCCGGGAGGGGTTGGGATATTGGCAGTGAGTAAGAAAGAAAAAACAGAAACCCAAGACGAAGACAGCAAAGCAGGCTCACTGGAGTCCGTTGTTAAAAAACTTGTCAAAAAAGGCAAGGAAAAGGGCTTTCTGACCTATGATGAAATCAACAAGGTTATGCCTGAGGATGATTTCTCCTCTGAGCAGATTGATGAGGCGATGGCGACATTCTCGGATATCGGCGTTCAACTAGTCGAGAAAGAGGATGATTTTGTCGATTCCGATAGTGATGACGGCGCGGATGACAGCGACGACGGTGATGACGATGATGGTGATGAGGACAGCGGATCAGGGTACAAAAAAGGCGGAAATATTGCCGATGATGATACCGGCCGTACCGATGACCCTGTGCGCATGTATTTGCGCGAAATGGGCGCGGTTGAGCTGCTCTCGCGTGAAGGTGAGATCGCGATTGCCAAGCGTATTGAGGCCGGGCGTGAGTTGATGATTGGCGGGATTTGCGAAAGCCCGCTGGCGATTGAATCGATTATTGCGTGGTACGAAGCTCTGCAAAACGGAGACATCTTACTGCGTGAGGTGATTGACCTCGATGCGACTTATACCGGCGTTCCCGAAGATGCGACTGCTCAGTCCGATGATGATGACGAAGAAGATATGGATGAGGATGGAGATGAAGAATCCTCAGAAGGATCGTCAGATGAGGAAAGCGAAGAGGATGACGAGGCTGTTCTTTCTCTTTCCGCAATGGAAGAGGAGCTTGCACCGCAGGTTTATGAGATTTTCGGCAATATCAAAAAGACCTACAAGAAAATGCAAAAGGTTCAGCAGGAGCGTTTGGATATTTTGCAAAAGGGTAAAGAGCCCGACGATAAAACCAATAAGAAATATTTAAAACTCAAGGATGATATGGTCGCACTGATGAACGAGGTGCGCCTGAATAACCGCCGGATTGAGCAGTTGATTGACCGTCTCTATAGCATGAACCGCTCACTGGTGGGTATTGAAGGGAAAATGCTGCGCATGGCTACCGACTGCAAGGTCAAGCGCGAGGATTTCCTTGAGAATTATTACGGCTCAGAGCTTGATCCGAAATGGCTGACCAAAGCCAAGAAGTTCAAAGGCAAGGGCTGGGATAAGTTTCTTGATAAGCATGGCGATGAAGTCAAAGCTATGCGCGAAGAAGTGGCCGCGATTTCAGAAGAGGCCATGCTGCCGATTAAAGAATGGCGCCGCATTGTCTCGACCGTGCAAAAGGGTGAAAAAGAAGCCGCCCGCGCCAAGAAAGAAATGGTGGAGGCGAACCTGCGTCTCGTTATTTCGATTGCCAAGAAATACACTAACCGCGGCCTGCAATTTCTTGATCTTATTCAAGAGGGAAACATTGGCCTGATGAAGGCGGTCGATAAGTTTGAATATCGTCGCGGCTATAAATTCTCGACCTATGCTACATGGTGGATCAGACAGGCGATCACGCGCTCTATCGCTGATCAGGCCCGTACGATCCGTATTCCTGTGCATATGATTGAGACGATCAATAAACTGGTGCGCACATCGCGCCAGATGATGCACGAAATTGGCCGCGAGCCAACGCCGGAAGAGCTTGCTGCGCGCTTACATATGCCTTTAGAAAAGGTGCGTAAGGTGCTGAAAATTGCGAAAGAACCTGTTTCTCTTGAAACACCAATCGGGGATGAGGAAGACTCATCACTGGGCGATTTTATCGAAGATAAAAATGCACTCGCGCCGATCGATTCTGCTATTCACTCGAACTTGCGTGAAACGACGACCCGCGTTTTGGCATCTCTGACCCCGCGTGAAGAGCGCGTTCTTCGTATGCGTTTCGGTATCGGTATGAATACCGACCATACGCTGGAGGAGGTTGGCCAGCAATTCAACGTTACGCGTGAGCGTATTCGTCAGATTGAGGCGAAGGCGCTGCGCAAGCTCAAGCACCCAAGCCGTTCAAGAAAACTGCGCAGCTTCCTTGATACTTAAGGTTTTTCGCTTTATAAGCGCAGGCTTAGATAATAAGCTGATCTTAAGGGCCTGTAGCTCAGCTGGTTAGAGCAGTCCGCTCATAACGGATTGGTCGCAGGTTCAAGTCCTGCCGGGCCCACCATTTTCTCAAAAATTGAGGTTTATTATGCCGCTGATTGATCAAGTTCTTATTGTTCCCCTATTTATTCATGTGCTGCTGGTATTTTCGGTGGCTTTTCGTATGTATCGCGCGCGCGTTGCTGCGTACAAAGCTGGTGAGGTACAGCTCGCAGAGATCGCGCTGGATAATTCAAAATGGCCGGAGAAGGTGCGAAAGCTTCAGAATAATTTATCCAATCAGTTTGAAACCCCGCCGCTATTTGGTCTGGTGATTGCCTTTGCCTTGTTGTTTGGTTTGAAATCTTGGGTGTTTGTTGTGCTGGCTTGGCTTTATATCCTCAGTCGTTTGGCGCATAGCTACATTCATACAGGCAGCAATTATATTCCGCACCGCATTCGGGCTTTTGGGACGGGGCTTGTCTTGCTGTTGCTCATGTGGGTGTTTTTGTTTGTTCATATCTTTTTGTTATAAAGCGTATTCATGGATTTTGTTTACATCATCGGTGGTCTTGTTTTGCTGTTTCTGGGCGGAGAAGGGCTCGTGCGCGGCAGTGTAGCTCTCGCCTATCGTATGGGGATTTCAACCCTTCTGGTTAGCCTTGTGGTGGTTGGTTTTGGTACATCCGCGCCTGAGCTTATCGTAAGCATTAATGCCGCGCTTAGTGGCTCGCCCGAGATTGCTCTGGGCAATGTGGTGGGAAGCAACATTGCTAATGTTTTGTTGATTTTGGGAACGGCGGGTTTAATTACTCCGCTTTTATGCGACAGTGCGGCCGTGCGCCGGGATTCGCTGGCTGTTATCGTTGTAAGTGCGGGGCTGGCTTGCTTATCATTCCTCGATGTTATTGATTGGCGGGCTGGCGCAATGATGTTGCTTGTGCTTTTCGGCTATTTATACTTCGCTTATTCATCAGAGAAGAATGAGCGCCGCACTGAACAGAAAAAAGCGCAAAAAGATCTGCGCGAGCATATTTCAGAAGACATGACGCCGCCGAAGGATAGTGCGCTTTTGTCCATTGTTTTTCTTATCGGCGGGTTGTTGTTTTTGGTGGTGGGTGCGCATTATCTGGTTGAGGGGGCTGCCTCCATTGCGCGCAGCTTTGGAATCTCCGAAGCTGTCATCGGCCTCAGCTTGATTGCCTTTGGGACGTCTCTGCCCGAGCTGGCAACGGCGATTGTCGCCTCCATTCGCGGGCATAGCGATGTGATTATCGGTAATGTTTTGGGCAGCAACCTGTTTAACATCCTGAGTATTCTTGGCGTAACCGCGCTGATTGCGCCTTTGCCGCTGTCTGGGCGTATCGTAGAAATCGATGTCTGGATTATGCTGGCCAGCGCCGCTGTTCTGTTTCCTGTCATATTAACCGGACATAAAATCAGCCGTTTAGAAGGGGCCGGTTTTGTGGCGCTCTATCTTGCCTATATCGGCTTTATGTTTGTTATTTAAAAAATACACTTTATTTTTGACATTTTCCGTCAAATAGGTATATTGCGCCCATTCCTGAGAAAGAGTGAGCGTGGTGTTCACCGTTGATGGCGGGAGCCTTCAAACCTAATTCGGTCTATCGGGACAACGTAGAGCCTGTAAATAAAGAGCAGGTCAAAGAAAGGAAACTGCTATGAGTGGTAAGCGCGCAGCCGCAAAACATAAAATTGACCGCCGTGTAGGTGCAAACCTGTGGGGTCGTCCTAAATCACCTTATAATTCACGCCAAACCGGCCCTGGTATGCACGGTGCAAACCGCCGTGGTAAGCCGACAGATTTCGGTATTCAGCTGATGGCGAAGCAAAAGCTGAAAGGCTATTACGGCAATATCGGTGAGAAACAATTCCGCCGTTACTTCAAAGAAGCCAGCCGCCTGAAGGGCGATACTGGTCAGAACCTGATCGGTCTGCTGGAACGCCGCTTGGACGCTGTGATCTACCGTGCACAGTTTGTGCCGACCGTATTTGCCGCTCGTCAGGTTGTGAACCACAAGCACGTATTGGTAAATGGTAAAAGCGTAAACATCCCGTCTTATCAGGTTAAAGAAGGCGATGTGATCGAGATCAAAGAATCTTCACGCACAATTCCGATGATTTTGGAAGCAACACAAAAGCCAGAGCGCGATGTGCCTGAATATGTTGATGTGGACTTCAAAACCTTTAAGGCAACGTTCCTGCGCACACCTGCGCTGGAAGATGTGCCGTACCCGGTGATGATGGAACCGCACCTGATTGTGGAATTTTATTCACGATAATCGGCGCTCACAGCCCGTTTACAGAGTTCAAAAAGCCCTTGTTTTTCAAGGGCTTTTTCTTTGTTTTTGCAAAAAAACCGCCAAATGTGTATTCTTATGTTAAGAATTTATTAAGCTTTTAAAGCTGGGTGTGATCTAAATGAAATATAGTGACTTTATAGAGCAGGAATATGCCGATACCCTCGGGATCGTAGAGATCATGGGTCAGCGGGTGCAACTGTGCGATCACATGGAGTTGATCGAGGATCAGTATTACGCAACTGCGATGGGCATCGATGTGCGCGACAGCAAGATTTTGAGCGATGCGGGCGTGCTGACGAAGCGCTGGCCGACGAAGAATAACCCGAACGGAGAGATGTTCTTATTTTTTAAAGAGACGCATTTAGATGCCGCCACGCCTGTTTATGATGACAAAGGACATACACAAAAGATGATTGCGCGTTTGAAGGGCGGGCTTGCTCCGCTAAACCGTCAGGTGAAAAAGCGCGTTGCCTAGAATAAAGTTTACCTAAACTCCTTTCGAAGCCGTCCTACCCAGGGCGGCTTTTTTTTAGCGGCTTTTTTTGTTGCCGATCAGGGCGGATAGTATGCCATGCAATGTGCGCACCTCTTGGTCTGTTAGATCGCCGCGCGTAAAAATATTTTTGATATTACGAACCATGGTTGGCTTTAGGCCTTCATCTCTAAAAAAGCCGG
Source organism: Alphaproteobacteria bacterium (assembly GCA_020442385.1). Taxonomy (GTDB): domain Bacteria; phylum Pseudomonadota; class Alphaproteobacteria; order Micavibrionales; family Micavibrionaceae; genus JAGRKE01. Next base: position 289,040 of record JAGRKE010000002.1, on the reverse strand, counting down.
AGCGATCAAGCTCACTTTCCAGCCGTTCCAAAAATTCACTCATATTATCTTGGGTTGCGGGCAGATTATCTTCAGTGCTTGGTTGATGTTCAATATTACTCAATCCCCAAGTCGAACACAGCAATAAGGCGCATTGTCCCAGATTGAGGGATGAAAATGCCGGGTTGGTCGGAATATGGATCAGCGCGTTGCAAAGGGCAATGTCATCATTCTCCAGCCCTGTGCGCTCCGGCCCTAAAATAAAAGCAATCTTTTGCCCCTGCGCGCGGCGGGCATGGGCGTCCTTCATCGCGGTTTCTAAATCCATAACGGCTTTGACCATGTCGCGCGTGCGGGCGCTGGTGGCGTAAGTGTAATGGCAATCGGCCAGAGCGTCGGGCAGGGTGTCAAACAGGCCGGGCTGAGGCAGGATATCCAGCGCGCCCGAAGACATATCGACCGCAGCTTGGTTGGGCCAGCCATCGCGCGGGGCAACAAGACGTAAATCTGTGAGGTTGAAATTGAGCATGGCCCGCGCCGCCGCGCCAATATTCTCGCCCATTTGCGGGCGGGTCAGGATAAGGCTGGGCGTTAAATCAGGCATCAGGCGGCTTTTTTGAACGATAGGCGCTCCTGCGCTTTTTCCGGGCCGATCAGAACCAAAAGATCAGACAGCTCCGGCCCGTGTTCCATGCCGGTTAGAGCTTGGCGCAGCGGCATGAAGAGCTGTTTTCCTTTACGGCCAGTCTCATCCTTCACCTTGTTGGCCCATGTGCTCCATGTGTTTTCATCCCACGGGGCAGGGGGCAGAAGCGCGGCAGCTTGTGCGATAAAGTCCGCATCTTCGATCACCGGCTCAACCGGGCCTTTGGCCACATGCCACCAATCTTTGATATCGGAGAGTTTTTCAAGGTTGGGGCGCACCGCGTTCCAGAATGTTTCATCCACGTCGTCCGCCCCGATTTCATCAAGGCGTGGTTTAATATCTTCATAACCCGTTTCGTGCAGAATTTTCGCGTTCAGGCGCACCAGCTCTTCCGGGTCGAATTTGGGTGTGCCGCGTGAGAATTTGGAAAAATCGAAACTTTCGATAATCGGATCAATTGCGCGGAACGCCTCAATCGGATCGGACGTGCCAAGACGTGCCAGCAGGCTGATAATGCTCATCGGCTCCAGCCCCTCATCTTCGCGCAGGTCACGCATACTCAAAGACCCGAGGCGCTTGGAGAGCTTGCCGCCTTCCGCATCGGAAATCAGCGACATATGCACAAATTCCGGCGGGGTTGCGCCCATGGCCTTGAACATCTGCACATGTGTGGCGGTGTTGGAGACGTGGTCCTCACCGCGAATGACATGGGTAATGCCAAAATCGATATCGTCAATCACCGAACACAGGTGATAGAGCGGCGTGCCATCTTCGCGCAGGACAACAGGGTCGGATAGATCGCTGCCCTTAAAGCTGACGGGGCCGCGGATCAGATCATCCCACTCGATCGGCTCGTCCAGCAATTTAAAGCGCCAGTGCGGTTGGCGACCTTCAGCTTCGTATTTTGCTTTTTGCGCATCGGTTAAATCCAGCGCTGCGCGGTCATAGATCGGCGGTTTGCCGCGTGAGAGCTGACTCTTGCGCTTTAGGGAAAGCTCTTCCGGCGTTTCATAGCAGGGATACAAGCGACCATCGGCCTTCAGCTGGGTAATGCGCTTGTTGTAGAAATCCATGCGATCTTTCTGATTGGCTTTGTCATCCCAGTTCAGGCCGAGCCATGTCAGGCTGTCCATGATGTCCTGTTCGCATTCATCGCGGCTGCGCTCGCGGTCTGTATCATCAATGCGCAAAAGGAAATGCCCGCTGTTTTTGCGCGCAAACAACCATGTAAGCAGGGCGGTGCGCGCATTCCCGATATGCAGGAAGCCTGTGGGTGATGGGGCGAAACGGACTCTTACGGACATTGTTGTTCTTTCTTTTATAAGCTCAGCCTAATTGAATAGCGCTCTGCGCACTAATTTTCAATGATATTCACAAAGTGGTTGGTGATCGGGTAGCGCCGATCACGGCCAAAGGCCCGGGATGTGATTTTAATGCCCGGCGGGGCTTGGCGGCGTTTATACTCGGCGCGGTCCAGCATTTTCCAAACGCGGGCGACGGTGTCCTTGTCATGGCCGCGCTTCACAATCTCTTCTATGCCCATATCATGCTCAATCAGGCAGGAAAGAATATCATCCAGATCCGCATATTCCGGCAACGTGTCTTGATCGGTTTGATTGTCTTTCAGCTCGGCCGTAGGGGCTTTGGTGATAATGCGCTCCGGGATTACGGGCGAGGGTCCTTGCGTATTACGCCAGTTCGATAGGGCGTAAACTTGTGTTTTGTACAAATCCTTAAGCGCGTTAAATCCGCCGCACATATCGCCATAGAGCGTAGCATAGCCCACCGCCATTTCGGATTTGTTCCCGGTAGAAAGTAACATCAGGCCGCTTTTATTTGATAGGCCCATCAGGATGGTGGCGCGAATGCGCGGCTGTATATTTTCATGCGCGATGCCTTCAAGACCCGGAATGATGGTGGTAAAGGCGCTCATCGGCTGATCGATGGGAATGGTGTCGTAATTCACGCCAAGCGCATCGGCGCAGCTGCGCGCATCCTCAAGACTGTCGTCTGAGGTAAATTGTGATGGCATCATCACGCAGGTGACATGTTCAGGGCCGAGCGCATCCGCGGCGATCGCGGCCGATAGCGCGCTATCGATGCCGCCGGACATGCCGATCAAAACGCCGGGAAAATTGTTCTTTTGCACATAGTCTTTCAGCCCGAGAACCAGAGCTTTGTATATCACTTCATTGTCATCCCGAGCGTTAGTCGAGGGATCTTCTCCGCTTGTTTGTTGTGAAGATTCCTCCAATCGCTCCGCTCTGTCGGAATGACAGAGGAGTAAAGATTCTTGGAAATACGGGGCTTCGCCGGTAATTTCACCGTCTTTATTCATCACAAAAGAGCCACCATCAAAGATCAGCTCGTCCTGCCCGCCGACCTGATTGACATAGACAAGAGGTAGAGAATTTTCGGTGACGCGCGCCTTGGCGAAATTCATGCGCGCATCTTCTTTGTCGGCCTCAAATGGGCTGCCATTGGGAACGATGAAAATCTCTGCGTCTTGGTTTTTAAGGTGGGCGGCGACATCCGCGTACCACATATCTTCGCAAATCATGATGCCGAGTTTATGGCCGCGAAATTCAACTGGCGCTGGCAATGGGCCGCGGGTAAAAATGCGCTGCTCATCAAACACACCGTAATTGGGCAAATGATGTTTAAAGATGGTGGCGATGATTTTCCCGCCCTCAATCAGATGGGCGGCATTATAGATTTTTTCCTCATGCAGGACGGGCGCGCCGATCAGTGCCGCGGCTTTGAAGTCCGCAGTTCTGCTCAACAGATCAGCCAGCGCGTTTTCGCATTGCTTGATGAAAAACGGTTTGAGGATTAAATCCTCCGGCGGGTATCCGCACAGAGCCAGCTCGGAGAACACGACAAGGTCGCATTCATCCGCGCGCTGCCAGTGCTCAACGATCTTATCGCTGTTATAGCGCAAATTCCCCACGATGGGATTGATCTGGGCCAGTGCAATCTTGAGGTGCAGGGTCATACTTACTCCGCTGCGGCGGCTTCTATCGTGTGCAGGTTCGGGTCGCCGCCAATATGTTTAAGCTCATCGGCAATCAGGAACGCTAGTTCCAGCGCTTGATTGGCATTCAGGCGCGGATCGCAATGCGTGTGATAACGGCTGGAGAGATCTTCATCGCTAATCGACTCTGCGCCGCCAACACATTCTGTCACATCCTGACCTGTCATTTCAAAATGTACACCGCCCGGATGTGTGCCCTCGGCTTTATGCACGGCGAAGAAGCCTTTTACTTCTTGCAGAATATGCTCAAAATTGCGGGTCTTATAGCCGCTCTCTGCGGTCATTGTGTTGCCATGCATCGGGTCGCACGACCATACAACGCTGCGGCCCTCTTTTTTCACCGCGCGCACGAGCGGGCTGAGTTTTTCTTCCACCTGATCATGGCCCATGCGGGCAATCAGGGTCAGGCGTCCGGGGGTGTTTTCAGGGTTAAGCTTATCAATCAGGCGCAGCAGCTCATCCGTTTCCATGGCGGGCGAGCATTTCAGGCCGAGCGGGTTTTTAATGCCGCTGACAAATTCTATCTGTGCATTGTCTTCTTGGTGCGTGCGTGCGCCGACCCATAAGAAATGCGCAGAGGTGTCATACCACTCGCCGGTCAAACTGTCTGTGCGTGTCAGCGCTTCTTCGTAATTGAGCAGCAGCGCTTCGTGCGAGGTGAAGAAATCGGTACGGCGCAGGGTTGGCACGCTCTCGCTGGTGACCCCGCAGGCGGCCATAAAGCGCAATGTATCGCCAATGCGCGAGGCGAGGTCTTCGTAGCGCGCGCCCAGCGGACTGTCCTTAATGAAATCCAAATTCCAACCATGCACGCGGTTCAAATCCGCATAGCCGCCATTGGCAAACGCGCGCAGCAGGTTCAGCGTGCTGGACGCTTGATGATAGGCTTTGAGCATGCGCTCGGGATCGTGGCGGCGGGCCTCTTCAGAAAATTCCAGTCCGTTGATGTTATCTCCGCGATAGCTGGGCAAGGTCACGCCGTCTTTGGTTTCTGTATCGCTGGAGCGCGGCTTGGCGAATTGCCCGGCCATGCGGCCCATCTTTACAACGGGCAGTGATCCGGCATAGGTGAGCACCACAGCCATCTGCAATATCACGCGAAACGTGTCGCGAATTTTATTGGCGCTGAATTCGGCAAAGCTCTCTGCACAATCCCCACCTTGCAAAAGAAAGGCTTTTCCTTGGGCAACTTCGGCCAGGGACGCCTGTAAATTACGGGCTTCTCCGGCGAAGACGAGCGGGGGCAGCGCCGCTAAATCACCCTCGATGCGCGCCAGCAGTGCCGTATCCTCGTAAGACGGCATTTGAAGGGCGGTTTTTGTGCGCCAGGAGTTTGGTGTCCATTGTGTTCTCATTAAGCTCCTCGTAAGCTTTTATAGCGTAAAATTGAAGTTTATAGTGTATGTTAAAGGGCAGGTCTATGGTTTAAGGGACACGGGCCTACCAAAACGCACAAAAAACCTCTAAAATAACAATAAAATAAGGGGGTATGGTTTAACTGGGTTGGGATTAATCTGTTGAATTCATTAGAAAAAGCCGATTTCTGGCTTAAAAAACTGCAAAATTTAGGTCCTGTGATAAACGGGGTAGAGCCTACGGGAACGTGGAGCAACGAAGCGCTGGCCGGGGAAACCCTTGCGCGCGTCTGTGAGAATTTCAAGAAAGACTTAGAAGGTCTTGAAAATGAAGCAAAATTTATGTTTTCAAGCCATGTTGAATCGGAAAGCCTGACCGAGCAAAGCGCCAATTTACTCCGTAAATGGCAGGTAGTTGGCGCGCCGTCTTTGAGCGCTTTATGTGTTTTCGCATTGGAAAATTTCGGAATTAAAGAGCCTGAAGATTTTATCCAAGCGATCCTGATCGCGAGCGTTTTGGGTGAGGTTGAGAATGATCTGGCCTATCATAACAATATGCATTACCGCAAAGTGCTGTTTAATGCTGTGCGCCTGATTGCGGTGCATAATTTCATCTATAACGGCACCGCGCGCAGTTTCGATGTGAAACAGATTTGCCTGCTGCTCATGGGCGCGTGCGCGCACGATATCGGCCATGACGGGCGCGGCAATACGATTAAGGGCGTGTTCTATCAGGGTCGCTTGGAGAAATTATCCTATGATTTGGCGCTGCCGTATTTTAAGGCGGTTGGATTTGTCGATGAAGAGGCGCTGGATGATTACAAGATGATGGTGCTGTGTACGGAGGTTACGCCGCTGGATGATCCGGGCAATCCGATGAACCAGATGAAGGCGGCGTACCGCTATCATTATCTAGGAGATAAAACCAAAACCCACACCCTTAATCTTGATTCTGACATTGCCGCGCTGGAAACCAATGCACACCTGACAACCATGTGCCTGATTTTGCATGAGGCGGACATTGCATCCTCGGCCGGCATTACCTATGAGGTTACAAAATTCGAGACAAGCATTTACATGCAGGAAATTGGAACCAAGCAGGCCCGGCCGCAGCATGTGATTGACTTCCTCAATCAGATTTGTCAGCGCAAATTTCTTTCTGATGCCGGGCAGCGCTTATTTGCCGCAAACCTTGCGCGTATTTATGCGCTTGCACAGCAAGAGGTTGAGGCTGGGGATGAGCTTTACCCCGCACCTGAACATGCGGATTTCATCCTGACTTTCGCGCAGGATGGGCAAGCGCCGAAAACTATCAATTAATTCTGAAGCTGTTTTGAATCCCAGCGGCGGTGGAGCCACAACCACTGGCCGGGGCATTCACGTATCCAACCTTCCATTATAGTATTGATCTCGCGCATGACGTCTTCAGCGGGGCGTGAGCTTCCATCTTCATTGAATAGCTCAATAGGTTCACCGAGTTGTATCTCAAAGCGGGTGCCTTTGAGACGAATATTTCGTACAGGCACCAACGGACAATCATATTTTTGGCACAACGGCACAAATACAGGATTAGTCATGGCATCGCGTCCAAAAAAGCTTACAGGAATTCCTTCATTATATTTTTGATCAAGAAGAACACCTATATGACGTTTGCTCTTTATGGCTTGAATCATTTCTTTGCCTGCAATTCGTGATTTGGCGATAGCATTTAAGCGCCCGTTAAGAGTGCGGGCATGTTTGAGCATGTGGGCGCTCCAAGGGTTATTTGGTTCTCGGTATGTTAAGTCGATTGGTTGACCGTATTGCATGTGAAGAGCTGCAGCGTTGACTTCCCAGTTTGCGAGGTGCGCGCCGAAGAATATGGTCGGTTGCTCTTGCATGATCATGTCTTTTAAAAAATCTGTATTTTTAAAGGTGCTGCGGTGCTTACCAATGGTCTTAAGGTGTGGATATTCGGCGATGACGCGGCCCAAATTGTCCCACATCTCGCTCAGAATTTTTTGGTGCTCTTGCGCGCTGCGCTCCGGCAGCGCTTCTTCGATATTACGTAGGGCCTTGCGCGAGGCGGCAAGGCGCGGCCCCGCCGTACGTCCGATCCACCCGCCTACGGCCGAAGCCGTTTCAACAGGCATGATCCGAAAAATTCCATAGATGATGTAAAGGCCGATCGCCTCGAATAAATAGCGTACGGTTTTCATGAGAAAAGTCTCTCTTTTAAAAAGCGCGTTACATCCCCTTTCGCACGCCAGACCAATTCGATAGGCAGGGTTTGGATATCTGTGCAGCCTTCTGGCAAGCGCGCGGCATCTTTTTCGGTGGTTATCAATGCCGCGCCCAGAGCGCTTGCGCGCGTGCGTAAATCGGCCAGATCGCGGGCGCTGTAGGGATGATGATCAGGAAAGCTGTGTGTCTCCAGAAGGCGATCACCAATCATACCGCGCAGCGTTGTAAAAAACTTCTCTGGATATCCTAGCCCGGCAAAGGCAACATAGTTTTGATCATCAGGCAGGGTTTTGCTCGCGCAGATATCGGCGGTGAAAACAGGGTTGGTTTTTGAAACGTGGCTGGTTACGCCGCGCTCATCATCCCCGATCAGGATGATGCCGTCGGCTCTTTTTAGGCCCTCAGAGATAGGCTCGCGCAAAGGCCCAGCGGGCAGGAGAGCGCCATTGCCAAACCCCATAGCGCCATCAATGACCAGCAGGCTGATATCTTTATACAAGGCCGGGTTTTGAAATCCATCATCCATGATAATCAGATCCGCGCTTTGTGCTTCTGCGTTTTGCGCGCCTTTTCTGCGGTCAGCGCTGACAATCGTCGGGGCGTGACGCTGCAAGATTTTATCTTCATCCGCGCCATAGCCACGCGTGAGAAAAATAGGGTTGTGCGCGAAATTTTGCTCTTTGATAAGGCTCATCAGTGCGAGGGCCGCAGGCGTTTTGCCACTGCCTCCCGCAGTCAGATTGCCGACGCATAAAACTTTGGTGCAGGATTTATAAGGGGTGGGGGCGAGGCTTTTGTGCGTCCAGCGCCCTGCGCCATATAGCCATGAAAGTGGCCGCAGCCACAGCGGTGCAGGCGCATCCTTGTACCAAAATGCCGGGGTCTTAAGGGGCATGAATTTTTAACTCCTCAAGGTGGGGCTGCAAAACATCCATAACCCGTTGTAATACACCTTCTTTGTCTTTGGCAAAGGCCAGCCCGTATTTTTGTTGTTCCTGCAAGGCGGCTTTATCGGTGAGCAGGCGGTGCAGCGTTTGGGCAAGCGCCGCTTCGTCAGCCATTACAAGCGCGGCTTTGGCCTCATTCATCTGATCGTAAATTTCCTGCTGGAACTGGATGGCTGGACCGTGCAACACGGCGCAATTGAGCTGCGCAGCTTCAATCGGGTTATGCCCGCCGCCGCCATCATCACTGAAAGAGCGGCCAATACAGGCAATCGGCGCGAGGCGGTAGAACAGGCCAAGCTCTCCCAGCGTATCGGCGATATAGATATTGGTGTCCATGCCGGGCGGGGTTTTACCTTCACCCCGGCGTGTCACACGCAGGCCCGCCGCCTTGCAGCTTTGCTCAATATCTTCGCCACGCTCGGGATGGCGGGGCACGATAATGGTCAGCAAATCAGGCAGGGAGTTTTGTAGTGTTTGATGAACGCGGCAAGCCAGCTCTTCCTCGCCCTTATGCGTGCTGGCAAAAACCCAGCGCAGGCGGCCCTGCATATGCCCTTCCAAATGAGCGAGTTCGTCTTCATCGGCAGGCAGGGGCTTGGCGTTATATTTCAAATTATCCGTCACGCGGACATTGCGCGCGCCCAAAGCTTCATAACGCTGCGCATCCAGCGGGGTTTGGGCCAGAACTGCGCTAAAGACCGAGAGCAGGGCGCGGGCAGAGCCTCTCATAAGCCTCCAGCGGCCAAAGGATTTTTTCGACATACGGGCATTGATGAGGAAGGCGGGAATATTGCGGGCCTTCACCTCGCCCAGCATATTCGGCCACAGCTCGGATTCAATCCAAAGCGCCATATCGGGCCGCCAGTGATCCAGAAAGCCGTTGACCCAGTCCGGGTGGTCCAGCGGGTAGAATTGGTGCAGCGCGCGCTCTGGTAGCTGTTTTTGCATCAGGGCGGCGGAGGTGAGCGTGCCGGTTGTCACCAGAACATACGCAGAAGAATTTGATATAAGCAGTTGTTTTATAAGAGAAAGAGCGGATTGTGATTCCCCGACGCTGGCGGCATGTACCCAAATTAATGGTCCATCGGGTCGGGCAATGCGCGGCTGTCCCATACGCTCATGCAGGCGCGCGGAATCTTCCTTATTTTTACGCAGGCGGGCGTTTAGGATCTTCAAAAGGATAAATTTTGTGTTTTTTATCAGGGTTTTATAAATTTTTAGCATACTGTTTTTTTGCTAATCAACGCTTTGGGGTTGCCCGTTAAGCTGTAGATATAAGGGCATAAAGCCCTGAATTGCAATAAGAATGAATGTTAAAGCGCTAATCAACCGGACAGATCAAAGCGAAGCGCTTTAGGTGAAAAACCTCAGAACATTATCGTAAACGCCGGGCTCTAGAATTTTTCTAGTTAGAGACGCAAGACCCGCTGCCGTAATCATAATGGCAGCCCGCAGGCACACACACCTTTTCCGGAACAGGCGCTGCGCCGCTACCGCTGCGCACCATCAGGCCGGTGAGAAGCGGCTTGGTTAAGCCCGATCCGCCATCGGAGATGTTGCCGCAGAAATCAGGCTGCAAGGGCTCAACATACGGGATAACCGTGTCTTCAACCCAATCGGTCTCAGCGGGCGTTCCAAGGGCTTTGGCAAGATTGCTTTGCCAGCCTGTGCCAACGCCCGTACATTGCGCGGGCAGGTATCTGTGATCGCCGCTGCTGGCATATTCTTCAAAGGTGAAGAAGCCGTCATGATCCGGATTGTTGATGAAGTCCATGCATTTTGCTTCCATCCAGACCTGGTTCATGATGTCGCAGGAATAAGGCTGCGCCAGATTTGGAACCATCGGTGCGGTCAGACCATCGGCGCGCCCGCCCAGCAAATTGGCAGACGGGCTGGAGAAATTCGCGGTCAAGTACGACGCGGTCGCAGAATAAACCAGATTATTCAGCGCCCCGGCCATGTCACCTACATTCAGTCCCCAGCGTGGGTTTTCGCTGAATAGTAGCGGGGCATTGCGTGCGAGCTGCGCCAATTGCCCGGAGAAGCATGTATATTCCAGCACGCTGTCGGGCTTGAAGATCAAATTCTGATTTTGGGTGATTTCGCGCTGCGCCTCGAGCCATGCGCGCGATTTCATGGATTTGTAATACTCTTGATCGCACGGGCTGTCGGCGATGGGAATGCTGGCTGCGTTCACACTGATCGAAACCAGCAGCAAAGAGGCAACAAACAGTCCCGTTTTGCATAGAGAATCGATATGTTTTCTGACGATGGTCTTTATACTGCTCACTCCTGCTACCTCTCTTTAATTCTACTGCAATCGGACGCCCTGACGCAAATAGCTTTTAGGGCACCTTCCTGCATTGTGATGTGTCCTTATCGTAGTAACAGCCCGGATTAACGCATAAATATTCATCATGCGTATCCACATCGGTTGTTACATTGCCAAAAATTCCTATTGAACTGTCATAGGTTTTTACAACCACGCCTGTGGGCACGGGCGGTAAACATGCATCCGCGCTCAGGAAATCTTCATAGGTGCGACCGCCGGACAAATTCACAAATTGCGTGCTGTCATAGGCGGAATATTGCCCCAGAACGTTATCGGCCAGCGCAATCATCTCGGGTGTAATCATAGATCCAACGCCATCGCCGCTGGGGTCGGGGCAGGCCTGCGGATAGATGCGCGGATCAAGACCGGCTAGCTCGCCCATATCGAAAAAACCCGCAGGCACATCCGCGTTCTGACATTTGGCCAACATCCATGTCAGGTTCATCTGCGCGCAGACATAGGCGGGATTAGGATCCATTTCACCTGTGAAATTATTATTCAGCCCCACCGGCTGGCCGCCCATAAAGGTGTGAGAGAAGTTCGCATCGATATAGGTTGGCGCATTCGGATCAGAGGCATCTTTCAGGCTGGCCAGCACTAGATTTTGTAGCACGTTGCTCATATGGCCTTCGCCCATATAAACCTCTATTTCAAGATCGTCGATGGGATCGTTTTGGATAGAGGCATTTGGTTCCGGCTCGTACATATCATCAAGAACACCATCAAGCTCCACGGTGGCTAGCGCACCGCCATTGGCGGTAGAAAAATCTTTTGTCTCGCTGAAAATCGGCGCAGCGTGATAGGCGGCGGTATTCAGGATTGTTTCAAAACAGCTATATTCCAGCACGCTGTCGGGCTTGCTGATGATCGATTCAATCATCACATTTTCCCGCTCGGCCTCCAGCGCCGCGCGGGCGTAAATCTGGTTCATAAAATCGGCATCGCAAGTATCCAACGTGCTTTTGGATGCATTGGGCGCGCCGCTTTGATTGGGGGAGAGAATGTCATCCCACGGATCGTTAGGCGTTTTATCGGTGACACAGGGCAGGCCGGGCAGGCATGCGGCGGCGTTTGAAGGCGCAGGGGCGGCAATAATCACGCTCACGACAAACAGGGCAATAAGCCCGCAAAGTAATCTGGTATATGTCGTTTTATTTTGAATCATTTCCTCGCGTGGTCCTGTCCCTCTATCATATACCGAGAGCGCGCGGCATCCCAGACATATAGTGAAAAGCTGTAATCATTCCGTGGATTATCAAAGGCGCGCAGGCTGCGCACACCGAATTTTTTATCTGAATCAATCGCGATGTCGCGCGCTTGAATGCGTCCTAAAGACACCATTTTGTCGCCGGTTTCCGCCAGAATATCAAAGGAACACGTATCAGGAGTGCTGGCGCAGTCTTTGGGGTGGACAATAAATTCATACAGCCCGTCATCATTCAGATCTGTCTGGGCGACATCAAAGCTCTCCAGCGGTGCAGGCAAAGCCTCCCGCAGGAGAACTTGCGAACTTGGTGATATTTTTGAGGTGTAAAGAAGCGGCTCCAGCGCGTAGGCAGGGTTTAAGGCTGCTGGTGTAAAACCTGCGCTAACACACAGAAATAAAAGCGAAAATTTGTTCACTAATGCCCCGGCCCGTAAAATTTGCTCACTCTCTTTAATTTTAGCAGATTTTACGGCGTTTGGGCAAAGATTACAGGGATTTAACCGACAGCGCCGGGCAGGTCCATCTCCAGAATGGCCATATTGAAGTCGAATGAGATTTCGCCTTCGTCTTCGTCTTTGTAAATTACACCGATAAATTCACCGTTAAGAATGACCTCAACAGAATCATTGGCCTTTTCGCGCATCTTCAGCGCAATGCCGTTATGTCCGAATTTATCCTGCAGGTATGATTGAAGTCTTGAAACTTCCGCCGGGTCAATTGTCGCCGCCATAATTTTATCTCCTTAAATATTCCGCCTGTTTTATTATTGTGGCGGTTTCCAACCTCTTGCTTACGCGCTCATGGCATGCTTTGGCAAGTGTTTTTCTGTCCTGATATTCTAAGGCTTTCATCGCCGGGTGGAATGTAATTTCTAATATCGCGCCGCGCAGTTTGGCAAAGCGCCAAAGATGATGGTGCAGTTCTATATCGACATCGCGCGGCCAGGCATAAAGGTCTCGCTCTTCTTTTGTTTCGGGGGGCTTGCCGTTTACTTCAACAATCCGGATGGTGATGGGCTGAATGGCCATATTGCGCGCCGGATCATTCAAAGCGAGAGAAAACAGGCCGGACTTAAAGGGCTCGACCTCATAGCCGCTGGTGGATGTGCCTTCAGGGAAGATGATCATGCTTTCTCCGGCGCTCAAGCGGCTTTGCAGTGCGTTTTTTTCTTCGGCGATTTTAGAGCGCTGGCGGCGGATATAGGCGGTTCTTTGTAGGTCCGCTAAAAAGCCGAACACCGCCCACCCCTTAACTTCGCTCTTGGCAAGAAATGAAGATTTAATAACCCCGCCCAGCAGCGGAATATCAAGATAAGAGATGTGATTGCTCATATACAGCGTTTGTCCGCCCGTGTGCGGCGCGCCGTTGATCTCAGGCTTAATCCCAAATATGAAGCCGGCGATGCGATGCCAGTAAGAAGGCAGGATGTAAATGGCCGGGCCTTTTGTGAAAAGTAGCAGGAGTGATTGAAGCGGGATCACCCATAAGGAATTCAAAACCAGCAAAGCCAGCTTTAGCGATGCTATGAGCGTTCGCATCTTACGCTGAGCCTTTAAAGTAGGTAGGGATGTTTTTAATGTCGTCGACGCCGCGGAAGTTTTTCTGAATTTTGCGCTCGTAATGTTTGCGGTAGCGCGAGGTTACATTTTCTGTCTGCACGATGATCAGAACGTCGGTGGTATTGAACTGTTCGTCAATTACGGCGCCGTCTCCAATCGTTGCCCCCAAGCGAATATAGCCCTTGATCAAAGGTGGCAGGTTGCTGAACACTTTGCGCCGGTCCAGCTCTTCCTTGGGCACGATATTCATATTGATATAGCGCCCTTTAATCGCGCGCGGGCGCAAGGTTTCTGGCGCAAGATGGTAGTGATGTAAATAAGAGAGCGGCTGGGAAATGCTTTTGATATCGGTGCTGTGCAAACTGGCGCAACCGAACATTAAATCAACTTGATGCTCGGTAATAAAATCGGCGATGCCCTGCCAGAGAAGCTGGAGCACGGGCCGCGTGCGGTATTCCGGCAAAACGCAGGAGCGGCCAAGTTCCAATAAGGATAGGTCCGCACTCAGCAGCGGCCCAAGATCAAATTCGGCGCTTGAATAAAACTTGCCGTATTTATCGGCCAGCGCCTGACGCAGCAAACGATAGGTTCCAATAATCTTGTCTGACCCGCCGGACTGATCGATCACAATCAAATGGTCTGCAAACTCATCATACTCATCAACATCGAGTTTGGTGGCGGCCATACGCGCATCGGGTTTGGCGGCATATTCCTCGTAAAAGACTTGGTATCTCAAACGTTGTGCCGCCTCTATCTCCCCCTGTGTTTGGGCGAGGCGGACAATGACATTTTCTGCCTTGGGGATTTCTGCGCTCATAAATTTAGCCTTAAATTACAGTTCTCCAGTGGTCAAGCACAAAGCCGCGGCGCTTACTTCTCAGCTTTGCCTTTTTCCTGCGGCGGCAGCAGCGATAGGATTGTTGATCCCGCTTCGGGCTTGATCAACATGTCCTCAATAAACGGTTCAAGGGTTTTGCGTTTTGTAATAATAAATAGAGGCAGTGCCTCATCCTCATATTGTTTGAGGAAGTTTTCATAGGTGAAGTTTTCCGTCAAGCCCGTTGAACGGATTTCGTGCCCCTGCGCGAGAAGGGCCGTCAATTGCGCCTGTGTCATATCCCCGCCAAACAGGAAGGGCGCGGTATATTGATTGGCGATGTGATCTTTCTCACGGGCACGGCGTTCCTCTTCGGTCTTGATGATAAAGACGTTTTTATTACCGAATTCCCGACGATAGCGCATGCTGGCCAGCGCGTTTTCGGTTGGCAGTTTAGAGATGGCGAGCATCTTGCCGATGCCCATCAAATCCATGTGACGGTCGGCATATTCGGAAACAACATTGCCGAAAAAGGTGCTTAAACCTTCCATCCGCGCTTCGCTGATATCCTCCCAGTTTGTCCCGGCCAGCAGGACGTTAAAGCCGTTATCTTTGAGCGCATGGGCGATGGTGCGGGCTAGACGGTTTGCGCCGACAATCAGAACCCCGTTAGGCTCGGGCTCTGCCACGCCCAAGAATACGGCTAGCGGACCTGCGGTTAAGCTTTGTAGAACAACCGTGCCGATAATGATGATAAAGACAAGCGGCGCGAGCATCTCCGCGCCCTCAATATTATAGGCCTCTAGCTTCAGGGCAAAGAGCGGGGCGATGGCCGCCGCGATAATTCCGCGCGGGGCAATCCAGCTCATTAGGGCGCGCTCTTTCCAGCTCAGGCCCGAGCCGAGCGTGGAAAAGAAAATTCCCAGCGGCCGCGCGACAATCATAATAACAAGCAAGACCAGAATGCTGGTCCAGCCTGCGGTGGAAAAGGCCGCCAGATCCATCCGCGCAGCCAAAATAATAAACAAGCCGGAGATGATAATAATGCTCAGGCTCTCTTTGAAATCGAGAATTTCTTCGAGATAAATGCCCTTCATATTGGCCATGACAATCCCCATGATCGTCACAGCCAGCAGGCCGGATTCAGACTGGATAAGATCGCAGGCTGTATAAACGCCAATAACATAGGCGAGGATAAAAATTTTCATCAGGAAATCGGGCACGATGTGATGACGCACGATAAAAGCCAATACCCCGGCAAAGATGGTTCCTAATAGTGCGCCGGATAGGAACACCTTTCCCATCGTCAGCCAGACCAAACCTTGCGCGCCCTGGCTGATCACATATTCATATAAGATCACCGCCAAAATAGCGCCCAGAGGGTCAATCACGATGGCTTCCCAGCGCAAAACATTCGCGACATCGGCCTTGGGCCGGATAGAGCGCAACATGGGCATAATCACGGTTGGCCCGGTGACGGTGACGATAGCGCCAAACAGCAGGGCGATCTTCATATCAATGCCCATCAGGTGATGCGCGGAGATGGAGGCCACCGCGAGCGTGATCAGCAGGCCGATACTCACCAGCCGCCAAACAACAGTGGTGGCGCTTTTGGATATATCGGTAAAGCGCAGCGTGAGCGAGCCCTCAAACAGAATGACCGCCACGCCCAAGGACACCATGGGAAAAAGCAGGTTGCCGAACACCGTGTCGGGATCAAAAGCCCCGGTGAAAGGCCCGACAATAAAGCCGGTCAGCAGCAGGAATAAAATTGCCGGAACGCGCATTTGCCACGCCAAAAGCTGACAGCCGACACCAAGCACAAGTAAAAGGGAAAGTGTAATCAGGTAATATTCATTCATAATATTGTCCGTAGCCTTAAAGAAGCAGGAGCCTGATAGTAAAACATTCCTTCCCGGCGGAAAGGAATGTTAATTCGCTAAACCATACACACGCACTAATTAAGGGCGGATATAGATGTGAACCTCACTGGACTGTGCGTCCGGGCTCTCGCTTTGTGACAGAGCAACACGATCCAGCGACAGGCCGAGCTGTGTCATGGTTCTTAAAACCTTCTCGGCATTGCGGCGGGCGCGGGTGCTCTCAATTGCTTTTTCGGCGGCATTGCCTGATGTCGGGCTGACCGCGACCAGATCGAACTGCGCGTTTGGATAACGCTCCAGCGCTTCATTCACAGCTGTGTAAACAGGCTGTTCGTAATCAACATCCGGCTGATTGAAACGGATTTTTACCAGTGGGCGCGGGCTGTCCAAAGGCGCAGCGGCTGCGTTATAGCTTGCATCACCGGCCACAGCGTTAGATGAGGCCACTTGGTATGATCCGGCGCTCGAGAAAGGACGGTTGCCCAAGCTCTTGCCGTAGAGATCGCCATTGGCCACAGCCAGTGACAAGGTGCGCAAATTGTTACGCTCCG
Source organism: Alphaproteobacteria bacterium (assembly GCA_020442385.1). Taxonomy (GTDB): domain Bacteria; phylum Pseudomonadota; class Alphaproteobacteria; order Micavibrionales; family Micavibrionaceae; genus JAGRKE01. The sequence continues at coordinate 272,507 of JAGRKE010000002.1, read as the reverse complement.
AATTCAGATAGGTCGCAGTGCGCGTGATATCGTCATTCACATTATTCAAGATGCGCTCGATAGAGATCAAACGGTTGTTGATGGTGTCTTCCAACTGCGCCAGAGCGACGTGGTCTTCTTCGACCGCGCCGGATAGCGTGTAGGCCGCGCGGGTTTCTTCCAGCAGGAAGCTGGCTTCAGAAGCCACTTGCGCGGCGTTCAGCGCCACATCATTCAGGCCGTTGACGCTGTTTGAAATGTCTTCCAGCGTGGCTTCGGCTTTATCCAATTTTTGAACCAGACGCGGGTTGCCCGGCGTTGTTCCTGTTTGCAGCTGCGTATTCACAGTCGCGACAGAGGCATAATAATCGGCAGCTTTACCTTCATTGGCGCGTTGCAGGGATGCCAGCTCATCAGCCAGCCCCTCAACCTTGCCTTCAATCAGGGACAGATCGCTGCGCAGTTCGGCCACCTTGCCGGTGACAACGGTTTCTGTAGGCTGGTAATAGCTTTGTCCGGAAATCTCATAGGCCTGAACATCGCGCGCCACGGTTGGCTTGGCATAGAGCTTACCCTGCAAATTCGTGGGCAGCGGATCGCTGGTGATAATCAGGGCAGGGCGTTTATCCTGCGCCTGTGCCGGCGAGATCGCCAAGGGGGAGAGAAGGGCCAGTCCCGATAAAACCAAAAGCCCGTTAAATAGTCGCGCGTGTGTGTGTGGCATGTTCTTCATGTGATCTGTTTTAAGTACTTAAAATTTTGAGTGTGCGCGGCCAAAGCGGCCATGCGCCCGTAAGGTTAACCCGATTAATAGCATCGCTTTAAAACCTTTATGTGTCAAGCATATACACATATGGGATGGGGAAATCCATGTTGGCGGGTTTTTTATACACAAGGCAGGCTTGCATCTTACGATTTTTTGGCGTAAGGTCCGCCACGATTTTTACCGATGCGCGCTCGTAGCTCAGCTGGATAGAGCGTCTGACTACGGATCAGAAGGTCGGGGGTTCGAATCCTCCCGAGCGCGCCATTAAAAAAGCCCTCCATAGTGAGGGCTTTTTTAATGGCGCTTTGGACGGGGTGCGGACGCCAGCAGGGGTTCGACAATAAGCTTAATGACCCCGGATTTGATCCGGGGGAATTTAGCGTTTGCCACTTTGCGGTTTTACGCCCGTAAGGGCGGGCCGCAAAGCAATCCTCCCGATCCTGTATTTTGACAATAAATTATCATTTAATTTCAAGTGTTTATTTCCCAAAGCTAAATCGAAATCTTATATCTTGGTGTCCACCAAAGCTTTCCTTGCATATGTATGTGAAAAAATGCTATAAAAGAGCAGAATTTTTGAGGACTTATCCGATGAAAAACTTGAAGACATACGCTCTGGGCTTGATGGCCACGTTTGGATCTGTCGCATTTGCGCAGTCGCAGAGTAACGACAATAGTAACCTATTGGCGGTTAACGACACACGCACGGAAATTGTGACGGATAAGGATAATAAGAATAAAGATCCTGATGCTGTAAAAGAGGCGGATTACTCTACGGCGAAGCGTTTTTCAAATATTGCCCAAGTAGAGGGACGTGATGAACAGGGCATGTTTGTTATTCAAGTTGTCGGTCCTGAAAGTATGCGCGATCAGATTATTCAAGCGGCTTGGGACTTGCACGGCATATACGAAGATCCCAACAGGGATTTTAATGCCGAAACAGCTGTGCGTTATAGATTTAATAACGATCTGAATAAAATCGCTGTTCATTTTCTAATGGACGGAGATGACTTTAAGTTGAAGAGTGGAACGGAGTATTTTACGGTGCAGAACGCGAAAGATTATGCCGACACGTTTCTAAAGCAATATGCGCTTAAGGCAGGTCAAAAAGTTCCTGCAACACCTAAAACACCCAGCGACGCAGCTGCTGTGACGCCTGCCGTTGCATTAAATAAATAAAAAAATCAATTAAATCGACGGTACGCTTACTGAAATTGCTGTTTTTGGTGTGGCCGTGTTGTTCTCTTCGTAGTTGACCTCGTTTGATGTGGTCTCGATATTTGTCGCGTCATTAAAACTGGCGACCAGTGTTCCTTTTAGATCGTCCCGAAAGCCCTCGAGTGAGCTGTTTGTGTCTATTTCGAGTTGGCCGAGTTCATCATTTGATTCTAAAGACAAGCTGTCTAGTTCGTTTGAGCTATCTGAGAACTCTACGGCAACATCCTCATCTTCTCTGTTGTAATTCCTCTCATCGTCAAGTACGGAGTACTTTTTATTGTTACTGATAAAATCCTCGGCTTCTTTGTAATCCAGATCATCATTGCTTTCAGCGATCTCTTTTAATTGCTCGCGTCTTTGATCAAGCTTTTCTTTATATTCCCTATATTCGGGGGAATCTTTGTCGAGGCCCTTAATTTTTTCCTCAAAACTTTGAAGACTTTTTTCTAGGGCTTCTACCAGTTTAGGTTGCTCATCAATTTTCTCATCAACGAGTTTTATAGTTTCGTTGCGGATATCATCGTTACTCATCCCGTCTTCGTAGCGGCCTTGCTCTTGCAACAGCAGGATCATGCCTTCGATGTTGTTGTCTTTGAGCAGCTTCACGCCATCACGGATGATGCGATCGTTGTCTTTATATGCTTTGTAATCTTTGTCGAACGCTGAGATGTCACTATCCATACCGCTCAACAGCTCCTGCATGCGCAGGATGTTCTTATAGGTCTCGTCCTTCTTGCGTTGACCATCTTTCAGGGAGCCGTCGCGGGCCTCTTCATTCTCATTCGTACGTGAAATTTGGCCGATGCTGGATGCGCCGTCCTTCATACCGTAGTGAAAGGCGTGTTCTTCGGTTTGCTCGCGGTGGCTCAGGCTCTGATCTGCGGCCCAGCCCTTATCGTCAGCTGCGCGTTCTTCGAACTGCGTGCTTAGAAAGCCTTTTAAACTGTCTTGTGGTTTGAATGCCTCTGCGGACATTTTCGCCCCCTTTTGTCATACACAAAAGTAGTATAGGGCGACTAAGGTTAAACAATTATGGAAATTAAATTGGATTTTAGGCAAATACAAATCAAATCCCGACTAAACTTAACCGGGTGTTTACAAACCAGAGCATTTTTTATGCATAATTCTATTATAGCACGAAAATATCAACTTATACGTGTATTTTTTTGGCTAAAATGGAAAAAACTTTTTTTGAAATATTTTCACTTTTTTTCGATTTTTCGTGTTTTGGTGGGCGAGGGTTAGAGTAAATCGTCAACTTCGATACTCAAAACATCCGCCAGCGCCTTGAGGGTGTTGATCGAGCCGGTCTTTTTGCCTGTTTCGATTTCTGATATGAGGCCCTGCGGCACGCTGGCGGCCTTGGCCAGTGCGGCTTGCGAGAGTTTGCGGTACGTGCGATACGCCTTGAGCCGGTTCTCGCCCTTGATCAGGCGCGCAGCGAAAGCGGCGGGGAAGGCTTCCTCTTTGCGCGCCTTGGCTTCGTCATAGGCGATGATGTCGAGCATCATCTCAAAATCTTTCAGGCTGATGACAACTTTTTCAGTGCCAAGCATTTCGTAATCAACATCCATTTGTATTTCCTTTGTTGGATTAAAGCGGCTTGAATTTCGAATTTAGAATTTTCAAAACGACAATTTCGTTATGCGCCTCCAGAAATTCAAACACCACGTGATAGGCGCCGATGATGATGCGGTAACCGGGGCGCCCCTCCAGCCACTTAATATAGCCGCGTTGCTTTTTCTCATAGGTGAGCAGGGCATCAATCAGCTCCCCGGCGGTTTCAGGGGGCAGTTTTAAAAGCTGTTTTTGCGCGGATCGTAAGAGCTGCATAGGTTAAATATATCAAATTGAGATATTAAATAAATAGAAAATATCTCAATAAAATATAATCAGTGCATTTTTTTGTTATTTAAGGCGCTTTGTATATTGAAAAGCAGGCAAAACATGTCTAGCGTTCACAAATATTCAAACCCACTTACTTTTTAAGACAAGGAACGAAACACAATGTCTAACTTTACTTTAGCCGAATATATTTGGCTTGATGGTGCGGTCCCGACCCGCTATCTGCGTTCAAAAGCACGCGTGGTTGATTCCAGCAAAATTAAATCTGTCGAAGATTTTCCGGAGTGGAGCTTTGACGGCTCTTCCACCAATCAGGCGACAGGCGATGATTCTGACTGTTTGCTCAAGCCTGTTGAATACATCACAGACCCGATCCGCGGGGAAGGCAATTATCTTGTGATGTGCGAGGTTCTCAATCCCGACGGCACACCACACGAATCCAATTCCCGCGCGCAGTTGCGCGAAGTTCTGGATGCCGGTGCCGACAAGCAGGATATCTGGCTTGGTTTTGAGCAGGAATACACACTCTTTAAAGGCCGCACGCCGCTGGGCTGGCCCGAGCAAGGTTTCCCTGGCCCGCAAGGTCCTTATTACTGCGGTGTCGGTGCGGAAGAAATTTTCGGCCGTGAATTGGTTGAGGCCCATGCCGAGCTGTGCTTGTCAACTGAGCTGATGTTCTACGGTATTAACGCCGAAGTTATGCCCGGTCAGTGGGAATTCCAGATTGGTTTCCGCGGCGATGAGAAAGAGCCTGCGGATGCGCTGAAAATTTGTGATCAGACATGGATTGCCCGTTGGTTGCTCTACCGTGTAGGCGAAGAGTTCGGCATTACCGTATCTCTGGACAACAAGCCTGTGAAGGGTGACTGGAACGGTGCGGGTATGCACACAAACGTTTCCACGAACGACACGCGCGATAAATCAAAAGGCCGCAAAGCCATTGAAGAAGCGACGAAGAAGCTGGGGCAGAAACATGCGGACCATATCAAAGTTTATGGTGCAGCCTTGGCCGAGCGTCTGACTGGTCGTCATGAAACCTGCGACATCAACACCTTTAAGGTGGGTGATGCGGACCGCGGATGTTCGATCCGTATTCCGGCTCCTGTTGCAGCGAAGGGCTACGGCTACTTTGAAGACCGTCGTCCAGGCGCGAATGCTGACCCATATTTGGTAGCAGCACGTATTGCGGCAACCATCTGTGATATTCCTGACTCGATCATGAAATTCTCTTCATGGCCGCGTGAAGATGCAAAATTCGCCATCGCAGCGGAATAATTTTTTATTCGAAAAAATAAATTTTTTTAAAGCGCCCGGTTTTGTGCCGGGCGTTTTTCTTTTTTAGACTTTTTCACAATAAAAACAATACTTTGGAGGTGTTTTTTAAAAGGGAAGATATGGAGGGCTGGCGCTTTTTTAAGGACTGCGTAATATTATGAAAACATAATGTAATCAATTTGTTAACCTTTATATTGTAAAAAATAAGGGTAACGGGCGGGTAATCTTTTTCTAACACTCAAGTAACGACTCTTATTTTTTAACAATCCATGTGGTTCACATGACTTACGATAATAACGACGAGATGGACAGAAACGAAGACATTCACGAGAGCGTTGCCCAAGGCGATGACGGCATAGAAGAAGTGGAATTCTTCGTGGTTGATGACGAGGTCATCGAGCAGGCGGAAAAACCGCAGGCTGACGCGCGCGCGGATGAAGGTGAGAACAAGAACCTGCCTGTTCGTCATGACGGTCGTCAACACAAGCAGGGCGGCGTGGGGTCAAAAGACTTGCGCAGCTATTCTACAAATTTACAAGCGCAAGATGACGACGAAGATAAGGATATGCGCCTCAAGGGGCGCATGGGCGACCGCATGGTTTCTATGGGGTTGATCAGTGAAGATCAGCTCAACGTTGCCATTCAGGAGAAAAAGATTTCCGGCAAGATGCTGGGTGAGATTTTAGTTGATCTGGGCTTTATCAGTGAAGATCAACTGACCTCGTTCTTAGCTGATTCTTCCGGCTTTGATTTGTTTGATCCCAAGCTTACGATCGTCGATGGTGAGGCGTTGGCGCTTTTGAAGAAAGACGTTGCTGCCAAGCATAGTGTTTTGCCGATTTCTATGAGCGAAACCGAATTTCTGGTGGCGATGGCCGATCCATATGACGTGGTTGCGCTCGATACACTGCGCCGTTTCATTCCAAAGGGCATGCATATTAAGCCGTTGGTCACAACGGCTTCTATACTGAGTGATGCGATTGATGCGGCGTATGGATATGCCAGTTCCATCAGCGCGATCCTCAAAGAGCTTGAAGAAGATAAAGATCAAAAAGACGTTACGACACTGGATGAAAGCGAAGCGTTTTCACACCCGATCGTGCGTTTGGTGAATGCGTTGGTTTATGATGCGGTGAAGATCGGCGCGTCTGACCTTCACTTCGAGCCGGAAGAGAATTTTATCCGCCTGCGTTACCGCGTGGACGGTGTGCTGTATACCGCGCAAATTCTGCATAAACAGCATTGGAGCGGAATCTCGCAGCGCCTCAAGATTATGTCGAACATGAATATTGCCGACAAGTTGAGTGCGCAGGATGGCCGCTTTAACCTGAATATCGGCGGGCGCGAGGCGGACTTCCGCGTATCTTCATTGCCGACCGTGCATGGAGAGAACATTGTTTTGCGTGTTCTGGATAAGAGCGCGAGCATCATGCCGCTGGAAAAGCTGGGCTTTAGCGAAGAGAATATGGCCAAGATCAAGAGCGCACAAACGCGCCCGGAAGGTATTATCATCGTCACTGGGCCGACAGGCTCTGGTAAGACAACCTCGCTGTATTCAATGCTAAATGAAATCAATGACGTAGAAGTGAATATTCAGACATTGGAAGATCCGGTGGAATATTCATTGCCGATGATCCGTCAGACCCATGTGCGCGAAGGTGTACTGGATTTTGCCGACGGAATTAAAGCGCTGCTGCGTCAAGACCCGGATATCATCTTTATCGGGGAGATCCGTGATCAGACAACGGCCGAGATGGCGCTGAAAGCCTCAATGACCGGTCACCAGGTTTATACAACGCTGCACACCAACGATTCTTTCGGCGCCATTCCGCGTCTCATGGATTTGGGGCTGAAGCCCGGAATGCTGGCTGGGGCCGTCATTGCTGTATTCGCCCAGCGTTTGACCCGTGTTTTGTGTGAATCGTGTAAGCAGCCACACACGCCCGATCAGCGCGAGTGTGAAATTATGGGTGTTGATCCATCCAATCCACCGCAGATTTTCAAAGCCAAGCAGGGCGGGTGTGATGCGTGTCACGGCCAAGGCTATAAAGGCCGTATCGCGGTTGCAGAAATCTTAAGCTTCGACGAAGAAATGGATGAGTTATTGGCCAAAGGCGAGTCAAAAGCCGATTTAAAAGCGCTGGCCAAGAAAAAAGGCTTCAAAACTATGAAAGACGATGGCATTCTAAAGGTGCTGGAAGGTATTACCGACCTTGAAGCGCTGTCCAGAGTCGTGAATCTCGACGCTTAAACTCAGTCCTGAGCATTCATACATAGAAAAAGGCCGAAGGCAATCGAACGCTACAAATACAAGGCAGTAAATGAAAATGGCCGTCCGATTCGCGGGATGATTTCGGCTGCCAGCGAGGTTGATTTGTATAAGCAGTTGCAAACCGCCGGGCTGGAGCTCGTCGATTGCTCTGTGATTGGAAAGAATAGAGCCAGCTCTTTGAATTTTTCTTTTGCGCGCGTCAAAGTGCGCGATCTGATTCAGTTTTTTCTGCATATGGAGCAAATGCAAAGCGCGGGCGTGCCGCTGCTTGATGCGTTGGCCGATATTCGTGATACCACCGAAAACGGCTTGCTGCGCGATATTATGACCGAGATTCACCGCGATGTGACCGATGGTCTATCTTTGTCTGAAGCGATGGAAAAGCACTCGAAAGTATTCCAGAAGTTGACGGTCTCCTTGATCCGTGCTGGTGAAGAAACAGGTGACCTGACCGCGATCTACCGCCAGCTGATCAAATATTACAAATGGGTCGATGACATGCAGTCCAAAATCAGGAAAGCGACGCGCTACCCGATCATGGTGACGGCGGTTGTCTTGCTGGTGATTGTGGTGATGATGGGCTATGTCGTGCCGCAGATTGTGGGTTTCCTTGATAATTTGGATCAAGAACTAAACTTCTTCACAACCTCGCTGATTGCAACGTCCGAATTCTTTGCTGAGCCACTATTCCATATTTTAGGCATTGGCGTGCCTGGCGGTGTGATGATTTTGTTTATGCCGGTTATTATTTTTATCCTGATTAAAACCCTGCGCAGCGTTTCGGACGGTTTCGCCTATAAAATGGACAGCACCATATTGCAGTTGCCCACTGTCGGGCCGCTGGTGCGCAAGATTTCAATTGCCCGCTATGCGCAAACGTTCGGCGCGTTATTTGCCAGCGGAATCGATGTGCTCAGCGCTCTGCGCTCGGCGCGTGAGACGGTCACAAACAAAGCACTTCTAGAGGCTTTAAACGCGGTTGAGCAATACGTGAATTCCGGCAGTACACTGTCTGATGCGTTCGGGGCGTGCGGCGAATTTCCCAGCCTTGTTGTGCGCATGGTCAAAATCGGTGAGGAGTCAGGGAATTTAACCCCCGTTCTTGATCAGGTTTCTGAATTTTATACGCGCGATGTTGACGAAGCTGTGCAAGGATTGATTACAATGATCGAACCCGCCCTTACGGGAGTGCTGGGTGGTATGATACTATGGATAGCAGTGGCCGTATTCGGGCCGATCTATTCGATGCTGGAGACGATTGATTTTTAGGTAGGATATGGCGATTTCATTTTTATCACCGGCGCGCAGTGTGTTGCTCATCTCTGATGACGCACTCTATGTTTATGCGTCTGGCGCTGGCGGGGCGCAGCTGGTTGAGGTTGTGCCGTGGGAGGCTGAGAATTTCGAACAAAATGTTGCGCGCATTCTGGCTAAAGATTGCAAATCAAGGCCCGTCTTGCTTTTGAATGACATGGTCGAGCAGCATTACCGTAAGGAGCGCGTGCTCAAAGCGGGGGTCAGTGTTATGGACCGCCCCGGCATGCTCAAGCGCAAGCTGAATGTCTCTTTCCCGAATTACCCTGTGCGCGCGGCCTATCCGTTGAAGGAAAAATTGCCAAAGACGGAGAAAAAAGGCGCCGCGGATATTTATATTTTTGCCGCGCTTCCCAATTCGCAGCAGCTGACACAGAGTATTGGTGTGATGCGCGAATCCATGGTCTCTATTGCCGGGCTTTGTTTGCTGCCGGTTGAGTCCTCTAACATGGTTAAGGCGCTCAGCGCCAAGCTCAGCAAGAGTAAAAAAGGTCAGTCCAAATGGGTGATCTTTATGGGGCAGCACAAAAGCGGCGGCCTGCGCCAGATTGTGACTAAGAATGGTGAGTTGGCTCTAACCCGTATGACGCCGGTTGTAGATTCCGATCCGCAAGTTTGGGCCTCGCAGGTGCAAAAAGAATTAAAGGCGACGATGAGTTATCTCTCGCGCTTTGGCTATCATGAATCTGAAGGGCTCGATATTATCGTGGTTGGTGACGAGGGGGCTTGCCAGTCTTTGAATGCCCTGATTGATACTCAATATAATTTTGTCTCAATGAATGCCCGCGAAGCGGCGCGCATGCTCGGCCTGCCTTTCGCCAAGGGTGCGGATGAGCGCTATGCGGACAGTTTGCATGTGTCATGGGCTGGGCGTAAGGGTAAGTTTATCCTGCCGATGAATGCCCCGCGTCTTGAGGCTATTTCTAAGCCGCGCCAGATGGCGATGGTGGGGGCGATGGTGCTGCTTCTGGGCGCGGCGTTCCTGGGGTACCAGGCATTTACCATGACGCAAGCCGTAGCCTCGGCGAGCGAGGCGATCGTTGATGGCAACAGCCGTTATGCGCAGTTGGATCTTCAATATCAAAAAGAGCTGAGCCGTCTGCAAGAGCTTGGTTTTGACGTGAAAGTTCTAAAGAGCGCGATCGCGGTCGTTGACGATCTTGATAAGCATAATATTGATGCGCTGGGTTTGTTTGAAAATATCGGCCGCGCTCTGGGCGGGGATTTACGGGTGGATAGCGTCAATATCAAACGCGCACCGCCTCCCGTTGTTGGCAATGTTTTTGCGCCGCAAGGGAATGACGCGCCGGAAAAATTGTTCGATACGATGATACAAATGACGTATCCGGCGACCACCGATATTGATAAGGGCAATGATGAAGTGCGCGCGTTGGGGCAGCGCCTGCAGGCGGTTATGCCCGACTATGATGTGCGAGTGACCAAGCTGCTGAAAGATTACGAGTATGTCGAGCAGATCGTTGTTGAAAGCGGCGATCTGGATAAACAAAATACCGCGCAGGATTTCACCGCAGAAATCACAATTACGGGCATGGTGACCAAAGATGATTAAGGTTTTGGGACAGAAACGGGTGTTGATGCTGTTCGTGCTGGGGGGGCTGAATATCGCGCTGCTGGCCGGGGTGTATCTGTATCTATCACCGCAAAAGGCTCAGAAAGAGCGCGAGCAAAGAACACTGCGCGCAAAAATTTCAGCGATGCAAAATGATATTGATGATCTGCAGCTGACCTTTGAGCAGTTGGAGACGCAGCAAGCCCGTTTTGAAGCTTTGAAAGATGATGGTTTTTTCGGTGTGCAAAACCGGCGCGATGCCGAAAAAGTACTAGAGGCCGTACAGCGTGAGGCGGGTGTGATTTCTGCCGTGGCCAGCATTAAGGCGGGCGAGTTTGTTGATAATGAAGATGCGGCCAAGGCCGATTACCGCGTTTTATCGAGCGAGATTACCGTGCGGGTAGAGGCGCTGGACGATATCAATGTTTATAAATATCTGGCGTTGCTGGAGGCCAAATTTCCAGGTGAGATAAGCCTGAAAGACCTCAATCTCATACGCAAGAGTGATGTGAGCGCGACCGTTTTGCGCGCAATTGCTAGTGGTGAAAATCCTGCGCTGGTGCAGGCTGATATTCGTCTGACATGGAAGACCATGGTGCCTAACGATACAAATAATGCGGGAGGATCGCTATAATGACGAGACTCTTCCGTTTTTATATAGTTTTAGGATTGGCGCTTGCGATCGGCGTGGCTTCCGCGTCTGCTCAAGAAGAGCTTTTGCCCGCGCCTGATTTGGGCGTTGACGAAGTGCCGCAGGCGCAGCCCGAAGAGGGCGAAATTTTCTTCGATGCGTCGCAAGAGACGGTGCAGAGTGTAGAGCAAGCCGCTACACCGTCCGTACAAGTAGAGGAAGATGGGTTGGACAGGCTCATACCCGATATGATGCGTTCCATTGTCTTTATGCCGTGGGAATATGCGGCGATTCAGGATGCTAAAAATTCACGCGGACTGGCGCGCCCGACAACCGATGATGAGTTGATGCGGGAGATGGCCAAGGCCTCAGACCGCACGCGCGTAAAACCGCCGCCTGAAGAGCGCGACATTACGCTGGGTGGTATTGTTTATAAAGCACCTGGAACATGGACAATCTGGCTTAATGGTAAGCGTGTAACGCCAAGCGCTCTGCCGGAAGAGATTGTCGATATCAAGGTCTTCTCGGATTATATTGAGATGAAATGGTACGATGACTGGACAAACCAGATTGTACCGCTGCGCCTGCGCGCGCATCAGCGCTTTAACATTGATACGCGGATTTTCCTGCCCGGATAGAGTTTAAGGAGTTTTCAGAGTTATGAGCATACCGGCGCTTTCGGTTGAGAATGTTGTGGTCGGCTATGGCGGTCCGGCGGTTATTCACGACATTAACCTCACGGTCGAGCCGGGCGAAATTCTAGGCCTGATCGGGCTGAACGGCGCGGGGAAAACAACACTCATCAAGGCCATTCTGGGGTTGCGTCATCAAGAGGCAGGGGGCATCCAGGTCTTTGGCACGGATGCGCAGCAAAAAACGGCGCGCAAGAAATTCGCTTATTTGCCCGAACGGTTTGAGCCACCCTGGTTTTTATCCGGCGAGGAGTTTATAGAATTTTCTCTGTCTTTATACGGCGAGGCACTGAGTCAGGATGACATTTACACCCATGCGCAAAGCCTTGCGCTTGATCCGCAAGCCCTCAAGAAACGCGTACAAACCTATTCCAAGGGCATGCGGCAAAAGCTGGGATTGCTGGCGACCGTACTTACGCGCTGCCCGCTGCTGATCCTTGATGAGCCGATGAGCGGGCTCGACCCGAAAGCACGCAGCCTTGTGAAGGCGATGCTGCGTAGCTGTAAGGAGCAGGGGCAAAGCGTGTTTTTCAGCTCGCATATTCTCGCCGATATGGATGAGATGTGCGACCGCGTAACCTTGATGCATGATGGTGTTTTGAAATTCACAGGTAAGCCAGCGCAGCTGCGCAGTAAATCCAAGGGCGAGAGCCTCGAGAATGCATTTTTGCGATTTATTGAGGCGGCCTAGAACGGGCTGGAAATATATGCTAGATTTAACTGTGGGCAACAACTGCCCTTTATTGACCTGCCTTGAGAAAATATCTCACAATGAAAGCCGCATCATAAAGGCCACATATATGTTTAAAGACCTTACATCACGAAAACTTCTGCTGGGCGCGCTTGTTTGTTCCGGCTCTTTGGCATTTTCTGCCACAGGGTATGCGCAAGATACGAATTCGGATGTTACGCCGCCCCCTGCGGCTGAGTTAGAAGCTCCTGTGGCTGAGCCGGATTTGTTTTACGATGCACAATCTTTGGTTCCTGATTCCCAGCTAGGTGCGGCTTCTGGTCCACGAAAATTAAACCCGAGCGTTGAGCCGGCCTCTAAATATGTTGTTGTACGTAAGAACCACAGTGCGGGCAGTCATCAGGCAAAAATGGTTTCTGCTGAGCGGGCGATGACACTCGGTCGTTACGATTCTGCGCTGACTTTGTATGATGAGCTTTATACGAACAACAAACGCGACCCGAATATCTTGCTGGGCCGCGCGGCGGCGCTGCAAAAGCTTGGGCGGAATGAAGAAGCAATCCAAACCTATGATGCTCTGTTAGACCTGCGCCCGGACAATCTGGAGGCGCAGGTGAATATGCTTGGTCTTATGGGAGATCGTTACCCGGCTGTGGCGTTGCAAAAGCTGTCTGATTTGAAGGAAAAAAATCCCGATAATGTCTCTATCATCGCGCAGATGGCTGTGGCCGAGGCGGGTTTAGGGCGCTATGACGAGGCGGTGCGCTATCTGGGGGTGGCGGCCAGTATTGAGCCGCAAAACGCGCTTCACTTGTTTAACATGGCTGTGATTGCCGACCGCGCCGGAAGCCGCGATGAGGCGATTAAATATTACGAGCGTGCGCTGGAGGTTGATACGGTGTACGGCGGTGGACGCACCATTCCGCGTGAGGCTGTGTTTGAACGCCTTGCGCTTTTACGCTGATGGTTATTCTTGAGCTTTTCATTTTTATTTTTCTGGGCCTGATTTGCGGCAGCTTTGCGAGCGCAATTGCACATCGTGAAGAACGCGGTATGAAGTGGTGGTCCCTTGGCGGCGGGCAGGAACGCTCGGCGTGTTCGTCTTGTCAAAACGCATTGCAAGCACAAGATTTAATCCCCATTTTTTCATGGCTGCGTCACAAGGGGCATTGCCGTCAATGCGGCGCGAAGATGTCGCCGGCCTATCTTGCGCTTGAGCTTGGCTGCGCGCTGGCTGCGCTGGCGGTCTATTTGGTGCATGGCTTATCGATCGAGAGTGTGTTTCTTATTTTGGCATTGCCGTTTTTGGCGGCGCTCACCGTGGTTGATATTCGTCAGATGATTTTGCCCAACAGGCTGGTTCTGATTTTGGGTGTTTTAGGACTTGTGCGTCTCATCGTCGAAGGCTTTGTGTTTCAAATTATTGATCCCGTTTTTGTCGGAGCTAACCATGTGCTGGCGGCGTTTTTGTACGGCGGGTTTGCCTTCATGCTGGGCAAGATTTTTACCGTGATCTTGAAAAAAGACGCGCTTGGTTTTGGTGATGTAAAGTTTTTTGCCGTTGCGGGATTATGGCTCGGCCTGATGCGTCTGCCGGAATTTTGCATTCTTGCCGGGGTGCTGGGAGTCGTTTTTGCGCTTGTCTGGCGCGCGACGACTAATGAGCGAGTTTTTCCCTTCGGGCCGTCCTTGATTGCCTCTTTTTACGGGCTTTTACTGCTAGAGAGTTCTCTTTTTCTTTGAATCGCGCTAAAATGATAGGGGATTCAAAACTTTATTTGTAAATATCTTTCAGGAGGTCATATTGGATTTAACGCAGCTTTTAGCCTTTACCATGCAAAACGAGGCGTCTGACCTTCATTTAAGTGCCGGTAGCCCTCCGATTATTCGTGTTCATGGAACGCTTAAACGCGTGAAGTCTGATGCGCTATCCAGTGATGATATCCGCACCATGCTCTATTCGGTGATGACCGAGGACCAAAGGGCCGTTTTTGAAAAAGACCTTGAGCTTGATTTTGCGATCGCGCTTGGCGATAAGGCGCGTTTTCGCGTGAATGCGTTTATGACCCGTTTAGGGACTTCGGTTGTGTTCAGAACCATTCCTTTTAAAATTCCAACAATGGACGAGCTGGGCCTGCCCCCGGTAATCCGCCGTTTTGCGGATTTGAAAAAGGGGATTGTTTTGGTAACAGGCCCAACAGGTTCGGGTAAATCCACCACGTTGGCGGCGCTTGTGAGCCATATAAACCATACACAGGCTAAACATATTCTGACGATTGAAGACCCGGTTGAATTTTTCCATGAATCACAAAAAAGCCTGATCAACCACCGCGAGGTGGGCGAAGATACCAAAACCTTCGCCCGCGCCTTGAAAAGTGCGCTACGCGAAGACCCGGATGTGATCTTCGTCGGGGAGATGCGCGATTATGAAACGATTTCTCTGGCGTTGACGGCGGCGGAAACAGGCCACCTTGTGTTTGGAACATTGCACTCTAACACCGCGGCCAAAACGGTTGACCGTATTATCGATGTGTTTCCGGCCGGGGATAAGGAGATGGTGCGCTCAATGCTGGCCAGCTGTCTGGAGGGGGTTGTCTCGCAAACACTACTTAAAAAAGCGGATGGTAATGGCCGTATTGCGGCCTTTGAAGTTTTGGTTGGTACAAATGCAGTGCGCAATTTGATCCGTGAAAATCAAATACCGCAGCTCTATTCCTTGATCCAGACGGGGTCGCGCTATGGCATGGTGACAATGCAAGACGCAATTGAGGATCTTCTGGACGGCGGCCTGATTACCAAGGATGAGGCGCGCAAAGCTCTGTTGAAAGCAGCGGATGCGGATGGAGACGGTGATGAAGATTATGCGGCGGCGGCGCTGGGCGGCGGTAAGATTGGTGAGGCTCCGGCCAGTGCGAGCGCTTCGTCGAAAGCAGGCGGCGGCAAGCAAGCAGATGAAGGGTATTCATTTTGAGCGTATCAATTATTTTCGAATATTTGAAAGCGATGGGAAAGCACGACGCCAGCGATCTCTATCTCACGGTCGGTTACCCGCCCACGATGCGGGCTAAAAGCGGCTTTGTGCAGTTGGGGGAAACACCGCTCGACCCATCCGCAATGGGCGATATTCTGAGCGCCGTTTTGACCAACCGGCAAAAGCGTGAATTCGAAAGTGAGCTGGAGCTGAATACCTCACTGGAAATGGGCGAACATGGCCGCTTTCGTGTGAATGTGATGAAGCAACGGCAGAATGATGCGCTGGTCATTCGCCGGATTGTCTCAAAAATCCCGAATTTTTCAGAGTTGCACTTGCCCAATATTTTGGAAAAGCTTTCGATGGAACAGCGTGGATTGGTTCTGATCGCCGGGATGACTGGGGCGGGTAAATCTACCACGCTTGCGGCAATGGTGGATTACCGGAATTCTTTAGCCACCGGGCATATCATCACGATTGAGGACCCGATCGAATATTTCCATAAACACAAACAAAGCGTGATTACACAGCGCGAGGTGGGAATTGATACGGAAAGCTATGCCACGGCGCTCAAAAACACACTGCGCCAACGCCCCGACGTAATCATGCTGGGGGAGGTGCGTGACCGAGAGGTTATGGAGCAAACTCTGAACGCAGCAGAAACGGGGCACTTATGTCTTTCAACCATTCACGCAAGTAACGCCTATCAATCCATTGAAAGAATTGTCAATTTATTCCCTGAGGATCATGTCAATCAGGTGCGTTTAAATCTATCTTTAAATTTGAAAGCGATTATTTCCCAGCGCCTTCTGCCTGATACGAGCGGCGGCCTTGTTCCGGCGCTTGAGGTGATGCTCAATCAAGGTTTTATTCGCGAGCTTATTCTCAAAGGCGAGATTTCGAAAATCAAAGACATTATGGAGCAAAATAATAGTCTTGGCATGTGCACGTTTGATCAATCGCTTCTACAGCTTTTCGCGCAAGGGCGTATCACCGAAGATACGGCCGTGACCAATTCGGACAAACCTTCAGAGATGAAAATGAAGGTTGAGCAGCTCAAGCTCAGTGGCAAGGCGCAGGCTTCGTCTGTTGCATCCGGGTTGGCCGGGCTCGACACCTCGCTCATTTCACTCAAGGATTAACAGGGGCTTTGCGGCCTGTGGTCTATTCTGATCTTCTATTGCCTGAGCAGGGTAGTTGTGGTCTACTTAATTGAGGTGGTTGTTCCTATCCGCCGTTCTTTTTCATTCCTCGCAGGGTTCAATGAGGCCATGGTTCGTACGATAAAAGTTTTTTATATTGCTTCTCTTGTTTGCGCGTTGTTTACGTTGGGCGCGTGTGATCTGACACAGAATTATCTGAAGGCGGACCGTGCCGGTGAGCTGGAGATGCAAGATTTCCGTGATGGCTTGGCGCAGCGCCCGGTTGAAAAGGACGATGCTGCTTTAACGGACACATCCTCTTCTATTCCCGCATTGCAGCCTTATGTCGCGCAGTCATCGGAAAAAATGAAAGCTATGCCGGTCGTGTCGATTTCCGTGAATCAATCTGTACCTTTGCGCGATGTGCTTTTTGAGCTGGCCGAGCAAGCTGATTACGATCTTGAACTGGATCCGAATATTCGCGGCTCAATCATCTTTACGGCGCGTGAGCGTCCCTTTGATCAGGTGATTGAACGCATCAGCGATATGGCGGGCCTGCGCTACAGCTTCAAGGATGATGTGCTGCGTGTGGAGCTTGATACGCCCTATAACAAAACCTATAAGATTGATTATTTGAGCTATATTCGCTCTAACGCGGGCAGTGTCCGTAATGACATTGCGGTTGTATCGGGCGATGGTGCTGATACAGGGTCTTCCTTCCAAGCTGATTCTAAAAGTGAGGCCGATTTCTGGGGTGAGCTTGAGGCAAACCTTGCGCAAATTCTCGGCGGAACAAATGCTGCGGGCCTGCGTACCAACAACGATCCGCGCATCACCGCAACCGAGACAAACCCGGATGTCCAGGCTGTCGCTCCGTCATCGGACGGCAGTGTTCAGGTCCAGCCGCCGCAAGCTATCTTGCGTGTTGATTCGCTGCCTATTGATGATCAAGGTTCAGGAAATAATGCGAGCGCGCCTGCCGTACGCCCTTCAAGTTTTGCTGTGAACAAGCAATCAGGCTTGGTGACCGTATATGCGTCCGAGCGTCAACATGAAGAGGTTGCGGAGTATTTGCGTATTTTGGAGCGGGCGGCCAGCGCTCAGGTTCTTATCGAGGCGAAGATTCTTGAGGTTACGCTCAATGATGAATATTCAACCGGAATTGATTGGCGCGCGATTGGAAGTGAGTTTTCGATTGGCTACGTATCCCAAGGGTTTGATGGTCTTGTAAACACATTTAGCTCACCTGTCGCGCCATCTAATACGAGCGTTGCGACTGATTCGAACTTTGTTATGGGATATGCCGGCAATGACGCGCAGGCGATTATTCAGGCGATTTCAGGCTTTGGTACGGTGCGTGCACTGGCCAGCCCGCGTATGACGGTTTTGAATAACCAGTCTGCAGTTTTGAACGTAGCAACCAATCAGGTATTCTTTGAGATTGATATTGATACGACCCAGACCGACACCAGCGTTCAAACAGATATTCAAAGTTCTATCCGCAATGTTCCAGAGGGGATTTTGGTAAATGTGCAGCCTTCGATTAATCTGGATAAGGGAACTGTGGCGCTGGCTGTCCGTCCGACGATCACACAGGTGACCAATGAAGTGGAAGACCCGGCCGTGCAATATATCACTGCGGCGGCGAGTATCACCGGCGTGCAATCGCTGGTTCCTGAGCTGAATGTGCAAGAGATTGATTCGGTTATTCAAGTGCGCTCCGGCCAGCCGGTTGTAATGGGTGGTTTGCTACAAGACCGCATTGCCGGAAGCGAAGAGGGTGTGCCCGTACTCAATGAAGTTCCAATGGTCGGTTCTTTGTTTAAGCAGCATAACGATCTTGTAAAGAAAACCGAGCTGGTCATATTCTTGAAGGCGACCATTCTAGACAATCCTTCGGATTCCATTCACGATACGGACCGCGATGTGTACCGCAAGTTTGCAAGTGACCGCAGACCGTTTAAACTGTAATCCATGTCATTGCCGCTGATTAAATATGTTCTGACCGGCGCGCTCAGAGACCGTTTGCTCCTGTCCTTAATCATTTTATTGATTCTGGGCTCCAGCCTGTCGGTGTTTCTGGGATCGGGTGCTGTGATTGAAAAAAATCAATTCTCTCTGGTGTTTGCTGCCGGTGGTTTGCGGGTTTGCGGCATGATTGGCCTTGTGCTGTTTGTTGTGTTTTTTATGCGCCGTTCTTTTGAATCGCGCGATATCGACTATCTGCTTTCACGTCCGCTGGGGCGGGTGCAATTTTTGTCCTCTTACGCCGGGGCGTTTTCGATTTTAGCGCTATTGGTGAGCGCCGCGCAGACGCTTTGCCTGTATATTGTCGAGCCGTCTCTATTTGGCGAGGGACATATACTTTGGGCGCTCAGTCTTTTGGTGGAAAATATTATTATGGTTCATGTCGGATTGTTTTTTTCAATGGTGCTGACCAGCGCCGCCGGCGCGGCCATGGTGAGCTTTGGTTTTTATGTGCTGGCGCGCATGATGGGGCAGATTTTGGGGATTATCGATCATGGTAAAACCCTGCATGATTTAGAAATTTTTGAAACGGTGATGCAGTTCATATCTGCTGTAACGCCGCGTCTGGATTTGATGGGGCAGACCTCATGGCTGCTCTATGGACCGGGTTCTGATATAGGGCTGGGCTTTATTTTGGCGCAAGGCGTAGTTTTTGTGGTGCTGATCCTCCTTGCTGCTATGCTTGATCTAATCCGCAGGCAATTTTAGATGCGTATGACGAAATTCGGATATTTGGAGCTTTGTTTCACTGCGGCTCTCGCGCTGAATGTGTTGGTATGGTTTTATGCGCGGGATATTTCTGCGCGCTGGCTGAATGTGCCGCCAGTTCCTAGCAGCGTGTCGGCATCGGGCGCAGCTTTGGGGGATCAGCAATTTGCCTATCGCTCAATCGGGATAATGCTGCAAAATCTCGGGGATACGGGCGGGCGCTCAACACCACTAAAAAACTATGATTACAAGCGTTTATCGGGCTGGTTTAATTTAATGGATACTCTTGATCCGCAAGCGCGCTTTGCCCCGTTTCTGGCGGCCTTTTATTTCGGCGTCGTCGAGGCTCCTGAAAAACTACCGCCGCTTGTCGACTATCTGGCAATGGTGGGGCAACGCTCTGGCGTGGAGAACTGGCGCTGGCTAGCGCATGCGATTTTTATAGTCCGCTGGCAAATGCATGATTTGGATAAAGCGCTGGCGCTATCATATAAGCTTGCGGCGCTGAACGAGCCGGACTTGCCGTTATGGGCGCGCCAAATGCCCGTTTTTGTGTTGAATGCAAAGGGAGACAAGGCTGAGGCTAAAAGCATGATGCTTCAAATTTTGCAAACCAGCGCTGATACGATGAATCCGAATGAGCTAAATTTTACAAAGGATTACATATGTTCGCGGCTTCTGGATGCACAACAAGCCGCACAAACAGCGCTTTGCAGTAGCCAAAAGTAGTTTTTATTAAAAAATCCTATCGGCAGACGTATAAAAGCGTTACAATTTAAAGAGTGGTGTTTTGTTCGTGGGACAGACATATATATTTTTTGATTCTTGTCTTTCAGAAAAGTGGAGGAGTTTTTTTAAAATGGAGAGAACTAATTTGAGATCGCGGAGCAAGGAAGCCGGTTTTACACTGGTTGAACTCGCGATTGTTATGATCATTATTGGTTTGTTGATTACCGGTGTCCTGAAAGGACAGGAGATGATTGCAAATGCGCAAGTATCTTCGACCATTACGCAGATTAAATCGATTGACGCTGCTACATCAACATTTAGAGATATCTATAACGCCTTTCCGGGCGACATGGCCAATGCCAGCACACGTCTAAGAAATTGTGCGGGCGGCAACTGTGATGATGGTGATGGTGACGGCCGTTTGGATGTTGCTGTTGGTGCTGCGGTTGCGGCGGCGAACGAAGGCACATTCTTCTTCACGCACATGGCTGCGGCTGATCTGCTAAGCGGTATTGATGCGCAGAACCTGACATTCGGATCTTCTTATCCGTCGGCTCCGGTTGGTGGTGGTTTTACAGCCGGGCATAGCCTTGTTGGTGTGAACGGCTTCACAGCGGCTGAAATGCGCCCTGCGCACTATCTTGTTCTAACAGGACAGACAGCTGTTGTTGCGGACGGTACAGGTATTCTGAGTGTTTCGCAGGCGGCCCGTATTGACCGCAAGTTGGATGACGGCTTGATTGACTCAGGATCGGTTATTGGTGAAACAGCAGCGAACTGCCGTGACGGTAGCGAATATGCTGAAATCAACCAAGATCAGCTTTGCAACATTGCGATTAGAATCCAAGGCTAGGATTTTCTGATATAGACATTTTAAAGGGCGCTTTCGTAGCGCCCTTTTTTGCCGGTTTAAAAACACGTTTAAAGCGCAGCGAGTAGGGCGTCACCCATACCGCTTGTTGAGACTTCATGGCAATTATCCGCCATGATATCGGCGGTACGTGTCCCGTCATTGAGAACAGCTTGGACGGCGTTTTCGATACGCGTAGCGAGATTGGCGCGATCAAAGCTATAGCGCAAACACATTGCAAAGCTCAGGATTGTGGCCAGCGGGTTGGCCTTGCCTTGCCCGGCAATATCGGGCGCGGAGCCGTGTACGGGCTCGTACAGGCCTGGCGTGTACGGCGCGCCGAGCGAGGCGGAGGGCAGCATACCGAGCGAGCCTGTCAGCATCGCCGCGGCATCAGAGAGTAAATCACCGAATAGATTGTCCGTGATGATCACATCGAACTGTTTAGGTGCGCGGACCAGCTGCATGGCGCAGTTATCGGCATACATATGTTCGAGATTCACATCGGAAAATTCTGCGGCGTGCAGGGTGGTGATCTCTTCGCGCCAAAGCTTGCCGCTTTCCATCACATTAGCTTTTTCGCACGATGTGACTTTGCCTGCGCGCTTACGTGCCAGATCAAAGGCGACACGGCCAATGCGCTGAATTTCGCTGGTGGTGTAAACTTGAGTGTTTACACCGCGGCGCTCGCCATTGCCCAAATCTTCAATCCCGCGCGGCTCACCGAAATAGACTCCACCAACCAGTTCGCGCACGATTAGAATGTCCAGCCCGCGAATGATATCGGGTTTTAATGTTGAGGCATCAATCAGCGCATCAAATACAAGGGCTGGGCGCAGGTTTGCAAATAAATCAAGCTCCTTGCGCAGTTTCAAAAGGCCCGCTTCCGGGCGCAAATTATACTCCACCCCGTCCCATTTCGGTCCGCCAACCGCGCCCAGCATAATGGCATCGGCGGCGCGAGCGCGCTCCAGCGTGGAATCATCAAACGGGTTGCCAAATTCATCATAGGACGCACCGCCAATCAGGCCCTCTTCGGTGTTTATTGTCAGGTCGGTATTTTCATTGATCCAGCCGATCAGCTTTTTGACTTCCGCCATGGCTTCCGGGCCAATGCCATCACCGGGCAAAATCATCAGGGTCTTTTCTACAGCCATGGGCGCTCTCCCTTAACTTTATCTTCGTAAGAATCGATTTTTGTGCCTTTTTCCATGGTCAGGGCGATATCATCCAACCCATTAAGCAGGCAATGCTTGCGGAACGCATCGACATCAAATTCAAATGAAAACTTGTTGCCACGCGTCACGGTTTGTTTTTCTAAATCAATCTCAATCAAGGCCTCCGGGTTTTCTTCGGCTTCTTCCATCAACTGATCAATTTGTTCCTGCGGTAAAACAATCGGTAAGATGCCGTTTTTAAAGCTGTTGTTGAAGAAGATATCAGCAAAGCTGGGCGCAATCACGCAGCGAATACCCATATCCAAAATCGCCCACGGTGCATGTTCACGGCTCGATCCGCAGCCGAAATTCTCACCCGTAATCAGGATTTGCGCGTCGCGGTAGGGTGCGCGGTTAAGAACGAAATCGGGGTTCTCCGTGCCGTCTTCGTTATAGCGGATATCGTTGAAGGCATGTACGCCAAGGCCGCTGCGCTTGATCGTTTTCAGGAATTGCTTGGGGATGATGATGTCCGTGTCGACATTGATCATCCGAAGCGGCGCGGCGATGGCGGTGAGTTTGTTAAAAGGTGTCATATATATCCTGCCTCTATGCCTCGCCTTTATATTCGCGGAGTTTCATTTGTACAAAGGCTTCGAAAAGCTCTTGGTCGAACATGTGGGATTTCTCCTCACGCATGCGGTTTATCACCCCTTCGGGGGAGGTGTTGCGCCGACCGAAATGCGGTCTGCGAATGCTCCAGCCGTCATAGCTCTCAACAATGGAGGCCAGCCGTACAGGGGTGGAAAGCGCATCCCCGCTGAGGCCGCGATAGCCTTGGCCATCCACCTGCTCATGGTGGTTGAGCATGATATCGCTCAACAAAGCAATAAAGGGATGATCGTAACTGCCAAGCTGCTTTTTAACGATTTCCACGCCCAGTTCCGTATGAGAGCGGCGCAGGCGCTTGATATCATCTTCGGGCTTTTCGAAAAGATCCCATATGTTTACCGGCAAAAGCTGTTTTCCGATATCATGTGGCAGCATCGCCCAATACAGATTATTCGCAATTTTTTCAGGCAGACCGATATGAAGTGCGGTTTTGCGCAAATCTTCAGATACGCGGTGCGTGTGCTCGTAAAATTTATAGGTGACGTAATAGCCTGTTGGCATATTCTCTCGGCACCATTGCTCGCGCTTGGCATCGAATTCACGCAAGGTGTTGAGCTGTGCTTCTATAAAAGGTTTGAAAACGCTCTGACAGGTTTCATCTGTTTCAAAATCGAAGCTCTCGGGCCAATCGGTATTAGAGATCACGGACATCGCTTAACTTTCCTGTTATCGCTGCGGCTGTGGCCATGGCTGGGCTCATCAGGTGTGTGCGCCCGCCGCGCCCTTGGCGGCCTTCGAAATTGCGGTTGGAGGTGGAGGCGCAGCGCTCTCCGGGCTTGAGCTGATCCGGGTTCATACCCAAGCACATCGAACATCCGGGCTCGCGCCAGTCAAACCCGGCCTCGATAAAGATTTTATCCAGCCCTTCCATCTCGGCCATTTCTTTGACAAGGCCGGAGCCGGGGACGATCATCGCCTCGACGCCCTTAGCCACTTTCTTTCCGTCCGCGATTTTGGCGACCTCACGCAAATCTTCAATCCGCGCATTGGTACATGATCCGATAAAGACCTTATCAATCGTAATGTCTTGCATTTTCGTGCCAGCACTCAAGCCCATATACTCCAGCATTCTTTTTGCCGAGGCTTGCTTGTTCGCATCCTCAAAATCCTCCGGGGCAGGGACGCAGCCGGTGATCGGCACGACATCTTCCGGGGTTGTGCCCCATGTAACTGTGGGGGCGATTGTTTCGGCCTCAACCACAATATCTTTGTTGTACGTCGCGCCTTCGTCTGAATAAAGCGTTGTCCAGTACGCAACGGCCTTGTCCCAATTTTCTGGCGTCGGAGCCATCGGGCGGCCCTTAATATAGTTGAAGGTGGTTTCATCAGGGGCGACCAGTCCTGCGCGCGCGCCCGCTTCAATCGACATGTTGCAAATCGTCATGCGGCCTTCCATGGACAGGTTTTTAACTGCTTCACCCGCATATTCAATCACATGTCCTGTGCCGCCGGCTGTTCCGATGATGCCGATAATGTGCAAGATCATGTCCTTGGCCGTTACGCCCGTTGGCAAAGCCCCGTTAACGGTAATGCGCATGTTTTTCGCCGGTTTCTGTATCAGGGTTTGTGTGGCTAAAACGTGCTCAACCTCGCTTGTGCCAATCCCGAAGGCCAGCGCGCCGAATGCGCCGTGGGTGGATGTATGGCTGTCACCACACACAATGGTCATGCCGGGCTGGGTGAAGCCTTGCTCGGGGCCGATAATATGGACGATACCCTGTCTTTTATCTTTTAAATCAAAGAGTTGTACGCCAAATTCTTCGCAGTTTTTGCGCAGGGTTTCAACCTGAATGCGGCTATTTTCCTCTGCAATTGGCTGTGAGCGGTCTGTGGTGGGGACATTATGGTCCATTACCGCCAATGTGCAATCGGTCCGGCGCACGGGCCTCCCGGCGGCTCTCAGGCCCTCAAACGCCTGCGGAGAAGTCACTTCATGCACCAGATGGCGGTCGATGTAAATCAGGCATGTGCCGTCCTCAGCGCGGCTTACAACGTGATCATCCCAGATTTTTTCGAATAAAGTGCGTGATTTGGGGTCAAAACTCATAATTCTTGTCTATTCTGCGCCAGTCAAATTTTTGATAGATGGGCTTGAAAACCAAGCAGTTACTAGCAATAGCTAATGACAATTGGTTTGAAAGTCCAGATGCAAAAATTTGCGGCGCCTTTAGAAGGTTCAAAAATAAAAAGAAAATCGCATCATTTTGCCTGCTTGAATATGCTCTGCATGTCCTTTCGCAGTCAAAATTCGCTCTTTTCTTCTTATTTTTGAACAGAATTGAACAAGAATTATGAGTTTTGACCCAACATATTTTTTAGGGTTTTAAGGGCTTTTTAACATTTGCAGCCTAAACTTTTAGGCAGAGTTGGGCATAAAGGCAAGTATAAGCCTGCAGCGTAGCTTTGAAAATAAGGTGTGTTAAAGGACAAACGACGGGAATAGAGGGTAGTATCATGGTCAGCGAACTTTCCGCAGTTTTTAATCGTCAATCAAATGACCCGGTCACAAGCGAGCCTATTTTGTTGGGTGTTCGCGAGCATGACGGCGTGAAGCAATATATGGTGCATCAGTTCAAGGGTTTTATGGGCGTAGGTTTCGATGATGTTTATTATCTTAATGAAGCAGATTACCAGAAATTATGTAGAGATAACCCGCCGCGCACACTCGATGATCTGAAAAATGATTACAGCGATGCGGCGAAAGAACGTTATGAGGTTTTGAAGCAAGCGAAAGACCTCATCGAAGAAAACACAACAATGAGTGTAGACGATTATGGTCTAGATGGTCTTGATAAAATGCAGGCAAAGATCGAGAGCAAATTGGGCGAATTAACAATGGTCAGTGGCAAAGGCGGCATTGTTAAAATACTTGATGAGCTGGATGATTTGGTTGACAAAGTCAAGGAGCTAGAAGGCAGGCAAGAAGATATCGAAGACCGCTTTGAAGAAATCGGTGAAGACCTTCTTGAAAAGGGCGAACCTGTTCCTTGCGTCGTTCAAGATTTCAAAATGTAAGAATTTTCTCCAACGATAGAAGCAAAAAACCCGGCGAATAGGCCGGGTTTTTTATATCTCGTATGTGAGAAGCGCTCTTATTCTTCAGCGGCGCTTTCTTTTTTAGCGGCTTTTTTAGGAGCAGCGGCTTTTGCCTTTGACTTATCCTTTTTAGCAGCCTTTTTAGCCTTCTTTGCTTCTTCTTTTTCGGCGCGCTTGGCTTGCTTTTCGGCCTTGGCGGCTTCTTCGTCGCGGGCTTCGATACCAACGCCTGATGTACGCTCGGAAATACGGGCTTTCTTACCGCGCAGATCGCGCAGATAGTAAAGCTTTGCACGGCGAACAGAACCGCGACGGATCAGCTCGATGCTGTCTACGCGTGTGCTCCACAGTGGGAATACACGCTCAACGCCTTCGTTATAGCTGATTTTGCGAACTGTAAACGTTTCGCTCAGGCCTGCGCCTTTACGGGCGATACAAACGCCTTCATAAGCCTGGATACGCTCGCGTGAGCCTTCCTTAACTTTTACGTTTACTTTAACGGTGTCGCCTGGGGCGAAATCAGGAACCTGTTTGCTTTCCTGGATTTTTGCCAATTCTTTGGCTTCAAATTTCTGTACTGTATTCATTGTCTTCGTCCTTATTTTTCGATCCCGATAATCAAGCAACAGCCTGGCGGATCATTTATCTTTTTCATGGATTAAATCCAAATTCGCGCCTTTATACAGGCGTGATCTATAAATTACAAGGAAATAAACGCTATTTTTTCAGTAAATCCGGGCGGCGCGCGGCGGTCAGTTTTTCTGATTGCGCGCGTCTCCATTCCTCGATTTTGGCGTGATTTCCACTGGTGAGGACTTCGGGAACACTTAAAACATCCCCAGAGGCGCTTTGCCAGTCTGCCGGGCGTGTATAATGCGGATATTCCAGCATCCCGCCTGCGCCTTCGGAAAAGCTCTCTTCACTGACGGTTTCGTCATTGCCCATCACGCCGGGCAGCAGGCGGATGCACGCATCCATCAAGATCAGCGCGGCCGGTTCACCGCCCGAGAGCACATAATCGCCGATGCTAACCTCTTCAAACTCATGCGCATCCAAAACACGCTGATCCACACCCTCATAACGCCCGCAGAGCAAAGTCAGGGCTGGCTCTTGTGAAAATTCCTGCACCAGCGCCTGCGTAAGCGGTTTTCCGCGCGGGGAGAGATAAATTTTTCGGCCCGGATTTTCAACCGAGAGCAGGGCGCTTTCAATGATATCGGCCCGCATCACCATGCCCGCGCCGCCGCCATAGGGCGTATCGTCCACGGTTTTGTGCACGCCTTCGCCAAAATCACGAATATTGACGCAGGAATAAGACCAATCCCCGCGATCGAGCGCTTTTCCGCTCAAGCTCTGCCCCAGCGATCCGGGAAACATCTCGGGGAACAGGGTTAAAATGTTAACATGCCAATTCATAACTAAATCATTGTAATGGGATTGATGGTGATTGTCTTGCCTTCGAAATCAATATGAGGCACGAAATCCTTTGTCAGCGGAATGTAATAGGGCTTATCCGTTGCGGGCTGTATTTCAACCAGATCGCTGGCACCGAAATTCTCTAGCGCGATGACTGCGCCAATCTCTTTGCCCTGATCATCCAAAACGCGAAAGCCGATTATGTCCGGCACATCGCTTTCGGGCACAAGGGCGGCCTCAATATAAAGCTGCGTGCCTTTAAGCTCTTCTGCGCGGTTGCGATCCTCTACGCCCTCAATGGCGGCCAGATAATATTTGCCGGATTGGTTTTTTAAAGTGATGGACAGGCGTTCATCGCCTGTTTCGTTTGTATAAACATGATCCGCCTCGGCCAGCAAAGCGGCATCAATGTCAAAAAGCCGGATCTTAACCAACCCGCGGATGCCATGCGCATCGGCGATTTTACCGATACACGCGCGGCCCGCAGGTTGGTCTTGATCCTGAAATGACATGAAAGGAGATTACTCTGCTTTCGTTTCTTCGTCCGCCGGAGCTTCCGCTTCAGCAGCTGGTTCCTCAGCTTTTGCTTCCTCCGCAGGCGCTTCAGCTGGAGCTTCCGCTGACGCAGCGTCCTCAGCAGCAGCTTGCTTGTCTTTCTTGTCCTGAATGCGCATCAAAGTCTTTTCAGAAGGCTTTGATTTATTTGGACGCTCAGGCTGTGCAGGCATGTCGATAATGCCGGCTTTACCAAGGAAAATCGCAACACGCTCGGATGGTTTCGCACCCTGGCTCAGCCAGTATTCGATGCGGTCTTTTACAAGCTGTACGCGGTTTTCATTGTCGTCATTCAAAAGCGGGTTGTATGTACCCAAACGCTCGATGTAACGGCCATCGCGCGGCATGCGCTTGTCCGCCACAACAATGCGGTAAAATGGACGGTTCTTACGTCCGCCTCGTGATAGTCTGATTGATAGTGCCATTTCAGTTTTCTCCTTTAAAAAGTTAAGTCAGTCGTCACTAAACAATTATCGCTTTTTCTTTTTGCGATCTTTTTTCTTCCCACCATGGGAGGAATTTCCAAGTAGGCTCTCCAAATCGGAGGGCAGGCCCGCACCGGGCTTTAATCCGTTGCCACTGGCGAACGGGTTGGGCCCCAATGGGCCCGCATTATCTTCAAGGGCGGCCATATCGGCGCCAAGACCGTCGGGATCCATGGACTGTGCCATCATCTCCAGCTCGTCCATCTTTCCGCCCATCAGGCCCTTCATCTGTTTCATCATGCCGCCCATGCCCATTTTCTTCATGCGTTTCATGACGGTTTGCATTTGTTTGAGCTGTTTTACCAGCTGATTAACCTGTTGCACGCTTGTGCCCGACCCTGCGGCGATGCGCTGTTTGCGCTTGGCATTCAAAAGGTCCGGCTTTTCGCGCTCTTGCACAGTCATGGAAAAGATAATGGCTTCTTGGCGCTTGATCATGGAGTCATCAACGCCCGCTTCTTCCAGCTGGCCAGCCATTTGGCCAAGACCGGGAAGCATTTTCATCATTGCGCCCATGCCGCCCATTTTCTTCATTTGCTGCATCTGAGAGAGCAGGTCATTAAAATCGAACTGGCCTTTTTTGAATTTCTTGGCCATTTTTTCGGCCTCGGCGCGATCAACCGTCTCGGCGGCCTTTTCAACCAAAGACACAATATCGCCCATGCCCAAAATGCGGCCCGCGATACGGTCGGGGTGGAAGGTTTCTATCTCCGTCCATTTTTCACCGACACCGATCAGCTTAATCGGCTTGCCTGTGACGGCCTTCATGCTCATCGCCGCGCCGCCGCGCGCATCGCCATCAACGCGTGTCAGCATAATGCCGGTAAGCCCTACAGCCTCATCAAAGGCCTTGGCGGTTTGCACCGCGTCTTGCCCTGTCATCGCATCGGCAACCAGCAGGGTTTCAATCGGGTTGGTTGCTTTTTGCACCGCATTGGCTTCGGCCATCATCTCTTCATCGATAGACAGGCGGCCAGCGGTGTCGAGCATGACAACATCAAAGCCCTCTTTACGGCCGGTATCCATCGCGCGCTTGGCAATGTCGACGGGCTTCTGGCCTTCGATAATCTCTAAGGTCGCAATCCCCGTTTGCTCGCCCAGCTGTTTCAGCTGCTCTTGCGCGGCCGGGCGGTAGATGTCCAAAGAGGCCATCAGCACCTTTTTATTGTGCTTCTCGGTCAGGATTTTTGCGATTTTGGCGGTCGAGGTCGTTTTACCCGATCCTTGCAGACCGACCATAAGATAAGCGCATGGGGGGGAGGCAAATTGAAGCTCTTGCGCTTCGCTGCCCAGCATTTCAACAAGCGCGTCGTGAACGATCTTGATGACTTGCTGGCCGGGATTTACGCCCTTAATAACGGCTTCGCCAACGGCTTTTTCCTTGATGGAGGTGACGAAGTCTTTCACCACGGGCAGGGCAACATCGGCCTCAAGCAGCGCGACGCGGATCTCACGGCTCACGGCCATGACATCGTTCTCGCTTAGGCTGCCTTTACCGCGCAGCTTGCTAAAAACACCACCTAATTTATCACTCAAACTTTCAAACATTTCTTCGCTTACTGCTTTTCCCGCGCAAGCGGGAATCTTTATCTTGTTACTAACAGATCCCCGCTTTTGCGGGGACGCCAAAGGCGTTTAGCCCCGCTGAGCGTAAATTCGCCGAGCGGGGGATACCTGCACCTCGAAAGTGCTTGGGCACTGACAAAACAACAATGTCAGTGGAAATTTGGGTGGAAAGTATGCATATTAGTGCCGCATGTCAAGAAAAAGGGACATTTAATGGAATTTAAAAAGATGCACGGGCGTGGCAATGATTTTGTTATTCTCGACCAAAGAGATGGTCGGGAAGCCCTTGCGCCTGCGCAAATTCAGCATATCTGTGATCGCCATTTCGGTGTTGGGTGTGATCAGCTGATCGTGATGGAGCCTTCTGAGCAGGCTGATTTATTTATGCGCATTTATAACCCCGACGCATCGGAAGCCGAGGCGTGCGGCAACGCGACGCGCTGCGTGGCGCACATATATATGAGCGAGCAGGGGCGTGAGGATTGTACAATCGAAACCCTGACCGGCGTTTTGCCCGCGCGTTTGGTCGGTGAAAATTTGGTTGAGGTCGATATGGGCGCGCCGATCAGCATTCAAGACACCGATCTTGGCCCAGCCATGGCTTATGAGCCGCTCTTGGTCAATATGGGTAACCCGCACTGCGTGTTCTTTGTTAACGACGCGGAGGAGATTGCGATAGAGCATTTAGGCCCGACGGTTGAGAATGATGAGATATTTCCCGGTGGAACGAATGTTGAGTTCGCGCACTTGCAGGCGGACGGCTCAATCCGTGTGCGTGTCTGGGAGCGCGGGGCCGGGGTGACGCTGGCCTGTGGTTCTGGTGCGTGCGCGGTATTCGCGGCCGCCATTTCACGCGGTTTGGTGCAGGATGCGGCAGACATTCAGATGGATGGCGGCACGCTCTCCATGCAATTCAGGGCCGAAGATGAGCATATTCTCATGACCGGCCCTGTGGCGTATGTGTTTGACGGGCAGTTAAAGAGCTAGTCTTTTAATTTCAAGTTTTTGAGAAAAATCGATACCTGTTTCTGGAATCTCAAAAAAAGCAACAAGAGGCATGCCGCCCACGCACGGCGTTTTGCTTTTTAAACAAATTTCAGTGTTAGAAAGTCTTACGTTCCGAGGAGGGCCAAAACTGGGTTTTTCATCCCACCTTTTGGCGTTATGTTTTCGTATGACATGAAAAGAGTTTCTTTTAAAGTTAGAAGTAATCTTGCGTTTCTGTTCGCCAGCATAGACCGCTATAATATTACTTTCTGCGTGATAGGCATGGTCCGCTGACACAGTTTTAAACTTATCTTTTAAAAAGCTTTCTATGACTTGGTCTTTGGAAGATAGAAGATTATTAATATAAACTCTGAAAGTTTCTGCATGTAATTGCCCGCCATGTTCATCTTCAGAATAATCTTGCCCGAACGCTTTTAGAGATGATTTTAGTTTTTCTAGAACTCCTTCTTTTAGCGAGATGTATTCAGGAATTTCTTGTGCGGCTAGGGGAGGAATTGGTCTAGAGCCTATGGATGACACTGTAAAAGGTGCTGTCAAGAATCCTGGCAAAGACCAGCCTGCTTGAGGGCTTCCAAAAGCAAACGTATAACAGTTTGTTTCGTGTTGTATTATTAAATCAAGCCAAGCATCGGCATTAAATTTTGTGCATGAAGAGCTGTTAAGCAGAACCTGTTTTTTTGTAAAAAAGGCAGAATATGAGCGGTTGCTCCAGATGCTTGTAATCCCGTTTTCTGACATACAGACTTTTAGCACATAAAAATAGATTATGTCAAAAATTGACGCTTTGAGAAAATCCCTGTAAAACCCGCAATATGAGCACAAAAGAACCCGAACTTATTACCTTCGGATGCCGCCTGAACACCTATGAGTCAGAGGTGATGCGCGGCCACGCACGCAATGCGGGGATGGAAGACGCAATCATCTTTAACACCTGTGCCGTGACCAAAGAGGCGGAGCGTCAGGCGCGTCAGGCCATTCGCAAGGCGCGGCGTGAACATCCCGATAAAAAGATCATCGTCACAGGATGCAGCGCGCAGATTGCGCCGGATATGTATTCCGAAATGCCCGAGGTGGACCAGATTATCGGCAATGATTTGAAGCTCAAGCCCGAAACATGGGGCGTGCGCCATAATGATAAGGTTTTGGTCAATGACATTATGGAGGTCAAAGAAACCGCCGGGCATCTGGTGCAAGGGGTTGAAGGAGCGTTCGAAGATCGCTCCCGCGCGTTTTTGCAGGTGCAAAATGGCTGTGACCATCGCTGCACCTTTTGCATTATTCCCTATGGGCGCGGGCCGTCGCGTTCCGTACCGATTGGCGTGATTGCAGAGCAGGTGCGCAGCCTTGTCGAGCAGGGCTATAACGAAATTGTCTTCACGGGCGTGGATGTAACATCTTACGGGCCTGATCTGCCGGGCAGTCCAACGCTGGGCCAGATGATCCGCAGGGTTCTAGCGCTGGTGCCGGAATTGCCGCGCCTGCGTCTCTCTTCGCTTGATCCCGTGGAGATTGACGATGATCTCTGGCGTTTAATCGCCGAAGAGCCGCGCCTGATGCCGCATTTACATCTATCCCTGCAGGCGGGCGATGACATGATTTTAAAGCGCATGAAGCGCCGTCATTTGCGCGCTGATGCGATTGAGATGTGCCGCCGGGCCAAGGAATACCGTCCCGATATGGCCTTTGGCGCGGACATCATCGCCGGATTTCCCACCGAAACGGATGAGATGTTCCAAAACACGCTGCAAACGGTTGAGGATTGCGACCTGACTTTCCTGCATATTTTTCCCTATTCAGAGCGTGAGGGCACCCCGGCGGCGCGCATTCCCGATCAAGTGCCCGTGAAAGTGCGCAAAGAGCGCGCGGCCACGCTTCGTAAATTGGGCGATAAACAGCTCGATAAATTTCTAAAAAATAACATGAACAAGCGTATGCAAGCTGTTGTTGAAAAAGGGAATATGGCGCGCGCCGAAAACTTTGCACTGATCCGCCTTGATCAAGATGCAACGCCGGGCAGCCTTGTTACGGTTCAAACGGGCACGGTCGAAAACGGCGCGTTAACGGGCCAAATTATCGCGCATTAGGCTTTCGTTTTTGGCCTCAGGGTTCTATAGTGAAGCTATATATTCAAAACGAGGTTTCCCATGGTGTTCTGGCGACGCAAGAAAAATCAAAAGCAGCACGAAGAAGAGCAGCGCGACGATAAGCTTTTGCACCCCGAGGGCGAGCCTGATTTAGAGCTCCCCACCGAATATGACGCGGAAATGGATGAGCATACGCGCCATGAAATGGAAGAAACCGAAGAAGAGATTATCGAAGAGCTCGACGAGGCGCCCGTTCCCGCGCACAGCATTGAAGAGGACGCAAAAGAAGCCGAGGAGCTGAGCGATCATACGAATGAGGGCGGCTGGCTTTCGCGCCTGACAAGGGGGCTGACAAAATCTTCCAACAAAATCACCAAGGGCATCACCGATCTGGTGACCAAGAAGAAGCTGGATCAGGATACGCTTGATCAATTAGAAGAAGTGTTGATCGAGGCCGATCTCGGCCCGAAAACAGCCGCGAAAATTATCGATGACTTTGCCAAAGACCGCTTTGAAAAAGAAATTGATGAGAAAGAAATCAAGACCGCGCTGGCGGGGCTGATGAGCGATATTCTCGCACCTGTGGCTGTGCCGCTCAATATTGAAAAACGTGAAGACGGTCCGTTTGTTGTGCTGGTGTGCGGGGTGAACGGTGCGGGTAAAACCACGACCATTGGCAAATACGCCTATCAACTGCGGGCGCAGGGGTTTTCGGTCATGATGGCGGCGGGCGATACGTTTCGCGCAGCCGCCGTGGAGCAGCTTGAGGAATGGTCAAAGCGCGCAGGCGCAAAGTTTCTATCCAAGGATGTCGGCGCGGATGCGGCCGCCGTGGCCTATGAATCTTATCAGCAGGCGAAAGAGCAGGGGGTGGATGTTTTGTTGCTCGATACTGCCGGGCGTTTGCAGAATAAGAAAAACCTGATGGAAGAGCTGGAGAAAATTATCCGCGTCCTCAAAAAACAAAATGAGGATATTCCGCACGCTACATTATTGGTGCTGGATGCCACCACAGGACAAAATGCGTTCTCGCAGCTCGAGACCTTCAAAGAGATGGTCAACGTCACCGGCCTGATTGTCACCAAGCTGGATGGCAGCGCCAAAGGCGGGGTTCTGGTTGGGCTAGCCGATCAATTCGGTATGCCGGTTCACGCCATTGGCATCGGCGAGGGAATTGAGGATATGCAACCCTTCCGTGCTCAAGATTATGCCCGTTCACTGGTAGGAATTGAGTTTTAGTTTGGTAATAGCTTTTTTTCTTGATTTTCCATAGTGTTTGTTTTAGATTTCGTGCTCACAAAAAAAGGTTGAGTAATGAGTCCTAAATCCGAAAAAAGCCATTTGGTAAGTTACACACTTCCGAAAGCTGATATGCACACACATATATCGCTTGCTCTGAGTCCGGAACAGCTTTTAAAAAAAATCCAGTTAAATCGTACAACGCTGGATCTTGATTTTTTGCTCCACAAGCCAAGACGCTATTATTCTAATCTATGGTCTTTTCATGCTGAAACCTATGAGAAGCTGAGGGGAAGTGTGGAAGCTTATGAGCTTGCGATTGTTACGCAAACCTACTTGGAACGTATTGCAAAAGAAGGTGCTATATATGCTGAAATTTCAAACAGCTTCAGAGATCCTGCGGTGTTTGAGATGCAGATGGATGCTGTTGTAGAAGGTATAAAAGCAGCGAAAGAAAATACAGGAATTGAAGCACGTATTGTTGTGACGTCTCTGCGCGATTATGGATCGTCTAAGGCTGAAAAAGCAGCAAAACACCTTGTCGGTTATAAAAATCCCTACGTGACGGGATTTGGTTTGGTTGGCTATGAGCGTGCGGATTCTTTGCAAGAGTATAAAACAGCCCTGAATATCGCTTGGCATGAGGCCGGTCTTGGTATTGCGCCACATGTTGCAGAGCAGGATATTGTAAATGCTATTGATTTTTTTAAGTGTTATCCCTGAAGGGGCGTTGAATGTTTCCCTATCTGACCCTCGTCGTGTGCGTGTTGGTCATGGCACGCTTATTCACATGTCTGACAGGCTCAAAAAGGAATTCGCAGAAAAAGCAATATGTCTTGAGGCGTGTTTATCAGCGAATAAGCGCATTGGGCTTCCCGAGGAAACTCAAATGCTCCACAGCGGGGATACTGTTTTTTCGTCGGATGGAAAAATTAAATTTAAGATCGACAGAGAGGTTGCTAGGTATTTCTCAGACGTTACACTTCATCCCATAAAGATGTTTTTGCAAGACGGAATTCCTGTATGTTTGGGGTCTGATAATCCGCTCTTAATGAATACTAGTATTGGAAAAGAGCACTCAATGGCGTATTTGGCCGGGGTGGAAAGCGATAAGTTACAATTGGCGTTTACAAAAAACGCTATTTCTTATGCAAACGTTGATTTTGAAACGCGCGAAAAGCTCACAAAATTGATAGCGGCGTATGAAGATTCGATTGCGCTTGGCCAGAGGCCGCAAAAGACCGTTTTAGGATATAAAAAACCAAAAACATCTTATCTTACATCTGAGCTTAACTGATTGATAAAAAGTAAAAAATTTTGTATAATGGAGTATGGTTAAAACTCCGAAGTCAATTAAATCCAAACGCTTTAAAGATCCGCAAAAAGCCGTTGAATTCGTGGCGCAAATTTACGATGCGCACACGGAATTTCTGCGGGCGCAGTTTCAGGCTTTTGGTCATGGGCAAATCAAGGCCGGGCAGCGTGTTTCGGCTTGTTATCCGTATGTGCGCGTCGCCACGCAGGTGGCCAACCGCGCCGATACGCGCCTGTCTTACGGCTTTGTGCCGCGCGCGGGCGTGTATGAGACCACGCTGACCGAACCCGCAATCTTCAAAGAGTATTATTTCGAGCAGTTCCGCCAGCTGATTAAAAACCACGATGTGCCTCTTGAGATCGGGGTGAGTGATACGCCCATTCCCATTCATTTTGCTCTGGGCAGTGATTTTCACCTTGAAGGCGATTTGAGCGCTGATCAGGTTGCGCAGCTGCCTGATATTTTTGATGTGCCCAATTTGGATATCATGGACGATCAAATTGCTAACTATACGCATAAGGTCAGGCTGGGTGCGGCGAGCCCGCTTGCGCTGTTTACCGCGCCGCGCGTGGATATCAGCCTGCAACGCCTGAAGCATTACACCGGCACATCGGCGCAGCACTTCCAGAATTTTGTGATTTTCACGAACTATCAATTCTATATCGACCAGTTTGTGCAGATGTGTCAGGACACAATGCGCGAAACCAAGGATAAAGGGCTTAAAGCCGAGCGTTCGGTTTACAGCGCCTTCGTCGAGCCGGGCAATAAAGTCACGCTCAACCAAAATTTAAAGACGGCAGGTGAGAGCACGGACGGGTCGTTCACGCTGAACCGAATGCCGCAAATGCCTGCCTATCACTTGAAAATCCCCGGTGGCAAGGGGATTACGATGGTTAATATCGGGGTCGGCCCGTCGAACGCCAAAACAATTACCGACCATATCGCCGTTTTGCGCCCGCATGCATGGCTTATGTTGGGGCATTGCGCGGGGCTGCGTAATTCGCAAAAGCTCGGTGATTATGTGCTCGCCCACGGCTATTTGCGTGAGGATAATATTCTCGATGAGGATATTCCGCCTTCTATTCCTATTCCGGCGCTGGCCGAAATTCAGGTGGCGCTGGAGACGGCTGTGGCGCAGGTCACGGGGGAGGACGGTTATGATCTGAAGAAAATCATGCGCACAGGGACTGTGGCAACGACGGATGACCGTAACTGGGAGCTTAAATCCTCTGTTCAGCAAAATCGTCGCTTGTCACAGAGCCGGGCGATTGCCATGGATATGGAGAGTGGCACGATTGCGGCGAACGGTTTCCGTTTTCGCGTGCCGTATGGAACATTGCTGTGTGTTTCGGATAAGCCGCTGCACGGGCAATTGAAGCTGCCCGGAATGGCCGATAGCTTTTACCGCGAGCGCGTTGATCAGC
Source organism: Alphaproteobacteria bacterium (assembly GCA_020442385.1). GTDB lineage: Bacteria > Pseudomonadota > Alphaproteobacteria > Micavibrionales > Micavibrionaceae > JAGRKE01. Next base: position 235,869 of record JAGRKE010000002.1, on the reverse strand, counting down.
ATTTGCAGATTGGCTTGCTGACGATGACCCTACTGCGCGATCTTGAGCCCTCGCAGCTGCACAGCCGTAAATTGCGCAGCTTTAACGAAGTTGCCTTCCAATAGGGCGTTAAAAAAGGCGCCGCTTGGCGCCTGTTTCATCTATAAAGCTCTATAAATTTAGACGAGCACATCAACGATAGAGCCGCGCCCGTCGTTTCCGCTCAATCCCTCTAGAGCATCGGCTTGTCCGCGCAGGCTTACGGCAGAGTTTTGATCGTCAGTAGCTGTCGTCTGCGCTTCCGCAGGTTCCGCGCCTTCAGGCTGCACAACGTTTTGCTGGGCCTGAACATCATCATCATCGCGAATACCGGCTGTATTGTTCGGGCCTTGCTGATAGGCATTAGCAATGGGAAGCTGCTGATTAACGCCTACGCCGTTGAGTGGTCCTGCCATGATAAAATCCTAATCCCTAAAATTTCCCTATCCTATAAGCATATATAGAAAGGCTTAAGAAAGCCTTAGTATAAAGCGCTTTGTTTATAAAAGCAAAATAACAAAAATTCAGTTTTCGCACTTTTTTACGAATTTAGCCCTAATCTTTAACTTAATGGTAAGGATTGGGGCGTATATATGGAAGCAGAAAACAAAAGAATTACTGCGTAAGGCATTCTGTAACATTCTGAAATTACAATGCTTTTCCTTAATTTATAATAATAAAAACGAAATACAATAGTAATACTTAACCAATTAACCGGGTGTGCGGGGAAAAAGGACATGGATCTAAGTTTCTTAGATGGATCGCCAAATGTGACGCCTATTCTCGTGCGTTTGTATGATTCGCACAAGCTCTACGGGTTGGCCAAGGATAAGAATCCTCACGCCCGCGTTGAGTTGACCTCTGCCGTAACTGAGCTTTTAGAGATGAAACTCTCACCGCGCGAAAGCGAGTTGGTGGCTGATGTTTTAATTGGCCTGATTCGACAGGCGGAGCAGGACTTGAAAGAGGCGATTGCCGAGCGTTTATCGATTGTCGATACCGTGCCGCTACGTCTGGCTTTACAGTTGGCCAATGACAAGATTGACGTAGCCCGCCCGATGCTGAAAAACAGTGCGGTTTTGGGCGATTTGGACCTGATCTACATCATAAAATCAAAAAGCACAGGATATTGGCAAGCGATTGCTGAGCGCAAACAGATGAACGAGCAGGTGATGAATGTTCTGGTTGATACAGGCGACATCGATACCGGCATCAAGCTGGCGCAAAACAAGAACATAACTCTAAGCGATTATGCGCTGGGCGTGCTGTGTGATATGGCGCGCGGCTCTGATGCGCTGGCTCAGCCTTTGCTACGTCGTGAGGAAGTGGATGCGACGCTGGCCGCAGCCCTTTATGATTATGTTGGAGAAGAGCTTAAGACGTATATTACGCAGACATATCCCACCCACAGCGCACAGATGAATGAAGTGGTCGATGAGGTCGTGCTTGACTTTGTCGGCGCAGGCGATACGCAAACCCAAAGTGAATTTTACCCAAGTCCTCAGATGCTCAAAGCGGCCGATCAATATAAACAGCGCGCCTTGCTGACGGAAAAGTTGATGCTCTCTGCTTTGCAGCGTGGCCAAATTGACGCATTCGTGGCGCAGTTTTCACGTTTTTGCGCTCTGGAACCGCAAGTGGTTATTGATATGCTGAAACAAAAGAACGGGCAGGGCTTGGCTGTGGCGTGTAAGGCGCTGGGCGTTGACAAGGCCAGCTTCGTTTCAATGTTTTTGCTGACCAACCGCGTACGCAATGAAGGTGCGATGGTCGATATTAAGGATATGAGCCGCGCCGTTGAATATTACAACCGCGTGGAAGCGGACGTCGCGATGGACATCATGAAGAATACATCACAGAAAAAAACGACAGACTAGTGGGAAGAGACGGCTTTGCCAGGCTGAACGGACCTAGACGAAAGCGCTGCCACACCCGGCAGCGTTTTTCCTTCCAGCCACTCCAAAAACGCGCCGCCCGCCGTTGAGATATAGGTGAACTGATCGGCCACGCCCGCATTTTCCAGCGCGGCGACGGTGTCTCCGCCTCCGGCGATACTCTTGAGTGTTCCGGCTTGTGTGGCTGCAGCGACCAATTGCGCCAGCGCGTTTGTTCCCGCATCGAAGGGTTTAATCTCAAATACGCCCATCGGCCCGTTCCACACCACAGTTTTGCAATTTTCAATGCGGGTTTTAATGTGCGCGATGGTTTCGGGTCCGGCGTCAATTGCCATACGATCGGCGGGAACGGCGCTGCTGGATACAACTTGAGCCTCCGCGCCCGGCGAAATTTCCGTCACGGTGACCAGATCAACCGGCAGGATAATCTCACACCCTTTTTCTTTGGCGTGCGCCATAATCGATTTGGCTTCGTTCAGCATATCTTTTTCGCAAAGGGAATTTCCAATTTCTGCCCCTTGTGCCAGAAGAAAGGTGTTGGCCATCCCGCCGCCTAAAATCAGGTAATCGACTTTTTCGACCAGATTTTTCAGCACGCTGAGCTTGGTGGAAATTTTTGACCCGCCCGTAATCGCGGCGACAGGTTTTTCGGGATTGCCCAATGCTTGCTCAAGCGCGTTCAGCTCCGCTTCCATCAGCAGACCCGCGGCGCAGGGCATTGCGTGGGCGAGTCCCTCGGTGGAGGCATGGGCGCGGTGCGCGGCTGAGAATGCATCATTTACATAGATATCACCCAGCGCGGCCAGCGCGTAGATGAAATCCTTGTCATTGGCCTTTTCGCCCTTGTGGAAGCGCAGATTTTCCAGCAACGCAATCTCGCCTTCGCCCAGTGAATCAGCAACGCTTTGCGCTTTCGGGCCGATACAATCAGGCGCAAATTTAATATCTGTGCCCCAACGTTCCTGCAAAACATTGACGAGAAATGCCAAAGACAGAGATGAGTTTTGTTCCCCATCCGGGCGGCCAAAGTGAGAGAGGATCAGGATTTTCGCGCCCGCATCTTTAAGGAAATCAATGGTCGGCTTCAGGCGGTCTATGCGGGTGGTGTCTGTGACTTTGCCGTCTTGTTTTGGCACATTCAAATCCGCGCGCAGCAACACGCGCTTTCCGCTTAAATCCATATCTTTCAGTGTCGTGAAACGCATAATAATCCTATCTCAGTGATTTATAATTTTCTGTGGCTTGAATTAACCGAGATCGCAGCGTCGGGTCAAGGGCTGAATGCCCGGCATCGGGCACAACGATATAATCAGCCTCCGGCCAGGCTTGATGAAGCTTATAGGCGGTTTCCATCGGGCAAATCGCATCATAACGCCCTTGTATAATGATCGAAGGGATCGCGCGAATTTTATCGACCTTTTTTAGTAAACTATCCTGCGGCGCAATGATTTCATGTTTAAAAAAATGTGCCTCAATACGTGCAAGGGCCAGAGCGTTTTGCCGTTGCTCTTCGGTGGAGATGGTCTCATAGTTCGGATAAAGCGAAGAGCATGCCCCTTCATACAGACTCCAGCGGATGGCCGCTTCAACGCGTTTTTGTGGATCGGCGCTGGTGAGGCGTTCATAATAAGCATCCAGCAGTCTGTCCTGATCTTTCTCAGGCAGCAGTCCGGCGAATTGCTCCCACGCTTCGGGGAAAATTTTCTTCATGCCATAGAGAAACCAGTCAATCTCTTTTTGCTCACACAAAAAGATGCCGCGCAGAATCATGCTGATGCAGCGTTTTGGATGCGCGATGGCATAATGCAGCGCCAGTGTGCTGCCCCATGATCCGCCGAAAATATGCCATTTCTCAATCCCCAAATGGGCGCGCAGCTTTTCGGTGTCTTCAACCAGATGTTTGGCGGTGTTGTTGGTCAAGCTGCCGAGCGGGTGAGAGCGGCCCGATCCGCGCTGATCGAAAATAATAATGCGGTAATGATCCGGGTCGAAAAACCGTCTATGTGTTGGAGTCGCCCCCGCGCCCGGACCGCCATGCAAGAATACAACCGGCACGCCGTCGGGGTTGCCGCTTTGCTCCCAGTAAATATTATGCTCTGTATCAACCGATAGAAAGCCGCTTGAATAGGGGCTGATGGAGGGAAATAGGTCCATCAGCACATGTCTGTGCTCGGCGGGCGGTTTCTTTGGTATGGGTTTAGGGCGCTGCATGCTCAAAACGTTAAAAAATTAATGTATGCAGCTTAATCTAGACTGTTCAGGGTGTTGTTTCAATGGCCTCGGGATGGTCGATCTCCATATACGGACCGTTATAGGAGCGCAGCCAGCCGCGTACGCGCACCGCTTTGCCGCCCCATCCAAGCGGGTCTAGCCCGGCTTTGGAAAAAAGACGTTTATCTTTCGGGGCGATAGAGACGGTAAAGTCTGTGCGCCAATCTTTACCGAAATTCAGGAAGATACGATTGTTTTTTAAAGCGGCGCTTTCAATCGTGCCTTCGACAATGTGCCAGTTATCGAGATGCTCGGCCGCTTCATCTGTGGTCAGGATTTTAAACTTCTCATCCTCCCACAGCCCCAGCTTTTGTTCTCGGGCTTGTTTTTCAAGGCTGTACATTTCTTGCGCCAGTTCGGGCGTGCGCTGGGTGGTGTTGACCTGCGCTAGCCCAAGGGCAAGCAGACTGCCCTGTACCCAGACATCACCGTCAATGCGCTCTATATGCGCCAGATGATGCCCCAAATGCGTTGTGCGCCCCCAATCTTTCTTTGGGGTTTGGTAGATGTTCACGCCCTGACCGAGCAGCATATCCTCCAGCACCTTCATCGCGAGGACGGAAAATTCACCGGCCTCATGCACAGTGAAATCGGGAAATTCAATCCCGCTTAAACGCACAATGCGCCCGTCATGCAGTTGCAGCGTATAAGGATCGATAATGCTGACCACCTCCGCCGTATCGGTTTTTTTCAGGGAAGAGAAATCAGAAAAAGGGAATGATTCTGCGCCTTCGCGCGTATAACCTACGGAGGCCGTAAAAAAACTGGCGATTAGAATAAAAAGCGCTAATATCTGTAGGCGGGAGATCAACATGACACAAGAGTGCACTTTATTGAGACGAATTTACAAGCCCTTGCTGCTATCGGCATCGGTTTTATCCTTGGCTGCCTGTTCAACCAATGCCGCCACCGGGCGGTCGCAGTTTGCCGGTCTTATGTCCCCGCAGCAGGAAAAGCAGGTCGGGGCTAGCGAGCATGAGAATATCGTTAAGCAATATGGCCTCTATAAAGACGCAAAACTTCAGGCCTATGTTGATTCTGTAGGTGCGCGCATTGCAAAGGATACGGAGCGCTCGGATGTGCAATATAAATTCTTCATTATCGATAGCCCGATTGTGAATGCCTTTGCGCTGCCCGGCGGGTACGTCTATGTTTCGCGCGGTCTTCTGGCGCTGGCGAACAGCGAGGCGGAGTTGGCCGGGGTTATGGCGCACGAGGTCGGCCACGTTACGGCGCGTCATTCGGCAGAGCGCTATTCGCACGGGGTTGTGACGTCTTTGGGCGCGGCCGTGCTCTCGGCTGCGGTCGGTAAGCAGGGTGTTTCTCAGGCCTTATCGGTTGGCGGTAATCTTTATATGAGCTCCTATTCGCGCTCTCAGGAAAACGAAGCGGATTCGCTTGGGATTCGCTATCTCTCCCGCGGATCGTATGACCCGCGCGCGATGTCATTTTTCTTAAGTTCGCTGCAGGCGCAATCGGCGCTGGATAGCGCAATTAGCGGCGATGCGCAGGGCTTCAGCTATTTCTCAACCCACCCGGCCACATCAGACCGCGTGGCGAAGACGCAAGGAGAAGCCACCCAATTCCCACCGGGCGGAGATTGGGGCCGTGAGAAGCATTTCGATATGATTAGCGGTATGACCTATGGTGACAGCGCAGAGCAGGGCTTTGCGCGCGGTAACACATTTTATCATCCTTCCATGCGCTTCGCCTTTGATGTGCCCAATGGTTTTGAGATTGTAAACCAGCCGACGCAGGTGATTGCTGCCTCGAAGAGCACGGGCGCGATCATGGCGTTTGATCTCGTTTCCTCTCAAGGGTTCTCTGATCCGTCCGCCTATCTAACGCAGCAATGGCTGAAGGGCGAGGGCGATATTCGCGGCCTGCAAAAGATCACGGTGAATGGTATGAAGGGCGCGACAGCGGAATTCTCCGGCACGGTGAATAACCGCGCGGCGACCATTCGCCTGATTGCGATTCAGTGGTCGGCGGATAAATATGCGCGCTTCCAGATTGCGATTCCGCAAGGCTCTTCAGCGTCACTGGTTGAGGCATTGAAAACCGCGAGCTACAGCTTCCGCCGCTTGTCCGAGAAGGAAGCGGGGGCCTTAAAGCCTGATCATATTCGGATTGTAACGGCGAAGGCGGGCGATACGCTCAGCTCTCTCGCGGCAAAGCAATCCTTCCCCTCACACAGGGAAGAGCATTTCCGCGTGCTCAACGGCCTAAAGCCCGGCGAGGCGGTGCAGGCCGGGGGCGTGTATAAGATTGTCACGCATTAAGGTGGAAATTTAAAACAGGTCGCTGCGATCGCCGATATAATCGTTCATCGTATCTTTCAGCTTTGTCATCGCACGTTGTTCGAGCTGGCGCACGCGTTCCTTGCTTATGCCAAGATCTTTGCCGAGTTCTTCCAGCGTCACGGTTTCATAACCCAGATGACGGTCCTTGATAATCTTGCGTTCACGCTCCGACAGGGTTTTGAGCGCCTTGTTCAGCCAGAGAGAGCGGGTCTGCGCGTCTTTCTTGCCGGTTACCAGCTCTTCAGGTGTTGGACCTTCATCGGCCAGCAAGTCTTGCCACTCACTGTTTTCTTCTTCGCCGATTTTATTATTCAGTGACGGGTCGCTGCCTGACAGGCGCGCTTCCATATCGGCAACGTCTTTGACTTTCACCTTAAGGTCCTTGGCAATTTCCTGACGGTCATTGTCGTTCAGGCCCTCGCGCTCGTTGCGGCTTTCGATTTTCGCGCGCAGCTTTCTCAGGTTAAAGAACAGCGATTTCTGCGCAGCCGTCGTGCCGGTACGCACGATCGACCAGTTGCGCAGGACATAGTCTTGAATGCTGGAGCGGATCCACCATGACGCATAGGTCGAAAAGCGCACATCGCGCTCAATATCAAAGCGTTCAGCCGCTTGCATCAGGCCGATATTGCCTTCTTGAATTAAATCACCCATCGGCAGGCCATAATTTCTAAAGCGTGAAGCAAGAGAGACCACAAGACGCATGTGCGCGCGGGTCAGCTCGTGCAAGGCGCGCTCGTCTTTCTTTTTTGACCAACGCTCCAGTAAGTCGCGCTCATGATCCTTGTCCAGCAAGGGCTCATCCATTGCGTTGCGGATATAATCCATGTTCGCTTTTTGTGTTTGTGGGTCGTCAATATGGGCCATGTCATCCATCCTTCTTTCCGCTTTTACACCTACCAACTATGCAGGGCGCGAAAAACTTATTTTTTCTATTCATCTATTCGTAGAAAAACGGGAAAAGATTACAAATTTTTTCGATTTATTTTTACGGGCGTATGCGCTTTTAAGCTTCGAGCAGCTCGAAGACCTCACCTTGCTGGCTGAAACCGGCGCAGACCAGCTCTCCACCGAAGCCGCAGCCGCCATCAAGCGTGGCGGTGACGCAGTTTAGATATAGACCCTTATGCTGGGGGTCATAGCCGCGTACGACTTTTTTAAACGGATCATAGGCATCGTGAATGTCGACAAAATCAGTGCCGCTCCACCACAGGCAATCGCCTTGTTCGTCGAGCGCCTTGGCGGTGTCGATACCTGCATTCACAAACAGCATCGGATAAAGTGCACTTTCTTCCGTAAAGGCGGCGCGCGAAAGAACGGTTGAAAAAATATCATGGCCCGCGCGGGCTCGAATGCGGGCGCGCACCTCGCCGGTCCATTTCGTAATGCTCATAATACCCTGCTGACAGGCTTCCAACCCGTCATGGTGGCATAGGCCATAGCTTTGCAGTGTCGCGCTGAGGCCATTGGAAAGCATCCATAAGAACACACCAGATGGGTTAGGGGCGAATTGCAGTTGCAGGAGTTTTTGCAGCATCTCTTCTTGTCCGCCCCGCAAATAGGATAAATCGCTGCAGCGGGCACCGGGCAGGGACATGATCAAACGGCGGAATGTCAAAATTTCATCGACACAGGCGGCGCTTTGCGTGCCGTGGCCTGTGTAATTGCCCAGATAAACCAGCTTGTCACCGACCTCAAAACGCTCCAGCAACGCATCATGGACGGCGGTCAGGCGCTCAAGATCACCATGAACAGAGGAAACGGCCCAGATTCTCTGGGGCTGTCCGAGATTGTGAAATTTCTTATCTTGGTTTTGTATACACACGTGGCGTTCGATGCTGTAGATAAAGCTTGGGATAAGACTGTGGAAAATCCTGATTGAATTACCAGAATCAACTTAAGTATACAAAAAAATCAGGCGCATAGCAAAGCCAAACGCCTGATTTTTAATTTTTGTACTGTTTGCGGAATTAAGCGGCGGCTTTTTCCTGCGCTTTTTTCGCTTTTTTGGCTTTACCCAGAAGGCCTTCCAGCTTTTCTGTTGCCTTTATTTCAGTGATCTTTTGCACGGCGGCAACTTCACGGGCCAGACGTTCCAGGGCAGACTGGTAAATCTGACGCTCAGAGTACGATTGCTCTGTGTCGTCGTTGCTGCGCTTCAGGTCGCGAAGAACCTCGGCAATCGCAATCGGGTCACCGGAATTGATCTTCATTTCATATTCCTGCGCGCGGCGGCTCCACATTGTGCGGCGAACGCGTGAGCGGCCTTTCAGTGTGGAAAGGGCATCTTTCAAGCGGTCAGTCGAGCTCAGCTTACGCAGGCCGGATTCTTCAGCTTTCATAACAGGAATTTTAAGGCGCATGCGTTCTTTTTCGAAGCTTATCGCATAAAGTCGCACTTCCATACCGGCGATGGTTTGTGTTTCCACGCCTTCGATTTGGCCAACACCGTGTGCTGGATATACGACGAAGTCACCTTGAGAGAAATTATCATTGCCTGCCATGTTTTTTATACCTCTGTTCATTTATAAGTTTTTTCAAAATTTATCCCCTCAGAGACTCTCTCGGAGGGGTCGTACACGCTCGGGTTAAAAATTTTGTAGGCGCGCCGCTTTTGTGCATATCCGCATCGCCTTACCGCTCTTTTAACTCTGGTCGGAGCAAGCGCTCCTATTTGCGTTAGAGTGGATAGACCATATCAAAAAAAACGGTCATTTTCAACAATATCCTAACGTATTTTTTATAATAAATTGAAATATAAGGATTTTTTGCCTGTGGATTATGATGCTTTGCGTCTTTCTAGGGCCTGAATATGTGCAATTTTATGCATAGGATGGAAGTTTTTATCCAAAATTTTGCCGATCAGGGCCAGATTGGATGAGATATCAATCAGATTCTGCGCTTCTTCCTGACTGGGTTGGCCATAGGTGTTGTAGAGCAAATCATACATCGCTTTGGTCGAAAGAGAGTTTATGACACTATAGAGTTTTGCGCCGCTACTCTCGATGCTGTTTTGGGTTTTGGTTTGCAGTTCCCCGCGGAAGAAGGCGCTGCTTCTATCCGCATTTACGCATTTATTGAGGCGTAATTTGCGCAGGAGATAAGTCTCACAAAAGCGCTGTTCGAATAAATCAAAATCCTCCTGCTGCAGATCAAAGCAATAGCTGGCCTGAAGCGCGGCGGTTTTGATCATGGTCCGAAGTTGGCGTCCTTGCAAAATCTCTGACAGGTCGACATTGGTATTGCCGCTGAAAACCATGGCGTTGATCTGCGTGGCCTTTTCAAGCGCTGTTGTATATTGCAGCGGATTAAGCGTCAGGCGTTCTTCGCAGTTGATGTACAGAAGCGGTTTTTTGTCGCGCGCGCGGATGATGTAGAGCGACTCCGATTTGGCATCATACTCATAATCAAATCCAACGCCCCATGCATTGAAGGACCCACGAGAGTCAGTCTCTCTATGTTTCAATGTGAAACCCATTTTCCCCAAACTTCTTTTTTATTGATTGGGGCAACTATAGCACAATCTTATATAAGGATGTCAAGATATATATTACTTTAGTACATAAAAACCATGATTTTTGTAATAAAATTACAAAAACAAAATGACTCAAAACGCGCAGAATCTCTTGGTTTCGAGTCGTTTTTCGGTTGTGCTTAAGGTGGAATTTACACCAATCGGGAGAGGGTAAAAAACATCGCCATGACCGAAGTTTTGGCTCTGAATCACGGGAATTTTTAGATCTTTTGTGTGCTCTTGGATGATGTCTTCAAGGGTGAATCCGAACGGGCGTCCACTCTCTTTCATGTCTGAAAACTCACCCAAAATCAGCCCGGAGAGTGATGATAATACGCCGCAGCGTTTGAGGTGCATAAGCATGCGGTCAATCCGGCTTAATTCTTCGTTGCAGTCTTCTAAAAAGAGAATCGCTCCTTCCCAAAAACGACCGGGCAGGGTGTGCGGCAGATATTGAAACAGGCTGAGGTTACCGCCGAAGAGCACGCCCTCGGCTTCGCCCTCGCTATAAATCCTGGCTTCATCCAGCGGTAATTTTGTCTGTCCTCTCTCGAGTAAGCCAAAGAGCGCATCAATTTCGCCGTGCTTGTGCACGTTTTTGAAGACAGGGCCGTGTATAGACGGAACCCCCAGCCGTGCATAAAGCGCATTCAGCAAGGCGGTGACATCGCTGAACCCGATCACCAGTTTTGGAGAGGTGTTTTTCAGCATTTCGAAATCAATATGCTCCAGCATATGCAGTGTGCGGTTGCCCCCGCCGGCACTCCAGATCGCTTTTATATCCTCGCGCGCCCAGAGATCGTGAAACGCTGCCGCGCGCTCGGCGTGACTTCCGGCAGATTGATGATCACGGGCAAAGGTTTGCGGGTGGACGAAGCATTGATAGCCGCGCGTTTCAAGCAGGGCGGCGGAGCGTTCAATATCCTCGCGCTCAACATAGCTGGCCGGGGCCATAATGCCGATTGTATCGCCGGGGGTAAGGGCAGGGACGCTTATGCTCATGGGCTTTAGTCTATTTGATTTGCTGATAAGCCTCTAGCGCTTTTTCGCGGCTTGTCTTCAAATCAACAATTGGATCGGGATAATCGGCGGTGCCATATTCGGGCACCCATTTTTTGATGTATTCGAGATCGGGATCAAACTTCTCCGCCTGCGTGATCGGATTAAAAACGCGGAAATAGGGGGCGGCATCGGCGCCGCATCCGGCCACCCATTGCCAACTGGCAGAGTTGTTGGCTAGATCGGCATCTACAAGGCAGTCCCAGAACCAGTCCTCACCGTGATGCCAATGGAGGAGCATATTTTTCACCAGCAGCGAGGCGACAATCATGCGCACGCGGTTATGCATCCATCCTGTTTCCCAAAGCTCGCGCATGCCTGCATCAACAATCGGAATGCCCGTTAGTCCTTTTTGCCAGCGCGCCAGCGCGCCGTCATCTTTGGCCCACGGGAAGGCTTTGAATTTCTCCTGCAACGGTTTTCGTGGCAAGTCGGGAAAGTGATAGAGCAAGGAGTGCGAGAATTCCCGCCAGCCCAATTCCGAGCAAAAACAATCCAGATCGCTTTCCAGATTTTGTGCCATACCTGCGAGGCGCGCTGTGTGCCAGACCTCACGCGGCGAGATATTGCCGAAATGCAGGTAAGGCGACATTTTAGAGACATGATCAAGCGCGGGATTATTGCGTTTTTCCTTATAGCCCTTCAGCCCGTTTTCAAGAAAATGATCAAGCCGCGCCCGTGCGCCGTCTTCGCTGACATCCCAATGCTGATCCAGTTTTCGGTACCATTGAATTTTCGGCAACAGCTCCAGATCATTCTCGCTATAGCGCGGTGAGAAATCGGTGTAAGAGATTTTTTCCGGGGCGTCTTGTGGCTGCGCAGGGGCTGGCTTGCTTAAACACCCTTTACGGTAATAGGGCGTGAAAACCTTGTAGGGCGTGCCATCGGATTTTAAAACCTCCCACGGTTCCCAAAGGAGAGAGGCGTTAAAGCTCTCCGTCTCTATATTATCGACCTTCAGGGCTTCTTTAATTTTTTTATCGCGCGCAATTTGCCACGGTTCGTAACAGCGATTCCAAAATACGGCTTTCGCGCCGCTGTCTTTGATCAGGGCGGGTAGAATGTCACCGGCCTTGCCGGAGCGAAAAACCATGTTTCCTTTCATGGCTTCGTTCATGGATTGCAGGGATTTAAACAGCCACCAACGGCTGGCTTCACCAATCGCCCATTCCCCGGCATTGTCTTGGTCGTAAATATAAACAGGAAGGATGTCGTAACCGTTTTGAACGGCGTGTGTCAGGGCTGGATTATCTTTGAGGCGCAAGTCTTGCCGAAACCAGACGATAGCGGTTTTTTTGCTCATGCAAAGAGGATAGAGCAGGCAAGTTGAGAATCAAGAGAACATTTTGCGGATAGAGAGTTATCCGGCAGAGGTCACTTTTTCGATGATGTCCTGCAGGGTTTCTTCGGCGCGCAGATTTTCAATTTGGCAGGTTCCGGCCGCTTCATGCCCACCGCCGCCATATTCAAGACACAGATTGCCAACATGGGTTTTGCTGGTGCGGTTGAGAATCGATTTGCCAATCGCCAGAACAGTGTTTTGTTTGTTCTTGCCCCAGAGCACATGAATTGACAGGTTGCAGTTGGGGAAGAGTGCGTAAATCACAAAACGGTTTCCAGCCCAGATCGTTTCTTCTTTGCGCAGGTCGAGCAGTATGAGATTGCCATGCACTGAAGCGCAGCGCTCAATTTGCTCGCGGAATTTTGTGTGATGCTCGAAATACAGATCGGCGCGCTCTTTCACATCCGGCAGCTCGAGAATTTGTTCGATGGTCTCGTGATTGCGGCAATGATCAATCAGCTTCATCATGAGTTGGTAGTTTGAGATGTTGAAATCGCGGAAACGGCCTAACCCTGTGCGTGCATCCATAATGAAGCTAAGTAAAACCCAGCCTGTCGGATTCAGAATTTCATCTTTATTGAAATCGGCAGAGTCGGCCTTGTCCACGGCTTCCATCATGCTCGGAGAAATGCTGGGGAACTTATCTGTACCGCCAAAATATTCGTAAACCACGCGCGCAGCGGACGGGGCATCCGGGTTGATAACATGGTTTTCGGGTCTGTCTTTTACGCGCTGCATTTCGCTGGCATGGTGATCAAAGGCCAGATAAACGCCTTCAACATAAGGCAGGTTGGTGGTGATATCGTCAGGGCCGACCTCAATCAAGCCGTCTTGCATGTCTTTGGGGTGAGCAAACATGACATCTTCGATTAAACCCAATTCTTTGAGTAAAACGCCGCAGACCAGACCGTCCATATCGCTTCGGGTGATCAGACGGTACTTCTTATCCTTTTTAGGCATAATTCTGGGTTGTTGAGCCATGCACCAGCCTCCTGAGATTGTCATCCTTAAACGCAGTGGTTTCTGATGAAACAGAATACAATATTTTATGCCATTTTTTAAAATATTGTTTTTGTATTCACATTTAGGCGCCGGAGGCTTCGGATTTTTTATCCTCGTCCTTATCATCTTTTTTGGACTTGGAGGCTTTCTTTTTCTTATCCGCAATCACGAAGACAGGCTTCTTGTTTTCCTGAACTGTATCTTCATTGACCAGAACCTCATCAACATCTTCCATATCCGGCAGCTCATACATTGTATCGAGCAGCAGATTTTCAAGAATTGAGCGCAGGCCACGTGCACCTGTTTTGCGTTCAATTGCTTTTTTGGCGATAGCTTTCAGCGCATCATCAGAGAAGGTCAGGTCAGCACCTTCCATCTCAAAAAGCTTCTTGTACTGCTTCACAAGCGCATTTTTCGGCTCGGTCAGGATAGTAATCAATGCGTCTTCGTCCAGATCTTCAAGTGTTGCAATCACCGGCAAACGGCCGATAAATTCAGGGATCAAGCCGTATTTCAGCAAGTCTTCCGGCTCCAGCTCTTTAAACAAATCGCCAATGCCGCGTGAATCAAGGTCTTTGACATCCGCACCAAAGCCCATCACCGTGCCGCGTCCGCGGGCTGCGATGATTTTATCAAGGCCGGCAAACGCGCCGCCGCAGATAAACAGGATGTTAGATGTGTCCACTTGCAGGAATTCTTGCTGCGGGTGCTTGCGTCCGCCTTGCGGAGGAACAGACGCAACCGTACCTTCCATCAATTTCAGGAGCGCTTGCTGCACGCCTTCACCCGATACGTCGCGGGTGATGGATGGATTGTCGGATTTGCGTGAAATCTTGTCGATCTCGTCAATGTAAACGATGCCGCGCTGCGCACGCTCGACATTGTAATCAGAAGCCTGCAGCAATTTCAGAACAATATTCTCAACGTCTTCACCAACATAACCGGCTTCGGTCAAAGTTGTGGCATCGGCCATCGTGAAGGGCACATCCAGAATACGCGCCAGTGTTTGCGCCAGCAGCGTTTTACCGCAACCCGTCGGACCACAAAGCATAATGTTTGATTTGGCCAACTCAACTTCGCCGCCGCTGTTGCCGTGCTCAAGACGCTTATAGTGGTTGTGAACAGCAACAGAGAGCACGCGCTTGGCGGCCTCTTGACCGATCACATAGTCATCCAACACTTTCTTGATTTCGCTCGGAGCAGGGACACCTTCGCCCTCACGCACGATTTGCGTTTTATCTTCCTCGCGAATGATATCCATACACAGCTCGACACATTCATTACAAATGAACACGTTCGGGCCCGCGATGAGCTTGCGCACCTCGTGCTGGCTCTTCCCGCAGAAAGAGCAGTAAAGGGTGTTTTTTGAATCGCTGGAGTCTGAAGACTTACTCATTAAAGATATCCTATCCTTTGTATTATTTGATTATTTATCCGCCCCAAGAGTACTAGATACAATCTAGACAAGTGCTGGCGGCCCACGCAAGCCCTTAAATCAACTTAGTTATCTTTTTCCCGCAACAAAACAATCAAAAACGCGATTTTATTTTTGTTTTTAACGGCTTCACGGTTGCGCCATAGCCCCATTGTACTATATGTAAGATGAGCAATTGCTTAATGCATTACGTAAAAATTACGAGAGGTTAGAGGTGGACGCAACCACACAAACAGACCTGAATGAAATGGTCGAGAACTTCGCGCTTTTCGATGACTGGGAGCAACGCTACCGTTATCTGATCGACCTTGGGCGCACGCTTCCGGCGATGGATGAGGCGCTGAAGAGTGATGCGAATTTGGTGCGCGGCTGTACCTCGCGCGTCTGGATGAGCGCGCAAGTCAAAGACGGGCATTTCTATTTTATTGCTGATAGTGATGCACATATCGTGCGCGGCCTGATCGCTTTATTGGTGAGTGCATACCAAGGTAAGGCGCTTGATGAAATTTCCGGAGTGGATATAGAGGCGGCCTTTTCACAAATCGGTCTGGACCAGCATTTAAGTCCGAACCGCCGCAACGGTTTTTTCTCGATGGTGGAAAAAATTAAGGGTTTGTCCGCGCAGGCGGCTTAGTTCTCCGGCGTTTCACTCGGCTCGACCTGCGCCTTTTCGGCCTTTGGCCCGATGCTGCGCAGAATATCACTAAACAGCTTATCCGCATCGTCCACGCCTTCGCCAATCACTTCAGCCTCAACGGAGAAGGCGGATTTTTTCCCGATCCAGAGCTGGGCGATATAGATGGTTGATGTGCGCCCGACCTTGCCTTCACCGACCAGTCCGGCTTGTTTGTAATTCTCGCCCTCGCGAAACGAGGTTTTGTAGGTTTTGATGACGCTGTCCGCGGTCATGGCGCGCAATGTCGCTTCCATAATTTCACCGCTATAGGTGTCATGCAGCTCTTTACTGACCTTGTTGCAGATCACGCGCACATTGACCGTCGTGTCCAGATCAAAAACCTTGGTGTAGCTGACCTGATCGTAACAGCGCTCGTTATTATCACCCTCGCATATGTTTTTTGTGTAAGGCTCTTCCGGGAAGGTGGCTTGAAATTCGCAATACTCAGGCGCGTAGGTGACGGGTTCTTGTGCGTACGCAACTGTTGTCATTGCGAGCGTGAGCGAAGCAATCCAGAAAGCCGTTAGCAAATAGATGGATTGCTTCGTCACGATGTTCCTCGCAATGACGCTTCCCATGTGTTGGGGTCAGCTTTGGTTTGTTCGCCAGTGGCAAGGTTTTTAACCTCGTGCGGTAAACCATCTTCAAAGGGCGGGAACCAGATATAGGGAATGCCTTTTTTCTCGGCCGTGGCCAGCTGTTTTTTCAGCTTCCCACCATGTGATAATTCCACATTGTAACGCTGGCGCAGAATATTGGCGGTTTCCGTTGCCACGCCGCGCATGTCCTCATTCGGCATCACGACCAGAATGTCGGCGGGGGAATGCTTGCCCAGCGGCAATTGCCCCTTTTGACGAATACGGTCAAATAGGCGGGAAAACCCGATGGAAATACCCACGCCCGGCAAATGCTTGTTGATGTAATTCCCCGCCAGATCATCATAACGACCACCGGAACAGATCGAGCCATAGGACGGATCATCAAGGAACACGGTCTCATACACCGTGCCGGTGTAGTAATCGAGGCCGCGCACGATGGATAAATCAGCCACGGCGGCATTTGCAGGAAGCAGTGCAAGCTGATCCATAACAAACATTAATTCTTCCGCACCTTCACGCATAAGATCGTTGCAGAACGAGTAAGAGTTGATGTGGTTGTATATATTCAATCCCGCCTGTGGTCCGGTTTCTTTTTTCTCACAAAAAGTGAGTAGAGGACGGATGCTGTTTTTTTCAACGTTCGCTGAGAGTAAGCCATCAAAAATTTGCTTCTCAGAAAGTTTTTCTGCTTTGTCTATCCAGCGCATAACTTCTACTGGGTTTTTAATCTCAAGTGCTTGCATTGCGCCCATCAAAATTTTCCGATTTGAAATGCGCAGCTGGATTTTTTCATTCTTCATACCGGACAGGGTGGAGAGGATCTGCCAGATGATCGCGGGCATTTCCGCATCGAAATGCAGCGGCAGATGATCAACATTAATCACATCGATATCGCACTGGTAGAATTCACGGAAGCGTCCGGCCTGCGGTCTTTCGCCGCGCCAGACCTTTTGCATCTGGTAACGCTTGAACGGGAAAATCAGATCATTGAAATGCTGTGCCACATAGCGGGCGAGGGGAACCGTCTGGTCAAAGTGCAGGGCAAGGCGCGCCTCTTTCTTGTCATTTTCATCGGCCTGCAAGCGCTCCAGCACGTAAATTTCTTTATCAACATCCTCGCCCTTGGCGGCGATGACATCCAGCGCCTCAATGGCCGGAGTCTCAATATTACAGTAGCCATAGGATTCAAACACGCGGCGGATATGATCCAGCCATTGCTGCTCCACCAGACGCACATCGGGCGTCCATTCGGGAAATCCGCTAATCGGGGAGGGTTTGTAGATTTTCTTTTTCTCACTCATGCCTTCTGTGTTAGGCGATCCAGTGGTTTTGGGCAAGTTTATTTTGTTTCCTCAAACAAATCTTCCAGCTCTTCGACCAGCGCGCCGGCCAGCTCGTCCGCATCGGCGATGGTCAGGGCGCGCTTGTAATAGCGCGTGACGTCATGGCCGATACCAATCGCCGCGATTTCAACATCTCTGCGGCTTTCGATCCATTTGATGACGTTGCGAAGATCTCCCTCCAAGATATTGGATTTATTGACGGAAAGGGTGGAGTCATCTACCGGCGCACCGTCCGAGACAACGATAATGATCTTGCGCTGCTCCGCGCGTGGGGCGAGGCGGTTATAGGCCCAGACCAAGGCTTCGCCATCGATGTTTTCCTTGAGCACACCTTCCTTGAGCATCAGGCCGATATTCTTGCGCGTGCGGCGCATCGGCGCATCGGCGGCCTTGTAGATAATATGGCGGATATCATTAAGGCGACCGGGGTTTGCGGGACGGCCATTTTCCATCCATAATTCACGAGACTGCCCGCCTTTCCACGCGCGTGTGGTGAAGCCGAGAATTTCAACCTTCACGCCGCAACGCTCCAGCGTGCGGGCGACAATATCGGTGGTCATAGCGGCCAGCGCAATCGGCCGTCCGCGCATGGAGCCGGAATTATCAATTAGCAGCGTGACAATCGTGTCACGGAATTCGGTGTCTTTTTCGGCCTTAAAGGTCAGCGGCACATTCGGATTAGCAATGACGCGCGCCAGCCGCGCGGAATCCAGAACACCTTCCTCCAGATCAAAGGCCCAGCTGCGTTGCTGGCGCGCCATAACTTTGCGCTGCAGGCGGTTGGCCAGCTTGGTAATAATGGTCTGATTGTGAGCAAGCTGTTGATCGAGCATCTTACGCAGGCGGTTCAATTCTTCTGGCTCGGCCAGATCGCGCGCATCAATCTCTTCATCAAATTGCGTGGTGTAGATCAGATACTGCCCGCCGGGGCCGCTGGCCATGCCGTCAGGGCGGTTGAGCGGGTAATGATCGGGCGACATTTCGTCTGCACCCTCGCTGCTCATCTCATCGGAGACATCCTCTGCGCCGCCGTCTTGAGCCTCAAATTCGCCGTCTTCTATATCATCATGAGATTCAAGATCGCCTGCGCCGCTTTCGCTGCTGTCTTCACCCCCGCCATCTTCATGCTGAGCGTCTTGATCATCCGGGCCTTGCTCATCTTGCATATCCAGCCCGTCATCGTCCGTGCTTTCCTCGGGCGGAGCGGCGTCCATTTCCATCTCTTCGATCAATTGACGGGCCAGCGCGCCATAGGCGGCTTGGTCGTTTATCAGGGTTTTAAGATCGGCAAAGCCCGCCTTGCTCAATTTTTCATCCAGCCATGGTT
Source organism: Alphaproteobacteria bacterium (assembly GCA_020442385.1). Lineage (GTDB taxonomy): Bacteria > Pseudomonadota > Alphaproteobacteria > Micavibrionales > Micavibrionaceae > JAGRKE01. The sequence continues at coordinate 217,085 of JAGRKE010000002.1, read as the reverse complement.
GCCAAAGCTCCAGCAATTTTGCCGCGGCCGGGGGCGGGGTTTCACCCGTTAGATTGATGCGCGCAAGTACGTGCAACGCCTCACCCAGATCGGCTTGATCACGTCTGGTGATGTTTTCAAACCCGGCGCGTTTGCATTTTTCATTGAGAACGGCATTTAAATTCGTGCCCACGCCGCGCATCTCGCTCATCCCCAGAGCTTCGCAGCGCGCCTGTTCCAGCGCGGTGAAAGCCGCGGCAGCCTCGGAGTTGCGCGGGCAATTCTTATAGTGCGTACGCGGATTGTGATGGGCGATATGCAGGGCCTGCGCATCCGCGCATCCGCGCACCAACCGCAATGATATCGCGTTCATGTCGGATTCAGGCAGGGGCAGGCGCGGGCGCGTCCCAGAGGCAATGCGGCCAATCGGCGGCTCACCCGCGCTGAAGACGGCCTCAAGCTCCTTACGTCCGGCAATGGTGCGCAAGACGGCGGCGGTTATATGCTTGAATTCTTCTTGTTTCGTACTTGTCATGACCGTCTTGTGCGTTTTATCCTGAATCTATGAGAATGAATAACATATTCTTGGCTCTGCACGCCTTGGGGCTGGATACACCTTTCAAAAGAATTGTGTTTGTGGTTCTTTTTATCTTTCTTATCGGAATTGTTGGACCATATCTAGTATAGAGCGCTCAAGCGGTGTTTTTTAATTTCCATAAAATAATTGACTTTATATTTTTATATATGTTAAGTTTCTGAATTAAACAAAAACAGTAGGCAAGAGGGCGTAATGACACTTTCTGTAGGCGATGGCGCTAGATTCAAAATTGGAAGTATCTTTGGAAAAATTGCTTTTAAGGGCGCGGCTATTTTTGCGGTTGCTGGTGTTATCAGGACAGCTGCGGTCGAAGTTGGTGAAGCCACTGGCATTGTTTCGGAGGATGATCAAGAAACACTCTGGGACAGTTATGTACATGCTAATGTTGAAAATGCGAAGGCTGTTAAAGATGCAGCTGTTTGGGTTTGGGAATCCACAAAAGATTCAAATACTCCGAACCCTTAATTTAAGTAACAGCAACGTTTCTAATCGCGCTTTTCGGTAATTCAACATCAAAACAGCGCTGGTAATATTCCGCGATAATGGGCCTTTCTGTCTCATCACATTTATTCAGGAATGAAAGCTGGAACGCGATCTCGCGGTCTTTGAAGATCTGGTAATTCTCAATCCATGACAACACGGTGCGCGGGCTCATCAGGGTCGAGAGATCGCCGTTGATGAAGCCTTCACGGGTCAGATCGGCCACACGTACCATGCGGTCGACATTGTCTTTTTCTTCAGCGGTGTTCATCTCCGGAAATTTGGCGAGCATGATATTCATCTCATCATCATGAGGCAGGTAATTGAGCTGCACGACGATATTCCAGCGGTCCATCTGGCCTTGGTTGATCTGCTGCGTGCCGTGATAAAGGCCCGTTGTATCGCCCAGACCCACCGTGTTTGTTGTGGCAAACAGGCGGAAGGCCGGGTGCGGGCGGATAATGCGGTTCTGGTCGAGCAGGGTCAGACGCCCTTCATTTTCCAGTACGCGCTGAATCACGAACATCACGTCCGGGCGCCCGGCGTCATATTCATCAAACACCAGCGCTGTCGGGTTTTGCAGCGACCATGGCAGCAATCCATCCTGCCATTTCGTAATCTGTTTGCCTTCTTGAAGTGTGATGGCATCTTTACCGATCAGGTCGATACGGCTGACATGGGAGTCCATATTGATACGCACGCACGGCCAGTTCAGGCGCGCGGCCACCTGTTCAATGTGGGTGGATTTACCCGTGCCGTGATAGCCCTGAATCATCACCCGGCGGTTGTGCGCAAAGCCCGCCAGAATGGCCATCGTGGTGTCGTGATCAAACTGGTAGGTCGGGTCGATATCGGGCACGTTCGGGTTATCTTCGCTAAAGCCCGGAATTTCCCAGTCCAGATCCAGCCCAAAGGTCTCCCGTGCATTGTAGGTTGTGTCGGGAATGGAGGTGTATTTCCCTTCCTTGGTCTTAATCGTCGTGATGTCAAAGGAGATACCCGCTTGGGATTCTTTATCTTTATTCAGTTCTTCAGACATAAAATGTATTTTTCTCTAGGGTCTTTCGGGAAGCTTTTCGAAATTTTCGAAGGCCAGCTTAAGAATGGTATAGGCCATATTGATCTCTTTGAGAAGCTCTTCTGATTTTGTGCAGCCTCTGTTTAAATCGGGATGGTGTTTTTTAGCAAGCTCTTTATAACGCTGGCGAATACAATCCAGGCTTAAGGGTGGCTCCAACCCCATCACCGCCATCGCCTTGAATTCCGGGGTGTTGCGGCCATACTCGCCTGAACCGTTCTTGTCATCTTGGGGCGGCGCTTTATCGGTAAAGTGATAGGTCTGCCAGGCTTTGCGCTTTAAAATATCCTCTGTCGCCGCCGCGTTATCATAGCGCCAGGTCGGGCGTTCACCATACAGGGCGTTGACCATATGCTCTTCGACTTCGTGATCGGCCATACCATCAAAGAAATTCCAGGCTTTGTTATAGTCTCGCACATGGTCTACGCAAAACTTGTAATATTCATCCAAGGCTCTGTTTTTAGGCGCTTTATGAAGGCCGGGCAGGGCGCAGCCAGGCATATCGCAATGCCGTTTCTTTTTTGCACTTTCCTTTTCGGCAAATTCCGGTGAGTTGGGTTTTAAAAAAATCTTTGGCATTTTGTAAGCAATGGGTTTTATTTATATCTTCTATTATACGCGAATTGCATAGCGCATAGGAAACTAAAGATATGAGCATTGAGGCACTAATCAAGCAGAAAATCGAAGAGCATTTTGCGCCGGTGCATTTTGAGATTATCAATGAAAGCGATCGTCATATCGGACATGCAGGCTATGATGGTATTGGTGATAGCCATTTTAAACTTATAATTGTATCCTCTGCCTTTAAAGGTTACAATCGTGTGCAAAAACACCGCATGGTTGTGTCTGTTCTAACCCCTCTTTTTTCTCAGGGATTACATGCCTTATCCCTTGATTTGCAAGCGACTGACGAGTAATAAAATTTCGTGGTTGCCAAGTTTTTGATTTTAAAGCTTTACACCTTATAGTTGTATGCTGTATATACTAAAGATGTATGCTTAAAATTGTGTCGACTAAACGTTTTTAAGCGTAAAAACATTCATTACATTGTTTTATGGGGGAATATACAATGCAAAATGCAACTCAACGTTTGGCGGACTATGATGGGGATGAGGGCTTAGGCGAACCAAAAACTACTTTGGTGAGCCGCAATATTACGGTACAGGGGCGAAGAACCTCTGTCCGGCTTGAGCCCGAAATGTGGACAGCGCTTCGCGAAATAGCAGCTCAGGAATTCTGTTCCATTCACGATATATGTACTCTTATCAGTCTTCGCAAAAAGGAAAAGACATCACTGACGGCCGCGATCCGCGTGTTCATCATGCTGTATTTCCGTGCTGCGACCACCGATGAAGGTCATAGACGGGCAGGGCACGGGGATTTTGAGACAATGAAAAAGCGGGCGCGTATTCCTGAGCAACTGGCGAACATGTTCTCCGATACTAAGCGTAAGAAACGCTCTTCCTATGGTTTTGGATATCAAAACTACGCGTCGAACGGGGGCGTGGTCACGCAGCAACAGGCTTATTTATAAGCCGTTTCTGCCAAACGCCAGAAACTTTGCGCGGCGGGCTTTGATAAGTTGATCGGGACTCCAAGGGATTAGATCCTTCAGGGCTAGGTCAATCTGCTCAGATACATTGGCAATTACTTCGTCTTTGTGGCGGTGTGCGCCGCCGATGGGCTCCTTAATAATACCATCGATGAGCTTGAGCTGATGGAGGTCTTGCGCCGTAATTTTAAGCGCGGTGGCGGCCTCTTCAGCGTATTCACCGCTTCTCCATAGGATAGAGGCACAGCCTTCTGGCGAAATCACGGAATAAATGGCGTGTTCCAGCATATAAATGCGGTCTGCCACGGCAATGGCAATCGCGCCGCCTGATCCGCCTTCACCAATCACGACAGACACAATAGGTACGCCTGTGCGCAGGAAGGATTCAATCGATTTTGCAATCGCTTCGGACTGGCCACGCTCCTCTGCGCCCATGCCGGGATAGGCACCGGCTGTATCCACCAGCGTAATAACAGGCAGTTGAAACTTATCAGCCATTTCCATGAGCCGCTGCGCTTTGCGGTAGCCTTCCGGGCGCACCATGCCGAAATTGTGCTTAATACGGCTTTCTGTGTCGTGGCCCTTTTCCTGGCCCATAACCACGCAGGGACGGCCGTTAAAGCGCCCTAGACCGCCAATAAGCGCATAATCTTCCGCATAGGCACGATCGCCGGCTAGCGGTGTGAAATCCTCGATAAACGCATCTACATAATCCATGCAGTGCGGGCGGTCCTGATGGCGGGCAACCTGAACTTTTTGGGCGGGAGTGAGTTTGCTATAGGCTTGTTGCAACAGGCGGTCGGCCTTGCTCTGCATGCGGCTGATTTCTTCGGTGATGTTGATACCGTCACCGCTGCCAACTTTGTGCAGCTCCGCAATCTTTCCCTCTAGCTCTAAAATAGGCTTTTCAAAATCCAATTTATTCATTGTTTGACCGCTTTTATTATCGTGGGGAGATACATAACAAATCAGGCAGACTTATTCAATGAATAGAGTCTGCCTGAATGTATTTCTTGTATAGAGTCGAAAATTAGCCGTTTGTGCCGGTTTTTGACAGCGGGTGCTTCTCTTCGACGGTTTTCTTTTTCTTTTCGTCCAGCATGTGCGTGTAAATTTGCGTTGTCGCAATGTCGGCATGGCCGAGCATTTTCTGAACAGAGCGCAGATCCGCACCGTTGCTGAGCAGATGGGTCGCAAAAGCGTGACGCAGAACGTGCGGGCTTACGCGATCTTCATCAACCTCGGCTTCACGTGCCAGGTCCTTAAGGAGCTGTGCAAAACGCTGACGGGTCAGATGACCAACAACAGATGTTCTGGATGGGAACAACCACTGAGCCTGACGACCATCATCATCCGCGCCGATAAAGCGCTTGCGGATGTTCAGGTAGCCCTGAATGGCTTTTTGCGCGGGATCAGACAGTGGTACCATGCGCTCACGTCCGGCTTTACCGGCAACCATCAGGAATTGGTTGTTATCACCAATCGCTGACATCGGCAGGCCAACAAGCTCAGAAACGCGCAGACCTGTTGCATAAAGCATTTCCAGCAAGCAAACCAGACGCACGCTCTCAGGCGTACCGGCTTGACCGGCTGTTTCGATCAGGCGGTTTACTTCTTCTTCGCTCAATGTTTTTGGCAGTGTGCGTGTTTGTTTCGGGCTGTCGATTGTCGTTGTTGGGTCGTCCTGACGCTTTTCTTCGGAAACGAGGAAGCGGTAGAACTGACGCAGCGCTGACAAGCGGCGGGCAACGGTACGAACGGCGATTTTGCCGGTATTTGTACCCTTTGTATGTGTTTTTTCAGCCAAATTCTTAAGATAGCTCTTCAACTGATCTGTAGTTGCATCAATAATTTCAACGCTGAATGTTTTGCGCAGATACAAACTGACATCTGCAAGATCACGCCAATAAGCATCGCGAGTGTTTTTCGCGGCGCCGCGCTCGGCGGTGAGCATATCTAGAAACCCATCCACCGTAGGGTGGAGGTCTGGTTTGGGCATTGCTGGACGACCTGGACGTGCCATTAGTTTTCTCCTTATATTTTCAAAAGTCTTCCAAAACGGCTTTGACAGCCATATTTCGGATTATATTTAAGTCCAAATACTCAAAACTCTGCATACCATTCCCCTTTATAGTGGCGGGGCTTACGTTGTGCAGAGCTTGGTTACCAAGTAACGAAGTATTTAACAAGACCGTTTCAGCAAAGAGTTCGGATTGTCCCGATATTCTGTAAACGATCCCACACAACATATGAAGGCATTACATAATCTCAACATTAAGTCAAGAAAAAATCTTTTTCATAAGCTTCGAAGGCATTATCAACACTTTGCCCTGCTTTGTCAATATTTTCTATAATATTTTTTTTAAGAAAGTTTGTGAGCTGAGGATAATTTCATCAAATTATTGATTTATAAAGAATTTTTTACAGCTTTTCAGTGTATATATATGTTGAAGACTGTGATTTTTGCTGCAAAGCGAAAGTTTTGAGAAGAATCTTTAATTTCAGCAAGACGTTTGTATGCAGCGCGCGAGCAGGTTATTCCGCAAAAAAGCGTGCGGTCGGGATGTCTTTGCTCACCTCCTGCTGCTGGATCGGTACATCGACAAAGGCAAAATAGGCGAATCCTCCAATGAGGCCGATAAAAATCAATAAAAAGAACAGTTTCAGCAGTTTCATGGGCGCTCTATCTTGTGTGTTGAGTGCTTTATGCCTAGAACCCTATATAAAGGACGGGCATATTTCAATTGTCAGGCGGGAATAATTTATCTTATGAACAAGCCTGCACGTGCCAAGGAAGGGATCAAGGCGTGACACTGACGATAACCAAGCCTGTTGTTCTGATCGGGATGATGGGGGCCGGAAAATCTTATATGGGCGCGAAGCTTGCGGCGGCGCTCGGCGTGCCGTTCCATGATAGCGATGCCTTGGTCGAAGAGCGCGCCGGGCACAGTGTGGGCGAGGTTTTTGAGGTGTTTGGCGAAGAAAAATTCAGAGAATCTGAGGCGCGCGTTATTCAAAACTTGCTAGAGCAAGGGCCGAGCGTGATTTCCACGGGCGGCGGCGCGGTCACAAACCCACAAACACTGGCGGCGATTAAAGATAAGGCTCTGTCCGTCTGGCTCAACCCCGATCTGGACATCTTGGTAAAACGCGTCAAAAGCGGTGATAAGCGTCCGTTGTTGGCAGGACAAGATCCGGCGGAAAAACTCTCAGCCCTTTTGGATGAGCGCCGTCACCTGTACAGGCAAGCGGATATCACGCTTGATATTCACAATGACAATAAGCGTGAAACGCTGGAGCGCTTGATAAAAGCATTGTCTGAAACCGCGAATTCCGCTAGGTTCTGAGCCCAAAGGACACACGCGATGGACACAAATATTGTCACAATAGATCTGGTGGGCCGCGAATACGATATTTATATCGGATCGGGGTTGCTCTACCGTTTTGCCGATTTCGTGCCCGAAGAGCTTGAAGGGCGCAATGTCTATATTGTGACCGATACCAATGTTGAAACCTACGCTGAGCGCGTGCGCAAGATCATCAAGGATAGCGGTGCGGCGCGCTGTGAGTTGATTGCACTGCGCGCAGGCGAGCAGGCGAAATCTTTCACCAATGTTGAGAAAATTTCCGACTGGCTGGTTGATAAGGGCATAAGCCGCGATTCGATCATAGTCGCAGTTGGCGGCGGCGTGGTTGGTGATGTTACCGGCTTTTGTGCCTCCACGATATTGCGCGGCGTGAGTTATATCCAAGTGCCGACAACCTTGCTGGCGCAGGTGGATAGTTCGGTCGGTGGTAAAACAGGCATCAATACCCGAAAGGGCAAAAATTTGGTTGGCAGTTTCTATCAACCCGCAGCCGTGATTGCCGATATTGAGACCCTTCAAACTCTGTCAAAACGTGAATTGCTAGCCGGATATGCGGAAGTGCTGAAATACGGCTTGATCCGCGATGCGGCCTTTTTTAACTGGCTGGAAGAAAATGGCGAAGACTTATGCGATCTGAACGAGGTCGCGGTGGCGCATGCGGTTGAGGTGAGCGCCAAGGCCAAGGCCGAAGTGGTGCAGGCCGATGAAAAAGAGCAGGGCCAGCGCGCAATTTTGAATTTTGGGCATACCTTCGCCCATGCGCTTGAGGCAGCGGCGAATTATGACGGGCGCTTGCTGCACGGCGAAGCGGTGGCCATCGGTATGGTAATGGCTTTTGATCTGTCCGTGCGCATGGGGTTGTGCGAACGCGAGGATATGGAGCGCGTTGAGCGCCACTTGAACAAAATTGGGTTGCCGACACGGGCCTCATACATTCAGCCTGCGCTGACCACATCGGTTGATAAACTGATGGAGATTATGGGCCGCGATAAAAAGGTCGAGAAGGGCAAGATGCGGTTCATCCTGACCAACGGGATTGGCGATTCCTATATGGAAGATAATGTGCCGGAAAAACATGTCCGCGCGGTTTTGGAGGACTCTCTGGGCGGCAAGGACGGACGCAGTGCGAGCGGCAGCGTCGCAAAATCATTTGGTAACAGCAAAGTGAGGGGTTTATGGAGATCGGTTTTCTCATCTCACTCATCGCAATAATTATTCTGCTTTTGTTGTCGGCGTTCTTTTCCGGTTCGGAAACGGCGTTCACAGCGGCGTCGCGCGTGCGTTTGCATTCTAAAGAAAAGGCAGGCGACAAAAATGCGGCGCTGGTGAACAGAATTCGCGACAAAAAAGACCGCATGATCGGTGCGCTTTTGCTCGGTAATAATCTGGTTAACATCATGGCCTCGGCGCTCGCGACCAGCGTGCTGATCAAGATTTTTGGAGAGGCGGGCGTTGTTTATGCCACGCTGGTCATGACGATGCTGGTGCTGATCTTTGCGGAGGTTTTGCCCAAGACCTACGCGCTGCATCACGCGGAGAGCATGGCCGTGCGCATTGCGCCGTTGGTTCGTTTTGTTGTCTTCGTATTCGCGCCGGTCACCGAAGCGGTGACATGGATCGTTCGGGCGGTTTTGCGATTATTCGGAATTGATATCTCGCGCGTGGCCAAGGGTTCACACCTTGAGCTTCTGCGCGGGGCGATTGAAATGCATGATGGCCCGGAAGAAGAAACGCAGGAGCAGCGCGCGATGCTGCGCTCTATCCTTGATCTGGCGAATGTGGATGTGGCGGATATTATGGTTCACCGTCGCAATGTGACGATGCTTGATTCCCGCATGCCCATTCAAGAGTTGGTGAAGGGCGTGCTCGATAGCCCCTATACGCGCATGCCAATATGGACCGAGGATCAGGATAACATCACGGGCATTATTCATGTTAAGCAGTTGCTGCGCGAAATCCATGCTTGTGAGGGTGATCTGGCGCGGGTGAAGCTGGATCATATAATGCTGGAGCCGCGCTTTGTTCCCGAAACCACAACTCTTTATGATCAGCTTCAGGCCTTTCGTGAGCGCCGCGAGCATTTCGGCGTGGTTGTCGATGAATATGGCAGCTTCATGGGTATTGTCACGCTGGAGGATATTCTTGAAGAAATCGTCGGTGAAATTGACGATGAACATGATGAGAATGTGATCGGTGTGCGCCGCGAGAAAAAAGGCGTTTATATGGTTGACGGCACGACCGCGATCCGCGACCTGAACCGTGAATTTGGCTGGAAGTTGCCCGATACGCAGGATTATTCAACGCTGGCTGGTCTTATCCTGCACGAAGCACAAACCCTGCCAGAGCAGGGTCAGTCCTTCCGTTTTCATGGATTCCGCTTTGATATTGTTCGCCGCCATCGTCACCAGATTTCAAAAATCCGCGTGAGCATTCCGAAGTCTTAGAGCGCTTTGCGCTGCTTTCACATTTTCTTCCAAATGCTTCGGATTAATCGTGCCGACGATGATTGCATCAACGCCCGGATGATCGAAGGCGAAATTCAGGGAATATTCTACTGCATTTCCCGCGCAAGCGGGAATCTGTTTCTCTGATGTGCAGAGATTTCCGTTTTCACGGGGAAAGCGTGAAGGGTCGATTCGATCAACGTGCCCGCTGGCCAGCGCCTTCTTTAAAATCAGCCCGCCGCCATGTTTGGCTGCATAATCCAAAACCGGCTTTTCGTCGGTATAGGCGGGGTTATAGCTGGCCATCACGATGTCCAGCAGCTCCAGCGCCATAATGCCGCCCTCAACGGTTTTGGTGGAGGCGCCGATGGCTTTCACTAAACCCTGATCTTTAAAATCACGGAGTTTTGCGATCAGATCGTTTTGCGCCAAAATCTCCATATCATGTCCGTTGGAGTGGATTAGCAGCGCATCAAGATAATCAGTGTTCAGGCGTTTCAGGCTACGCTCAAGGCTGCGCTCAAAATGATCAGGGGTGAAAATATGGCTGGATTCTCCGTCTTCGAACTCTTCCCCGGCCTTGCCGATAATCACCCAATCTTCGCGCTGCCCGGTCAGCAGACGGCCCAGCCGTTCTTCGCTCTGGCCGTAGGCGGGCGCGGTATCGAGCATATTGATGCCGAGCGCCTTGGCGCGGGCCAGCAACTCAGCCAGAAAATCTTCATCCGGGATTTCGAACGCCGAGGGGTATTTCACGCCTTCATTGCGTCCGAACTTGACCGTGCCAAGCCCCAGCGGGGATATCATCAGATCGGTTTTGCCTAATTGTCGCTTGTCCATGATGTCTTATCCCACGGCGCGGGCGCATAATCAACGGGCGGTATGTCGCTGAAGTCGCTGGTGTGGTTTGAGGGCGATAGGCCGCGCGCTTGCAGATGTTCAAGGATCATATCGCTGAGCAACGGTGCGAAGGTCAGTTTCGTTGGCCAGCAATAAAGCGTATTTTCGGCGGCGTGAATGGTTGGCGTATCGGGCATCCAGCCCTTTGCGCCGGATGCGCCTTCAATGCGGTCGATCGGCAGGGCGGCCCATTGCACAGCCGATAAATCAACCGCAGGCAGATATTTTTTCAGCGCCTTTCGGCAAGCCTCATAAACTTTACGCGGGTCATCGTCTTTTGCGCGCTCCGCCACGCCGCCGCCCAGATACCACACCAGATCACCGCTTTGTGTTTTGTGGGTGGTAATGGTGGCCACAGGCTTTTCCGACGGGCCGACCAGATGTGCATAAAGCGGATAAGGTGCATTTTTCATCATCCCCATCAGCAGTGGGCGGGCTTGTGTTTTTAAGCCTTCATCATGGCCGTGCACGGCGGCAATTTCCTGATTGCTCTGCGCGGCGGTGAAAATCACGTTTTTGGCGTTGATATTATGCGCTCGTAAATAATCAAAAGGATCGCTTGAATCGATTTTACGAATGCAGTTTTTATAAGGCTCGGCCAGAGCGCGGATGATTGCGGCGATATCCAGAACCGGCTCATCCATGTAAATTACGCTGCCGTTAAAGCCGCTTTGTTTTATAGAGTCCGGCCAATCTTCTGGAGCGAGTTCTGTGACGTTTCCGCCCAGCGCCTTTTTCGAGACAAGCCCGATCAGCCCGCCCATGAAGCCCGGCGGGATGAGCAAATATTGAGAGGAGGCCGCGCCGCTTGCCGCGGATAAATCCACCGCGCCGTCGCCCTTTAACGCCGTGCGCCAGAGATCGGGCATCGCGCTGATGGAGTGTGCGAGCTCATTGATTTTTCCGGCAAAAGCGTATTTAAGGCCGGAGTGGATAATGCCTTGCGAGGCAAGCGTTTGGCCCGCGCCAATGCCCTCACGCTCCAGCAATAGGACATCATAGCCCATGCGCTTTAAGCGGTTGAAGGCCCAGAGTCCGGCAATGCCGGCGCCGATAATTGCAATGTCTATGGTTCGCGTCGCCATGGCTTAAGAGCTTAAGAAGATTGACCGCGTATATCCAGCGCTAAGTGCTATTGGCTTGCGGTTTTGCTCAACCGGCCGTGACAAAGTTTAAATTTTTTGCCTGATCCGCACGGGCAGGGGGAGTTACGCGGCACTTTGCCCCACGTGTCCGATTTTTGGGAATCGATTGTGGGTCTTTGTTTTTGCGGCAGGGGTTGTGCAAATTTTTGGCGCTTAACCATGCCGGCCTGTGGGTTCTGTCCCTCAAGCGCAGGGTCTTGGCGTGTTTCGTGAACCTGCTGCGGGGCTTGCTGGCCCATACTCAGGCCCACATTGCCTTGATCGACGCTAACTTGAATAACGCTCAAGGTCGCGGTTACGCTTTCTTTAAAGTAATTCAAAAGCATTTCGAACAGGCCGAAGGCTTCGGTCTTATATTCGTTCAGCGGGTCTTTCTGACCAAAGGCGCGCAGATTAATACCCTGACGCAGATGATCGAGATTGAGCAAATGCTCCTTCCAATGTTGATCGAGAATTTGCAGTACCACGTGTCTTTCAACATTGCGCCAGAGTTGCGGGCCAGTTGTGGCGGCTTTTTCGGCCATTTTTTTATCAGAGAAGTCGATAATACGCTCCAGCATTTCCCCATCGGCAATGCCTTCTTCCTTGGCCCATTTTTGGATGGGTAAATCTTCACCGATCAGGCGCTGCACCTCGGTGTGCAGAGCATTCACATCCCATTGCTCGGCATAGCTGCCCGGTGGGATGGTGGCGCGCACGGTGTCTTCCAGAACGTCATGGCGCATATCGCGCACAAAATCTTCGAGGCTTTCGCTCTCCATAATTTCGCGGCGCTGTTCGTAAATCACTTTGCGCTGGTCGTTCATCACATCATCGAATTTCAGAAGGTTCTTCCGAATTTCGAAGTGCATTTGCTCCACTTTACCTTGCGCGCGCTCCAGCATTTTAGAGATGAGCGGGTGTTGCAGTGCTTCACCTTCGCGAAGGCCGATGCGTGGGTTGGCCAGCAGAGCCTCAAGTTTGTCGCCTGCAAAAATACGCATCAAATCATCCTCGACCGAGAGGAAGAATTTGGTTGCGCCGGGGTCTCCCTGACGGCCCGAACGACCGCGAAGCTGATTATCAATGCGGCGCGATTCATGGCGCTCGGTAGCAATCACATACAGACCGCCGGCCTTGATAACGGTTTTCTTGTCTTTCTTAACTTCTTCGTGAATTTTTGCGACGGCCTTTTCTTTTTTTGCGTCACTCAAGTCGTCTTTTAACTCTTCTTTGACGCGCATTTCCGCGTTACCGCCCAGCTGGATGTCGGTTCCGCGTCCGGCCATGTTGGTGGCAATCGTCACCGCGCCGGGGCGTCCGGCCTGCGCAACGATGAAGGCTTCTTGTTCGTGATAACGGGCATTCAGAACGTTGTGCTTGATCTTCTCTTTTGTCAGGCGTTTGGACAGTGCCTCTGACTTTTCAATAGAAACCGTGCCGACCAGAATGGGTTGCTCGCGCTTTTGGCAGTCCTTAATCAGTTTGATAACCGCAAGGTTTTTCTCCTCGAGCGATTTATAGATTTCATCATCATGGTCCAAGCGTGCGATAGGCAGGTTGGTCGGAATTTCCACCACGCCCAGAGAATAAATTTCTTCAAATTCTGCGGCTTCGGTCAGGGCTGTCCCGGTCATCCCGGCCAGTTTAGGATAAAGACGGAAATAATTCTGGAAGGTGATTGAGGCCAATGTCTGGTTCTCGGTTTGAATCTCTACGCCTTCTTTGGCTTCGATGGCTTGGTGGAGGCCTTCGGACAGGCGGCGGCCTTCCATCATGCGGCCTGTGAATTCGTCAATCAGCATCACGCGGCTGTCTTTAATAATATAATCCTTATCCTTAAAGAACAGCTTGTGGGCGCGCAGGGCTTGGTTCACATGGTGCACCAGATTGATGTTTTGCAGATCATACATCTCGCCATCAACCAGCAAGCCAGCTTTGCGCAGGAGTTGCTCAATCTTTTCCGTGCCGCTTTCGCTTAGCGCAATGGTTTTGTGCTTTTCTTCAAGCTCGTAATCATCCTCGGCAAGCTTGGGGATCAGTTTATCAACGGCGATATAAAGCTCTGTTGAGGCTTCTGATGGGCCGGAGATAATCAAAGGCGTACGCGCTTCATCAATCAAAATAGAGTCGACTTCGTCAATAACCGCGAAGTTAAATCCGCGCTGGACCATGCGCTCTAAACGGAATTTCATGTTGTCGCGCAAATAATCAAAGCCCAGCTCGTTATTCGTCGCATAGGTGACGTCCGCGGCATAAGCTGCGCGGCGCTCATCATCATTCATGCCGTGCAGGATGCAGCCCGTTTTAAGGCCGAGGAAGCGATACACTTGCCCCATCCATTCCGCGTCACGTTCGGCGAGGTAATCATTCACGGTCACAACATGAACGCCTTTGCCCTCAATTGCATTCAGGTAAACAGGCAGGGTGGCAGACAGGGTTTTACCTTCACCGGTTTTCATCTCGGCGATGATTCCTTGGTGCAGAGCAATTCCGCCAATCAGCTGCACATCATAATGGCGCTGACCCAGTGTGCGTTTCGCGGCTTCACGCACAACGGCGAAGGTTTCGTGCATAATATCGTCGAGCGTTTCACCGCCGGCAAGGCGCTCTTTGAACTTCGCGGTTTGCGCGCGCAGTTCGTCATCGCTCATCGCTTCATATTCAGGCTCCAGCGCATTAATCGGCTCAACATGCTTTCTCAGCTGCTTGAGTGTGCGTTCGTTCGATGATCCCAAAATTTTTGTAACAAGGCCTAGCAAAGGCTATCTCCTTCTTATTAAGGGTCTTGATATAAGCCTTGAGAGGGGATGCGTCAATCTTTGTTCTTGTTTTACAAAGCTTCTTGTTGAAAAGCGTATGGGCTTTGGGTAGTGTTTGTGATCTAAATCCGAAATATATAAAACGCAGAGATATTAAAACATGCAAAAACAAACAAGTTTTGACAGAGAATCAGGCAATACGATCATCATCGTGCTGGTTGTTCTCGCGATTGTGGCCGTTGGTGCGCTGGCATACATGTCCAGCCGCAATACAGGCACCGGTAACGCAGCGGAAACCCCCGCACAGGCAACGGCTGCGCAGCCCGCATCTGGTAATGAGACCGCTGAGGGTGAGGTTATTCAGCCCGGCAACCCGGTTGTGGCCAAAGTGGGAACTCAGGATGTTACACGTCTTGATGTCTTCAACTTTATTCAGACACTGCCGCCGCAAACCCGTCAGTTGCCAATTGGGGAATTATTCCCGGTCGCGCTGGAGCAGGTTATTAACGCGCAAGTGATCAGGCAAAACACAAACGGCGCGAATTTGGACTCTGACCCGCTGGTGAAAGAGCGAGTCGCGGCGGCCAAAGACACAATTGTCCGTGATGTCTTCGTACAAAGACAGGTTGAAAAGCGCATCACCGATGAGCGTTTGAAAAAAGCGTATGATCAATATGTGCAGAACTTTCCTGAAATTGACGAAGTAAAGGCCCGCCACATTTTGGTTGCTGATAAGGACAAAGCCAAAGAGCTGATCGAACAGCTGGATGGCGGCGCAGATTTCGCAGAGCTGGCAAAAGCCAATTCAACTGATGGCACAGCGCAAAATGGCGGAGAGATCGGCTATTTCGCACAGGCCGATGTTGTGCCTGAGTTTGGCGATGCGGCGTTCGGTCTGGATGTTGGCGAATACACCAAAAAGCCGGTTGAAACCGAATTCGGTTATCACGTCATTCAGGTGCAGGATAAGCGCAAGCGTCCACCTGCCACCCTTGAGCAAGCTAAACCGTTCCTTGAGGGGCAAATGGGCCAGGTGGTTTTAAACGAGCTTATTTCCGATTGGCGTAGCAAAGCCTCGATTGAGCGTTTCGATATTAACGGAAACGCCATTGAGCCTGCGAGCGGCGATGAGGAAACAAAGTCTGCTGAGTAAATCCTTTCCTATGTGATGTATATAAATAGCAAAAGCCGCGAAAACCCCTTCGCGGCTTTTCTCTTTTCGGAGTTACAGAATGAATAAATGCGAAGAAGCACTCGATAAACCAAGACCGCCCAAGCCTGATGTGCCGGTTGTTCTGGTGGCGGCTGTGGCCTTAATTGATTCTCAGGGCTGTGTGCTCATCGCGCAGCGCCCGGAAGGCAAATCTATGGCGGGGCTGTGGGAGTTTCCCGGCGGTAAGGTTGATGAGGGGGAAACCCCGGAATTTGCCCTGATGCGCGAGCTGGAAGAAGAGCTGGGGATTGAAACCCGGCCCAGCTGTTATCACCCGATTGCCTTTGCCTCCCACAGCTATGATGATTTTCATTTGCTTATGCCGCTTTTTGTCTGCCGCACATGGCGCGGCGTGATTGAGCCGCGCGAGCACAAGGCGCTGAAATGGGTGAAATTGGAAGATTTATATGACTACCCCATGCCCGCGGCCGATATCCCGCTTGTTGCCGCGCTGCGCGATTTGCTCTAAATAGAAGTCTATGTACAGATCGGCCTACGACCTCAAAGCCTTTTACAACAGCCGGATCGGGCGCGTTGTCCGCCGTGTTTTGCAAAGTCATATCCGTGAATTTTGGCCCGATGTTTCCGCCATGCGCGTCATGGGCTGCGGGTATGCCAGCCCGTATTTGCGAACCTTCATGGAGGAATCTGAGCGTGTTTTCGGTGTGATGCCCGCCGGGCAGGGGGCACATCATTGGCCGCAGGGCGCGGATGAGAAGAATTTGATCTGTCTTTCGGAAGAGGCTGAGCTGCCTTTTGAAAACAGTTCGGTTGATCGCATCTTGCTGGTACACAGCCTTGAATATGCCGAACTGCTCCAGCCCACTTTGGAAGAGATTTGGCGGGTGCTGAAGGCCAATGGCCGCTTGCTGGTGATTGTGCCCAGTCGCTCGGGCTTTTGGGCGCGCGCGGATTGGTCGCCATTCGGGCAGGGCACACCGTATTCAGCCAGCCAGATTTGTTATTACTTGCGGGATAATTCTTTTATTCACGAGCGCACGAAAGAGGCGCTGTTTATGCCGCCGCTCAAAAGCGGTTTGCTGCTTAAATCTGCCGGCCTGTTTGAACGCTTGGGGCCTTATATAATGCCATTTGCGCCCGGTGTGCACATGGTGGAGGCGAGCAAGCAGCTTTTTGCCGGGGCGGATAAGGGCAGCGGATCAAAAGTGCGGGTGCGCGGGCGCGGGTTTTTGCCTCGTCCGGCGGCGCAGGGGGTGAGCTCCTTTAAAAGGCTTAAAAACTGATTTTACCTGTTTGATTTGTCAGGGACTTCCCTGTAAGACATTAGCTGGCCGTCAAAGGAGCGCAAAAGAAAGTCATGTCAAAGTCATTGGGCGACATTCGCAAGAAGATTGATACGCTGGATAATAAAATCCACGACGTGCTGATGCAGCGCGCTGAGTTGATTGACGATATCATCACGGAAAAGCGCAAACACAATTTGCAATTCGTTCACCCTGCGCGCGAGGCGCAGATGATCCGCCGCTTGTTGGCGCGCCATGACGGCAGTTTGCCGGCCGCTGCGATTATCCGTATTTGGCGCGAGCTGGTCGGT
The DNA here is from genome assembly GCA_020442385.1 of Alphaproteobacteria bacterium. Taxonomy (GTDB): domain Bacteria; phylum Pseudomonadota; class Alphaproteobacteria; order Micavibrionales; family Micavibrionaceae; genus JAGRKE01. The sequence continues at coordinate 200,032 of JAGRKE010000002.1, read as the reverse complement.
GCGGTATCGCTCTTGCAAACGGGTTTGAAGGTTTCTGTTTATACGCCTGAGGGTAATACCTTGATATGGGATCATTCCAAAGCCTATTTCGGCAGTGTTGTCGCTATGCAGCGTATTGCCAGTCCGCTCGTCGCACTTTCATCTGTACGTGAAGGGGAATCCTCCTTCGCCGTTTTGCCTTGGCCGCAGGATAACGAAGAGCCTGCGTGGTGGACTTATCTGATGGACCCGGACAGCGATATTAAAATCGTCTGTGTTTTGCCTTACGGCACAATTGAAAATAAGCCAGAGGATACGGCGGAAAAAGCCGTTGTGATTTCGAAGATCGGTTTTAATCCTTCGGGCGAAGATCACAGTTTTATCGCGATGGAGATTGACCGCAGTGTCAGCCGAGGGCGTATTGTTGATGCGCTGAAGGCGCTGTCGTTTGATCCACTGAGTGTGACAAGCTTGACCCATGCGGATGCGCAAGGTCACAGCATGCATTTGGTCGAGGCAGATGATTATCTCGCCGATGATGACGAGCGCCTCACCGCTTTTTGTCAGAGCTTCGAAGGACTGGACGTACGCGTAAAAGTGTTGGGTGGATATCCTGTTCCTCCCGTTTTGAGCGCGAGTAATTTTGGGAAGATGCCATCGAGCATCCCGAGCGCGCCGCCCTCAGAAAAGACAGCAAAGAAAAAATGAGCGATACACCGTTATTTGAAAAAATCACGATCATTGGGATGGGCTTGATTGGCTCATCGATTGCGCGTGCGGCGCGCAAAGGCAATTTGGCTGGAAAAATCATCGCTGCCGATATCGATGCGGATGTCTGTAGCCGCGTCAAAAAACTCGGCATTGCCGATGCGGTGATGAGCGATATTAAGCAAAGCGTGGCGGGCAGTGATCTGGTTGTTTTATGTGTGCCTGTTGGTGCCTTTGCCGAAATCGGAGAAGAAATAGGTCCGGCGCTGAAAAGTGGCGCGGTTGTAACTGATGTTGGATCGGTTAAAAAATCGATTGTTGAAGCGTTTCTACCGTGGGTGCCTGATAGCTGTCATTTTGTGCCCGGCCATCCGATTGCAGGAACCGAGCATTCCGGGCCCGAGGCCGGCTTTGCGGAGTTGTTCGAAGGCCGCTGGTGCATCTTAACGCCGGGTGCTGACACGGATATCAAAGCGGTAGAAAAGGTCACAAAGCTATGGGAGGGTTGCGGCTCTCTGATTGAAATTATGGACCCCGAGCATCACGATCTGGTGCTGGCGATTACATCGCATCTGCCGCACCTGATTGCCTACACGATTGTCGGAACGGCGGACGAGCTTGGTGACGATATTAAATCCGAAGTTATTAAATTTTCAGCTTCGGGCTTTCGCGATTTTACTCGTATTGCGGCCTCTAATCCCGTGATGTGGCGCGATGTGTTCCTGAATAACAAAGATGCGGTGCTGGAAATTCTGCAACGTTTTAGCGAGGATTTAACGGCGCTGCAAAAATCAATTCGCCGCGGTGATGGAAAATATTTATTCGATACCTTTACCCGCACACGCGCGATCCGCCGTGAGGTTATTGAGCAGGGGCAAGCTGATTATAGGGCTCCAGGCGGGGTAGTTCAGGCAGGGACTCCGCCGGTCTCTCAGGATTAAGCGGCACATCAGGATCAGGCATATGAAAGATCGGCAGCGGCCCGGCATAGAGTGTGCGGCCTTGCTGCGCTATTGGAACATGCACATATCCATCCGGCTCCATCAGCGCGGCAAATCCCGCGGAAAGAAACAGCGCCATTTGCTGTTTGATAATTCTTTTTTGCGCCAGATCCATCAGAAAGTTTTGTTGATTTTTCATGCGTAAAACCAGATCCATCATCGGCATTGGTTTTTGCTCCAGATTAATATCTCCGGCGATGGAGGCTTCGAACGCGCCTTGCTGCAGCAGACTGTTGCGCAGATTGATCACATTGTCCCAAACAGTGAATTCGGCCTGCAAACTATCAAACGTGACAGACTGTGCCCACAGTGTTGATTGTACCTCTATAGGGCCGGTGATTAAAGATATGGGCGTGAAAGGAATCGGCCAGCCCTGCGCATGGATGATTTTAATATCCAGTTCGCCGTCTTTTGTACGCAGGTTTTCCTGCAGGACATCGAGCTTAATCGGGCCGGGAAAACCTGAAATGCGGGGCTCTTCGATAAGGGTTGAGCGCCCCAGCTCGCTCATGAAATGGGTGTAGCCCGCCTTAACCTGTTTTGCCGTTTCGAACCACAAATAGCTATAACCTGCAATCAGCGCAGCGATGAACAGGAGCGATAACAGAATTGAGCTTTTGCGATCTAAATCTTTTAACGCCGCTTCGTTCATCAGCGAAAGAGATTCTTCTTCCATCTCTTTTTCCAGCCGTGTCATCAACTCTTCTTTGCTCAGGCCGGGATCAATGCCGGGCAGAATTTTGAAAACAACTGTTCCGGGGGATTTGAACCAACCAGAGCGCGGCCAGAACATGCCGCTGTTTGTTGCCATAGGTACAATAGGTAGCTGCGTTGTCTTTTGCATGCGGTGGATGCCGCTTTTGTAACGTTTGTCTTGTGCGGTTTCATAAGGCCAAACACGCGTGCCTTGCGGAAAGATGACAATCGGGCGGCCTAGCGCTTTCATATGGAGCGCGCCTTCTTTGATGGATTCTGTTGCGCGCTCGGGCGTGCTGCGGTCAATCGCGATTACGCCGGTCTTTTGTAAGAACTGACCCCAAAGCGGAATCCAGAGCAGCTCTCTTTTGAGGATAATGGCGGGGTCTTTGAACAGCAGGTGCAGCTTGATGGTTTCGTAAGTCGACATATGTTTTGCCGCGACCAAATAAGATCCGTCTTTGGGCAGGTTTTCACGTCCACGCACCTCGTAACGCAAACCCAAAATAGAATATTCAAGCGCGATAATGATGTAGTGGTAGAGGTATATGAATATCATATAAAGCCTGCGCGGCAGCAACAGGGTCGGGATGTAAAGGAAGCAACAAATCGCATTGACGAGAATGAAAGCGATGTTGAACAAGGTAGAGCGTATGATTGCGCGTTTCATACGTTAATGCCCTTCATGCGTGGTGTCGTTCTTTTGCGGGATCAGCGCGATCATCGCCCAGCGCACAAGGGTCTTGTTATATTCCTTAAAGGAGACGATCCAGAACCACAGATCGCTTGGACGTGCATCACTCTGACGAACCGGGTGAGGAATGATTTTCAGATCGGGCATGGCCTCACGGAATTCAATCAGCGAGCGGTTCATGTGAAAATCAGACGTCACCAGCCGGATAGAGCTGTATCCTTTTTCTTCCAGCCAGTGTTTTGTTTCCTGCGCATTTTGATGGGTGGTTGTTGCTTCATATCCGAGCGTGATGCAGCAGGGCGGCAGGGCGGTTTCGCCTGACCATTTCGCGGTGATGTCCCGCATGGCCGCATCGGGATGCACGCCGCTGATAAAAAGATGTGTGGCTTTGCCTTGCGCGAAAAGGCTTAATCCCTCTTCAATGCGGTTTTTACCCCCGGTCAGCACAACGATTGCATCACTGGTCACGCTGGTTTTTTGCGGTTTCTGCAGGAAGATTTGAGCGTAAAAGAGGATAAGTCCAGCGACCCAAACCACAAAAGCCCATAGAATGATTTTTCCGAGAGATTTAAGCGTGCGTATCATAAAAGAACCTTAGGGCATTGCCGCCAGTACGCGCAAGACCGTAAAGCGCGAGGCCAGCGCCGCGATCATGCAGGCCAGTCCCGGCAAGAGAATGAGGCCCGCAATTTGAAACGGGCGCAAGCTTAGGCCCGGCATAACGCTTTGAACATCACCGCCGCCTGTCATCTGACCAATGATGAACAATGTTATCAGGCTGAGAACCGTGCCGATTGCCGCACCCTTGCCGGCGAGAATAAGTGCGTGGCGCTGGAACTGCTTTGTGATGTATTCATCGCTAGCCCCCATAAGGTGCAACAGCTCGACATCTTCGCGGTGAATGGCCATGCGTGCGCGTACACCGCCCGCCACGGCTACGATCGTGGTCAGTCCAATAATCAGCGTGATGGCTGAGGCGGAGAGTTTGAGCGCCCCCGTCATACGCAGCAGCGACATCAGCCATGTCTCATGCGTGTCGATGCGGATATTATCGTTAATCAGCGCCATATCCTTTTCCAGCCCGCCTAAAACTTCAGGCGTAGAAGCATGAAGCTGCGCTGAGATCAGACCGGGCAGGGGGATTTCATCAAGGATCATATCCTCGCCCAGCCATGGGGAGATTAAGTCGCGAATATCTTCTTCATCCAGAACGTTGAAACTGTCTATATTCTCGTTCTTCTCCAGCGTCTTTACGACCTTAGCTGTGAAGTCTTCAATCTGAGCCTTGCTGCGTAACTCGCCATTGCTTTTCTCAGCCGGAATTTCAATCGTCAGCTTGTTTTCAAGACCTGAGGACCAGCGCTTTGTCATGCCGCTCAGGGCAAAAGAGCCGGAAAGCGCCATCACGGCCAGAAAGGTCATCAGCGCAACCAACAGCACCAGAAAATCCGCGCCCTCGTTTTTGCCGAGCGGGATGTCGTAATTGCGTTTAGAGGCGCTGCCGAGCCGTTTATCTTTTTTGAAAATGCCGAGCATTAAAACACACCTTCGATTTTTCTTTTGATCCAGTTTTTATGCTTGTCGGGAACTTCGACGCTCAGGCTTCCTTGCTCAAGCGCGAGGCGCGGATGGCCGAACTGATCCATAATATTCTGATTGTGCGTGGCGACCACGATGGTTGTCCCCATACGGTTAAGCTGATCGAACAAATGCATCAGGCGCATGCCGATCTCATCATCAAGGTTTCCGGTCGGCTCGTCGGCTAATAATAATTTAGGCCGGGCGATGACAGCGCGGGCAATGGCCACGCGTTGTTGCTGCCCGCCGGATAGGGTTGGGGGCAGGGCGCGTTTATAATCACCAAGACCTACCCATTCCAAAAGCTCGTCCACATTGTTGCGGATTTCTTTTTCCGGGCGGCCGATAATGCGCAAAGGCAAGGCCACATTGTCAAAGGCCGATAGGTGCGGCAGCAAGCGGAATTCCTGAAATACCACGCCGATGCGCTGGCGGATGGCGGCCAATTGCGCGCGCTCCATCTGGTTGATGTTTTTGCCGAACATGGTCACCAGCCCGCGTGTGGGTTTGCGGCCCAGATACATCAGGCGCATCAGCGAGGTTTTACCCGCGCCGCTGGGCCCGGTTAAAAAGTGGAACGAGCCGGGCTCAAGCGCGAAATCAATATCACTGAGAACCTCCGGCCCGACGCCGTATCTTAATCCAACATGTTCAAATTTAATCAAGGTTTTACTCGTAATTTTTAAAGTTATTGATAAGGAATTTCACGCGGCTTTTGCTTGTCCAGAATATATTGAATGGCGGCGGCGCGCTTATAGGCATTGTCGATTTTATCGGCCGTATCAAAGGCGGCCTGCAAAAGCTCACCATCAGCCAGAATTTGGGATACGGTCGCATAGGCTTTGTTGCGGAAGGCCGCGCTGTCGATCAAGCTGATGCTTTTATTCGCGGCTTCATAATCGCCTTTTTCGGCCTGAATTTCTGCCGTCTCACCATAGGCTTTGTGGCGCAGAGCGTCATTTTCCATTGAGGCGGCAGTTTTCCACGCGCCATCATTATCTCCGGCGAAGGCTTGCGCCATGGCGATATAGGTCAGGGCAATTGCGTAAGAGGGCGGGTGCTCGATCTTTTCGGCTTCTTTGCGCAGTTTTGTAAAAATTTCGTCATAGCGCGCTTGCTCATATTTTTGATCGGCGGCGGCCATGCCAATTCCGCGTATGGTCAGGGCTTTGGTGTCTGGATTTTCGATTTTGTTGAGAACAGCAATCGCGCCATCAATATCTCCGTCAAAAGCCAATGTTTTGGCCAGTTCGCGATAGGTCTGGTCTTGCCAGCTTTTCTGATCGACCGCATCTGCCGCGCTTTGCAGCTCTTGCAAAAGGCAGGCACGGTCTTCCACAGCGCACTCTGCCGCCTGCGCGTCCGGCAGGGCTGCAAAAATAAGTGCGATGGCGAAAAATACCCGTTTCATCAATATGCCTTTATCATTCGATCATTGCAGAGTATCTTATAAGTACTAAAATATAAGACTAAAAAGAAGAGCTCTCACTCAATGATTCTGACCTGCCCACAATGTACAACCCGATATTTGCTTCCCGCAACGGCCTTGGCCCCGGATGGGCATAATGTACGATGCTCGAATTGCGCAGAAGTCTGGTATCAGGAGCCCGATTACGATGAGCTGGCCGAATTGCAGGCCGGTGAAGATGATGCTGGTGAGGCTGAAGCTCCGGTTTTTGATGATATCCCAGAAGGGGTAAAGCCGGATATTGAGCTGGATCTTGTGGATCGCGAGGATGCGCAAGAGGAGGGCGAGGCTCTTCCGCTGAAAGCACGGCTGATTAGTTATGCGGCCGCTGCAGCTGTCTTTTTCCTGATATTGGGCGCGCTTGTGATGCTGAAATCCCCGATGGTGCAGGCGTGGCCGCCCAGCGCGGGGCTATATCAAATGCTGGGGATGGAGATCGCCGTGCCCGGTGAAGGCTTAGTCTTTGATCATTTGAAAATTACGGCCAATCCAAGCAGCGATCATGGAGAGACTATATCGCTTAGCGGGCGCATTGTGAATTTAACCGCTCACGCGCAGGTGATTCCGGCAGTTGAGGCCAGTTTGCGCGGCTCTGGCGGGGAGATTGTTGAGACTTGGTATCTCGCTGTGCCGGAAAAGCGCATTGACGCGGAAGGCACACTTGATTTTGCGCAGGACTATATAGCGGCGCAGACTGGAGCGCATGAAGTGTCGCTGAAATTTGTTCTGAACCAAGATGGTGCGGTTAAAACTGCTTCAGAAGACGGCGATAATACTCACGCTCCAGCATCGGACGATCACGCTCACCCGATCGGCGGCGCAAAAGATCAAGAATCTCACGCGCCCGCTTCTGCTCCGCATCACTAGGAACTTTCACTTGTGATCCATCACCGCCGTCACCCGATCCCGGATCGCGGTAGGGACGCCCCAAAGGGTCGTAGCGCGTGCCACTGCCAAACATCATGCCTGTCATGTTTTCCATGCGCGCGGTGAATTGCTCGCTAAGTTTTTCCTGCGCGGATTTTAAATGCTCAATCGCTTTTTCTTGATGTGGGGAAGAGATGTCAGGCGCGTTTTCGCCCAGCGCCTGCGCGGATTGCTCCATCTCCTGATCGCCCAGCGCCATGCCGTCTGGTACATCTTGTAGTTTTTGCACGGCCTCCATAATTAAGTCCTCAAGCTCGTGGCGGATCGCATCTTGCTGCTCGACGCTTGGGGTTGTGTTGATTTCAGGCAGCATAAATCCGTCGGGCATTTTGTCTTTCAGTAGCTCAAATTCCTGCGCGAGCTTGGCTTGATGCGCGGTTTTCTCCAGCAGGGCTTGTTGAGCCTCAATAATTTCCTGCAGCTTGCTCACGCCCTCGGCCATCATCTGCATATCGGCGGGCATGGGCGCGGTAACAGACGGGTCGAGCGTATCCATCATGCGCTGAAGCTCGGAGAGCATTTGCTGCGCGGCGTGGCGATCACCCGATAGCATTTGCGATTCCATCCGGCTCAGAAAATCGCCCAGGCCTTCGGGTGTGATTAAATGCCTTAGCATCTCTGGCGGAATCATCGGCATTGGGCCGCCGTCACTCATGCGTTTTTGCGCTTCTTTTTGCAGCTCGGTGAAATATTCGGCCATCGCTTCGCGCAGGGTGTTCATTAGCTGCGCGATTTCTTGCTCGCTCGTATCCGGGTTTTGCAGCGCCTTTTGCAGGGCTTGCTGCGCATCTCTTAAATTGCGCGCGGCAAAGCTTAAATTTCCGTCTTCGATACGCAAGGCTACGTTCCAGAGTTGGTTCACAACCGCGCGCGAGGTCTCAAGCGAAGGATCGTTGTAAAACAGGCGCGAGGATGCGCTACGCAAATTCAAAAACACATAAATGTCATTTTGGTACGCCCCTGGCACGGCCATAATATCTTCCAGTGCAATCGCCATGTCACGATAGGAATCGTTCGGCGCGGCGATCAGTTTTTTGCGGATGTCGATAATTTTCTGCGCAACGGGGTGAGCAAAACTGCGCTCGGGCAGAGTGAGGCGAATGGGGTTTGTTGTCGCCTTTTGACCCAGATGATCCAGCGCCGTGAATTCAAACACGACCGGCAGGCCAGCCCACGGATGACCCGTTAAATCGTAAAGCGGCGCAATTTCAAAGTCAGTTTGGGCGGGGGAAAAGACAGTGCGGGTTTCGCTGATCGGCTCCCCCATCGGTGCTTCGCCCAGTTCGGGATCAAGGCGCATATGCATCTGCAAATCTTTGACGCTGTAATCATCTTTGAGTGTAAAACCGAAACGCAGCGCACCGTCCGGCAGGATTTCAGGCTCGCCTTTGGCTGCGATGCTGGGCGGCTGATCGGGAATAAACTGGTAGCGCCATGCGGCGCGCGGGAAAAGCATTTGCCGGATTGAAAGCGCGGAGCCTGCGGGGATATCCATTTCTAATGTGTAAGTATGATCAGCCTCTTTTTGCATGGGGTAATCGCGCTCATCCACGCGCAAAACGGGCGTGCCGATTCTATCACTGACGGTTGCCTTTAAAGTGCTGCCTTGAGGGATATTCAAAACTTTTTCACTGCTCTGGCGCAGGACCATTTGCGGATTTTGCGTGTAAGCAGGCGGGGTAATTTGCAGCATTATCCCGCTGGTGAGTTTGCGGTTCAGTTCAATATCGACAGGCGAAAGCCCGTTCCAGATACGTGCCTGCCAAAGCGGTCCGGCAACGATCAAGCCCAATACAAATAACGCGCCTGCCAGATAGCGCAGCGCATACGGGTCTTTCTGCGCCATCATCGCGCGTGGGGCCTTGAGTTTTATGAGGTTTAAAAACCCGAAGAGTTTATCCTTGTTACTGGCCCACAGCTCTTGTGTATCCTCTTTATCGGGATTGGCCAGTTGGTCGCTCATGGAAGACAGTGGGCGGTGTTTCACCCCGCTATCTATTTCAAGGCGGCGGGTAACGGCATGATCGCCGGGCCAAGAAAAGCGCGGCAGGTCTTTGATCAACAAATAGGCGATCCCGATGCAAAAGCTGAGCGTGACCAGGATGGCCGGAATTTGCCCGAGAAGCGCCGGAATTTGAAACAGCCACAGACCAAAGAAAAACAGAGTCCAGAAAAAGGGCCGCCATAAACATTCACTTAAGCTCTCAAGCAGCAAAATTCCGCGCGCCAGATGTTTTTGACGCTTGAGTTTTGCCAGTGCTTTGGCGTGGTGTTTGTTTTGGGAATGGTCGGGCATCACCCGCCCAGTATAGGCGCTTTTTTATGTGCGCAGCCAGCCCGGAATTGTTTCTTTCTCCAGAATGTCCTCAACGCTCTCGCGCGGGCGGATAACCTCATAGCTATCGCCGCTGACCAGAATTTCCGGCGGGCGCCCGCGGGTGTTGTAATTGGACGCCATGCAGTAACCATAGGCCCCGGCAGATTTTAAAACCAGCAAATCACCTTGCGACATGGATGGCAGCTCACGGTCTTGCGAAAATGTATCTCCTGTTTCACAAATTGGCCCGACAATATCGTAGGTCTGCACGCCTGCGTCGCGGTTTTGAACAGGCTCAATCCCGTGATAGGCATCATACAGGGCCGGGCGCAGCAGATCATTCATCGCCGCATCAATGACGAGGAATTTACGGCTCGTGCCTTCTTTCACGTATTCAACACGTGAGAGCAGCGCGCCCGCATTGCCAACCAGATAGCGGCCTGGTTCCATAATGATTTCGGTATCCAGCGGTACGATAATCTCATTCACCCATTTGGCATAGGCATCCAGATCCAGCAGGTTTTCATTGTCATACTGAATGGGAAAGCCGCCGCCAATATCAAGGCGGGAAACTTCATAACCATCATTGCGCAGCGCTTCGACCACGCTTGCCAGTTTCTTAAAGGCAGGCTCAAAGCTCTCAACCGTGAACACTTGCGATCCGATATGAATGGACAAGCCGACAATATTTACGCCTTCCATCTCTTCGGCCATGGCATAGCCTTCAAAGACTTTATCTTCGCTAATGCCGAATTTATCGTGCTCGCGCCCGGTGGAAATTTTGTGATGGCCGCCGCCGCTGACATTCGGGTTTAAACGCAAAACTACATCCGCGCTTGCGCCTATCTCAGTGGCGATGTCATTAATCCGTTCCAGCTCTGGCAGGGATTCCACATTAATCTGGTGAATATTCGCCCCCAAAAGCGCGCGGATTTCGGAATCGCTTTTGCCCACACCGGTGGAGACAATCACATTTGGATCAAACCCGGCGCTCAGGCCGCGCTGAAGTTCTCCTTGAGAAACAATCTCCAGCCCGCACCCTAAAGAGCGCAGCAGCGCCAGCACAGCCAGATTGCTGTTTGCTTTGCAGGCATAGCACAGCAGGGGCTGACGGTCCGCCGGGATAGCCTTTTTCAAGGCATCACTCAGGCGTTGATACTGTGATTTGATATGCGCCGCCGAATAGATATAGGCAGGCGTCCCGGCCTCATCCGCAATGCGGGTCAGGGAAACATCATCAACGTGCAACACGCCGTTTTTTTCATTCAATCCAGTCATGGCCGCCTTTTATGGGTCTGTGTGCGGGCTTGGATATGTGCGCGGGAAGGGTGAATCCTCCGCCCCCGGCGGTGGATCAACCTGTGAAGGCTTCACACCGCACGCCGCCAATATCAGGCACCCTAAGATTAACAGGCTCAAATTTTTCATAGGAGCGAGACTAGCGCTCTTATAAACAAAAGGAAACCCTAAAAACCCCTCTAATGGGGTGAAATAGCAAAGAAAAAGAGGTACAATGTTTTGCACTAAAGCGGCATAATTTTAACGCCTTGCTAGGAAATCTAAGAGACAATAGAGATATGTCGGAATCTGCTGATTCTAATCAGGACAATATTGAAGCCATCACCCAGGACCAGCTAGAGGCCCTGGTACGCCTGCACAACCGCTTCTTAGAGGGGCGGCTTGGTGGGCGTCGTGCGGTCTTGAAAAACACCGATTTAACCGGGCTTTCCTTGCGCGGCGAGAATCTGCAACAGGCGAATTTCCAAGGCTGCGTGATGGTGCGCATGGATTTATCGAGTGCGGATTTTCAAGAGGCATCGCTTTATGCTTGCGACCTGAGTGAGGCCAATCTATTTAAAACCAGCTTCGTGCGCGCCGATTTGCGCGGCGCACGCATTGAGAATGCGAATTTGCAAGGTGCCGATCTTGAGAAGGCCGATTTGCGCATGGGCGGCGTGTCTGGCAGCGGCGACGGCTCGCAGGCTGTGAATTTCAAGGGCGCGAACCTCAGCGGTGCAAAGCTTGTTGGCTCTATGGCCTCCAAGGCTGATTTTTCCGATGCGATTATGGCGGGTGCGAATATGGCCCGCGCCGACCTCAGTGGCGCCATGCTCGAAGGGGCGGACCTCAGCGGGGCGGATGTAAAAGGGGCGCAGTTCAAGGGCGCGAATATGAATTCGGCCATCCTGACCGGGGTGCATATTGAGGATATGAGAGACGCAGATCTCTCTGCCGCGATCACGGATGAGAATATTGGCGTATCGGTTTCGGATATGGATGAGCCTTTGCCCAAAATGGTGGAGCAGCACCGCGCCTGGGTGGAATCCAGCGGCGCAAAGGGTAAGCAGCTCGATCTCAGCAAGATCGATATGCGCGTGCTCAAGACCTTGAAGCTGGAAAAACTCACCGCAATTAAGGCCGAGGCCGCGAAGTTTTTCGGCATGAATCTTTATAAGGTCGAGCTACAAAGCGCCGCGCTGGATGATGCGGACTTCCGCAATTGCGACATGGAGGAGGCCGACCTGCGCGGCTCCAGCTTCAAGAATGCGAATTTTGCGCATGCCCGTTTGCTGGGCGCGAATTGCAGTGCGCTTATGTTTGGCGGCGGCGGTGCGACCAGACGCTTCAGCCCGTGCGATTTTTCAGGCGCGAAGTTCCGCTATGCCAAGCTCAATAACACGCAGATGAAAAACGCAGTCTTTAAGGGCGCGGATTTGTCCTATGCCGATCTCAGCGGGGCAGACCTCTCCGGTGCGGACTTTACCGGCGCAATCATGCGCAACACCATTCTTGATGAAGCCATCACGCAAGACGCCATCTTCGATAAGGCCGATAAGCCGGTCTTTAAGATGAAGGATAGCGAGTCTTAAAAAAATAATTATTGACATAATGGTATGCATATCCTTATTAGTTAAGCAATCTTATTATTTTTTTAAGGATGCGTACCATGACTCAAGAAATAGAGCTTAATATTGAGCTTGAATATTTGGAGCGGCTTCGTGATAAATTTCAAAAGCTTGACAGATTTGAAGAGATATTTTCTAGACGTCTTCCTATTTATCTCGATGCGAAGAGATTAAAAGGGTACGGTTTTAGTATTAATTTGGATATTTCCAATTCTCTTACATTGGATCAGCTAAGCAAAAATAAGGGCGTTTTGACTTTATCGAAGGATGTGCTCTCAGAGATCGCACAGAATAAAGGCGCATTGAGCTGGAATGAGCCAAGCATACTTCGGGGAGATTTTGTATTCACCGAAAATAATTTTTCTAAAGAAATTTTTGAAGATAACAAAGAGGCTTATAACAAGCTTCGTCCCCTGAAAGTCTTGTTTGAATGCGTAAGTGGTATTAAAGAATTTCATAGCCATGGATTCATAAGGCCACATTATCATCGTTTTTGGACACAATTTGACGAGGATGCCTTATGTTTAACGCTTCCTTTTGACTCGTTTGATTCCATTGATTTTGAAGCTGTGGATAGACTTGCACAGTGCTGTAAAGATGTTATGCGTAAATATGAGGATGAGCTTCCTGAGTTTGATAAGCGCTACACGATGTTCTTCTTCAACAAGGATGTTAGCATGAAAAAAGTACGCAATAAGCTCATTAAGCCGATTGCAAACGATCATGGCTTAACGTTTAGGCCCTCTTAAAGCTTGCCCTCAAGCTCCGGCACGGCTTCAAACAGGTCGGCGACGAGGCCGTAATCGGCGACGCTGAAGATCGGGGCTTCTTCATCTTTGTTGATCGCCACAATCACTTTTGAATCCTTCATACCCGCAAGGTGCTGAATCGCGCCGGAAATACCGATTGCCATATACAGCTCGGGCGCAACAACCTTACCGGTTTGCCCGACCTGATAATCGTTTGGCACATATCCGGCGTCCACCGCGGCGCGCGAGGCGCCAACGGCCGCGCCCAGTTTATCCGCTAGCTTCTCAATGATTGCGAAATTCTCGGCCGAGCCCACGCCGCGCCCGCCGGATATGACGATATCGGCGGCGGTTAGGTCCGGGCGATCACTCTCAGTCACCGCCAGATTCACAAAGCTTGATTGTCCGGCATCGCCCTTGGAGGTGACATCTTCAATTGCCGCACTGCCGCCCTCGGCCGCCACGGGGTCGAAGGTTGTGCCGCGCACGGTCATCAGCTTTTTCGCATCGCCGGATTTAACTGTTGCGACCGCATTGCCGGCATAGACCGGGTGCTCGAACGTATCGGCATCTACAACCGCAGACACATCAGAAATTTGCTGCACATCCAGCAGTGCCGCCGCGCGCGGCAGGATATTTTTGCCGTAGGTCGAGGCGGGGGCGAGCACATGTGTGTAATTCGCGGCCAGCTCAACAATCAGCGGCGCAATATTCTCCGCCAGATGATGCTCTAGCTCTGGTGCATCAGCCTTCAGAACTTTGGCAACGCCCTGTGCTTTTGCGGCAGCTTCGGCGACAGCGCCGCAGCCTGATCCCGCGACCAGCACGTGAATGTCGCCACCGATTTGCGCCGCCGCGCCAAGGGTGTTTAATGTGGCCTTCGCCAGCTCTTTATTATCGTGTTCTGCAATAACGAGAATACCCATCTTTATTTTTCCTTCTGTCTTTCCCGCGAAAGCGGGAATCTGTTCCATGGTGTTTAAAGATCCCCGATCAAGTCGGGGATGCTCCATGAGGCCTAAATGACTTTGGCCTCATTACGCAGTTTATCAATCAGTTCATCGACGCTGCCGACCTTAATGCCGCCCTGACGTTTCGGCGGATCTTCCACCTTTACGATTTGCAGGCGCGGTGTGTAATCCACACCAAGAGCGGAAGGTTCAATAATCTCCAGCTCTTTTTTCTTCGCCTTCATAATGTCGGGCAATTTGGCGTAGCGCGGCTCGTTCAGGCGCAAGTCGGTCGTGATAATCGCCGGGGTTTTAAGCTCCAGCGTTTCCAAACCGCCATCGACTTCACGGGTGACTTTCAAGCTGCCGCTGCCAAGCTCCAGCTTTGAGGCGAATGTGCCTTGCGGCCAACCGAGCAGGGCAGAGAGCATTTGCCCGGTCTGGTTTGAATCGTCATCAATGGATTGTTTGCCCATGATCACCAGATCAGGGCTTTCCTTTTCCACGAGCGCTTTGAGCGTTTTGGCCACGGCCAGCGGCTCAACCCCGCCCAGATCAATCGGTGCATCGGTTTTAACCAGAATACCCCTGTCTGCACCAATCGCCATCGCGGTGCGCAATTGCTCTTGCGCCTTGTCCGGGCCGATACTCACGGCGATTACTTCGGTGGCTTTTCCGGCTTCTTTTAAACGCACGGCTTCTTCGACTGCGATCTCATCAAACGGATTGACCGACATTTTGACATTGGCCAGCTCTACGCCGGATTTGTCGGCTTTGACGCGGATTTTTACGTTGTAATCAACCACCCGTTTAATCGGGACAAGAATTTTCATCTGAATGTATCTCCTTGAATCAGGACGGAAATTAATTTTGCGAGGTAAAGTATGCCAGTGCAAGCATGGCGATGGCAAGCCCTTGTAGCATCACGCGCGCCTGCATCAATTTGTTGCCGTATTTCTTGTTAAATTCGCCGCCTTTGGCCATGGAAAACAGCCCCAGTGCCAAAACACCGACAACAGAGATAAGACAAAAACCAAGGGCAATATAAGAAAATGTGTTCATAGGGTTATGTATCCTTTTTGGTTGCGCTCAGGAAGTAATTCACATCGATATCGCTATCGGACATTTGAAAATCGCCGGTGATGGGGTTGAACATCAAGCCTTTTATATCGGCGGGGGAGAGGTCTGCGGCGCGCGCCATACGGCTCAGCTCTGATGGTTTGATGAATTTCTTCCAGCTGTGCGTGCCTTGTGGAACCCAGCGCAAAATATATTCCGCCGCGACAATGCCTAGGGCGAAGGACTTGGGCGTGCGGTTCAGGGTTGAGAAAATCACCAACCCGCCGGGCTTAACCAGCTTGGCACAGCTTTGCACGAAGTCCTCCGGGTGATCGACATGCTCGATAATCTCCAGCGCCAACACCACATCGAATTTCTTATTCAATTCTTCTGCGGGCTTGTTCTCGTAGGTGATATCAAGGCCGCTTTCTTGCGCATGCGCCTTGGCAACCTCTATAGCCACCGCATCCGCATCTGCGCCTGTGACATCCGCGCCCAGTCGTGCCATCGGCTCACACACCAGCCCGCCGCCGCACCCCACATCCAGAATGCTGAGCTTTTTAAAGGGCGTGAAGCTCTGTGCATCGCGCTCGAAATGCGTGCAAATCTTTTCCTTGATATAGCCGATACGCGCCGGGTTCAGGCGGTGCAGTGGTTTAAAAGGGCCGTTTTCATCCCACCAGTTCGGCGCATCTTTTGCAAAATGGCCTATTTCTTGCTGGTTCACACTGCTGCTTTGCGTGCTCATTGACGTAAAATACCTTTGATTTTTAATGCGATAGTGAGTATGGGTATGCAGGTTGAAAAAAACAAGACTAAAGCTGGAAAAAGCCTATGGCGCTTATTGTTGTAAAATTTGGTGGGACCTCAGTTGCCGATGTTGCGCGGATCGAAAATGCCGCGGACAAAATCGTGCGTGAAGTCGAGCGCGGCAATCAGGTGGCCGTGATTGTGTCTGCGATGTCCGGTGTGACCAATCAACTGGTGGGCTATTGCGACGAGGTTTCGCAGCTTTATGACACCCGCGAATATGATGTGGTGGTCTCCAGCGGGGAGCAGATTACCGCCGGCTTAATGGCGATGGCCTTGCAAAAGCGCGATGTTGAGGCGCGCAGTTGGCTGGGGTGGCAAATCCCAATCCGCACCGATGAAACGCACGGCAAGGCCCGCATTGCCGAGATTGATACAACTGAAATTTCCAAGCGCCTGAAAAAAGGCGAGGTTGTGGTTGTGCCCGGTTTTCAGGGGGTGAGCGAGAGAAACCGCATTTCAACATTGGGCCGCGGCGGCTCGGACACATCTGCGGTGGCTTTGGCGGCGGCGCTCAAAGCTGATCGCTGTGATATTTATACAGATGTGGACGGGGTTTACACCACCGACCCGCGTATCGTGCCCAAGGCGCGCAAGCTTAACCGCATTTCCTTCGAGGAGATGATTGAGCTGGCCTCGCTTGGCGCAAAAGTTTTACAGACCCGCTCGGTCGAGATGGCGATGAAGCATCATGTGCCTTTGCAGGTGCTCTCCAGCTTTGAAGATCATATCGGCAGCGATCTGCCCGGAACATTAATCGTAGAAGAGGATGATATCATGGAACAGGAACTCGTCAGCGGCATAGCCTATGCCCGCGATGAAGCGAAAGTTACACTTTTGAAAGTGCCGGACACGCCCGGCGTAGCGGCGCGCATTTTTGAACCGCTGTCCGAAGCGGCCGTCAACGTCGATATGATCGTACAGAACATCTCTGCCGATGGGAAAGCTACGGATATGACCTTCACCGTTTCGCGCGCGGACCTGCCAAAGGCGCTAGAGACGCTGGGTAATCTGGCTGATCTGGATGATGTTGATATTATCGCCACCGAAGATGTGGCGAAAGTGTCTGTGGTTGGCGTGGGGATGATCTCCCACCATGGTGTGGCGAGCAAAATGTTCGCAACGCTGGCGAAAAAAGGAATCAACATTCAGGTTATTTCTACATCCGAGATTAAAATCAGTGTTCTGATCGCTGAAGAATACACTGAGCTTGCTGTGCGTGCGCTTCATGAGGCTTACGGTCTGGAGTCATAAAGCTGGCAGAGCGCTCAAGAATGCGCTATTCTCCCTTTCTATGGGACAAGCTGCTGTGAACACGATGGCTCCTGAACAGGAGGAGCTTTATCATACCGATATGAGCGTCGGGGAGATCCTCCGCCGCACACGGGAGCATTACAACCAATCTTATCAGGATATCGAGCGCGCGCTGCGTATCAAGGCGCCGCAAATCATAGCCATAGAAAGTGACTCTGTTGAAAATCTGCCCGGGCGGGTTTACGCCATCGGGTTTGTGCGTTCTTACTCTGAATATCTCGGGCTTGATGGCGATAAGATGGTCAAGCTGTTTAAGGCGCAAAGCGGCGGGCGAACCCACAAACCACATTTAGATTTTCCTGTAATCGCGTCTGAAAGCAAGATGCCGCCGCTCTGGGTTGTTATTCTCTCTAGTGTGCTGGCTGTGTTTATTCTGATTGGCTGGTGGAGCTCACAAAGCGGCGATGGGCCGCGCGTGAGTGAAATTCCGTCTGTGCCTGAAAATCTGCAAGTCGAGCTGGGCGACATTTCCACCGACATGACAGGCGATGAGGCACAAACGATTGATGAAACCCTCGGCGATGTTATGGACGCCGAAGTTGCCGCAGATGCGGGGCTGAAGGAAGAGGCTGATTCTGCTGACACGCCCGCTGCTGCTCCGGCTCCTGCGCAAGAGGGCATCTTGCTCACCATGCTGGAAAATAGCTGGGTTGAAATTCGTGATCAGGCCGGTAAAGCTATCGTCTCACGCGTGCTCAAGGCGGGGGATCAATATTATGTGCCCGACCGCCCGGATTTAAGCATGTCTCTGGGCAATGCCGGCGGTGTGAAGCTACAGGTAGATGGTCAGCCGCTTGATTTTCTGGGCGAAAAAGGACAGGTGCGACGCAATATCGCATTGGATGCCGCTAAACTTAAAGAACAATATCCTCTAAAAACCATTGAAAATACCGCGCAATAGCGCCATGGTCTTTTCCGACGAATAAAAAGGAATGCCTCCGCATGTCTATGGAAGAAAAACTCGCAAAAATCAAAGCGCGCCATGAAGAGCTGGCGGCGCTGATGGGGCGCGGCGATCTGCCGGGCGAGAAATTTGCGGCGCTGTCGATGGAATATGCCGAGCTCAGCCCTGTTGTTGAGGCGATTGACGAATATAAAGGCGCGCAAAGCGAACAGGCTGACCTTAAAGAGCTGCTGAATGATCCTGAGATGAAGGATATGGCTGGGGAAGAGCTGCGCGCTCTTGAAAAACGTATCCCTGAGCTGGAACAACAAATCCGCATCGCGCTGATCCCTAAGGATAAAGCTGATAGCAAAAACGCGATCCTTGAAATTCGCGCCGGTACGGGCGGGGATGAGGCGGCGCTGTTCGCGTCGGACCTATTTACAATGTATAAGGGCTACGCTGCCGAGCAGGGCTGGAAAGTTGATATTCTGGAGGCTTCCGAGAGTGATATTGGTGGCTATAAAGAGATTATCGCCGAGGTAAAGGGTGCGAATGTGTTTGCGAAGCTCAAATTTGAATCCGGTGCTCACCGCGTGCAGCGCGTTCCCAAGACCGAATCCGGCGGGCGCATTCATACATCGGCCGCAACCGTGGCGGTTCTGGCGGAGGCCGAAGAGGTGGATGTCGATATCAATCCCGCTGATCTGAAGGTTGATACCTATAAATCGCAAGGGGCGGGCGGTCAGCACGTAAATACGACAGACAGCGCCGTGCGTATTACCCACATCCCAACCGGCGTGGTGGTGGAGATGCAGGAAGAGCGCTCCCAGCATAAAAACCGCGCCAAAGCGATGACGGTTCTGCGCACCAAAATCTACGACATGCAGCGCCAGAAACTGGCCGAGGAGCGCGCGGCGGACCGTAAGTCACAGGTGGGAACGGGCGACCGTTCCGACCGTATCCGCACCTATAACTTCCCCCAGGGGCGCGTGACCGATCACCGCATCAATTTAACGCTCTATAAGCTCGATGAGGTTCTGGGCGGTGCGCTTGATGAATTTGTTGAAGCGCTAACCGCAGAAGATCAGGCGGCGGCGCTGGCCGATCTTGAAGGTTAAGACGCGCTTATGGAGCTTTTGCCCCTTTATCAGGATATAATCCGGCGTTTAAAAGCCGCCGATATTGAGGCGGCGGACCTTGAGGCGCGGAGAATCCTGCAAGAGAGAAGCGGGAACGAATGGTCCCAGATTATCGCTGCCCCTGAGACGCTTTTAACCCCCCAACAGCTATTGAATATCGAAGCGGATGTGCAGCGCCGTTTGGCGGGGGAGCCGCTCTCGCGCATATATGGTTGCCGTGAATTCTGGGGCATGGAATTTGCGCTCTCGCCTGATACGCTGGATCCGCGCCCGGATACGGAAACGCTGATCGAGGCAGTTTTAAAAGCCTACAAGGATGAAAGCGCTCCTGAAGCCATCCTTGATCTGGGTACGGGCACAGGCTGCATTTTGTTGGCGCTTTTAAAGGAATTCCCGCAGGCGCGTGGGTTAGGTATTGATAAAGCACCCGGTGCGGTCGAAACGGCGCAAAAAAACGCGAAACACCATGATTTGGACGATCGTGCGGCGTTTCAGGCGGGGAATTGGGGGGATAATTTGAACGATACGTTCGATTTAATCGTATCGAATCCGCCCTATATTACGAATCAAATCATTAAAACGCTGTCAAAAGAGGTGCAGAATCACGATCCGATTCTGGCGCTGTCAGGGGGAAATGATGGTTTGGATGCTTACCGTCAAATTTTTTCTCAGCTTTTTTCGCTGTTAAAACCGGCTGGAAAAGCGTTTTTCGAGATCGGTTTTGATCAGGAAGATGATGTGGCGCGACTCGCGGAAGAATCTAGGATTCGCGTCCGACACGTACACCGTGATTTGGCAGGCCAGCCGCGGGTTGTGGAAATCTCCAATGGGGATAAGTAACTTTTTTCTTGCCAGGGCGGTTGCGAACCAAAACCCGATGGATGTAGCCTGATGATGCTCAAGAAATAAAAACGCTATATGCAGTTTTGGGGGCGTGTTCAAACCCAATATGTTGTGTGTGCAAAAACACTTAAATTTTCATAGTGAATTTGCGAGCAATTGAAAGAGTGGCCATATGTGTCAGAATCATGTATGGTGTACGTGTATGTATTGTCTAAATTTAAGTAAGAACGGAATAAAAAAATGAGACATGGAACATCATCTAGACGCCAAAGGGGCAGAGGAAACGGGGGCGGAGGTCGCCGCGGTGGGCCGAAACGCTCGCAGGTCTTCGACAGCAATGGCCCAGATGTACGCATTAGAGGCACAGCGCATCAGGTTTGTGAAAAATACCTAACCTTAGCCAAGGATTCATCTGCCGCTGGCGATATCGTACTGGCCGAGAGCTATCTGCAACATGCCGAGCATTATCAACGCATTATCAATAGCTGGAACGAAGAAGATTCCGATAATTCTGATGTACGTGCAAAAGGCAGCCGTCAGGACAATGCTGGTAATTCAGCCCAGGGCTCTGACGATGATTTATCATTACCTAACAGCATCTTAGGAGAAAGTTCTAATAAAAACGTACAGGCAGATCAAGCTGCTCTGGCAGACGCATAAGCGCGCGTAACAGCAAAACAGGCAAGGGCGGCTGTGGCCGCCTTTTCTTATGGACGGTTTATAAGCTGAATTTATTGGATTTTTAAGCTTTCAATGCCTATATTAAGGGTATGAACTTCGATAAATTTACCGAGAAGACACGGACATTTTTCCAGGAAGCTCAAACACTTGCGACCCGCAAGGGTCACCAGTCGCTAGAGCCTGAGCATCTGTTGCGCGTGATGCTGGATGATCCCGATGCGATTGCCAATAAACTGATAAAAGCGGCGAAAGGCGATCCTGTACGCCTGAAGCAAAGTCTTGATGCTGCGCTGGCAAAGCTACCGGAGGTTAGTGGGCCGGGCGCAGGGCAACTCAGGCTTTCATCTGATTTGGTAAAAACGGGTGATAACGCCTTGAATTTAGCTGAAAAATCAGGAGACAAGTTTGTCACGGTTGAACGTCTTTTGCAGGCCATGGTGATGGCCAAAAAAAGTGACGTGGCCGGCTATCTTGAAGATGCGGGCGTTACAGACAAAGCCCTTAATCAAGCCATCAATGATATGCGCAAGGGCCGCACGGCCGATACGGCCACGGCGGAAGATAATTTCGATGCGCTGAATAAATATGCGCAGGACCTGACCGCGGCGGCGCGCGCGGGCAAGCTCGACCCGATTATCGGACGCGATGAGGAAATCCGCCGCGCCGTGCAGGTGCTCTCCCGTCGCACGAAAAACAACCCCGTTCTGATCGGGGAGCCGGGCGTGGGTAAAACCGCGATTATAGAGGGGCTGGCGCAGCGCATCGTCAATGGTGATGTGCCGGAAAGCCTGAAAAATAAGCGCCTGATGTCGCTCGATTTGGGCGCGTTAATTGCCGGGGCGAAGTTCCGCGGTGAGTTCGAGGAGCGCCTCAAAGCCGTTTTAGACGAGATTAAAAGCGCCGCGGGTGAGATTATCCTGTTTCTGGATGAGCTGCACACGCTTGTTGGCGCAGGTAAGGCCGGAGATAGCGGTATGGATGCCGGAAATATGCTCAAGCCCGCTCTGGCGCGCGGAGAGTTGCATATGGTCGGGGCAACCACGCTTGATGAATATCGCAAGCATATTGAAAAAGATGCGGCGCTGGCGCGGCGTTTTCAGCCTGTGTTCGTCTCCGAACCGACAGTGGAGGACACAATTTCCATTCTGCGCGGCCTGAAAGAGAAATATGAGCTGCATCACGGTGTACGCATTACCGATAACGCGATTGTGGCGGCCGCGACGCTGTCTAACCGCTATATCACCGACCGTTTCTTGCCCGATAAGGCGATTGATCTGGTGGATGAGGCGGCCAGCCGCATCCGCATGCAGGCCGATTCAAAGCCCGAGGCGATTGATGAGCTGGACCGGCGCATTGTGCAGCTCAAGATTGAGCGTGAAGCGCTGAAGAAGGAGAAGGATAAAGCCTCTCAGGACAGGCTGGGAAAGCTGGAGGAGGAGCTCGCATCGCTTGAATCCAGGTCTGCGGACCTGACCAGCCAGTGGAAGGCTGAGAAAGAAAAGCTCAATACCGGGCAGAAAATGACCGAAGAGCTGGATAAGGCGCGTGTTGCACTGGAGCAGGCTGAGCGTGACGGCAATTGGGCGCGCGCCTCCGAGCTGAAATACGGGCTTATTCCGAACTTGGAAGCCAAGCTGGGTGAAAGCCCGCAGGGGCAGGACAGCACGGCGGCAGAAAAGGCCTCACATCTGATTAATGAAGAGGTCACAGGCGATGAAATTGCCGCGATTGTCAGCAAATGGACGGGTATTCCCGTTGATAAGATGCTGGAGGGGGAGCGCGAGAAGCTCCTGCATATGGAAGATAATTTGCGCCAGCGCGTTGTCGGGCAGGAACAAGCCGTTGTTGCGGTCTCTAATGCCATTCGCCGCAGCCGCGCCGGGCTGCAAGATACGCGCCGCCCCATGGGATCTTTCCTGTTTTTGGGGCCGACGGGCGTGGGGAAAACCGAATTGACCAAGGCTCTCGCCGAATTCCTGTTTGATGATGACAGCGCGATGGTGCGCCTTGATATGTCCGAATATATGGAGAAACACTCTGTATCACGCATGATTGGCGCGCCGCCGGGTTATGTCGGTTATGAAGAGGGTGGAGCGCTGACCGAAGCTGTACGCCGCCGCCCCTATCAGGTCGTGTTGTTTGATGAGGTCGAGAAGGCCCACCCGGATGTGTTTAACATTCTGTTGCAGGTTCTTGATGATGGCCGCCTGACCGACGGACAAGGCCGCACGGTTGATTTTTCCAACACACTACTCATCATGACCTCCAATCTGGGAGCGGAGCATCTCGTGAATCAAAAAGACGGCGAGAATGTCGAGAAGGTACGCGAACAGGTTATGGAGGCCGTGCGCAAGGCCTTCCGCCCTGAATTCCTGAACCGTCTGGATGAAATTCTGCTCTTCCAGCGCCTCAGCCGCGAACAAATGACGGGTATTGTCGATATTCAGCTGCAATATCTTCATGGCCTGCTGGCCGAGCGCCATATCGCGCTGGAGGTGGATGAGAAAGCCAAGGTGTGGCTCGCGGATAAGGGATATGATCCGGCCTATGGCGCCCGCCCGCTCAAGCGCGTGATCCAAAATCACCTGCAAAACAAGCTGGCGGAGATGATCCTGCAAGGCGAGGTTTCTGACGGGGCGAGCGTCAAAGTCTCGGTCAAGGGCGATGACATGCAATTCACGGTCACAAAGCCTGCGGGCAATAAGAACGAAGAGACCTCTAAGAAGTCGGTGGCTTAAGCCGCGCTTTTGCGCCCCTCGCATTGCGCCTCTGGCGAATCTCAGGTAGATTCGTATAGACGTTGCCCGTTCGGGCTGTATTTGTAATTCAGATTTTTCGCATTCGCTTCATTATGCTTTACCGTTTTTTACTTCTCGGATCTGTTGCTGCGCTGGCCTCTTGTGCCTATGGCATTGATACGCATATTCAGGATGTAAAGATTACTACGCCCGGTGCGCGCGGCTCGGTTTGTTATGCCTATGTTGACGGCTTGCGCTATCGCCTGCATCCGCCGCAAAGCATCAGCATCAGCAACACCAAAGAAGATTTGGTGGTGGATTGTCTGGCGCCCGGTAACCGCCGTAAGGAAGTTGTGATTGAGGCGGAGATAAATAACACGACCTTTTTGAATGTCGCGAATGGCGGGGTTGGAGTGCCGTGGGATGCGTTCTCTGGCGCGGCGTATAAATATCCCGATATTATTGAGGTTGATTTCACCAATACACCCGTAATGGAAGAAGCGCCGCCCGCGCAAAACGCGCCGGATATCAAACAGCCCGAAGAGTATATGCTCGAAGAATTCCACGCCTCTAGACCAATGCTTAATTCAGACCGTAATGCGCCCGATGTTGTTATAGAACGCCGGGAGCGCGGCGCGGGTATGGTTGAAAGCAAAGCCTATGTCGACCAGACCATGAGCGCACCCGCCGCGCCGTATTATTACGATAAAGGCAATCTGGAAGATGTGGGTGGTAGCGATGCTGCAACTGCCGTTGCGCCGCTTGTTCCTTTGGGGCTGGATCCGTCTTTGGGCGCATCATACGGTCCGCCGCACAATTCAGGCGCAGCCACGGGCGAGCCTGTCGTTATTATCAACGAATAGATTTTATCGCCAGCGGCTCGCCGTAATGCGCGATTAAGCTTTGCAGCGTCTCAATACGTGTATCCATCGTGCGCGCGGTCGCGTTCAAAATATGGGTTTCATCCACCATGATTCCGACATGGCGGTCAAAAAAGACCAGTGATCCGCGCGCGGGCGTTTCTGTCGGTGTACCCAGCGTTTTAATTTGCTGCCCGGTGTCGCGCTCCGCGTTTATGCCTGATGCCATGAGGGCTATTTGTACAAGCCCTGAACAATCAATGCCATCCGCACTGCGCCCGCCCCACAGATAGGGCGTGCCTTGGAAACGCAGGGCGGTTTCAACAAAATCGTCCACTTTTGTGTCGATAGTCTCGATGTGATTTTCAAATATCCAAAGGCCGTTTTCCAGACGAGCAAATCCATCCTGTCTGTCGGCATTTACGGTAAGAGGGGAGAGAAAATAAACCGCCTGCACCGGCGCAGTTTTGTAATTTGGCGCGTTGTAGAGATGCGTACGTAGGGCTTTTACCCGGTGTGTGGGTGGCCCACACGGCTTTAACGCAGCTTCTATCCAGCCTTCATATCCATCATGCACGGATTTGATTTGCTTCCACGCGCCGCACTCTTCGAGTACTTCAACGCTCTCGCTGTATAAAAGCTGGTTGGAAGGCTCAGAAGATGCATCGGGCGCGGAATAAACGGTGGCCAGCGGTGCATCAATGCTCGGGCGCTCAGCCATAGCGGCTCTCCAGCAGGGCGAAGAGCGAGCGTAGCCCGGTATCTTTCCCGCCCTTGGCGCGCCCCGGACGGCCATTGCTCTCCCAGGCGAAGATATCAAGGTGCAACCATTCCGGCTGTGCGCTCATAAATTGCTGGAGGAACAGCGCGCTATAGATTAAATCACCCGGCGGGGCGGCGCTGTTGATGAGATCACTCGCCGAATTTTTAATCAGGCGTACATAATCCTGATGCAAAGGCATATTCCACAGCGGATCATCGTTATTTGCGGCAATATCCTGCAGCGTCTTGGCTGTTTTTTCGTCTGTCGAAAAGAACGGCGCGACATCCTCGCCCAGCGCTGCGCGGGCCGAGCCTGTTAGCGTGGCAAAATCAATCACCAGCTCGGGTTTACGCTCGCAAGCATAGGTCAAGCTGTCAGCCAGCACGAGGCGGCCTTCCGCATCGGTGTTTGTGTTCTCGATAAATAATCCCTTACGGCTTTTTAGGATATCGCCCGGGCGAAACGCATCACCGCCCACCGCATTTTCCACCGCCGGAATCAGGATGTTCAGATTAACAGGCAGTTTGAGCGCCATGATCAGGCGGCCTAGCGAAAGCGCATGCGCTGCGCCGCCCATATCCTTTTTCATGTTGCGCATATATTGACCGGGCTTCAGGTTCAGCCCGCCCGTATCATAACAAACGCCCTTGCCGACCAATGTAAGCTTTGGGTGCTTCGCATTACCCCAACTGATTTTGATCAGGCGCGGGCGGCGGGTTTTTCCGGCGGCATCGCCAACCGCGTGAATAACGGGAAAATTCTTCTCCAGCAGTTTTTCATCGGCAATCACGCTCACCTTCGCGGTAAATGTTTTGGCAACATCGCGCGCGGCGGCCTCGAGCTCGGCAGGGCCAAAGTCCATCGCCGGAATATTGATCAGCTCGCGCACCAGATACAGGCTCTGCGCGAAGGCCTCAACGCGTTTCTTACCCGCTTTGTCCGGCCAGTGCAGAATGGCGGGCTTTGATGTGCTCGCCTTATAACGGTCGAATTGATACCCCGCCATCGCCCAGCCGATCAGCGCGTTTTCAATATCGTTCTTGCTGAGTTTGGATGTGGACAGGGTAAAGACATGCTTGTCGATAAATTCTTGCGAGAGCTGACCCTTGATTTCACACAGCGCACCCGGCACGTCGTAAATCCCCAGCGTATCACCAACCAGAATATAAATGCTGCTCATGCCGCCCTTGTCATTGCGGACAATCAGCGCGCTCTTGCCGCCCGGTTTAAAGCCGGAATTTTCGGCCAGCGTTTGCAGCGCCTTGTCCTGCTTCTTCAGCCAGCCGTCAAAATCTTTCTTTTTGATCGGGGTGATGGCAACGGCTTTGGCCGCGGTTGGTTTTGTCGTGGTAAAGGGGAGTGTGAATTTAAAATTGCTCATGAGGGTTTTCGTTTTGAAAAGATTGCATCTCCTCAAAGTTTAGAGGATTAGCGCCCAAAACTCTAGGCGGATAAAAACCTATGAACAACAAAGGAAAACAGAAAGGCTAGAGATCGAAAGCAAGCGTTTTTGGCGACGAGTTTATTCTGATCTCTTTGGTGGTTTGTTTTGCCTCTTCATGCGCCTTCATAATCTCCCGTCTTCTGTTGATTTCGGGAGTATCGATAAAGAGCTTTTTCAGCAGGGTGTGTTTGTCTGTTTTATCTGGCATCAACGTAAAAATTTATAATAATATCATTATGTTTTTCATAAATATTATTTTGTGGGCCGTCAAGGAAAATTTGGAGCACTGGCGGAGACGGAGGGATTCGAACCCTCGATAGAGCTTTTGACCCTATGACGATTTAGCAAACCGTTGCCTTCAGCCACTCGGCCACGTCTCCTTGCACCAATGAAGAACTGAGATATCAGAAAAGATCACCCAGATCAATTTACTATTCGATGAAAGTCTTTAAAAAATCAGCGAGGCTCTTTTCCGCGCCCGCATCAAAAAACTCACCGATATTCTGTACCATCCAAGCATCGCCCTCAATATACAGGCGGACAAACACATAGCCCGACTTATCCTGTCCCGCGTCAGCGTGCAGAGCGGAGACAAGAAATTCCCGGTTGCTGTAGCCGTCGGCGAGGCGTATCTCTGGCTCGTGAATATCGCCGAAGCTATGCCCGCTCTTGATTGTGGCGGCAAAAATGATGTTACGGATCGCCGGATCGATATCTTTGAGCTCTACCGAGATTTGTTCGTCATCGCCCGGGCCTTCGCCTTCGATGCTATCGCCGCTATGATAAATTTTTCCTGTGCGGTCCGCGGCGTGCGCGGTCTCGGCGCTCACGATATCAATCAGCTGGTTATTGGCATCATACAGGCAGCACGACAAATCCAGATCATGGTGCAGGGCTTTACCGCTCAGTTTTTCCGTCAAATTGCCAATCAAGCCGGCCTGACCGCGCGGGTCCCAGCCCAGCCCTACGAAAACGCGGTGATGCGCCTCTTGCGTGACATTCAAAATAGTGGAGGAGCCTTTTTGCATCGGATTAATCGAGATAATTTTCGTCTTTGAGTTTTTTATGCTGACCGAAATCGGAATTGACCACCAGCAGGAAGCCGAACAGCAAAATTAAAACCACCAGCGTGCCGATGATTTTAAAGAACAGGTGATCCGGCAATTCAACGCCCCAGATTTTCAAGATAACAATCACCGCGCCCAGACAGACCAATCCGACCAGTGTAAAGAAAAACGGTTTATGCAATTTATCGATCATCGGATTTAGCCTCCTATTTTGCGCTGCATAACCACGAGAAAGGCTTCGCGCTCGAAGAAGAGCAGCATGCGGCGGCTTTCGCGCTCCATGGTTTTAACCTCCCAGCCTTCTGCGCCGTTGGCGTTCAAAAAGGCGGAGAATTTGAGCGGGTCAACTTTTGAGCCGCCAAGGAAGAGGGAGCCCAGCATGCTCTCGCGGTAAATTACGACCTTGTATTCGTATTGGGTTTTTGCGCTCATCCTAGTTTCTCCTTCAGGATTTCGTTTACAGCGGCCGGGTTGGCTTTGCCTTGTGATTTTTTCATCACCTGACCAACAAAGAACCCGAATAATTTGTCCTTACCACCGCGATAGGCCGCGACGTTATCGGGATTTTCGGCAATCACTTCATCGATAATCGCTTCAATCGCGCCGGTATCGGTGACTTGTTTCAAACCTTTTTCTTCAACAATCACGGCGGCATCTTTGCCGGACTTCATCATCTCGGCAAACACATCCTTCGCGATTTTGCCGGAAATGGTATTATCACTGATCAGCGCGACAAGCCCGCCCAACTGTTCGGCTTTGATAGGGGAGTCTTCCAAATCAAGGCCATCTTTGTTTAGCCCGCCGAGCAATTCATTGATCACCCAGTTTGCAGCCAATTTCGGATCATTATTATTGGCGGCGGCCTCGAAATAATCGGCGCGCGCTTTTTCCGCGATCAGGACGCTGGCATCATAGGCGCTCAAACCGTGCGCCTGCATGAAGCGATGCTTTTTCTCATCGGGCAGCTCGGGCAGGGTGGCCTTAATTGCATCGATCTGCTCTTGCGTCACATGCAGCGGCAAAAGGTCCGGATCTGGGAAATAGCGGTAATCATGCGCTTCTTCTTTGGAGCGCATAGAGCGCGTTTCCATCTTGGCCGGGTCCCACAGGCGGGTTTCCTGCACCACTTCGCCGCCATCCTCAAGAATTTCAATCTGGCGGCGGACCTCGAAATCAATGGCTTGCTGCACGGCTTTCAGCGAGTTCACATTTTTGATCTCGGCTCTTATCCCCAGCGGACCCCCAGGCTTGCGCACAGAGATATTCACATCGGCGCGCATGGAGCCTTCATCCATATTTCCGTCACAGGTCTCTAGATAGCGCAAAATCATGCGCAGCTTGGATAGATAGGCGACCGCTTCTTCCGGCCCGCGAATATCCGGCTCGGACACAATCTCCATCAGCGCGCAGCCTGAGCGGTTCAAATCAACATACGATTTTGTCGGGTGCTGGTCATGTACGGATTTACCCGCATCTTGCTCCAGATGCAGGCGGGTAATGCCGATTTCCTTGACGCTGCCATCGGGCAGGTCGATCTCAATCACGCCTTCGCCGACGATCGGGTGTTCGAACTGCGAAATCTGATAGCCCTGCGGCAGATCGGGATAGAAATAATTCTTACGCTCGAAAACCGAGGTATGATTGATTTTGGAATTCAGGCCTAGCCCGGTTTTAACGGCTTGCTCAACGACAAATGCGTTGGGAACGGGCAGCATGCCCGGCATGGCGGCATCAACGATAGAGACTTGGCTGTTTGGCTCTGCGCCAAAGGCGGTGGACGCGCCGGAGAACAGTTTGGAATTGGCAATCACCTGCGCATGAACCTCCATGCCGATAACCATTTCCCATTCGCCTGTCTCGCCCTTGATTAACTGTGCCATGTTTTATCCTTAAACCTTTGAAAAACAGCGGATACATTAGCGCTCACGGATAACCCTGTCCAGAGCAACTTTGCGCCTTTTTACCCTTTTACCAGCCCAGCTCATGCTTGCGCACGCAGCGCTTGATATAGGCTTTCATCATCCTTTGCGCATCACGCGAAAAAAGCAGACTGTCAATCACGGCGTCCATCGTGCCTTTTTCCTGCGGCTTCAGCCACGCATTGCGCACCACATATTCATATTTGCTTTTGGAATATGTGCTCATCAAATTCCCGACACATCCGCACACTTGTACGGGCTTCTTTAGAGCTGAAGCTGTATCTTCATTGGCAAGGCAGCTTTCGCGCACCAGATCATTCACCGCGTAGGAAAAGCAGGGCATATAAAATCCGCCGAATAGGCGCTCTCTTTGTGTTTTACCCTCAGGCGTGGGTGTGCTCATGACGTGCAGCTCTTGCGCGCTCATCCCCTCATAGGTGTTCGCGGCCATGCAGGCGCACAACATGTCCTGCTCGCCTGGATTGAGAATGTTCGAAGGCGCAGCGCGGCACTCCTCGTATAGCGTGTCGATGTAGACATCTTTGCTTTGCAGATTGGCATCCGCGTCATCCCCAAAGCCCAAGGCGCGGTCGACCGTTTCCGTCTCATCGACAATCAGTGGATTAAAAGGCGCAGGCATTTCTGGCGGAGTTTGAGCGCGGGCGGTGCTGGCAAACAAAAGCAACCCCGCCAGCCCTGCGACAATATAAAATTTCATCTGGCTATTGTAACTGAGGACGCTGTCTTTACTATAAAAACTTCTTGATTTTATTTACATAGCGCTTTAGTTTTTCATAAATTTAAAGAAACAAGGACTTAAGAAATGGGAAAATTCAATCCTAAAGAGCTCCGCGGCGCTTATAACCAACATCTTGAAGATAGTGGGTACTACGATCAAATAGAGGAAGAAGAAGCAGAGAAGGCATATGATGCTGCTGAAAATGCAATGTATGAAAGAATTGAGAAGTTTTGTAAAAAATATGCTCAGCATTTTTTTGATAACGCTTCGTTCTCATATTTTAGGCAAGGCGCAGAGATTGTTGATGAAACTCACACAAAAATTTCATTTTTCAATGGCCTAATTCAGGCAGAAATCAAGCCGGGTCAGGACATGTTTAGGATGGATTATGGTGCAGAGTATTGGACAGTAAAAGGTTCTGATGAGCTTGAAAAAGAGGAAATTTACATCTCAGAACGTAGTATTGAGCTCGACGCTGTTTTCACGGGCGTTGAGGTTGATAAAAATGGTCCGAAAGTAGTTCGTGATGGTACCGATCTCCCTCAGGTTGCTTACAGGGTTTGTGAGGTTTTCGCAAAAGAGTTGGAAAATAAATTTATGCTTTTCGTGCCACCTAAATTGCTCAAAGCAAAGCAGGCTGAAATGGAGCTATTTATTCAGCGTGTTTTATTCAAGGCTGGTGCTAATTCACCAAAATTAGAAGCACATCAGGGTTAAGCTGCGGCTTTTGTTAAAAGATTTGGCAGGGCGGTGAAGTTGGCCGCTTTTTCGATTTCCTGCCCGACGCGGAATACACTTTCCTCATCCCACGGCTTGGCCATGATTTGCAGGCCGAGCGGCAAGCCCTCGCCGTTCAGCCCGCCGGGAACCGACATGGCCGGCATGCCCGCCAGAGAGGCCGGGCTGGTGAAAATATCTTCCAGATACATTTTGATCGGGTCGTCCATGCGCTCGCCAATCGGGAAAGCCACGCCCGGTGAGGTTGGGGTGAGCAGGGCATCGCACTCCTCGAACACTTTTTTGAAATCTTCGACGATCAGGCGGCGTATTTTTTGCGCCTTAATGTAATAGGCATCGTAATATCCGGCGGAGAGCACATAAGTGCCGATCATGATGCGGCGTTTAACCTCGTCGCCAAAGCCTTCGGCGCGGGTTTTTTCATACATATCGATCAGGTTTTCGCCCTCAACCCGCAGGCCATAGCGAACCCCGTCATAGCGTGCCAAATTCGAAGAGGCTTCGGCCGGAGCCACAATATAATAGGCCGGAATGGCATATTTCGCATGCGGCATGGAGACATCGACAATCTCCGCGCCCGCGTCTTTCAACCAGTCAGCACCTTGCTGCCAGAGCTTTTCAATCTCATCGGGCATACCATCAACACGGAATTCTTTCGGAATGCCGATTTTCATGCCTTTCACGCCATTGTTAAAAGAGTTAGACCAGTCCGGCACTTCAATATTGGCGGAGGTGCTGTCTTTTGGGTCATGGCCGCTGCACGATTGCAGCATCAGGGCGCAATCTTCTACGGTGCGCGCGAAGACCCCGGCCTGATCCAAAGACGAGGCGAAGGCGACAATGCCCCAGCGCGAGCAGCGCCCATAGGTCGGCTTAATCCCCACCGTGCCGGTGTAGGAGGCGGGCTGGCGGATGGAGCCGTTCGTATCAGTTCCAAGCGCGCCCATCGCACTGCGCGCGGATACGCACGCGGCTGACCCGCCGGAAGAGCCGCCAGGCACAAGGTCTTTATCATGCGCATTAGAGCGCCATGGATTGATTACATTGCCGAAATAGCTCGTCATGTTGGACGCACCCATGGCGAATTCATCCAGATTGGTCTTGCCGATCATCACCGCGCCGTCCTGCCAAAGCTTTTCAGTGACGGTTGATTCATACGGGGATTGGTAATTTTCTAAGATATGGCTGGCGGCGGTGGTGCGCGCATCCTTGGTACAGAACATGTCCTTGACGGCCAAAGGAATACCTTCCAACAGCCCGGCCTCACCACCCGCGCGGCGCTTATCGGACTCTGCGGCCTGTTTCAGCGCTAGCTCCGGCGTTTCGGTGATATAGGCATTAAGCTCGCGCGTAGACTCCATCGCATTGATATGCGCTTGTGTCAGCTCAACCGCGCTAAATTCTTTTTTATCAAGGCCTTCGAGGGCATTTTTAATTGTTAAATGGGTTAAATCGCTCATTTTATTCCACCACCTTCGGCACCACGTAAAAGCCTTGTGTTTCTTCCGGCGCATTGGACAGCACTTTATCGGGATATCCGCCGTCATTCATCACATCTTCGCGCAAAGCCAGTTCGATATCGGCGACATTGCGCAGCGGTTCGACATTGTCTGTGTCGACCTCGTTTAATTGCTCCATCCATTGCAGGATGCCGTTTATGCTCTCCGCACGGCGCTCCAGCTCGTCATCCTCCATTTTCAGGCGGGCGAGGCGGGCAATTTTTTTCACATCATCTTTGCTGAGTTCTGACATTTAAAAATCCTTGGCGATTCATCACGAAACCATGGACTTCTAGCACTCTTACAGGGTAGTTTCAACGCCGATGAGCATTGATCTTTTAAAAAATATTGCTGAATTGCGCCCGGTGGGTATGGCCCTTCTGGGATTAGATGTCGGCAAAAAGACCATCGGGGTGGCTCTGAGCGATCCCGCGCAGAGCCTTGCCACGCCGCTAGAGACCATTAAACGCACGAAATTCACGCAGGATATTTTGCGCCTACAAGCGCTGGTGGAGGAATATGAGGTGGGCGGGTTTGTGATTGGTTTGCCCGTCAATATGGATGGCAGCGAAGGGCCGCGCGCGCAATCCGTCCGCGATTTTGCGCTGGAGTTGGTGCGCTATCCCGAAATCGTGGGGCGTGAGCCCTGGATCGCGCTGCAGGATGAGCGTTTATCCACAGTTTCTGTGGAAGAGGCTGTGGATAACTTTGTGGATAAAAGAAAAACCCGCATTGAATCAAAACAATCCGGCCTCATCGATAAACTGGCTGCGCAAGTTATTCTTCAAAGTGCGTTGAATGGTTTTTATTGACATAATTTTATTTGTGATATAGTTTGCCTTTTTATTAAATAGGAGAACGTATGTCTGATAATAAAAATATAGATATTTCAGGTTTAGATAAAGCCAGCGTGCTCAGTGCTCTATATAATGCATCAACACCTTATGGGACTGGTTTTAAACCAGATCACGATGTTATGACTGTAGAAGAAGCTCAAGAAATAATTGGCCAGAGAGGCTTGAATTTTGACTATGTCGGTTTTAATCATCCTCTTAAAGTTGACCTTGAGGGAGATAATTTAGATGCTGAACAGTTTGACCGAAATAATGGCTATGGAAAAGCGGAAGGCGCCATTGTGGAATTGCGAAATTCTTAGTTATCTTGTTGGCTAACAGTAGCGCATAAGCTCATAACTGTTCTTTTTCATCCAGCTATGGCCGGTGTCGTAATCTTCGGATAGCTCCTCACACAGCATCCAGAATTTTTTTCCATGGTTCAGATGTTTCAGATGGGCGACTTCATGTGCGACCACGTAATCGAAGCTTTCATAAGGCGCAAAGACAAGACGCCACGAATAAGAGAGATTGCCATCTGCGCTGCAACTGCCCCAACGGCTCTTGGTATCACGCACAGCAACACCTTTTATTTTCTTGCCAATCTGCGCGGCCTTTTCCTGGGATAGGGCATACAGGCGCTCTCTCGCTTCCTGACGAAGGAAGCGGATAATCCGTGCCGAAGGGTCTTCTTTGTTCGTACGCACCAGTAAAATACCGCCCGCCAGCGTGATATCCGTGCGTTTCGCATGCTTGTCGTATTGAATTTTGATCGTGTGCATCGTGCCAAAAAGCGGAACGCGTAGGCCATGGCGCAGCTTAATCGGTGCAGGCAACTCAGCCAGCTTTTGCTCCATCCACTCTTCATGCTCAATCGCGAAATTATAGGCGCGGTGCAGTGGCATGCCTTTGGGAACAGTCAGGATGAACAGGCGTTTTTTTGTGTCCAAACGCAAGCCCAACCGCTTGGCGCGTTTGGAGCGGCGCAGTTCAACATAGTCGGCTAGCTCCGGCAGGGCCGCCGGGGCAGAGCGCAGAAGTTTCTTAATCAACGGTTTCACGGTGGCTGTCCAGGCGATGCTCTTTTATCCAGCGGCGAATGGCCGCAATACCATGAATATCACGGTTGTAACGCTCTGGCTTCTGGTCCGGTGTTTTTTCCAGATCTTTTTCGGGGATAGGATCACGCCCCGGATCCATCTCACGGATAAAGTGGCGTATACGCGGCATAATCTCTTCGCGCCATCGCCGTCCGTTAAAAATACCGTAATGGCCGCACTCTAGCTGGAAGTGGTGGAATTGTTTCTTCTGCGGGATGGAATAACACAAATCATGCGCGGCGGTAGTTTGTCCGCGCGCGGAAATATCATCCTTTTCCCCCTCAACGGTCAGCAGGGCCGTACGCTCAATATCCTGCGGACGCACATCATGCAGCTCTTCTGTAATCGGATCGCGCCATTTCATCAGGCGGCGCGGCAGCAAGTGCTTCTGGAAGACTGTTTCCACGGTTTGCAGGTAAAATTCGGCAGAGATATCCATGACAGCCAGATATTCATTATAGAATTTCTTATGGGCCGCGGCGGAATCGCCATCACCGCTAATCAGATGGTGATAAAACTGCAAATGCTTGCCGACATGCTTGTCCAAATTCATCGACATAAATCCACCCAGTTGCAGGAAGCCGGGATAAACGCGGCGGAATGCACCGGGATAATAATAAGGAACGCTGTGAACGGCCGCGCTCTCAAACCATTTCAGCGGGCGGGTTTCGGCCAGTTCTGTCACCGTGGTTTTTGAAATGCGCGTATCGATCGGCCCGCCCATGAGGGTCATGGATAGCGGCTGGTTCGGGTCATTCTCCGTCGCCATCAGGGAGACGGCGGCCAAGACAGGCACAGCCGGTTGGCACACGGCGATAATGTGCGTATCGGGGCCAAGGAGGCTCATAAATTCACGCAAATAGGTGATATAGGTATCGAGGTTAAACACGCCATCACTCATGGGAACCTGGCGCGCATCCAGCCAGTCGGTGATGTAGACATTGTGATGTGGCAGCAGCGACTTTACCGTACCGCGCAGCAGCGTTGCATAATGCCCGGACATCGGCGCGGCGATTAAAACTGTGGGGTCGTTGCGGCGAATGCGGCGGTGGAAATTCAAAAGGCGGCAAAACGGTTTTTGCACAATGGTTTTTTCAACAACCTCAACCTTGCGGCCATCGATTTCAGTTTCATGCAGGCCGAATTCGGGGCGTCCGAACTGGCGGGTTGCGCGCTCAACCATCGTCGCGCTGGCGCTGATTGTGCGCCCAAGCTGTGTGTGGGAGAGTGGATTCCACGGGTTTTCAAAGGCGCTGCGCAGCAGGTCGGCCTGCATCCGCAAAGGGGTCATCATCGCCTGCTGTAGCTCGTATAGATGGTAAAGCACCCGCTCAATTCCTTTATTTATGGAGTTAACGCCTATACACTTATTTTAGCGCAAAAAATGATTCTCGCACAGATTTTTTTTGCACTGCACCATTAAGATAAGTCTAATATATTGAAAGTAAAGGATAACTATGCCAGAGGGCCTTATTCAGTTGCATGAGCAGCTTTTCCACCCAGAAAGGATTCCTTATGCCATTGCCGCCATCCTGATTGCGATGGTTGTCGGGGTGATTTCGGGGCCGCTGGCGGGCAATGCCAATCCGTTCGTCTGGCAAGCGGTTGATACGTTTTTTGGCCGTTTTGGCGATAAATTGAATAAAACCCACCGCCCGAAGGCCGATTTGGTCTTTCGTGGCTTCTTAATTACCGCTTTGGCGCTCGCGGTGGCTTTCGGTTTGGGCAAGGCTCTCGATTTACTGGTGTTTTACTATCCGCTTTATAACTTATCGGAAGCGGTCATCCTGTCTTTGATGATTACAGGCGGCAGCGTTTGGTATGCGCTGCTGCGCCTTTATTTCGCGCTGGAGCAGAAAAAGGTCGGGGAGGGCGCGTTTTATGCGATTGCACGTTCCGAGCGTAAAAATCTGGCCGCGAGCGATGATCTGAGCATTACGCGCTGCGCGATGGGGTTTGCCGTGCGCTCCTATGATAAGGGGCTGATCGCGCCCGTGATCTGGTATTTGATCGGCGGGCTGCCAGCGGCCCTTATATACGCGACGCTGGCGGCGCTGTTCTGGCGCTTTGGTAAAGACGGGTTTAGTAAGGGCTTAGGCGTTGTTCCCGGCGCGCTGGAGAAATTGATGGGGTTTGTGCCCTCGCTTTTTTCCGCGGTTATGGTGGCTGCTACCAGCATGTTTGCGCCTACAGCTAAGGTGAGTAAGGGCTTGGAAGCGTTGACCGGCATGAAGAACCGCGCCAGTTACGAGCAGGGTGGCTGGCCGCTTTCTGCGCTGGCATGGTCGCTCAATGTCTCTTTGGGCGGCGCGTTTCAGGATATAACGGGCAGTGCGATTAAGGGCGCTTGGGTCGGGCCGGATAAAGCCACCGCCAAAAACGACCATAAACACCTGCGCCGGGCCTTGATTATCAACGCGATGGGACAGTTTCTCTTTATTGTCGTGCTGGCCTGCGCCTACCTTTGGAGCGGAGCGCTTTAGGGGGCCGGGTACAGCTTATCATGCGTAAATACATGATTCATCACCGTGTTTAGATCAGACTCTAAAGCTTTGAATATTCTTTGTTTTTCTTTTATGAGTATGGGGGCTGCATAAGCCGCTTCGCTTTTAAATGCATCATCTGAAACATCGTCCTCAGGAGTATCGTCATATATATCGGCAGAAAATTTTCTGTATCCGTCATGTAGATGGACTTTATTATCTTTTTCGAATGTCAGGGCTAGGCGAATAACGTGTCTTCTGGGAAGTGCGTCTGTACTATCCTCAAACACTTTGCCGTAAAAATGGTTTGCAATTTTTCCTGATATTTTTCCAAGCATGGTTTTTTTGTCCAAAAAACTTGCGTGGCGAACAGCATCATAAGCTTCTTTTATGGACATCGGGGGCGTGTCGATAAATTCCTGAAGCACATAGACTTCTTGATCCCCAGATTGGGATGCCCCGTGAGTGTAATATCTGTTTTCTTCTATTACGCTTTCAAGTATGTCTGTGTAGTTTGCGCTGGTAGCTATTTTTATGCCTTCCCCTCTACACAAGCTAACGGCCTTTATGACGAACCTGTCCTTGTTTTTGAATTCTGAGGGAATGCCCTTTTTCAGTTCTGGCAAAGTATACGCTTTTTGGTACGGAGATATTTTTCCGTTCAGGTTCAGCGTATCCGTGATTTTTGCATAAAAGGATTTATCTTCACACAGAGCCATATAGGTCTGTGAGTCTCCTGCAACCGTAATGTTGTTGTTTCCTGCTCTCTGCGCTTTTCTTTGTTGTATTTTTGCGGCCCTATGACTGATTGCAACTCTGGAGAACTTGCTATAAATATCGCTACGATAAGGTGGCCGCGGGAAAAGAATTTGATTGGTTGCTGAGCACGTCATAAACTGTTTTTTAAGTTTTTGTTCGCCTACGCTTAGATAAATATCAGTGTTTAGCAGAGGAATACGATATTTTCTTTCTGCGCTGGAGACCAGAGGATGTTTCGGAGCGAAAACATGATCAAGCCAAAATTTCTTGTAGTTTCTTTTTACAAGATTGGGGAGAACAATGTCATTAAGCATGTTTTTTCCGGTCGAGCGCTCAAAGCCACTGAATCCAGACTGCATCCCATTGTTAAATTCTAAAATATAAGGTTTGTCGTCGCCGTCTAAAGCCAGATCAACTGTAAAAAATGCAAAACTCATGAATAGAGTTTTTAAACACAAATAGATATTATGTCAAGAGAATTGCATGTATGTTTTAAAGCTTGACTTCCAAAGCGCAAATGGCTTAGTTTCCGCGCTAGTTAAACAGATTTGCTTTTGTACTAGGCACGAGGAGCGCCGCCTAGTGAACCTAGGTAAGCGACGAGTAACGACGTACAAAGGCAAAGATGGAAAACTAATCTATTTGATAAATAAGAACAGAAATAAATAGAAGAAGGAAAAAGACTATGAGCCGTAAATGTATGATTACCGGGAAGGGCCCGATGAGCGGAAACAACGTTTCTCACGCCCTGAACAGAACACGTCGCCGCTTTATGCCCAACGTGCAACAAACAAGCGTATATAGCGTTGCTTTGGACCGCTGGGTGAAAATCCGCGTAAGCTCTGCTGGCCTGCGCACATTGGAGCACAAAGGCGGAATTGATGAATTCATCACAAGCACAGCTGTGACCAAGCTTGACCCGAAGCTTCGTCCTCTGAAGACTGAAATTGAAAAAGCGATTGCTGCTAAAGCCGCTTAAGGGCTTGCTTTAAAGTAAGATATCAAGGCCCGCCTGCGTATAAACCGGCGGGCTTTTTCATGAAGGACGTTATGCTGAGCTATCCAAATTTCAGTTTTGATATCACGCACCGGGATGAAAAATCCGGCGCGCGCATCGGTATGCTCAAAACCCCGCACGGCACAATTGAAACCCCGAATTACATCTTCTGCGGTACAAAAGCCTCGATCAAGAACCTTTCCCCTGCGCAAATGCACGAAGCCAAGACGGATATTATTCTGGCCAACACCTATCATTTGATGCTTCAGCCCGGCGCGGAGCTGGTCGAGAAGATGGGCGGCCTGCATAAATTTATGGGCTGGGACGGCCCTATGCTCACCGATAGCGGCGGGTTTCAGGTCTTTTCGCTGGGCGAGGGCACTATGGCCAACGAGATTAAGGGCAAGAACGCCGGTAAGCATGAAAATAAGAATTTGATGGAAATCACGGAAGAAGGCTGCGTCTTCCGCTCCTATGTCGATGGCTCTAAAATCAAGCTGACGCCCGAAAGCTCAACCGATATTCAACGTAAACTCGGCGCTGACCTTTTCATGCAATTCGATGAATGCACGCCGTATCATGTCGACAAAGACTATACCGCGCGCTCGATGGAGATGAGCATGCGCTGGGGCGATCGCTGTCTGAGCGAATTCGAGCGCCATGATGACGGATCACAAGCTATTTACGGTATTATTCAGGGCGGCGTTTATGAAGATCTGCGCATGACCAGCGCGCAATATACCGCGGACCGCCCGTTCTTTGGCACGGCTGTTGGCGGTTGCTTAGGCGGCTCAGACGAAGAAATGCGTGATATTGTTGGCTTCTCCATGGCACATGCCCACCCGGACCGGCCTGTGCATTTCCTTGGAATTGGCCAAGTGAAAGACATTTTTACCTTCGTACGTATGGGAATTGATACCTTCGATTGCGTCATCCCAACGCGTCTGGCACGTCACGGCACCGCGATTGTAAAAGGCGTGCCTGGTGAGACGATCAATTTGAAAAACGCGCAATACCGCGAGGACGAAACCCCGCTGGATGAGGGCAACGGTATTACGGCATCAACCAGCTTTTCCAAGGCTTATATCCATCACTTGCTGAAGGCGAAAGAACTGCTCGCCTATCAGATTTTGGCGCAGCATAATGTGGCGACCATCAACCGCCTGATGCGTGAAGTGCGCGGTGCGATTAAGGACGGCACGCTCGATGCGCTGGAGAAGGAATGGCTACCGTCCTGATTTGACGCTGATTTTGTCCTTGTAGGGCTTTTTCATTCCGTTGTACTGTAAATCTATGATTTACTGTTCAAATATCAGCCTTTACGAGCGTATGATATGACCACTCAGGCCGCTGTTGATCATCATCTGAAAGCCCTGACCTCTGTGCTGGATGAGTATACGCACTGGTATATGCTTCTGCTGCGCTACATTCAATATCCCAAAGACATGCAAGCGCTCGAAAATTTAGAGCCGCCGGATAGCTTTGAATTGTGGCTGAATAATGCAGACCGTGCGCAGATTGGTGCGGATACGTTGGAGCGCCTGGAACAGGTTCATGAAGAACTTGTGCAAAAGGCGCATGACCTGCAAGCGCAGGCTGCAAAAGAATCTTTGGTTCCCGAATATGAAGATTTTGATGCACTGACAACCTTATTCGAAGAATTTACTTTGCAAATTCGCCGCCTTGAAACCGATATGCTGGCGGAAGGTGGCGGCGTTGATGAGCTGACGGGGCTTCGTAACAAGGCAATGCTGCTCAGTGACTATGATAAGGAGATGGAGCGTGTAGCGCGTCAGGGTAAGCCGTTCTCTATCGCGGTCGTGCGTATTCAAAATCTGAAAGATATGCGCGCGCGTGAAGGAGAGGTTTTAAAGCTGGTCTCCGATCTGATTAAACAATGTATCCGCAGTTTTGATGATGCTTATCAGGTGCGTAGCAATGAGTTTGTGCTCTCGCTCAAACAAACCGATGCGGATGGCGGGTTGAAGGCGCTGCGCCGTTTGCAAGAGTTGTTGGCGCTTGAAACAGGGGAAATGGAAGATGTTCCAGTCCTCATTTGTTGTGTGTCAGAGCCCGCACCGGGTGATCCGCTGGATCAAATACTGACCAATATCCGAGAGGAGTTGGAGGCGCATGGCGATGCGGGCAGCGGCATTATTGAATATATGGATATAAGCCCCCTGCAACGTTTTGTGCAGCAAGGCGGTGAAGGATAAAATGGTCGGCAAGCAAGACAATAATTACGATTTATATTTTAAGAAAATGGCGATTCCGCGCTTTGTCGTAGAGGCGGACGATAAGGGCGCGTATACGGTTATCGATGCGAATGATCTGGGGCTGAAATATTTTGACCTCAGCGGTAAGCAAGTTATTGGCAAAGAAATCAGCAGCTTCATGGATAAGGAAATGGCGCTACATTTCAAACAATCCTTTGAGGTGTGTTATGCGCGCGGAACTTCTGTCACGATACAGGCGCTGCCCGGTGTTCCCGGAACGGTGCGCGTATACGGTTTTTATGTCAGCCCGATTAAGGATGAAAACGGCAAAATTAAATGCCTGGATATAATCGGGCAGCTGGATATGGCTGACCAATCGATCCTCCAGCGCGAACGCGATGATGCGATCTCTCTGATGAGTTCGATTTTTGATGTGTCTGAGATCGGGATTGTTGTAACCGACAATGCCGGACGGATTGTGCGCGTGAATGACGGTTTTATCCGCGCCTATGGCTGGTCGCGTGACGAGCTGATTAACGCCGATGTGATTTCTTTGGTGACACCTGATGAGCGCGAGTTGGTCCGCCACAACCACGAAGAATTTATCCGCACCGGTGTGCGCAGTTCGGGTGAATTGAAACTGATCCGTAAAAACGGAAGTGTCGCCAACGCGCTTTTTACCACCGCGACGATTGAGCTGAGCCAGAAGCGCCGTTTTCAGGTGACGACGATCATGGATATTACCTTGCGTAAGCGCATGGAGGAAACTTTGCGCATCGCTAAGGATGAGGCGGATGCGGCCAACCGCGCGAAATCGACCTTCCTCGCCAACATGTCTCACGAACTGCGCACACCGATGAATGCGATTATCGGCTTTTCAGAGATGATGATTAAGCAAACCTTCGGACCGCTGGGGCATGAAAAATACAGCGAGTACATCACCGATGTGCACAGCTCCGCCCAGCACTTGCTGGAGATTATCAATGAAGTACTCGATATGTCGAAGATCGAGGCCGGGCGCATTGAGCTTGATGAAAGCCAGATGGATGTCGGGGATATGCTGCGCTCCGTCACCCGCATGCTCGCTTCACGCGCCTTTGCCAGCGACGTGAAGATGGAGGTGCGTACACCCGATGATTTGCCTGATATCTTTGCCGATCCGCGTTTGATGCGTCAGATTTTTATCAACCTGATTACCAATGCGGTGAAGTTTTCCAATGCCGGCGGTCAAATCGAAATGGATGTCTGCATGCTCGAAGACGGGCGGATGCAAATCACCATTGCCGATGAAGGGGTCGGGATTGCCAAGGAAAAAATCAAGCGCGCGATGGAGCCTTTTGGGCAGGTGTCTGATACGCATGAGAATATCGGCAATCAGGGCACAGGTCTTGGCCTGCCGTTGGCAAAAGCGATGGTGGAGTTGCATGATGGCTTAATGCGCCTTGAATCCGACGTGGGTCAGGGGACGACCGTGTTTGTAACGATTCCGTCTTACCGCATTATAGA
Organism: Alphaproteobacteria bacterium; assembly: GCA_020442385.1. Lineage (GTDB taxonomy): Bacteria > Pseudomonadota > Alphaproteobacteria > Micavibrionales > Micavibrionaceae > JAGRKE01. The sequence goes on along the minus strand of JAGRKE010000002.1, from coordinate 157,666 downwards.
GCGCCAGCGCCGCAAAGAAAGCAAAGATAAACTTGCAGGGACAGCCGAGTAATATTACTATCCTTCCCGCTACCGATAAAATTTAAGGAGTGAAGCGATGACAGAATTGGAACAACGCTGCGCCAACGCAGGATTAAAAATGACCGGCCAGCGCAAGGTTATTCTCAAGGTTTTGGGTGAGGCGGAAGACCACCCATCTGTGGAAGATGTGTATGAGCGTGCGAAAGATATCGACTCCTCAATTTCTATTGCCACCGTCTATAGAACGCTGAACCTCCTGGATGAGCTGGATCTTGTGATCCGTCACGAATTTCAAGAAGGCTATTCCCGTTATGAATTGAACTGGGATCATCACCATCACTTGATTGATCTTGAAACAGGTAAGGTGATCGAATTCCAAAATGACGATCTGGAAAAACTCAAAATCAAAATTGCTAAAGAACTTGGCTATGATCTGGTGGATCACCGCCTAGAGCTCTATGGCAAGAAAATCAAAAAGTAAGACGTAACCAAAATGTCCTGTAATATTCCTGTTCAAAAAGGCGTTAAAAACGCCGCCGATTGCAAGTGCTACGGTGCTGTTATGCGCACCTATAAATCCATGAGCGACGAGCCGGAGCATATCGCCTTCGATGCCGCGCTGCGTGTGTTTCGCCATCACCACCCTGCAGATTCAAAGGCAGATGCCAAGCTGACGGTTGAAAGCTGGCTTTACGCCGGTGAAGAACGTCTTTGTCATTAAATCATGAGCGATCAACTTCCTACAGCTCTTCTCGTTGAGGCGACCCTAACCCCGCTCAACGGGCGGGGGATTTTTTATTACATCACCAATAAAGGCAATCATGCGTCCGGCGTGATCATGCTCAAACTCTCCGATACCAAAGGGCAATGTTCGCTCCTGATTCAGCAGCGCGATCTGGAAGGCGTTATGGGCTGGATGCATGTGTTGGGCGAAGAGGTGGTGGAGGAGCAAAAAGCCGATGATTATATCCGCCGTGCCATCGCCCGTGACCCCGATATCTGGGTGATTGAAATTGAAGACCCGGACAGGCATAATCCATTTGAAGGCAACATTATAGGATAGACATCCCCATGAAAAACATTGTTCTTTGTTTCTCTTTATTGATTTTTGCAGCGTCACTGGCGGCGTGTTCAAACACATTTGATGGTGCGGGCCGCGATATCGAGCGCGCCGGCGAAAAAATTCAGGATACATTCTAAGCAATATTCCCTTTGACCTGCAGGCTTATGCGCCTTAAAAGAGGCGCATGAGTTTAAGTGATATCATCCAAAACCGTCGCACCTTTGCGATTATTTCCCACCCCGATGCGGGTAAGACCACGCTGACCGAGAAGCTGTTGCTGTTCGGCGGCGCGATTGAACTTGCCGGAGCGGTTAAGGCCAAGGGCGATCGCCGCCGCGCGCGTTCAGACTGGATGAAGGTGGAGCAGGAGCGCGGAATTTCCGTCGCATCCTCCGTCATGACGTTCGAGAATAAGGGCAAGACCTTTAACCTGCTCGATACGCCGGGTCACGAAGATTTTTCCGAAGACACTTACCGCGTTTTGACGGCTGTCGACAGCGCGATCATGGTGCTCGATAACGCCAAGGGGATTGAGGCGCAGACTTATAAATTGTTTGAGGTGTGCCGCCTGCGCGATTTGCCGACCATTACCTTTATTAATAAGATGGACCGCGAGGGGCTTGATCCGTTTGATCTGCTTGATGAGATTGAACAAAAACTCGCCCTCGATGTCACCCCCGCCAGCTGGCCGATCGGTATGGGCCGCGATTTCAAGGGCTGTTATGATTTGCTGAATGACAAGCTGGTTTTGTTTGATCGCTCCAAGGGTGAGAAGCTCAGCGAGTCTATTGAGTGCTCCGGCCTTGATGATCCGAAAATTGATGAATTGCTGCCGCCCGAACAAGCCGCGAAACTGCGTGAGGATGTGGAAATGGCGCGCGGCCTGTGCAAACCGTTCGACCGCCAAGCGTATCTGGAAGGGCATTTGACCCCGGTCTATTTCGGCTCTGCGGTGAATAATTTCGGCGTGCGTGAACTGCTCGGCGGGATTGCAGAATTTGCGCCGCATCCGCGTCCGCAAAAAACGACGCAGCGCGATGTCGCGCCTGATGAAAATAAAGTCACGGGCTTCGTCTTTAAAATTCAGGCGAATATGGACCCGAAACACCGTGACCGCATGGCCTTTGCCCGCATTTGTTCGGGTAAATTTAAAAAGGGCATGAAGCTCAAACATGTGCGCTCTGGCAAAACTCAAGTCATCCACTCTCCGCAGCTCTTTCTCGCGCAAGAACGCGCGGCGGCGGAAGAGGCGTATGCCGGTGATATTATTGGCCTACCCAATTATGGCGGTCTTCGTATTGGCGATGCGCTGACGGAGGGCGAGGATTTATCTTTTACTGATATTCCAAACTTCGCGCCCGAATTGATGCAAAAGGCCCGCCCGATTGATCCGCTGAAGGCTAAGCATTTGGGCAAGGCGCTGGAGCAACTGGCCGAGGAGGGCGCAGCGCGCGTTTTCAAACCGATCATGGATGCCGATTGGGTGGTCGGCGTGGTTGGCGCGTTGCAGTTTGATGTGCTGATTGATCGTATCCGCACCGAATATGAAATCCCTGTGAAGTTCGAACATACCGAGCTTTATACCGCGCGCTGGCTGTCTTGTGATGATCACGCGAAACTAAAGGCGTTTGTGGATTCAAATAGAAGCGCCATCGCAAATGATCACGACGGCGACCCGGTTTTTCTCGCAAGAAATGATTGGCATCTCAATGATGCGATGGATAAGAACCCGGATATTAAATTCCAGGCCACGAAATAATTTTTTATGAAAATTTATTGCTTTATTCGGGGAAGCTATTTATAACAATTTTTATATGAAAAGTAAGTAGTGCTGAGTATTATGAGTGAAGAGAGTATTTTAAAAGAAATTTTCGACAGCCTTACCAGTTTTGAAGGCATTTTGGATCATATCCAATTTCACATTGTGTCTGGTATCATTATGGGGACTTCCGCTTATGCCGGTGTGAAGCTTCATGCTCTGGGCGCGGCGCGGGCGCTGCGTCATGGTAGATTTGTAGGGCCGACAGCTGTTATCCAAACGACAACTTATGCGCCGACAGGTATTCTAAATCCAGAAACGAACAAAGAATTTCGCGATCAGCTTATTCGTACTGAAGAACAACCTATCAATTTAGGGGATATTTTTGACAAAAAAATGCGCCCTCAAATTTTAAAATATTTTAATAAAGCAGCTAAATATTGTACGCCAGAAGAGCCGATAGTATTCCAACATTTAGACAAAGTGATTAAACCTAAAAATCTAGACGTTATAAGTAATGTTATTTCTTCTCAGTGGAAAAATTATTTTGGTGGTATGTACCGAAACACCGAAATGGTGCTCACCAAAAAGCTCAATAATCGCCAAAAGCTTGAAGAACGCACAATTGTTCCGATTCTCATTCGTGAAGAAGGTGCGATACAGCAGCAGTCGCGTATTTTATTGATGGATATCGCTTCGCAAGGCAAGAATGTTTTGCCGGATTTTGCAAATATTAGATTTCCGGAAGAAGACGGGAGTTTTAAAGCTAATCCCGATAGTTATTATGCCGACCGATATTTTGTAAATCAGGCTGTCTATCAGACTTTAAATAAGGGAGGCGCGCAGAATGAACTCGTCAGTAAGTATGGCGTTGCTATTCCTACCGGCAGAATCGTAAATGTGCCAAAGCCTCAGCCACCCTTAGCTCTATAATGCTATGTGTTGGGTGTCGAGGTTTGAGAGGCTGTAGCAGAAGGTAGCGGCTCACCAAAGCGCACTTCCGCTTTTTGCAAAAATTCTGCGTTTTTTTCAAAATTTTGCGCGGCGTCTTGTGTGGCCATCGTGATGTGCGGAATAAGACTTTGTTGATTAAATGTCAGTTGCATTTTTGTTAACACCCTAAAACTAAACGTTTTTTTATTACCGGCCCTTCGTCCGTTAATTTGAGTCTAAGGGGGAATGATTACCAAAGTCTTAAGGGCCTACAATTTTATTTTTACTCTGTATCTGCGTTTTTCTGCGCTAAAAAACGCTTTTTACCCGTTTTATTGCCGATCACGCTGACAATATTGGAGAATTGGTCGCTCCACAGATTAACACCATCGCGCTGCATGGCCGCGCTCCAGCCCTTTTGCTCGAAATAGCGCTCTTGGGCGGGCGTTCGTGCGAAAATTAATCCATGCGCGGCGTAATAGGGCAGTTCTGTGCCCTCAATCATTCCTTTATGGGACAGGCGCGCATAAGCGGGAATGTTGAGCGCCTCGGCGGCTTCGGCCAGAACAGGCTCAATATCGAGAAAATTATTCGAGATATTAAACAGCAAAATGCCGCCGGGCTTCAGCTTGCTTAAATACAGCTCAATCGCCTCGTGCGTGATCAGGTGCACAGGAATGTTATCCGAGCTGTACGCATCGGCGAAGATCAGATCGTATTGCGCATCCGGTTGATCGGCCAGCGTCAGGCGCGCATCGCCCAGAATAATCTCATAAGGCGTTTTACACGCGCTCAGGAAAGAAAAATATTCAGGATCCTGCGCAATACGCGCGACATCCGGGTCGATTTCGAAAAAGTCGATATGATCGCGCGGCGTGGCTAGGCAAGCGGTAACCCCAACCCCAAGGCCGAGCACGGCAATCTTTTTTGGGTCTTTCGTGTACGCAAACGCATCGGCGATCGGGCTTGTGAAATGGTAATAAGAGAGCGGCGTGGTTTTGTGCTCTTCATCCAACGCCTGCGTGCCGTGATTGGTCGTGCCGTGCAGCATGATGCGGTAGTCTTTCGCGGTGTCATACACTTTGGTGATGCCAAAGAAGCTGCGGTCTTGTTCGACCAGCCGGATCAGGAAATCATCTTGCGCGATATGGCCGGGCGGCTTCAGCAGCAACATCGCGGTCACGGCCGCGCCAAAAATCCAGCGCTTATCCATCACCATGACCAGCGTGCATAAAATAACAAAGGCCAGACCGAGGCGCAGGCTGTGCGTATCGATATGTTTGGCAAGCACCATACAGGCAATGGCTGCCGCGCCGAACGCGCTGTAGAAAATGATTTGTTGGCGTGTGAGTGCCACCGCGCCCGTGGGCGTACGCATCAGCGCCGCCCCCGCCAGCGCCAGCGCATATTCAAACGGAATAACAAATAAATTCGGCGCGATGATCGCATTGAAAAACCCGCCCAGCGCCCCGCCAATTGACATCATCAGATAGAATTCTGTCAGGTGCGCAGCCTCGGGCTTGCGGCTGGCAAGCTCCGTATGGCAAGCCAGCGCCGCTACGAAAAACAGCACCATATGATAGGGAATAAGCGCCAGCTTCACATACGGCCAGCCGGTCATTTGCACCAGTAAGCCGATCAGCAGCAGGCCGAAAACGCTCATTAACGTGTTTTTTTGAATGAACTGGCGGCGGGCGAACACAATGATGAACGTCCCGACATACAGCGCCAGCGGCAAAACCCACAGCAGCGGCACGGAGGCCACATCGGTCGTGATGAATGTGGTGACCCCCAGCATCAGCGAGGAGGGAATCGCCGCCAGCAATATCCAATGCATGCGGCTTTGCCATGATATCGCTTGCGTTTTGGCCGTACGCTTTTTTGTTTTTGGCGCGGCTGGACGGCTTTGCCAGATGGTCAGGGTGCACAGGGCGGTTAAGAGGCCGAGCACGATATAGCCATACATCCACCCTTGCGATTGTGCGTTCAAATTTAGCAGCGGCTCTATCAACACGGGATAGGCGAGCAGTGCGCTCATAGAGCCGAGATTGCTCGCCCCATAAAGAAAGTACGGATTATGGGCATCTTTGTGATTGGTCGCGGCGAACCAGCGCTGAAGCATGGGCGCACTGCCTGAGAGCACAAAAAACGGCCCGCCGACAGTAATGGTCATCAGGGAGAGCTGCCAAAATGTCGGGTCTTTATTGACGGGCGGCGTCCACCCGGCCGGAATAGCAATCGGCAGCACGAAGGCAAAAACCACCAAAAGCGCCAGATGCAAAACCGCCTGTCCGCGCAGGCCCAGCAGGCGCGTTGTGCCGTGCGCGTACGCATAACCGGCCAGCAAAAGCAGCTGGAAAAACAGCATCGCGGTGTTCCAGACCTGCGGCGTACCGCCCAGCATCGGCAAGATCATTTTGGAAAACATCGGCTGCACGGAAAACAGCAGCGCCGCGCTGAGCAGTAAGGTGAAGGCATATATCGGGGTGTAGAGACGAATCATCGCCAAAACTATAGCAATTTTTACGCGATTATCCTTGAGTTTTCGCGGCCTCGGTGCCATATAAGGTGTGCAAAATAAAGGGTTGGTAAAAGAATGAGCAGCATATCCGAAGAAACCATTCAGACCGTTCAGGGCATGGCCGGAAAATACGAGGCCGGATTTGTCACCGATGTTGAAATGGACAAGGCGCCCAAGGGCCTGAATGAGGAGATTGTGAAGTTTATTTCGGCCAAGAAGAAAGAGCCGGAATGGATGCTGGAATGGCGCTTGAAAGCTTTCCGGCAGTGGCAGGATATGCCAGAGCCGAAATGGGCGAAGGTAAAATTCCCTGAATTGGAATATCAAAACGCCTATTATTACGCCGCGCCCAAGAGCATGGAAGACCGCCCGGAGAGTCTGGATGATGTTGATCCGAAATTGCTGGAAACTTATGAGAAGCTCGGCATTCCACTGCGTGAACAAGAAATTCTCGCAGGTGTGAAAAACCCTGTGGCTGTCGATGTGGTATTTGATTCCGTTTCTGTCGGCACAACCTTTAAGAAAAAATTGGAAGAGGCGGGCGTGATTTTCTGCTCAATCTCTGAGGCGATTCAAAACCACCCCGATCTGGTGAAGAAATATATGGGCAGTGTTGTGCCGCCGGGCGATAACAAACATGCTTGCCTGAACAGCGCGGTCTTTACTGACGGCTCATTTGTTTATATTCCGCCGGGCGTACGCTGCCCGATGGAGCTGTCGACCTATTTCCGCATTAACGAGCTGAATACCGGCCAGTTTGAGCGTACGCTGATTATCGCTGATAAGGGCTCGTACGTGTCCTATCTGGAAGGGTGCACTGCGCCGATGCGCGATGAGAACCAGCTCCACGCCGCCGTGGTGGAGCTGATTGCCCATGACGATGCGGAGATCAAATATTCCACCGTGCAGAACTGGTATCCCGGCGATGAAGACGGCAAGGGCGGGATTTATAATTTCGTAACCAAGCGCGGTATTTGCGAGGGGCGCAATTCGAAAATCAGCTGGACGCAGGTTGAAACCGGCTCGGCGATTACATGGAAATACCCATCCTGCATCTTGAAGGGCGAGGGATCACAAGGCGAATTTTACTCCGTTGCCATCACGAACGGGCGCCAGCAAGCCGACACCGGTACGAAAATGATTCATATTGGAAAGAACACCAAGAGCCGCATTATCTCTAAGGGGATTAGTGCGGGGCGCAGCGATAACACCTACCGCGGGCTGGTGAAAATCATGCCCAAGGCTGAGGGCGCGCGGAACTTCACCGTGTGTGATTCTCTTCTGATCGGCGATCAATGCGGCGCGCATACGGTTCCGTATATCGAGAGCAAGAACAAGAGCGCCAGTCTTGAGCACGAGGCCACAACATCGAAGATCGGCGAGGATCAATTATTCTACTGCATGCAGCGCGGCATGAGCGAAGAAGAAGCTATCGCACTGATTGTGAATGGCTTTGCACGCGAAGTTATGCAAGAATTACCAATGGAGTTTGCCGTTGAGGCACAAAAGTTAGTTGGAATCTCACTAGAAGGGAGCGTTGGATAATGACTAAATTTTTCGAAATGATGGAATCTATTCCACTTGTAAAATCGCTGCAGGCCTTGGCTGGACTGCAAATTGTTTTGGGTGTGTTGAATATTGCGTTCAATCTCATTCCGCAAATTACGATCAACCAATTTGGTTTCAAGGCTTTGTTAGCGATCACCCAATTGATTCTGGGGAATCTGGCGCAAGTCTTGTTCAGCCCGTTCATCCTTTTGGGTTTGGCTGCGGTTATTCAGCTAATGAGCGCCCGCAACAAAGCTATGGGAGCCTCTAAAGCGGCTTCATCAAAGAGCACAAAGAAAAAAGGATAGAGGTTGATGGAGAACTTTTCTTTAGAAAGCTTGCATTTGGTCGGCCTTGTAAACACCGATCCGTTCCTGCTGTTCTTTGGCGGCTTTTTCATGGTGCTCGGTTTCTCGGCCTTTTTAGCAAAAGAGGGTTGGCTTGAGTCCATTAAGTTGTTTCAGGATAGCAGCGCGCTGAGTTTGATGATGGGCGTTCTAATGCTGCCTGTGTCTTTGTGGATCGTGGTGTTTTACGATGATTGGAGCAGCATTTCATCAACAGTTCTCATGGTTATCGGGTATTTCGGGCTTGTGAAATCTGTTGTGTTTTTGGTGTTTCCAAAAGTCGTGCAGCGCTTCTTCAAGGTCGAGTTCGTGCAAAAATGGCTCTGGCTTGATGGGGTATCCGGTATTGTGCTGGGCGCGGCCTTGTTGTTTTTATAAGAGGAGCGATGGAACGCCGTCGAGGCGCAAAAGCTTATCGGTATTAGTTTGGAGGGCAGTGTTGGATAAAGAAACTGCACTTAATATTTTGTATTTTCTGTTAACGCCTATTCCGTGGATTGCGGTTTATTATGCTTTTGATCGTGCATCGAAAAAATTTAGTACAGCAGAATTTGCGGGATTTTTGTACGTAGTTTTTGCTGTTGGTGTAATTTTAGGTTTGTGGATACAAGGATTGGAATAAATGATCAAAATTAAAGATCTACATGTCGAAATTGAAACGGACGAAGATGAAACCAAGGAAATCCTGAAAGGGATTTCTTTGGACATTCCGGCCGGTGAAGTGCATGCGATTATGGGGCCGAACGGCTCGGGTAAATCGACGCTTTCCTACGTTCTGGCGGGGCGTGAGGATTACGAAGTCACCAAAGGCGCGGTCGAGCTCGACGGACAAGACCTGCTGGAGATGGAGCCGGAAGAGCGCGCCGCGGCGGGCCTGTTCCTTGCTTTCCAATACCCGGTTGAAATTCCGGGCGTGAATATGAGTACCTTCCTCAAAACCTCAATCAATGCCGTGCGCAAGCAGCGCGGTGAGGAGGAGTTGGACGCGCTGGCGTTGCTGAAGCTGATCAAGGCGAAGACGCAAGAGCTGGGCATTTCCGAGGATATGATGAAGCGCGCGGTCAATGTCGGCTTCTCCGGCGGTGAGAAAAAGCGCAACGAAGTTTTGCAAATGGCGATGCTGGAGCCGAAATTCGCCGTGCTCGATGAAACGGACTCCGGTCTTGATATCGACGCGCTGAAAATCGTTGCGGACGGCGTGAATGCGATGCGCAGTGCCGATCGCTCCTTCCTTGTGATTACGCACTATCAACGCCTGCTGGATTATATCAAACCGGATGTGGTGCATATTCTGGCCGGCGGCAAGATCATTAAAACCGGCGGGCCGGAGCTGGCGAAAGAGCTGGAGGAAAAGGGCTACGCCGAGTTTATCAAGGAGGCCGCGTAAAAATTATGAACGCGCTAATCGAATATAGGCAGGCTTGCGAGGCCGATACGCCCCTCATCCTCAGCTTTATCAAAAAGCTGGCTGAGTATGAGAATCTGTTGCATGAGGTCGAAGCCACAGAAAAGGAAATTCGCCAATCTCTGTTTTGCGACGATCCTAAAGCTTTTTGCGTGATCGCCGAGCACGAGGGTAAGCCGGTCGGTTTTTCCGTGTGTTTTTATAACTACTCAACTTTTCAGGGTAAGTCGGGCATTTATATAGAAGACATTTATGTTGAACCTGCGTTCCGGGGTCACGGCATCGGTAAGGGCTTCTTCAGCTACTTGGCGAAAAAAGCCGTTGCCGAAGATTGTGGGCGTGTTCAGTGGTGGGTGCTCGATTGGAATGAATCCTCTATTGAGTTTTATAAAAAATTAGGCGCCAAAGCTATGGATGAATGGACAGTCTATCGTCTCGAGGGTGAGCCGATTAGAAAACTCGCGGAGGCTGCGTAAAAATATGAACGCGCTATCGCCGCAAAACCTGCCAACCCCCAAGGATGAGACGTGGAAATACACGAACTTGCCTAAGGCGCTGCCTGCCGATTTGGTGGCAACGCCCGATGTGGACGAGCAGGAGATAGTTATCCACAAAAACGGTGGAGAAGTCGGTGGGAAAACAGAGGATATCCTGTTTACAGGTGTGGCCGGAACACTCCACAGCCCGCGCCTGAAGCTGGTTTTGGAGGAGGGCGCTGAATTGACCCTCGTCGAATACCATACGGGTGAGGGCGCATATTGGAAAAATATGACCACCAGCATCATTGTTGGCGCGAATGCCAAGCTGCATCACATCCGCATCCAAGAAGACAGCGATCAGGGTGTGAACACCAATCTGGTGAATATCGCGTTGGCGCAAGACAGTGTTTATGACGCGCTGACGCTCAATACAGGCGGCAAGCTGACCCGTCATGAGATCCATGCCTGCCTGAACGGCCCGAATGCGGAGTTGAGCCTGAACGGGATTAATTTGCTCGGCGGGGCGCAGCACGGTGATACAACGATTTTGATCGAGCATAAAGCGCCGCATTGCCGCTCGAACCAGTTCTACCGCTCTATTCTGGATGAAAAAGCGCGCGGCGTGTTTCAGGGTAAGGTGCACGTACACCAGTCTGCGCAAAAAACCGATGGATATCAGCTCTCTAACGCGATCCTGCTTTCACCAGAGGCAGAGATGGACACCAAGCCGGAGTTGGAGATTTATGCCGATGATGTGAAATGTTCGCACGGTGCAACCACCGGGCAGCTGGATGAAGAGCCGGTTTTCTATCTGCGTTCCCGCGGTTTGAGCGAAAAACAGGCGCGGGAGCTACTTATTCAGGCGTTTGTGGATGAAGTTGTGGATAAAATTGTGGATGAAGAGATTAGAGGCTCTGTAAGAGAGAAAACAGGCCAATGGCTGAACAAAGCGCTATAACACCGAACCCTGTGGATATCAGTAAATATCGCGACGATTTTCCCGTTTTAAGCACAAAAATGAATGGAAAGCCTCTCGCCTTCCTTGATAGTGGGGCAAGTGCGCAAAAACCCACCGTCGTTATCGCCGCTATGGACGCGGTTTTAAATAAAGGTTATTCCAATATTCACAGAGGGTTATACTCAATTTCTCAGAAATTAACTGAGGATTTTGAAGCGGTGCGTGTACGTGTTTCGCGCTTTATCAATGCCCCGTCTGAAAAGAATATAGTCTTCACCCGCAACACCACCGATGCAATCAATCTGGTCGCGCAAAGCTGGGGTAAGGCACATTTAACCGCCTCCGATGAGATTATCCTGAGCGAGATGGAGCATCACGCGAATATCGTTCCCTGGCAGCTATTGCAGCAGGAAATTGGTTTTACAATCCGCACCATTCCCTTTGATGAGCGCGGGGTTTTGGATATGCAGGCTTTTGAGCGCGCGCTGAACCAGCACACGAAGTTTGTCGGTGTTGTTCATACTTCGAACGCGCTCGGCACGATCAATCCGGTCAAAAAGATTGTCGAGATTGCCAAGGATTTCTACCCGGATATCAAGGTGCTGGTCGATGGATCGCAATCGGTGGTGCATGGCGTTGTCGATGTCGCCGATATCGGTTGCGATTTTTTCACCTTCACCGGTCATAAAATCTACGGCCCGACCGGCATCGGCGTTTTGTATGGCCGGGAAGAGGTGCTGGCTTCCATGCCGCCTTATCAGGGCGGCGGGGATATGATTGAGCGCGTGAGCTTTAACGCCACGAGCTTTAAAGAACCGCCTTATCGTTTCGAAGCGGGCACGCCGCCAATCGTTGAGGTGATCGGTCTGGGCGTAGCGATTGATTACGTGAGCGCGATCGGCATGGCGAATATCGCGGCGCATGAGGCGGGGCTGCTGACCTACGCCACGCAGAAATTACAGGACATTGACGGCCTTAAAATTCACGGCACCGCGCCGGATAAGGCGGGGATACTGTCCTTTACCATGGACGGCGCACACCCCAGTGACATTGGCATGATCCTTGATCAGTGCGGCGTTGCGGTGCGCAGCGGCCATCATTGCTGTATGCCGTTGATGGAGCGGCTGGGGTTGGATGCGACCGCGCGCGCCTCGCTTGGCTTGTATTCCAACAAAGCCGACATAGATCAATTAATAGAGGGTTTGAAAAAGGTAGGGGACATGTTTTCATGACCAAAAAGATGCCGGGAAAACTAGAAGCGGTGGCGGACGAGCAAATGATGAAAAACGCTCTGGGCGAGGAGGGCTTTGATGAGCTTTGCCAGCCGCCCAATGCCGAAGTGCCCGAAGATCATCCGCTTTGGCCGAAAATCCGCGATGCGATTCGCGAGGTGTATGACCCGGAAATCCCGGTGAATGTTTATGAGCTGGGTTTGATTTACAAGGTAGAGATCGCCGATGAAAAAGACGGCGCGCATGATGTGGATATTAAAATGACGCTGACATCTCCGGGGTGCCCGGTGGCACAGGAAATGCCCGGCTGGATTCAAGGCGCGGTGTTTGAGGTGAAGGGCGTGGGTGATGTGGATGTTGAAATTATTTGGGAGCCGACTTGGGATCCTTCTATGATGGCCGAAACCGCCAAAATGCAACTGAATATGTTTATGTAGGGCAAAAGAATGAGCAATCCGATCACCATAACAGACAAGGCCGCTTCGCAGATCAAAGCGTTGCTCGCCAAAGCGCCGGAGGGCTCACAAGGCTTGCGCCTGACGGTGAAGCCGACGGGCTGTTCGGGCAATTCTTATGCGATGGAATATATCAAGCCTGAGGATGATCTGGCCGGGGATGATGTGTTCGAGCAAAACGGCGCGGCGATTTACATTCCAAAGGTCCATAGCTGGATGCTGTTTGGTATGGCGGTGGATTATATCGTGGATGATTTGGGGAATGCGCGTTTTGACTTTAGCAATCCCAATGAAACCGGGCGTTGCGGCTGCGGCGAGAGTTTCCATGTCGATGTGGATGAATTAAAGCGCCTGCACGATACGCAGCAAGCAGACTAGAATTTGAAATTTTCGCTGCGCGAGATTTCGTCGGCTGTACGCGTTGCACCCCATTCTACACTAGGGTCTCCGGCATTCCGCGCACCCGGCGCGAATACGCTTCCCGGACCTTGTTTAAAGCGGAATGTCGATGTCGGGTTGGTGTCCTGACGGCCATATTGGTTGGCGGTTTTGCGCGCATCCGCCGCATCGGGAAAATCGTAACAGCGGCCCGGTCCGCCCCATGAATAAAATCGTTTCATTTTATCTTATCTTGCCTCCCTCAATCCCTTATCAGACAGGGATTGCAGATAAACCTCCATCAGAGCAGCGCCTTCAATATTCTTTTTGCGGGCGGCGTACACATCCTCTAGATCCATCAAGGTTAGGGCCTGCAGCGCCTCGGGCACATTTTGCTCTTCGTATTCATCTACTATTCTACACATTTCCTCGATCATATCCAAATTCTTGACATGGTTGCTGGCGACGAAAAGCGCTCTATCTCCCGTATAGGGCTGGCGGGTAAAGTTATCGGAAAGCTGTTGGACATCGCGTAACACATACGCCAAAACAAGGGCTTGGGTGTGTTTTGCGTTTTGTTCCACCGCCGGCATGGTGATATAGCCTTCCGAGGTGTTTGCTGTAAAGCCTTGATAATTAATGGAGTTTAGAACTTTCAGAGTCAGATTTTTTGCGCTTGGGTGCTCCAGTAACGCTTTGCCCGTCGCGGTTTGGCCGAGCAGGGCTTTCGTATCCTCAATGACTTTATCTTCCAGTTTATGGCGGTATTGAATGGCCGCACCGGGTTTTAATTCGGTTAAAAAAGAGGTTTTGAGGCTGTCTTTAACATGGATCGCGCCGCCTTGCTCAACCTCAATATTGGTTTGCGATGTTTTTCCCTGATAAGAAAGCAGGGCGCTGATGTTATAAACATCACCCTCATGCGCAATTAATTGTGTTGGCGCTTCCTCGCCTTCGCGCACGACATTCAGGGAATTTCCGCGCTCGTACACATAAGAGATATAAAAATCCAGATAGGATAAAACGTTATTCTCATCAAGGCTGAGCGCGCGCTGTGCATTTAGATTGTGAAAAACGCTCTCCGATCCATCCAGATAATAATGATCCTCGCCATTGCTGAGGTAATCCATCACCAGATAGGGCATCATGTGGCGGTTAAGAATACGCACCAGCTCATAGCCTTCGTAAAAGGCGATCGGCAGACTGTAAACTTCACAGAGCTGTATATTAAAAAGCACCTTTTCGCTGTCGTCTTTTACGCTGTCTATAAAGCTTTTGGCGTGGTCGGGGGAAAGCTGTGTCCAATTCATGCCGCTATTTTACGATGATTCTTCATCGCGCTTAAAGCCTCTTCAATCACTTCCGGGCCTGCGCCGTCTTTATGGGGCAGGGTGGAAAGAGCTTGGCGCCAGGCTTTAGCACCCGGCTGGTGATGATACAGCCCGATAATATGGCGGGTTATTGATTTGATGGGCGTGTCGTAGCGCGCCGCTTGATTTTTTGCGTACTCAATCATCGCTTTGGCAATTTTTTCACGGCCCAAAATATCGTGATTGCCGAATATCTTGCGTTCGATTTCCGCGAGGATATAGGGATTGCTGTACGCCTCGCGCCCGATCATCACGCCGTCAACGGCCTTATCGCTTTTCCCGCGAAAGCGGGAATCTGTTTTATTCCCAGTTAAAGTTCCCCGTTTACACGGGGAAAGCAGAGAGTAAATATCTTCCACCGTTTTAATGCCGCCATTGGTAATTATCTCCAGATCCGGGAACGTCTTTTTGACGGCGGTAACGCGTTCGTAATTGAGCGGCGGAATGTCGCGGTTCTCTTTTGGGGATAACCCCTTCAGCCACGCCTTGCGCGCGTGAATGATGAAAGTTTTGCAGCCCTTATCCGCAATACGGCCCACAAATTCATCCAGAGCCTGTTGATCATCTTGGTCATCCACGCCAATGCGGCATTTCACCGTGACGGGAATATCCACCGCCTTGATCATGGCCTCAATACAGTCGGCAACATGATCCGGCTCACGCATCAAACACGCGCCAAAGCGCCCGCTTTGAACACGATCGGACGGGCAGCCGCAATTGAGGTTAATTTCATCGTAGCCGGCCTTTTGCCCCATTTCGGCGCAGCGCGCGAGATCATCCGCATCCGATCCACCCAGCTGCAGCGCCACCGGGTGCTCACTTTCATCAAAGCGCAGGAAACGCTCGGCATCGCCATGTAAAAGCGCGCCCACCGTCACCATTTCCGTGTAAAGACGTACATTGGGCGCAATCAGGCGCAGGAAGAAACGGCAATGCCGGTCCGTCCAATCCATCATCGGCGCAACAGAAATATGTGGCGTTTGTGTGCTCTTTTCTTGATTCATGGCGGGGTTTCTATCATAGAATGGTTGGTATGAGCAAAAAAACCTGCACATTTTTGGCTTTTTTCGCGTTTTTGACGCTGTTTTGCGCCGATTTACGCGCGCAAGAGGCTGATCCGTTCAGGTCAACCTCCTATCCACTGCCGCGGTTTGTCTCGGTTGGTTCGGAAGAGGTGTTCGTACGCACAGGGCCGGGCAAGCAATATCCCGTGAAGTGGGAGTTGCGCCAGCGCGGCCTGCCGGTTGAAATTATTCTCGAATTCGATAATTGGCGCAAAATCCGCGATCATGAAGGCGGGGAAGGCTGGGTGCACAGCTCGCTTTTATCCGGCCGCCGCACCGCTTTTGTTGTCGCCGACAGTTTGATCGATTTGCGCCTGAAAGCGAAGCAAGATGCCCGCGTAATTGCGAAATTAGAGCCCGGAACGCTGCTCAATGTCGATGAATGTGACGGTATTTGGTGCAAGGTGAAAGTCGCGGGATATAAGGGCTGGATTCGACAGCCGCGCCTTTGGGGCGTCTACGAAAACGAAGTGTTTTAAAATAATTCACCAAGACTCTTTACCAGAATCACGTTTTTTATTATCCTTATGGAGTAGGTGATTCGCTCATCCATCCACAGGCTATCCCCAGCCTTATCCACAAAGTTTAATTCTGAGTCTTTTGGTCTTTCACGAAACCAACGCAAAAGTGATTCAAATGTTTGCATTAACCAACAAGCCCGATATGGGCGCCCGTCTTTACTCTGGTCTGATCCATATGGCATCCAACCCCGAGCAGGGCACCGATGTCATGAAGGTGATTCAGCATATGGCGGGCGTGTTGGTGGAAACCTATATGGTGTTTGATAACCCCGATGAAGCGATGGAGGCGAGCTTTGACATGCTGGCCGATCTTCTGGGGTGTGAGCCTTTAGAGGGGCTGGTGACTCGCAATGCCTTGCCGCCCGCGCATATCATGGATTTTGAGACCGAGCGCGGACGCTTCGCCGCGCGGATGTTCTTTGAGGAATGGCTGGATTGCCAATTTGAATTCCACAAACTTATCCTCGGTATTATTCACAATATCATTGTGGCCTGGGAAGATGATCACCAGAGCCGCGCCGAGACATTTAGACTCTTGATAGAGTGTGTGAAGCGCTGCATGACCTATGAGATTGCAGCGCAAGAACTGTGTGATATCGTGATCGAGAAAAAGGTCGCCCTTGAGGGGTGGTCCTTGGGCGATTGCATTGCCTCGCTCAGCGCGGTGTCCGGGCGCAGATTGGCGCTGTCCGTTCATACAGATATATGCCACATGTTCCGCGGCGCGGATATCCCCGAACATCTGGATCAGGTGGCCAATGTGATGACGCAAGAGGCCGTACGTCTTGGTGTTCCCGCGGGCAGTGACTGGCGCTTTGGCTTGGCGGCGAATGATATCCCGGTCAGTGCGCCGATCAATCTGATTTTAGGCATTGAGCCCTATTGCGGCAGCTTTTTTGATGCAATCGGTTTGCGTGATCAATATGCGCAGAGCGTCTGCTGCGCCAAGGCCGCAGGACGTATGGTGGCTGTAGCCGCTGGCGGCGAGGTTCCAGAGATGGAGCCTGCGATCGCCAAACCCCTTGCAATGTCTGCAATTACAGAGACTTATAAGTCTGTGTGCATGCAGCAACAATCGGTTTCCCTTTAACAGTATAAATAGCATTCACTAAGGGTTGCGTGCGTGCGCCGAAACCCCTATAACTCTTTGAACAATATTCAAAAATAGTAGGGCGAATTTATGTCATTCGAACAAAAATCTAGCTACACATATGAAGATATTCTGGCCTGCGGCCGCGGGGAGCTTTTTGGTCCCGGCAACGCGCAATTGCCAGCCCCGCCGATGTTGATGATCGACCGCATCACCAATGTGGATCTTGAGGGTGGCGCAAACGGTAAGGGCGTGATTGAGGCGGAATTCGATATCAAGCCTGATTTGTGGTTTTTTCAGTGCCATTTTCTCGGCGATCCGGTTATGCCGGGCTGTTTGGGCTTGGATGCGCTGTGGCAGCTCACAGGGTTTTTCCTGGGCTGGACAGGGGCGCCAGGCGCCGGACGTGCTCTGGGTGTGAGTGATGTGAAGCTTACTGAGATGATTACACCAAAGATCAAGCAGCTCAAATACGTTGTTGATTTTAAACGCGTGATTAACCGCAAGCTCGTGATGGGCATCGCGGATGGCAAGGTTTATGCCGACGGAAATCTTGCCTATGACGTCTCCGGGATGAAAGTCGGTTTGTTCGACAATTCGGGAACTGAATAAGGAAAATTCACCATGACACGCCGCGTCGTTATTACTGGCATAGGTATTGTTTCGTGTATCGGAAATAACAAGGAAGAGGTTCTGGCCTCATTAAAGGCCGGGAAGTCGGGCATTTCTTTTTCGCCGGAATATGCGGAGCTGGGTTTTCGCTCGCACGTGCACGGCAAGCCCAATATCGATCTGGCCGAAGCCATTGATAAGCGCCTGTTCCGCTTTATGGGCGATGCGGCGGCCTATACGCATTTGTCGATGGAGCAGGCCATTGCCGATTCCGGCCTTGAAGAAAAAGACATTATTAATGAGCGCACAGGCATTATCGTCGGCTCCGGCGGTCCGTCCACAAAGGCGCAAGTCGCCGCGGCGGATATTACCCGCGAAAAGGGCCCAAAGCGCGTCGGGCCGTTTGCAGTTCCAAAAACCATGTGTTCAACCACATCGGCCACGGCGGCAACCAACTTTCAAATTAAAGGTGTGAATTACACAATTTCATCGGCCTGCAGCACCTCCGCGCACTGCATCGGCAATGCGACGGAACTGATCCAATGGGGCAAGCAGGATGTGATGTTCGCCGGCGGTGGGGAAGAGCTGGACTGGACGCTCTCAGTTCTCTTCGATGCCATGGGCGCGATGAGCTCTAAATATAACGATGCGCCGCAAACCGCTGCGCGCGCTTATGATGCGAACCGTGACGGGTTTGTGATTGCCGGCGGCGGCGGGATTGTTGTGCTGGAAGAGCTGGAGCATGCAAAAGCGCGCGGCGCGAAAATCTATGCCGAAGTCACGGGCTACGGCGCGACCTCTGATGGCGCGGATATGGTTGCCCCCAGTGGTGAAGGCGGTCAACGCGCGATGGAGAGGGCACTCAGCACGGTGAAAACCCCTGTGACCTATATCAATACGCACGGCACATCCACGCCTGTGGGCGACATTGTAGAGCTGAATGCCATTCGTAATGCCTTTGCCGGGCGCGATCAGGATTTGCCGCATATCAGTGCGACAAAATCCATGACCGGCCATTGTCTGGGCGGGGCGGGCGTGCAAGAGGCTATCTATTCCCTGCTGATGATGGAGCATGATTTCGTTGCGCCCAGTATCAATGTGCAAGATCTGGACGAGGGCGCGAAAGATTTCCCAATCGCGCGCGAGACCATCAACAATGTGAAACACCAAACCGTTCTCTCCAACAGCTTCGGCTTTGGCGGTACGAATTGCACTCTGGCGATGAGTAAATATGAGGAATAACCATTTGTCTTCCCCGCGAAAGCGGGGATCTGTTGATGTTAAGAAAGATCCCCGTTTACACGGGGAAAGCAGGTAAAAAAGCATGAGTGATTTAATGAAGGGCAAAAAGGGCCTTGTTATGGGGGTGGCGAATGAAAAGTCTATCGCCTGGGGCATGGCCAAGGCCCTGCATGAGCATGGCGCGGAGCTGGCTTTCACCTATCAGGGCGATGCGTTCGGTAAGCGCGTAAAGCCATTAGCAGAAAGTGTTGGATCATCGATTGTTCTGGATTGTGATGTGACCGACGAATCCAGCATTGATGCGATTTTTGCGGCGCTGAAGAAGGAATGGGGCACGCTCGATTTCGTCATTCATGCGATTGCGTATTCAAACAAAGATGAGCTTCAGGGCCGTTATGTTGATACCACGCTCGATAACTTCCTGACCTCGATGCATATTTCTTGTTATTCCTTCACCTCGGTTATGCGCCGGGCCAAGGATTTGATGAGTGAGGGCGGCAGCGCGGTGACACTGACCTATTACGGCTCGGAAAAAGTGATGCCCAATTACAACGTGATGGGCGTGGCGAAAGCGGCGCTTGAGGCTTCCACGCGCTATCTGGCCGCCGATCTGGGTGCGGAAAATATCCGTGTGAATGCCATTTCTGCCGGGCCGATGCGTACATTGGCTGGTGCGGTTATTGGCGGCGCACGAAGAACATTTAAATACAATGTGTTAACCGCACCTCTTCAGAGATCGGTTGAGCTTGAGGAGCTGGGTGGAACGGCGCTGTATTTGCTCTCTGATCTCTCCAGCGCGGTCACAGGAGAGGTTCACTATGTCGATTGCGGTTATAACGTGATGGGCATGCCCCCGCACAGCAATCTCGACGAACTCGCCAAAAACGGGAATGGTAACGGGGCTTAATGCACCGTTAGGATCGCGCCTTGGATTTCATCGGGTGCGTCTGAGAAAAAGCCATGTACGCCCCAGCTTTGCAGCAATTGTGCGCGCTCCTCATCATTGATCGTATAGGCCAAAATCGGCTTTCCAAACGCCAGAGCCGTCTCCACATCCTCGTGTGACACGGTGTTGCCGTTCAGATTAATCGTGGAGACCTTCAAATATTCGGCCAGTTCGGCCCAATTTTTCGGCCAGTCTTCGGGCAGCAAAAACCCGCGATGCCAATCTGACGCCATTTCAAGGGCGGCTTCTAGCGATACATGCGAAAAGCTGGAGATCAGCAGCTTGTCATGGTCATCCCAATATTGAGAGAGCACATCCAGCGCGATTTCCGCCGTTTCCCGTTCACGACCGGGGCAGGGCTTAATCTCCAGATTGAGGCCCATATCCAGCTCAATCAGAACCTCCAGCGCTTCTTCGAGCGTGGGAATTGTGGTTGCATAAAATCCTTCGGAAAACCAGCTGCCGGCATCCAGCTCTTTGAGCTCAGCCAGTGTGAAATCCTTCACCGCGCCGGTGCCGTTGGTTGTGCGCTCCAGCGTGTCATCATGGAAAATAATCGGCACATCGTCCTTGGTGAGCTTTACATCCAGCTCCACCCACTCAATCCCCATATCCGCAGCGGCGCGAATGCCCTCCAGCGTGTTTTCAGGGGCGTAAGCAGCAGAGCCGCGATGACCGATAATTTGTGGCAGTTTTAAAGTCATGCGCGTTTATAACAGAAATACGAAATCAGACAAGACACCAGATTATTGAAGGGCAGGCGCTGAGTCCAAGCTATAAATTTCTGCCGGATCAATTGTAATGGCTTTCCCGTTTAGCCATTTGTTTACAAGTATCCGCATCATTTTGTTATCATCAACGAAAAACACAACATCATATTTTTCCGCTCTTTCTGTGATGTCGGCCTTAAATTGTTTTGATTTGCCTTTGTTTAAAAAATCTCGTGTCAGGCTTTCGCTTACGCCGAGTTTTTTTATGCTTTCACGGTTTTCTTCTGCGGATGCGATTGCGACCCTTATTTTGCTTTTTTTGTTATAGCGTATCAAAGCGTCATGGTAGTCGTCATACAGAGTCCCGTTATTTTCAAGGGTTTGATTTACATCAGTCACAAACAAAATTTTCAATTTTGAAATTTGCTTTAAGGCTTTCTGGCGGTTTGCAGAGAAATTGAATTTATCAACGAGCCTTTGCTCAAAATAGCGAAGAATTTTATCGACAGGCGGGCGTAACTGCTTTTGGGAATCTATACTCATTTTTCGTCGGCTTTTTTCAAGCGGCAAAGTCGTGGATATGCTGGCTATAAACCTGTTTGACTTCAGGGCGAACTTCATTCCCGCTTGTTACAATCATGGCCAGTTTTCGCGCGTTTTCGTTGAAATAGGCTTTCCGAAATCCTTCTATTTTTATCCTGTCCGAGTAGCTTATGAGTTTGAATATTTCTCCAGTGCCACAGAAGCTCTCAAGGCATTTTTTGAAGGGCTTCTCAAAACTTTTTTTAGTGTAGTCATCGGCGTAGACGAGAACTTCACCGCCTTGTTGTTGTATTTTTATGAGGCTGGCAAGAAGAGAAGTGTTGAATGCGCCGCCATTTTTTATGAGCGCAGACAGCTCGACATGTACAACGGGCTCGGCATTGTCCGCTGCTTTTATGTCCTCAAAAATATTTACCAAATCAGGCATAATGTTTCTTGCACTCAATTAATTTGACATATTTTTAGCATAGCGCATATTATTTGCGCAATAAAAAACGCCCGATCCGTTGGGAAGGGGCGTTTCAGGGCCGGTGGTCTTGCTAATTGGCACATGGGTCTTCTAATAATTCATAAGGATCCATATAGCCTGCAAAAGCTTCAGATTTTAAACCACGCTCAGCATCATCAATATATAATTCAAGCTGTGGTTTGTTGCCCTCTGCAGCATTTCTGTATTCTTCATTAAGGCCGTCTTTGGTCTCCAATAAATCAACTTTATTAACAACGGGATAGCCGTTTCTTGAAGGAGCCACGATTACACCTCGTTTTACGAGGTTGTCTCTTCCCTCATCAGGCAAAGCTGACGCTATAACGATTTTATATCCGTGTTCTTTCAATTTTTCTAAAGCATTGTAAATTGGGACATTTAAACCACCGTGTCGACCTAAAAGGGTTTCGTTTATGTCACAGTAAACGATGGGCAGTATCTCTTCACCATTGGCTTTCTTTTGTTCTATGTTTTTGATGTGCGTCTCGACCACTTCAGGAACAAGGCCTTCAATGCTTTTTATTTCATTCCAAATATCTTTGAATTTTTTTATATCCATTTGCTGCCTCTTAAAAACATCATTATTAATGACATAATATGATTGGCTTTGCACAGTCAATAAAAAACGCCCGATCCGTGGGAAGGGGCGTTTTGATTGCTTAAATCGTCATTGCGAACGGCGCGATTTACCCGTCTGCTTTTCCCGCGAAAGCGGGAATCTGTGTTGGTTAGGCACAATAAGATCCCCGTTTACACGGGGAAAGCAGAGAGCTAGGGGCTAGCCGTTGGCTTCTTTTTTATCTTTTGGCTTATCGTCTTGTGCGATTTGCTCACCGGTTTCCTGGTTCACGCGCTTCATAGACAGCTTCACCTTGCCGCGGTCATCCATGCCGATGCACAGAACCTTCACCTTGTCGCCTTCGCTGACAACGTCGGTGGTGTTGGCGGTGCGCGCATCCTGCAATTCAGAGATGTGCACGAGGCCGTCACGGCTGCCCATGAAATTCACGAACGCGCCGAAATCAACGGTTTTCACAACTGTGCCGTCATAAACCACGCCGACTTCCGGCTCGGCCACGATGTCGTTGATCATCTTCATCGCGGTGTCGATAGACTCTTGTGATGTACCGGCGACCTTGATTGTGCCGTCATCATCAATATCAACCTTCGCGCCGGAAACTTCAACGATTTCGCGGATAACCTTACCGCCCGTACCGATCACTTCACGGATTTTGTCGGTTGGGATCTTGATAGTCACGATCTGCGGTGCATGAGCGTTCAGTTCGCTACGTGCTTCGGTCAGGGCCTTGCCCATTTCTTTCAGAATGTGAAGGCGGCCGTCTTTGGCTTGCTCCAGAGCGATCTTCATAATCTCTTCTGTAATCGAAGTGATTTTGATGTCCATCTGAAGGGCGGTAATACCATCCTTCGTTCCGGCCACTTTGAAGTCCATGTCGCCTAGATGATCTTCATCACCCAGAATGTCTGACAGAACGGCGAAGTCATCGCCTTCTTTAATCAGACCCATGGCAATACCGGCCACAGGGGCTTTCAAAGGTACGCCCGCATCCATCATTGCCAGTGAGGCACCACAAACAGAGGCCATAGACGATGAACCGTTGGATTCAGTAATCTCTGACACGTTGCGGATGGTGTAGGGGAAGTCTTCGGCTGTCGGCAACAATGGGTTTGTCGCGCGCCATGCCAGCTTACCGTGACCAACTTCGCGGCGGCCCGGAGGGCCCATACGGCCCGCCTCACCAACAGAATATGGCGGGAAGTTATAGTGCAGCAGATAGCGTGAGCGGTATTCACCCTCAAGCGCGTCAATAATCTGCTCGTCCTGGCCTGTGCCCAATGTGGTGACAACCAGAGCCTGCGTCTCACCGCGTGTGAACAGGGCAGAGCCGTGCGTACGGGGCAGAACGCCAACTTCGGCAACGATCGGGCGCACAGTCTTTGTGTCACGCTCGTCGATACGCTTGCCTGTTTTCAAAATTTGGCCGCGGACAACGTCGGCTTCCAGAGATTTGAATTTGGCTGTGATGATTTTGTCATCAATGCCGGCCTCTTCATTTGTGAAGGCTTCGATCGCCGCATCACGCACCGCGCCGACAGCGCTTTGACGCTCCAGCTTGTCAGTGATGGAATAGGCTTTCTCAACATCTTTTGCGAATTTGGCTTTGATGTCTTCTTCCAGCTTTTTGATTTCGGCAGGCGTTTCGGCAATATCCCACATATCTTTGGCGCACATCTCGGCCAGTTCAATAATGCCGTCAATTACGCTCTGATAGGCTTCATGGCCCGCGCGAACCGCGCCCAGCATAATTTTTTCATCCAGTTCTTTGGCTTCTGATTCAACCATCAAAACGCCTTCTTTTGTTCCGGCAACAACCAGATCAAGGTCTGTTTCACCAACATCGGCCATTGGCGGGTTGATCAAATATTCACCATCCTTGTAGCAAACGCGCGCGCCGCCAATCGGGCCCATGAATGGAATGCCTGAAATTGTCAGAGCGGCAGAGGCGCCAACCATGGCCACGATGTCCGGGTCATTTTCAAGATCGTGAGAAATCACGGTCAGAACAACCTGTACTTCATTCAGGAAGCCTTTCGGGAACAACGGGCGGATCGGGCGGTCGATCAAGCGGGATGTCAGCGTTTCCTTCTCAGAAGGACGGGCTTCGCGCTTGAAGAAGCCACCGGGAATTTTACCCGCAGCATATGTTTTTTCTTGATAGTGAACAGACAGCGGGAAGAAGTCCTGGCCGTCTTTTACGCTTTTCGCGCCTGTCACCGCACAAAGAACGGATGTTTCACCCATTGTGGCGAGAATACATCCGTCGGCTTGACGGGCAATTTTACCGGTCTCCAGGGTCAGTGTTTTGCCTGCGAAATCGATGTCTTTTTTAAATACTTTAAACATTAAGTTTCCTTTTCTTGTCTTATAGATAGAATCCCCGCGTCGGGACGCAGAGAATTTTCAAAATTTTAGGTGGGGGAGCTGATGGTCCGGCGGACGATAGAATATACTAAGGTGTTGAATAATATACTCTATGGTCAACCGAATCTGGCGTTCTCCCGCCCTTCAACGGGCATAGATATCCCATGATTGGCCTTAAAAGTCAAAGAATTTGTAGAAAACTCGTGCAAAACCCTTTTAAGGGGTTGAAAAGCAACAAAATATCCATTTACATGTAATAAAAATAGACAAAACAACATATATTATGATACTTTATTGTCATAATATTTTTTGGGAGAGGAATTTAATAAATGACTTTTAGTAATCCTGCTAATCCTGCCTTAGAGGCGCAAAGCCTTTTAAGAGAATATTTTTTAAATGAGGCGATTAACGTAAATAAAGAAGGCGATAACACTTTTTGCATTTCTGGCTGCGTGCCCAAAGATATAGAGGAAGCGTATAATATTCAGTCTATCGTAATGGCCGCCGCAGAAACGACCGAGAAAGATCCGACCTTTTTTGTCCGTTTTGAGCAATAAATTGTCTATTTGAATTCACGAATAAGGCCCGCTATTGTGGGCCTTTATTTTTGTCGAAATATGAGGGTTTAGTATGAATTATTTGGTTCTTTTGCGTCACGGGCAAAGTGAGTGGAATCGTGACAACAAATTCACCGGCTTTTTTGATGCGCAGCTGAGTGAGCAGGGTATTGAAGAGGCTAAAGATGCGGGTAAAAAGCTGGCCGCGGCCGGTATTAAGTTCGATCAGGTGTTCACAAGCACACTCAGCCGCGCCAACAACACCGCACGCTTGGCATTGACCGAGGCCGGATATGAAGACCTGATCGAGAGCATGATCGCCCATGATGATCTGCGTGAGCGCGATTACGGCGATCTGGTCGGTTTGAACAAGGACGAAACCCGCGAGAAATACGGCGCGGATCAGGTGCATATCTGGCGCCGCTCCTATGATACGCCGCCGCCGGGCGGGGAATGTTTGAAGGACGTGGTGGAAAACCGCGTCCGCCCTTATTACGAGGCGAATATCAAGAAGATGGTGATGGAGCAGGGCAAAAACGTGCTCATCGCCGCGCATGGTAATTCTCTGCGCGCCATGCTGATTATCCTCGGCGTTGAAACGCCGGACACGATCAACGAAGCCGAAATCCCCACGGGCGTACCCCTCATTTTCGAAATCGAAAACGGCGAGATTAAAAAGCGGTATTTTATTGACGGTTAAAATTCTTTGTAATATGTATAATTTTATTAAGTAAAAGAATGGAGGGAGCATGGTTCAACATAGTTTTAAAAAAGAAGTATCAGGGGAGATCGCGACAGCGGAGCAGCTCTCTAAAAGGTTTTCGCAAGAAATTGAAGGATTTCTGCATAATACCGGGCAGATTATTTACAGTTCGAATGCCGGGCTTTTGAATGTCGAAATTCACCGTTGGGGCGGAGATAATGCTTTGAGTGCGGAGCAGATCAGCACCCAGATATCAGAAAGATTAAGTAAGGTTTTTAATCAGGAAAGTGTTTTTATGCATATGGTGAACGACAATAATAAAATTCGGATTCTTTTCGAAAAGCCTTTTCAGACACAAGAATTGAATTAGAAAAAACGGGCCCGACTGGGCCCGCTTAATTCTTTGATTTTCCGCGTTTGATTAACGGCGGATACCCAAGCTTTCAATCAGCTTAGTATAACGCGCTTCTTCTTTATTCTTCAGATAGTCCAGAAGCTTGCGGCGCTTCGCAACCATGGCCAGAAGGCCGCGGCGGCTGTGGAAGTCTTTTTTGTGGGTTTGCATGTGTTCTGACAGATCGTTAATGCGCGCTGTCAGGATTGCAACTTGTACCTCAGGTGAACCTGTATCGTTCTTTTCCGTTTGGTATTCTTTAATAAGCTCAGCTTTTTGAGCAACAGTTACCGACATCATGGTCTCCTTTTTCTAAGTGTTAAAAACACGGACTGGTTTTATTTGTGCGCCCTCAACCTCTATTAAAGCAATCGCTTTTCCTTGAAAGGTTGCAAGCGCTGTCTCGTTCGCGGCAAGGCCGATTTTTTCCAAACGGTCAAAATCAGGCTTTGATACGAAAGACAGAACCTGTCCGTTCTTCAATGGGGCAATCTCGTTTTCCTTTAAGGCCAGGGCCGGGATGTCGTCCAGCGCAGCGCTCAGAGGGAGTAGTGCCTCATCAAGGCGCGCACTATTGCGCAAATCCTCTAATTTGTCCAGTAAAATTGCGTTTTTTTCGCCAAAGCCGCCAACGGCTTCGCGCCGCAGCAGCGCGATATAGCCTTTTGTGCCCAGATCCAGCGCTAAATCCCGCGCCAGTGAGCGCACATAGGTGCCTTTACCGCAGATCATACGAAAATCCGCCTCATCCGCGCGCGTCTCCAGCAATTCAAGGCTGTGGATATAGACGCTGCGGGCTTTGAGCTGCACATCCTCGCCATCACGGGCCAAATCATAGGCGCGCTGTCCATCGACCTTAATCGCGGAGAATTTAGGCGGCACTTGCTGAATATCACCAATATAGGCGGGCAGGGCGGCGTTTATATCCTCTGCTGAGGGGCGAATGTCTGATGTTGCGATGATATCGCCTTCTGTATCATCGGTGCTGCGCTGCTCGCCCCATTTGATGGTAAAAAAATAGGTTTTGAGCGCATCTTGCATAAAAGGAATTGTTTTGGTGGCCTCACCCAGCGCAATCGGCAAAATGCCTGTGGCCAGCGGGTCGAGCGTTCCGGCGTGACCGGCTTTTTGCGCATTATATAGCCAGCGCACCTTGCCTACGGCCTGTGTTGAGGTCATCTCCAGCGGTTTGTCGAAATTGACCCAGCCATCGACCTTATCGCCTTTGCGCCTGCGTCCCATTTCTATTCGCTATCGGATTTTCTATTGCTGTTGATATCGCGCAGCAGGCTTTCGATCTTTTGCGCCTCTTCGAACGCCTCATCTTCCTTGAAGTGAATGCGCGGTGTGAATTTCATGCTGGATTGGCGGTTAATCTCTTTTTGAAAGCTTTGGGACTCATCATTAAGAGCAGCGATAATCTCGTCCATATTTTCGTTGCCCATAGATATCACATAGGCCGTTGCATTGCGCAGGTCCGGGCTCGCGCGAACCTCGCTGATCGTAACGCGCCCGGAATTGAGAAGCGTCTCGCTGTGGAAGTGTCCACGCTGCAAGACCTCGGCAATAATATGCTTTAGCTGTTCACCCACGCGCAATTGGCGTTGTGAGGGCTCTCTGGTTTTGTGTTTCATATTAATTTATCGCAGCAGGTTGTGTTGCAGGGTTTAAAAAATTATTCACTGCAGTATTCAGCATGCTTCGATCAAAGGAATCTTCCAAAGCTATCGGCGCGCCATTTTTTTTAAAAACAAAACCTTTTGGTGTAGTTTCGATCGAAACTACATCGTTGAATTTCTCGGATAGAACCTTACAAAGCTCTGAGAGTTCCGGGAGTGTAAGATCGTTTATTTCTCTAGACATTTATGAGCCTCCTTTAAGTAACTTTGCGCGCTTCTTCGATAATTTCGAAACATTCGATGACATCGCCTTCTTTAATGTCATCATAGTTTTCAAAGGCCATACCGCATTCGGTGCCTTCTTTTACTTCCGGCACTTCGTCCTTGTGACGCTTCAGGGTTTTGAGCTTGCCTTCATGAATCACAACGTCATCACGCAGCAAGCGTACCTTGGCGCCGCGTTTGACGCTGCCCATTTCAACAACACACCCGGCCACTTTACCGACCTTCGTGATGTTAAAGACCTGAAGGATCTTCGCCTGACCCAAATACTCTTCGCGTTCATTGGGCGAGAGCATGCCTGTCAGGATAGATTTCGCGTCGTCAATCACATCGTAAATGACGTTGTAGTAGCGGATATCCACGCCGTTCTTCTGTGCCAGATCACGGGCCTGCGCGTTTGCGCGGACGTTAAAGCCGACGATGATACCTTTAGAGGCACCCGCCAGCGTCACATCGGATTCGGTAATCCCGCCCACGCCGTTATGCAGAACCTGCACTGCGATTCCTTCGTTTTCCTCAACCATTTTATTGAGTGATCCGATAATCGCCTCGACCGAGCCATGCACGTCAGCCTTAATAATAACGGGCAGAGATGTGGTTTCACCCGCTTCCTTCTGAGCAACCAGCTGTTCGATGGTTGTGCGGCCTTTAACCGCCAATATCGCCTGATCTTTTTTCTTCTTAGACTGACGATAGCTGCTAATTTCGCGTGCCTTACCTTCATCGGGAACAACATTGAGCATGTCTCCGGCATCGGGCGTTCCGTTCAGACCCAGAACCTCAACGGGCTGTCCGGGGATGGCTTCATCGACATTCTTGCCATGATCATTGATCAGCGCGCGCACTTTACCGACTTCCGCGCCTGCAACAAAAACGTCACCAACGCGCAAAGTACCTTTTTGGATCAGAACGGTGGCAACAGAGCCGCGCCCTTTTTCCAGTTTGGATTCGACGATAACACCATGCGCTTCACGGTCGGGGTTGGCCTTAAGCTCAAGCACTTCGGCCTGAAGAAGGATCGCTTCTTCCAGCTTGTCCAGATTGATTTTTTGCTTGGCGGAAATTTCAATACACTGCACATCACCGCTCAACTCTTCGACGATGACTTCATACTGGAGCAATTCGGTCTTTACGCGCATGGGGTCTGCGGCAGGAAGATCAATCTTGTTAATCGCAACAATGATTGGAACGCCTGCAGCCTTCGCATGACTAATCGCCTCAATGGTTTGCGGCATGATACTGTCATCGGCTGCAACCACAATCACAACAATGTCGGTTACATTCGCGCCGCGTGCGCGCATCTCGGTGAAGGCGGCGTGACCCGGTGTGTCCAGGAATGTGATTTTATCGCCGGAATTCATTGTGACCTGATAGGCCCCGATATGCTGCGTAATACCGCCAGCTTCGCCGGCTACTACATCAGTTTGACGCAGCGCGTCGAGCAGCGAGGTTTTACCATGGTCAACGTGACCCATGATCGTCACGACCGGCGGGCGGGCTTTGAGGTCTGTTTCACTGTCCTCAATACCCTCAATGCCGATCTCAACATCTGCTTCGGTCACGCGCTTAATGGTGTGGCCGAATTCACTGATAACCAGCTCGGCTGTGTCGGCATCGATATTCTCGGTAATGGTCGCCATCACGCCCAGTTTCATGAGGGTCTTGATCACATCGCCTGTCGGCTCGGCCATACGGTTGGCCAGTTCGCCTACGGTAATGATTTCCGGCACAACGACATCACGGATCACTTTTGCTTTTGGCTCTAATTCGCCTTTAGCGGCCATGCGGGCCTTTTCACGGGCGCGTTTTTGCGCCGCGAGAGAGCGGCCGCGTGTGCGGTCGTAATCCTGGTTAATCGCCTGCGTAACGGTAATGCGTCCACCGCGGCGGTTGCTGTCTCCGGCTGTGCGTTTTGGCGGTGCTTTTTCTTCCGCTTGTTTCATGCGGTCGCGATAGCTGGTCTTGTCTTCTCTGTGTGTAAATCTATCACCGCGGCCTTCGGCTGGTGGAAGCGGTGCAGAGCGCTGCAATTCGGCATTGCGCGCGTTTTCTTCCTCTTCAATGCGCTTGAGTTCTTCCATCTCTTTTTCGCGGCTGTTATCTTCAGCCGCTTTTTTCTCGGCCTCTTTTTTCTTTACGCTCTCGATTGTGTGGCGCTTGGGTAGAGAAGAGGGCGCTTGGTCACCGGCTTGTTTCGCCAGCTCAAGCGCTTTGGCGCGGGCTTCACGTTCCTGAGATGTCAGGCGCGGCTCGTCTTTTGCTTCCGGCTTGGGCGCGGTGCGCTTGCGGCGCACTTCAACGGCGACACCGCTGCTTGATGAAGGTGTGCGCGAGGGTGCAGCGCCGCCTTTCAGGCTGAGCGTACCGCCAAGGCTCAGGGTCTTTTTACCGCCTGTGCCTTTTTCGTCTTTTTTATCGTTTGTCTTTGTCATTCACTTTGCCAAATCTTTAAGGTGCAATAGGTATACACCACGAACGCCGTGGTGCAAAATTCTTTAATAATTCAGAGGTCTTGAGAGGCTGTTTTAAGAAAACGCGCAGAACCGGGAAGAGAGCTTTTTTAAAAGCTCCTCCCTTGAGAATTTTGGTTATGTGTTTTTTGTTCTTTACCAAAAGTTTGTTGTCCTTTGCGTCTCATTTTACTCGGTTCCTGTGGCGGCCTGCGGCGCATCCTCAACAGGAGTTTCCTCTTCGCTTGCTTCTGTAGCCTCCGCTTCTGCGGCAGCTGCGTCTTCTTCAGCGAACCAGTGCTCGCGGGCTTTCATGATGATCGCATTTGCATCGCGCTCATTCATGCTATCCGCACCGAAGATTTCAACCAGCTCGTCCGTTGCCAGATCGGCCAGATCGTCACGGGTTTTGACGTCGTTTTCACCCAGCTTGATAACCTGAGCAGGCGTCAAACCTTCAAGTGTCACCAGATCGTCTTTCAGGCCAAGCTCTTTTTGCTTTGCGGCCATTTCTTTAGCTTTGGCTTCAAGATAGACCTTCGCACGGTTTTGCAGTTCGAGAGAGATTTCCTCTTCGAAGCCTTCAATCTGGTTCAGCTCTTCGACAGGA
Organism: Alphaproteobacteria bacterium; assembly: GCA_020442385.1. Classification (GTDB taxonomy): domain Bacteria; phylum Pseudomonadota; class Alphaproteobacteria; order Micavibrionales; family Micavibrionaceae; genus JAGRKE01. The sequence continues at coordinate 126,423 of JAGRKE010000002.1, read as the reverse complement.
GTCTCGACAATGTCTTCAACCGTTGTAAAGCCTTCAACCACCAACAGGTGCGCAATCACATCGTCTACATCCATCGCTTCCATGAACAGGCTGGAGCGTACGCGGAATTCCTCGGCGCGGCGCTCTGACTCTTCGGCTTCGGTCATGATGTCGATATCCCAACCACACAGCATAGAAGCCAAGCGCACGTTTTGACCGCGGCGGCCAATCGCAAGACTCAGCTGCTCATCAGGGATTACAACATCCATACGGTTGTTGACTTCATCCAGAACGACCTTGGTCACGGCAGCAGGTTGCAGCGCATTCACGATGAAAGAGCCGATATCATCCGTCCAAGGAATAATGTCGATCTTCTCGCCTTGCAGTTCGTTCACAACAGCTTGCACGCGTGATCCGCGCATACCCACACAGGCACCCACAGGATCGATGGAGCTGTCTTTGGACAGAACTGCGATCTTTGCGCGGGAGCCGGGGTCGCGGGCTACGGCCTTAATCTCGATAATGCCGTCATAAATTTCCGGCACTTCCTGTGTGAACAGTTTTGCCATGAATTCAGGGTGTGAGCGTGACAAGAAAATCTGCGGACCGCGGATTTCTTCACGCACTTCATAAATAATCGCGCGGATACGGTCGCCTGTTTTCAGGTGCTCGCGAGGAATACTCTCATCACGGCGCAGAATACCTTCGGCGCGGCCTTGAATATCAATCGTTGCATTGCCGTATTCAACACGCTTCACAACGCCGTTGATCACTTCGCCAACCTTGTCTTTATATTCTTCGTATTGACGGCTGCGCTCGGCTTCACGCACTTTTTGCATGATAACCTGCTTCGCAGTCTGCGCGGCGATACGGCCGAAATCCAGTGGCGGCAGCTCATCTTGCAGGAATTGGCCAATCTCAACTTTAGTGTCGATGCGTTTGGCTTGTGTTAGTGTCAGCTGCGCGGTCTCATTTTCAATTTCCGCATCATCCGCCATCACTTCACGGAAGCGTTTAAGTGAGATATCGCCGTTCTTGCGGTCGATGGTCGCGCGGATGTCATGGTCGTGGCCGTATTTGGAGCGTCCGGCTTTTTGAATAGCCTCTTCCATAGCTTCGATCACGATTTCGCGATCAATGCCTTTTTCACGGGCAACGGTGTCAGCGACTTGTAATAGTTCCATTGTAATTTCCTCTTCTTTTACAAATTGGCTGTTTTCTTAATTAAATCGTCGGTTAAAACCAGTTTGGCTTTGGTGAGCGTAGTGAAATCAATTTCGGCCATGCCCTGATCTGTATCGATCAAAATCTGTTCATCTTTTACGCCTTTTAATATGCCGCGAAAACGCTTTTGTCCGTTTTCGGCGGGCGCATTTGTCTCAACCTTGGCTTCAAACCCTTCATAGGTTGTGAAGTCTTCCAGCTTCATCAGCGGGCGGTCAATCCCCGGAGAGCTGACCTCAAGGCGGTATGCGCCCTCAATTGGGTCTTCCACATCCATAACCGCAGAGACAGCGCGGCTTAGTTTTGCGCAATCATCTACACCCAGCCTTTTGGTTTTTGGGTCTTCGGCCATGATTTGCACGCTTGTGGAGTTACCCTCACCGATGATTTTGACGCACACAAGCGCCAGCCCTAAATCCTGTGCGACAGGGGCGGCGAGATCGGCAATCTTTTTTTCCAGCGGTGTGGTTTTCATATCGTCCTGTCTGTCATCCCGAGCGTAGTCGAGGGATCTTCTTTTCTGCATGAGATCCTTCGGTTTCGCTCGCATAGGCTCGCTTCTCTCAGGATGACACTTTTAATGTTACGGCTGCGCCGTATCTCTTTATAAAATCCCAACAAAAAAGGCGGGCCTCTTTATGAGCCCACCCTTATCAAACGATTGGGATGTTGGTGAATATATAGGGCAGTTTTTGCGGCTTTGCAAGTATTAAATTTCTGGAGAACCGTGCGTGTAACCCTCAAGATTTTTCTGTGGCAACCGCGCAGCGAGGGTGTCACAGAAGTGAGAAATTGCCTGTATGTCACTTGGCGAGTCTTTATAAAGGCTTTTTTTGACTAATTCTAAAGACACGCCGCTCTTTTTAAGCTCTTCTAACGCCATGTTAAAAGACTTTGTTAAATCCAGAACGGTATAAGTATGTACGGGGGCGTTTGAATCCGCTTTTTTCGTCGCGCGGGCCTTTTTCTTATCCAGCCACAAAAGGATGCAATATTTTGCATTTGATATAGCTATTTCATTTTCCAGATTGTCCATGTTTTATGTATATCAAATCACATGGGAAGATTACAAGGTTTTATCAAAAACCATATAATGCATTTCGCTGGCGCCTTTTGCGCCTTTGGTGGCGTATTTATTGTCAATCCACCAGTCCGGCTTGGTTTTCCAGCGCTCTTGCGCGCCGTCGGCCCAGTCAAAGCGCTCATGCGCGGTCGTCTTTTCAACGATCCATTCGGCGAGATCAGGCACATCGGTCGAGCTGATGAGCTGTCCGCCGGGTTTTAGAACGCGCGCATATTGATACAGCGTGTCTTCACGAATAATCCGGCGTTTATGGTGGCGCGCCTTGTGCCATGGATCGGGGTTGAGGATGTATATTTTATCTAGACATTCATCCTCCAGTGCATCGACCACCATCATCGCATCGTCCATGAAAACGCGTACATTGCGCATCGGCGTTGGTTTAAGATCGCGCAGGAACGTAGCCATACCGTTGATAAAGGGTTCAATACCAATGAAGCCTGCATCGGGCGCGCGCTCCATCAGGCCGAGCAAATGCTCGCCCGTACCAAAGCCGATTTCGAGAATGGTGTGTGCGGGCGGAGCAGGGAAGAGATCAGCGAGCTTTAGCGTGCCCTCCAGTTGCGCTTCGTCTATGCCCAACTCAGGCAGCAGCGTTTCAAGCGCATCTATTCTAGAATCTGTAAGTTTTTTTCCTGCGCGGCGTCCATAAAACCCCCGAAGCGGAGTCTTATCCGATGATTTTGCGCAGGCCATCCACCAGGTCCAGTTTTTCCCATGAGAACCCGCCATCAGCATCCGGCTCACGACCAAAGTGACCATAGGCCGCCGTGCGGGCGTAGATTGGGCGGTGAAGGTTCAAATGCTTGCGAATACCGCCGGGGCTTAAATCCACCAGCTGGTTAATCGCGTTGATTAGAACGCTCTCAGGCACGCTGCCGGTCTCATGCGTGTTCACATAGAAGCCGAGCGGCTTTGACACGCCGATCGCATAAGCGAGCTGGATTGTGCAGCCTTCGGCATATCCTGCACCGACAATGTTTTTCGCAAGATAGCGCGCGGCGTACGCGGCTGAGCGGTCGACCTTTGTCGGGTCTTTCCCAGAGAACGCGCCGCCGCCATGCGGGGCTGCGCCGCCATAGGTATCAACAATAATTTTACGCCCGGTCAGGCCGCAATCTCCCACAGGACCGCCAATCACAAAGCGCCCGGTTGGGTTGACGTAGAACTCTTCTTCCGGGGGCATGAAGCCTTCGGGTAGAACTTTCTCGACGTGAGGGCGCACCATCTCTTTGACCTCTTCTTGTGACAAACCCTCGGCATGCTGAGTTGAAACCACAACGGATGCGGCGCGCACGGGTTTGTCATCACGGTATTCCAATGTAACCTGTGATTTTGAGTCCGGCTCAATCTTACCAGCAAGGTCGCCATTGTGACGCGCGTCAGCCAGAGATTTCAAAATCTGGTGAGAGTAATGAATAGCCGCAGGCATCAAGACATCGGTTTCTTTGGTGGCATATCCGAACATAATCCCCTGGTCACCTGCGCCCTCATTCGTGTCGATGCCTGTGCCGGCATCAACGCCTTGCGCGATGTCGACGGACTGCTTGTGCAGCTTCACATCGATATTAACGGTCTTCCAGTTAAAGCCCTCTTGCTCATAGCCGATATCCTTGATGGCTTCGCGGGCGGCCGCTTCGATTTTATCTTTGGTCACGCTTTCAGGACCGCGCGTTTCCCCGGCGATCACAACCGTGTCTGTCGTGACGAGCGTTTCGGCGGCGACGCGCGATTGCGGATCAGCCTGCATGTAAAGATCCAGAACGGCATCGGAAATGCGGTCACAAACTTTATCGGGGTGTCCTTCAGAGACGGACTCGCTGGTGAAAACGTAATCTTTAAGGTCGTGGGCTTTGTGTTGTTGCGTATCCATATTCATTTTTTCTGCTGCGTCAGCCATTCTTATTTCTTTCTTATGTTTTTGACATAGGTGTTCTTAAGATCAATAGACCCTAATAGCAGACGCGCTCTTGTTCAAGAGGGAAAACACCAAAAAGACAACAGCAGAGCCTTTGGCAAAACGCCTGTCAGTCTTTGGTTTTAGAGGTGGCTTTCATCAGTTCGATAAAGCTGCGGCGAACAGATTCATCTGGATTGCTGTAATACGCTTTCAGAAGCTCTATGGTTTCTTTTCTCTGCATGACATCATCAGCGATGAAATGTTCTTGTTCATTATCAGAGAGTCCGTAATTTTGAGCCACACCCAGCGAATCAAGGCTATCGAAGAAATACTGCACGGGAACATCCAGTATTTTACTGAACTGGAAGAGCTTTCCCGAACTGATTCTATTCAACCCTTTTTCGTATTTTTGGATTTGTTGAAATGTGAGTCCGACAGCCTCGCCAAGCTTTTCCTGGCTCAGGCCCAATAATGATCTACGCAGTTGTAAACGTTTCCCCACATGTACATCTACTGAATCTGCTGTGCCTTTCGTTTTTCTTTTTTTAGCAGCCATGTTAATCCTTCGTTTGCCCTATAATGTATGGTTCTTCATACAGGGAGATGTTGTTATAGTTTATAACATAATTAGATATGCATACTCTACGAGTACCGGGGTATGCAACTAATCTTAAGTATGGATTTTGTAGAAAATTTCAATCTTTGGTGTTTATTCGCACCCGCGCAAACAAGGTATAAGCGAGACTCGCACAAAGAATCGCAAAGAAAAATATGTTTTTTATCAATGAATTAGGAGGGTTTCCTGCGCGTTTTGCTGGCAGAGGTTCCGTTTGGAAGACCTCCTCAAAAAGTGTGGTTTTTTTTATCACCGCGCCTGTTGGAGAAATTACCGCTGAGATACCCGTATTCGCGACGCGGATGAGAGGAAGCCCTTCCTCAACAGCCCGGAAGCGGGTTTGTGTAAGATGTTGGTAGGGGCCTGCGCTCTGTCCGTACCATGCGTCGTTTGTTGCATTTAGCAAGAAATCGGGACGCTCATCACCGCTTTTTGCAACTTGCTCGGGAAATATCGCTTCATAACAGACCAGTGGGCTATAGCGAATGCCCTCGGGCGTTGTGTAGCTTTGTGTGCCGTTGCCCTTGATGAAGCCGGAAAATTCCACGATCGGCGCAAGCGGGATAAATTTTTGCAGTGGGATATATTCACCGAAAGGCACAAGATGGTGCTTGTCGTAGATATTTGTGATCTGTCCGTCTTTATCGATCATCACAAAAGAATTGGCGTAAGCCCCGTCTTCTGTAAGCCGCAGCAGGCCGGTAAATAAATAAGCGCCGCTCTCATAGCTGGCCAGCATTTGCTTGATGAGATTCATCGAAGTTTCATCTTTAGTATAAACGTAGCTCAGCGCTGTTTCAGGCCAGACAATATAAGTGACCTTTTCGCTATAGCCTTCAGGGTAAGACAGGCGCAGCTGTTTGAAAAAATTCTCTGGCATTTTCGCCGGATTCCATTTCTCATGTTGGGCAATATTGGGCTGTACGAGCTTGACTTGAATATCGCGGCTGGCGGGCTGCACATAGCTGTTGATACGCATTTGGCCATAGGCAAAGACGGCTGCGAAAATGGCAATTAATGCGCCGGGCAGGGCGGCCTTTTGCAGTGCGCCGCGCGGTTGTAAAAACACGAAGCCACCAACGCTAGCCCATAAAATGGTAAGCCATGTCAGCAGGTAGACACTGCCGAGCGCCGTGATTTGGACCACGGGCAGAATGTCGACCCAGCTATAGCCAAATAAATTCCACGGAAAGCCTGTGAAGATGTGCCCGCGAACCCAATCGGTGAGCGCGAAGACAGCAGCAAAGGCAAAATATCCGCCGACGGTTTTTAGGTCGAAGAAGCGCCGCGTAAGCCATCCGGCAAAACCATAGAAAAAGGCGAGCGCAAAGGGCAGGCCCGCGACAGCCAGAGGATAGGCCCATTTATACGGGTTGCCCTCCACCAGCAGCGCATTGCCTATCCATGACAGGCCAAACAGGAAATAGCCAAATCCGAAGAGCCAGCTGAGCCCGAAGGCTTGTTTGCCTGCATTTGCGCGCGCAAGGCAGGCATAGAAGATGCCCAGTGTTACAAATAAAATATACCAAGCATTATAAGGGGCCATCGCCAGCGCGCTTAAAGAACCTGCAACGAAGCAGAGGATAAAAGGAAGCGCGCGTTTCATGAGGGCTACTCCGCGGCTGATCTGTCGGGAATATTACGGATGCGGATCAGTTTTACGCGGCGCGGATCGGCATCAAGAATTTCAAAGACGGTGCCATTCTCATGGGTCAGGATTTCACCGCGATCAGGCACACGGCCCGCAATATCACAAACCAAGCCGCCGATCGTATCGCTTTCATCGCGATCTTCCTGATCAAAAATATCGCCGTATTCTTCTTCAAATTCTTCAATATCCAGACGCGCATCCACCAAAATGGAGCCGTCTTCACGCTGAACCATTTGTGGTTCATCTTCCATGTCATGTTCGTCTTGAATATCGCCGACGATATTTTCTACGACATCGTTAATGGTCACCAATCCGTCAATTCCACCATGTTCGTCCACAACCAGCGCCATATGACGACGGTTTTGGCGCATTTCCAAAATCAAATCCAAAACAGGCATGGATGGAGATACAATCAAAGTTTCAGTAATCAGCTCAGGGATGTTAATGCTCTGTCCCTTGGCCAGAACGCCCAATAAATCCTTCAGGTGGATTGTGCCCAGCACATCATCCAGATTGTGGCGGTAGACAGGAATGCGGCTATATTGCTGACGCGCCAGCAGGTTGAGCAGGTCTTCCTGTGAGGTTTCTTCGTCAATCGCCACAATGTCTGCGCGCGGGATCATCACATCGCGCACCATGACATCGCGTAATTTCAGGATATTCGAAAGCAGCGCTTTTTCTTGGATTGAGGTCGGGTCATAAGAGACTTCGCTTGAGGTTTCTTCGATATATTCCTCAAGAACATCGCGCAGATTGTTTTCGTTTTTGGGTTTTAAAGGCGTAAAAAGACGGCCCAAAAAGCCGTTCTTGCCATTGTTTTTATCTTTGTAAGGATTGCCAGCGCGGGCTCTTTCATCATTCTTTGCGATGGAAGAGGGCTGGTTCGTACTCGGAGGTTCGTCGTTATTCTGTGCCATTTTCAACATAATATCTTTAATGTTCATACTACATGGCATCAATCGGCGTGTCACTATCAAGATAAGGATTTTCTATGCCGATCCTTTGCAAAAGCTCGATCTCCAGCGCTTCCATCTCTTCGGCCTGCGCATCATCTTCATGATCATAGCCCAGTAGATGCAATGTGCCGTGAATAACCAAATGGCTGAGATGGTCTTCAAAGTGTTTATTCTGCTCACCGGCCTCGCGCTGAATAGTCTCGAGCGCAAGCACAATATCGCCGAGTGAAAAATCATCATCTTGCGGAAAGGATAGAACGTTCGTTGGTTTATCTTTATCACGGTAATTTTTGTTCAGCTCTTGGATGAGCACATCGTTTGAGAGCGCGATGCTGAGTTCTTCCGCGCTGTGGTTTACGTTGCTGCTCAGCGCGGTTTCAACAGCTTTTCGAATAAGGGCTGTCACATCCGGCCAGCGGTCATCTTGCGTTAGAATATCGATATCCATTTTAATTTTGCTCGTCATACGCTTGAACGATTTTACTGACCAGCGGATGGCGGATCACATCTTCCTTGGCGAAGTGCAGGAATTTGATGCCCTCGACCCCTTCGAGAATGTCGTGCGCATCACGCAAGCCGGATTTCACATCGCGCGGCAGGTCAGTCTGGGTCAAATCGCCCGTAATCACCATGCGTGAGGATTCTCCCATACGGGTAAGAAACATTTTCATCTGGGTGCGGGTGGTGTTTTGTGCCTCGTCCAAAATCACGAAGGCGTTGCTGAGTGTTCGTCCACGCATGAAGGCGAGCGGAGCAACCTCGATTTCTCCGGCCTCCATCTTTTTCACGATAACATCCCACGGCAACATATCGTGCAGCGCATCGTAAATCGGGCGCAAGTAAGGATCGACTTTATCTTTCATATCGCCGGGCAAAAATCCCAAACGCTCTCCGGCCTCGACCGCCGGACGGGTGAAAATCAGGCGCTCGACCTTATTATCAAGGAACATTTCGACAGCTTTTGCGACCGCAAGATACGTTTTTCCCGTTCCTGCCGGTCCAACACCAAACACCATCGAGTTTTTTTCGATCATTTTCAGATATTCCGCCTGATTGGGGGAGCGCGGGGAGATGGTTTTCTTTTTCGTCTTTATAACAATGTCGGAACCGCTCATGTTTTTTCCATTCTGTTTGGCGTTGTCGCCATGATCATTATCAAAGAAGCGCAGGGCTGCGTCAATTTCGGCCACGCTCACATCCTGCTTTTTTTCAAGCCGGACCATCAGGTCCTTGAGAATGGTTTCCGCCTTTTTGACGGCGCTATCATTGCCCGAAAGGCTGAGTTTATGCCCCCGATCGGCAATCGAGATATTCAATTTGTGTTCAAGGTGAGAGAGATGAGCATTATGCTCGCCAAAAAGAAGAGGGACTAAGTCCTTGTTTTCAAATTCTAAAATATGACTACTGGTCAAAAAATTTATACGCCTTCTTTTATCAACGGATATAGCTCCATTATAACGCATTTAGGCGGAAATGAGAATAAATCAATTGATTAAGAAGAAATCGCGGGTGTACCGAATTTTTCCTGAATCTTATTTTGCAGTCTTTGTGCTGTGTTTTCAGAAATTGAATTATTGATCGTAATGGTGTGCTTGTTATGAAACGCGTTAAACCATCGTCTGTCGGTATCGCTTGAGGTCTCGTCGGGCTCTTCAATATTCCCCATATTAAACAGCATATCACCTTCTGCGGTGATGATATTCACGATGTCATTTTCTTTAATTTTCGCCTGATCAAAAATATAGGCCAGAGCATCCACGCGGGCTTTAAAAGTAGGAACCCGAGCGTCTTGGTCGATCATGACATGATGTATGCCTTCTGTTTGCTTCGCATCATGTCTTTTATTTGTTTTGTGAGGTGTACTTGTTGCTGCGAACGCAAACATCAGTTTTTGCTGATCCGGGTACATATTGTCGTTAAACACAATTGTAAGCTTGTGTTCGTTTTCTGATGTATCAATCAGCTCTTGCTCTTTCATTTCCATTTTTGAGGAAACAAAGTGTGCGTCCAACATAATGTTCTTTGCGTCTGAGGATTCGGTAATTCTGATCAGGCCTTTTGTCAGGTTGCGCATGCTTTCGGTTTTTTTATCAAAAGCCTTGCTGATAAGAGGGAGCTGAGAAATTTCATCTGCTTTTTTTGCATGATCACTTCGTGAAGACAGCAAGGTGTTGATGTTTGCAACCTCATTGATGATTGTTGCAATTTCCGGGTTGTCTATGCGGATGTTGAATGAGACTTTGTATGTCTTATATTGGCTTTCTATATCGTTTATAAGCTGTGTTATGTGCTCGTTTACGCGGTAGAATTGTTCTAATATAGCTTCTTCGTGGCTGTTATCGACGCTTTCCAGGCTTAAGATTTTCTTTTGTTCTTTGCTGCCATGGATCGTTTCATGCGTGTGGCGCAGCGTTTTTAGATCCCCGTTTTTATTTGTTCCTGTCTTAAAAGAAAGATCGTAGTGAAATTCGCTAAATTCTTTTTTGCTTACGGGCTGTTTTGAGTGCTTCTTGTTTTTATTTTTGCCTTTCTTTTTTCCGCTTTTTTGATTGGTCAGGCGGTATTTCACAAGGCGTTCTCGGTTTGCAATTTCGTGATCTTCGTCCGACATGTTTTTAAGCTTAGAACCGTTTTTCCAGTTGGTCTGTCCTTTTTTGACCTCCGGGTGGGCGAGTCTAAAAGCGGCCTTATCACTTGTGATTTCTTTGGGTTCGGGTGGTTTTGCCCGGCGTTTTTTATTTTCATCGGCGACGTGTTTTAAAAGTCCGAAGCTTAAATTGAAGCCCTCGATAATTCCTTTATTGCCTTCGTGGAAATCGACTTGTTTGAGATAGGTTTCTATGTCTCCCTTAGCCTTCGAAGCGCTTTTCAGCATTTTGACGATGTCGTTGTTGGGCTCATGCTTAAGATCAAGCTTGTAGAAATCCCAATCAGGCAAAATTGCGCGCTCTCTGAGTATGCGAAGGCCGTCTTCGGCTCTTTTTAGGAGCGTGCCCTTAAGAACGTAATCACTCTGTTTTGAGCTATAGTCTCGCTTGGTTTTTTCAATAAGCGTTTTGTCTTCTTTTATTTTTGCAAGTTCGAAGGTTTGCTTGGCTTCACGCTGAGTTGTATCCGCTTTTTGCAGCTCTTCTTGTCTTTGTTTTAAAAGGTCTTTAGCCGCTTTTAAATCTTTGGATAAATTGAATAGCGGTTCATGCTGGATTTTGAGGTCGGCCAGTTCGCGGCGCAGGTCTGCTCGTTCTTTTTTAAGCTCTGGCTTATCCCTTTTTAGAGTATCGATTTTTGTTTCCAAGGCCAAGATTTCCTCTTTGGCCCCCTCGACATCTTTCCTGAGCAGCTTTTCGAAATGTTTAATTTGTTTTTTGGAGTAGTGAGGTTTTTGAACCAGCGTATAAAACGCATCCCAATATTTTTGGTTCACGGCTTCAGGTTTTTCACCAGTATGGATGTTGTCATTTGAGGCTTTTGAAAAGTCTCCATACAGTAAAATATCCTTCTTTTTCTGCTGAAAAGATAAAGACTTTAGAGCTCTTGTCGCGGCGATAAATTGAGCATCGGCCAGCTTTACGTCCTTTCCTGAAATAACATAGGCTTTTGGGTCGGAAGGGTTTTGGGCGTCTTGCACCCAAGCATAGCCAAAGCGGCTTTTTGCCTTTTGGTCGATGCCGGCACCGATAAATATTTTTACAGGGAAGTCCATAGCCTTTTCCGTGTTTACGCAGTAATGTTTTTTTCTATAACACAGAGGGTGGGCTTGTCAAAATTTTTATTCGGCCGCCAGCACGGTTTCGCCCGTCACGATTTCACCGCTGAGCGATTTATCAAAGCCGTGGGTGATTTTCACATCAACGATCTGGTCTTTCAGGCGCTCATTGGCCTGCACATACACCGATTGATTGAACGGGCTGCGGCCCTGAAGCTGGCCATCGCGCTTGCCCTTTCGGTCCAGCAGCACGGGCAGGGTCATGCCGATGCAGTTCTCATTAAAGGCCTTTTGCTGATCATTGAGCAGGGCTTGCAGGCGCGCAAGGCGCTCGGTTGCGATTTTATCATGGATCAACCCTTGCATATTCGCCGCCGGTGTTCCGGGGCGCGCGCTGTATTTAAAGGAATAGCAGGAGGCGAAATCAATATCGCGGACCAGCTGCATCGTGTCCTCAAAATCGGCCTCCGTTTCACCGGGGAAGGCGACAATAAAGTCAGAGGAGAAGACAATGTCTTTTCTTGCCTTGCGCAGCTTGGCAATAATCTCGCGGTAATGATCGCTCGTATGCTTGCGGTTCATCGCCTCCAGAATTTTATCCGAGCCTGACTGAACCGGCAAATGCAGGAACGGCATAACTTTCGGCAAAGCGTGCGCTTCAATTAATTCATCATCCATATCACGCGGGTGGGATGTGGAATAACGAATGCGCTCCAGCCCGTCAATCTCGTGAATGGCCTCAATCAGTTTGCCCAGCCCCCACGTTGAGCCGTCCGGCCCATCGCCGTGAAAGGCATTTACATTCTGACCGAGCAGGGTGATTTCTTTCGTGCCGTTATCAACCATCGCTTTGGCTTCTTCGATAATTTCTTGCGCCGTGCGGGAATATTCCGCGCCGCGCGTATAGGGCACAACGCAGAAGGTGCAGAATTTATCGCAGCCCTCCTGAATAGACAGATACGCCGCAACGCCTTGGCTGTCATGCTCGCTCGGCAACTTGTCGAATTTTGAATCGACAGGGAAGTCCGTGTTCACCACACGCTCGCCTGTGGCTTTTATAATCATTTCTGGCAGAGCGTGATAGGTTTGTGGGCCAAAGACCATATCGACATACGGGGCGCGCTCTAAAATGAAATCGCCCTCGGCCTGCGCGACGCATCCGGCCACGGCGAAGAGCACTTTTTTGCCGTCTTTGGCGCTCTTGTCTTTAATGGGGCGCAGGCGGCCTAGATCGGAAAACACTTTATCGGTGGCTTTTTCACGGATGTGGCAGGTGTTCAATATCACCATATCGGCATTATCCGGCTCTTCCGCCACTTCATAACCAAGCGGGCGCAAGATATCGGCCATGCGATGGCTGTCATAGACATTCATCTGACAGCCCCATGTCTTGATATAGAGTTTTTTCTTTTCTGCGTTGGTTGCCATTGCGCCTTTTTCCGCTTACAAAACTGGAGTGCACTTAAACCACAAGTAACGTAAGAAAATCAAGATTCATGAAGCATAAGTTACTCGCGCTTGATTCCGGGCATCCGGGACAGATGAACGCTCTGGACGAGCATTTTGAGGTGATACGTCCGGCTAAGCCCGATCCTGAGCGCATTATCCAAGAGCACCAGCATGAGATTAAGGCGCTGACCACCTATTTAACACCTGTTAGCCGTAATTTAATGGAATATCTGCCGAACCTTGAAATCGTTGCCTGCGGCGCGGTCGGGTTTGATCATATCGATCTGGAGGCGGCGAAGCAGCGCGGCATTGCCGTGACCAACACGCCCGATGTTCTGACCGATGATACGGCCGATGTGGCGCTTTTGTTGTTGCTCAATGTTGTGCGCCGCGCGGTAGAAGGGGATGCCTTCGTGCGGGCGCGCATGTGGGAAAAGGGCGTGTTTCCGCTCGGCCACACCATGGCGGGTAAAACAGCCGGGATTGTCGGTCTGGGGCGCATCGGTCAAGCCATCGCGCAGCGCCTGCAGGCTTTTAATGTTGAAATCGTCTATCACGGGCCGAGCGAAAAACCCGAACAGCCCTTTCAATATTATGCCGATCTCAAGGCGATGGCGGCGGATGTTGATTTCCTTATTCTGGCGTGCCGGGGCGGAGAAGCAACGAAGGGTTTGATTGATCACAGCGTATTAAAAGCATTGGGCCCGCACGGGTTTTTAATCAATATCGCCCGCGGGTCTGTGGTTAATCAGGATGATCTTTTGGTGGCGCTGAGCAATAAATCGATTGCGGGGGCGGGGTTGGATGTGTATGACAATGAACCGCGCGTTCCCGAAGCGTTATTCACGATGGATCATGTGGTTTTAACCCCGCATATTGGATCGGCCACGATTGAGACCCGCACAAAAATGGGTGAGATTGTTGTGAATAATCTGCTGGCGCATTTTGAAGGACGCACATTATTAACTCCGGTTATATAGAGTAGGTTTTATGAGAGTATTTATTCTGACGTTTCTTAGTGTATTTTTGGTGTGTATTGGCGGCGTGGCGATGGCCGCGGAGTGTTATTCACCCGCGCAGGCCGAGGCCGATCAGGGCATCCGCATCCACAGCGAGCTAATGGTTATTGGTTTAAATTGTCAGCAAATCGGTGCGCGTTACGGGCTTAATCTCTATGGTCAATACCGCGAATTTACCGCGCGTCATGCGGATTTGTTCGGTGGGTATGAGGATATTCTTTTGGCTTTTTTCAAAAAACGCGGTGACGGGAAACCGGAAGCTTCTCTCAACACATTACGCACCAAATACGCCAATAAGATCTCTAACGATGCGGCCGGCATGCGCCCGGATATTTTCTGCGCCACCTACGCGCCGCGCGTTGAAGCGGCCCATAAGATGAGCCGCGAAGACCTTAAAAAATGGGCCGCGACCATTTATCCTTCCCACCCCGTATCTTACCCGCTTTGCGAAGGCTAGAAATCAGGCCCCTTGTATAACTTTTGAGTTTATCCTTCAAAAAATGGTGTGATTTTATATAATCGTTTTTAGGAACGGTTACGTTTTCATTTTTCCGGGGAGGAATTTACTCATGTCCATTGATACCCAAATTGATGCCTTTTTTGCGCCGATTTCATCGGCGGCCTTTGAGGTGGTTCTCTATTCCGTTCCGATTTTAGGGCAGGATGTAAAATTGCTACTGGTTCTGATGTTATCGGCGGCCTTGTTTTTTACCTTTTATCTGGGATTTGTGAATTTCAAATATTTCAGGCACGGCATTGATGTGGCTCTGGGGAAATATGACGATCCGAAAGATGATGGCCGTATCAATAGTTTTCAGGCGCTGATGGCGTCTTTATCCGGCACGGTGGGGCTTGGTAATATCGCCGGCGTTGCGGCCGCCGTAACAACGGGCGGAGCAGGCGCGGTGTTTTGGATGATCATGATGGGCGTGCTCGGCATGTCGACCAAATTTGCCGAAGTAACTTTGGGCGTGAAATACCGCGTTCATGGCTCTAAAAAGCATCCAGGCAAAATATCCGGCGGGCCGATGTATTATTTGCGTGACGGCTTTGCCAAGCGCGGCTTCCCGCTTTGGGGCAAGGTGCTCGGTATCTTCTTTGCCGTGTGCTGTATTGCCGGATCGATTGGCGGCGGTAATATGTTCCAAGCCAATCAGCTATACCAGCAAGCTTTGAATGTCACCGGCGGCGAGGCCGGCTTTTTGGCCGGCAATGCATGGATTTTTGGCGTGGCGCTTTCGGCCCTGGTCGGGGTGGTGATCATCGGCGGTATTCGCTCAATCGCGAATGTGGCTTCTAAAATCGTTCCAGCGATGGGTGTGATTTATGTTGGTGCGGGTCTTGTCGTGCTTCTTATGAATTATCAAGCTGTTCCGGGTGCTTTTTCATCCATTATCTCAGAAGCATTTACGCTTAAAGCCGGGCTCGGCGGCCTGCTGGGCGGCTTGCTTGTCGGGGTTCAGCGCGCGGCCTTTTCCAATGAGGCGGGGCTGGGGACTGCGCCTGTCGTATACGCGGCGGCGCGCGCAAAACACCCGGTTTCTCAAGGCATGGCCAGTATGATTGGGCCGTTTCTCGATACGGTGGTTGTCTGCACCATGACCGCGCTTGTGATCCTGACCTCCGGCGTTTATACGCAAGGCGACGCTCTGGCGGGGGTTGAGCTGACCTCTGCGGCCTTTGCAACCGGTCTATCCTGGTTCCCGTACGTGTTGACGCTTGCGGTATTTCTCTTTGCTTATTCGACACTTATAACCTTTTCTTACTATGGCGTGAAATGTCTGACCTTCATTTTTGGAGAGAATGACCGTTTGGAAACAGGCTTTAAAATCTTCTATCTACTCTGCACGATTGTCGGCTGCGCCGCGCAATTCAGCAGCATGATTGATTTCACCGACGCGATGTTTCTGTCCATGGCCTTTCCGAACATTATCGGGTTGTATGTGTTTGCGCCGGAAATCAAGGCTGAGCTTGGTGATTACTTGAAGAAGATGAAGCTCTAAGCGCATAGGTTTTTCGTCCTAATTTATTATCCACAATAGGCAAACCCAAGCCCTGCTTGGCTTTGCATTCATCTATCCCCAGCCCTGTGAGTAACTGTGCGCAAAAGCAATTGCGCGCGCGTAAAAAACGTGGCGATATCAGGTCATTCTCTAGATCTATGAATGTAACCCCACATCCCGCCCGTGCGGGAGCTATAAGGAGCCTGTTGTGAAGGATTTAAGCGCTGTAAAACCAAGTGTTGATAATAAAAAAGCTGACGAAGACACAAATCCGAAGGCGGGCACAGATGTACGCGCGCTCAAAACGCAAGAGCTTCGCACCAAGGTTAAAGGTGTGGGCATTCGCCTGTCTGCCGTGCCCAGCACATCCTCAGCGCAATCAGAAAAAACGGAAGAGCCTGAGAGCGCCGCGATTAACAGCTTTGATGCAGATGAAGAATCCGTGATCATGCTACAGCCTGTTAATACGCATGTGTCACTGGCTAAAACCGCCAAAGCATTTAAGGCGCTTCACATTGCGGCAATGCTGCTTACAGGCGCGTGGTTGGCTTTTTGCCTTCAATATGCGTTTACAGCCGAAATCGCTTTTACGCCCGTTGATCTAGGTGCGTTTTTGGGGGCGATGTTTGCGCCGCCCGCGCTGATCTGGATTATCCTCTCAACCTTCAGCCGCCGCGATGATGTGCATCAATATGCCGCCGCGCTGCGCAGTGAGCTGCAATCGCTGATTTTCCCTTCTGATGAGGCGGGCTCGGTAATTAATAAAGATATTGAGCGTTTGTGCCGCCAGGCGGCTGAGCTTTCAACGGCCTCGAAATCGACCTTAAAGGCGCTTCAAAAAGCGCGTCAGGGCTTGCGGGTTGAAATCCGCGACTTCTCCGGCGTGTCGAAAAAGGCCGAGTTCCATATTGATCGCTTGGCCGAGTCTTTAAATGAGAAAACTGCAAAACTAGCGGCGCTCACTGATGAGATTGAGCAGCGCACATCCAAGATTGATGAAAAGGTGCAGGCGGGCGCGGAAAGCTGGGATCAGGCAACGCTGACAGTTCTTGAGCGCTCCGGCGAGATGGAAACAGCGCTTGATCGCGGCACACAAAAATTGCTGGAAGCGGCTGATAAAGCGGGTGAAAAGACAGGCGAGATTGAGCGCGTTCTGGATAACAGCTTTGATAATCTCAATAAATCCGTCGATCAGGTGGCCGAGCGCTTGCAGGGCGTGAGCGCCGAATTTGATGATCACACATCTGGCCTGACCGATGCGGCGGAGCATGTCTCTGCTGAGGCGCAAAAACTGGCCAGCATTATCCGTGATCAGATCGAAGATCTGGAATCGGCGGCTGACCGCACGGTTGAGGCGATGACCCATTCTACAGAAAGTATCCAGCACCAGAAAGAAACCATGGATAAGGCCGTGGAATCTGTTGCGCGCCAATCCGAAGATATGGCCGCAGGCATACAGGCCGCGATTGATAAACTGACGGGCGGGGTAAATGATGTGATGGCCCAGACCGAAGGGCTGGAAGGGCGCATTGAATCCAAAACCAACGCGCTGCGCGACGTGGTTAAGGGTATCACCAAAGAAGCCGATTATATTGATGAGGCGGGTACGCATGCGGCCAACAAGCTCAGCGAGGCCTTGTCTGTTGCCGTTTCCGGCGCGGAATCTATCAGCTCTGCTGTACGCCGCGCAGTCGACTCGCTTGAGGAATCAACAGAGAGCGCGAAGGCACAGGCTGATGACCTTATTCAACGTACGAAGGACCACGTACAACAGCTCAACGAAGCGGGGGCGGGTAATATTATTCACATCCAGGAGATTGTAACCCTGCTGGAATCCAACCGCGAGCAGATCGAAGCTGTGGCTCAATCGGCGAAAGATCAGGTGCATGAATTGGCCGAGGCGGTTGATCAGCAAAGCGAGAAAATGAACTTGGCCGCGCTGAGTTTGAGCGAACGTGTTGAGGGCGTACAGTCCGCCTTAAGCGCGCCGCTGAAAGACATACAGTCTGTGATGTCCGAAGTGGATAGCCGTCACCAGATGATTGAGGATGTCTTACGCCGGCGCGTCGGTGATTTGAACGAGGCGAGTGAGAAGGCCACGGAATCGGCCGAGCATATCCGCGAAATTTTGCGCGGGCAGGCACAGGAAATCTCAACCTTGTCGGGTCAGATTTCAGGTCAGGCGCGTACGATTAACGAGCAAATGACAACGCAAAAAGACACGCTCGCGGCGCAGGTTAAAGACTCACTATCTATGGTGCAAAGCGTTGCCGATGCCCTGCAGAAGCAATCACTGAGCCTGTCCGATCTGTCACAGACAGCTGTACAAGATGTGGAAGCGCTGCATGGTGTGATCCAGGGTCGTTGTCAGGAAATTTCCGAATTTACCGGCACATCGCTTGAGCAGCTTGGAGATGTTGGCGACACTCTGACCACCAAAATTACATTGCTGCGCGAACAGGCTGAAGAAGCGGTTCATGCTGTGGCCAGTGTCAATGAATGCTTAAGCGAAACGGCGGCGGATGTTGAGCCGATCTATATTAAAGCTGTAGAGCAGGCCCGTGATGCGCATGAAAAATTTGAAGAGCTTAAAGACGGGTTTGACACCAGTACGAAGAGCAATCTTGAGCGCTTGAAATCCATCGGGATTATCTTTGATGAGCGTTTGCAGAGCTTGAAAAGCGGCTCATCCGAAGCCTCCGACATTTTGCGCGAATCCAGCGACCATTTGCAATCACGGGCACAAGATATCCAGAAAGCCTCCGGCGATGCACATGAGAAAATGCGCGCCATTGCCCACGCACTTGAGGATCAATCGTCAGACATTCATCTGATTACCGATCAGGCGCTTTTGAAAATTGAAGCGATTCAAAAAGCGATCAACGAACAATTCCATGAGCTTTCGGTGTCGGTCGGGCAGGCAATCGCCCAGATGCAGGATGCGGGCGGAGAGTTCGGCAAGCAAGCGCAAAGCGTTCAAAGCGAAGCTGATAAGGCCGCTGAGAAATTTGATCTTGCGGGTGATGCGGCTTTGGCGAAGACGCAAAAGCTGGAGCAGGCTTCTAAGCAGCTTGTGTCCGATACTGAAAATATGGTCGCGCGCTTACAAAAAGAAGCCGAAGAGTTGCTTGGTAAGGCGGGCGAGACTCTGTTCGAGCTGAAGAAAACCGGCGACAGTTTTGCCATCCGCGCCCGTGAGGTGTCAGAGCAAATGAACGCATCGCTGAAAACATCAGAGGCGTACGGCAAGGAGCTGAAGTCTCAGGCAGCCATGGTTGCAGATTCGGCGGCGCTGTCTGCTGATCGTATGGGCAGCGTTGTGTCCGCGCTTAACTCAACCGTCAATGAGATCGGCGAGGCTGCGCATAAAGCGACGATTAGGGTCGAGCAATCCCGTGAGAGCTTGGCTAGTGAATCCGGGCGCTTGCTCAGCGTCTCTACGGCGGCGCTTGAATCGGCCAAAGATGCGGCGAACACCTTTGCCAAGCAATCCGAAAGCCTGTTCAAGGCTTCGCAAGATGCTTCACACTTTGCAAAAGAGATCCAAATCTCCGGCGTACGTGTGCAGCGCGAAGCCTTTATGGCCTCGGCGAAGTTCATTATCGAGAGCTTGCACTCTATGTCGGTTGATCTGGCGCGTATGCTCGAAGGCGATGTGTCTGAGAAGACCTGGAAAGCCTTCCAGAAAGGCGATGTTTCGGCCTTTACCCGCAAGATGACCGAAATTTCTGGCAAGCTGCCGCTTGAGAAGGCGCGCGATAAGTTCGCCAAGGATACCGAGTTCAGAACCTACGTTCAGCGTTATCTACGCCAGTTCGAGGAAATGTACGAGCAGGCGGTCGACAATGACCACGGCGCAATTCTAAGCGCGACCTTGGCCTCCAGCGAGGTGGGTAAGCTGTATGAATTCCTCTGCCAAGTCTCTGGAAAACAGTCGAAATTGTCTAAAGCGACGTTAAAGGCTGCTTAAGAATTTTTTGTCAAAGTGATTGAATGAGCTGTTGATTGCAAGGCGCAAACGCATAATAATGGTTTGGCCTTGCGGCGCAGTAGTTGTTCAACGAAATCCGGGCGGTTCAAACGTATGACACCAGTAAAAAAGACCAGATTCTGCCAAGGAATCTCTGATATTTCAGATAGTTATATGGGATTTATCATCGATCAGTGGGGTGTGCTCCATAACGGGGAAAAGCCCTATGACGGTGTGGTGGAATGTTTGAAAGAGCTCAAATCGCGCGGCAAGCACATTATCATCCTCTCCAATTCAGGAAAGCGCGCTGAAGAGAATAAAGAGCGCCTCAAGCAAATTGGAATCGGGCCGAGCCTGTATAGCGAAATTCTGACCTCTGGTGAGATGTGCTGGCAGGGGCTGGAGGCGCAAAGCGAAGGTTTTTTTAAGGGATTGGGCGAGAAATGTTATCTCATCAGCCGCGGCGGTGACCGCTCAATTGTTGACGGTCTAAACATTGAAGTTGTCGATAAAGTTGAGGATGCTGATTTTCTTTTGATCAGCGGATCGGACGCGCCGCATAAAACCCTCGAGGATTATGAACCCGTTCTAAAAGGTGCGGTGCGCAAACAACTCACCGCCCTGTGTGCAAACCCGGATAGCCGTGGCGTTATGGGTAAGGATTCAATTATGGGGCCGGGCACATTGGCCGCGCGTTACCGCGATTTCGGCGGCGTTGTGCATTATATCGGTAAGCCGCACCAACCGATTTTTCAGCGTTGTATCAAAACGCTGCAGGAGCATGACATTTATCCCGGCCAGACTATTATGATCGGCGATTCTATGGCGCATGATATGCTCGGCGGGCATCTGGTGAATATTGATACATGTTTTGTGAAGGCAGGATTGCACGCTCCGGCGTTCTCAAAAGCGCATACACCGGCTGATGTTGATAAGGCGCTAACGATATTGTGCAACCAATACAACAATATCCGTCCCAAATTCATGGTTCACACGATGAAGTGGGGCAATCCGCTGCCTGATCGCAAGCACAAAAAGCGCGGAGATCGTGACCGCTTCTAAAAAAAATCTAACATTTTGATTATTCGAATTTTGCAGGCAGCAAAACGTCTATCGCTGCCTTGATTTCCGGTAGAGCGCGCAGAGCGGCCGCTTCGCCTTCACCAATCAGCTCGGAGGCTTTTTCAAATTCCAACAACCCAATATGGCCGATCATCGGTTTGATGTGAATGTCGGGCGGTTCTCCGGCAAGGCGCGAGCGCGTTAAGCGGTCCTGCATAATATTGAGTGAAGACACCATCACACCAAACAGGCTCGGGTGGTTTTGGTCTTCGCGGCGGAACAGGCGCTTTGTAATACTGCTGGTGAAGTTATGTTTTTGTTCATCAGTAATTTCTTTGTCATCGAAAATGTCAAAGCCTGCAACCGTTTGATAATTCTGCCCCGGCTTTGCGGCTTTACCAATCACATCAGCATGCAGGTCAACACCAATGGTCATGCGCGCATTCATCGCCTGACAGGCCGAAACCGGCACGGGATTGACCAGCGCGCCATCAATCAGGAAGCGCTGATTGCGCTCAACGGGTGGGAAAACACCGGGCAGAGCGAAAGAGGCTTTCATCGCCTCGATAAGAGAGCCGCGCTTGATCCAGACTTCATGTCCGGTCACAAGGTCGGTGGCAATGGTTTTAAACGGACAGGGCAGATCCTCGATCTCCATATCCTTGAAATTTTGTTCCAGAAGGCTGTTAAGGCGCTTTCCGCCGATCAATCCGGCGCTTTTAACGCGCAAATCCAGATAGGACATGATCTTCAGGCGGTTAAGCGACAGCGCCCACTCTTCAAGGTCTTTCAGCTTTCCGGCTAGATAGGCCGCGCCGACCACCGAGCCTATGGATGTACCGGCCACAATGCTGGGGCGAATGCCATTACGCTCTAAAACATTCAAAACCCCGATATGCGCAAATCCTCGGGCCATACCACCGCCAAGGGCGATTGCCAGACCTTCTGAACGTGGGGTTTCCTTTAAAGTGTTTTCTTGTCCCTCATTTTCTGTCATTGTACCTGCCGTTATTTACAAAACATTGTTATATCTAGATTATATCATAATATGAGTACGCAAAATACGAGAAAGGCTGCTGCAGTGCCAAATAAATCAACCGCTTATATGATGAAGCGATTGGTAGGAAATTATCTTAAACCGTATCTCGGTTTGATGAAACTGGCAATTGTCTTCATGCTGATTGTGGCGGCCATGACCGCCGCGCTTGCGTGGCTGATGCAACCTGTTATGGACGATGTTCTGGGCGGCGACAATGTTCATTTGATCATGCCTTTCGGTTTTGCAATTTTTCTGACCTTTGCGCTGCGCGGTATTGCAGCTTACGTATCTTCACTGATCATGGCCAAGGTCGGGCATTCGATCGTTGCGGATATTCAAAAAGATTTATTCGCGCATTTCTTGCGCCTTGATTTGTCGTTCTTTCACGCCAACCCCAGTGGACAACTTATCTCACGCGTCGTGAACGATGTGAATGTTGTGCGTGCGGCGGTGACTGATACATTAACTGGAGTAGGGCGCAGTGCTCTGACGCTCGTCTTTCTTATTGGTGTGATGTTTTATCAGGACTGGAAGCTGGCAATTGCCGCGTTCGTGATTTTTCCTTTTGCCGCCGGCGCGGTTGTGTTTATCGGGCGGCGCTTGCGAAAAGTTTCGCGTAATATTCAGCATGAGTTCGGCAATTTGACCGACCGCCTATCGCAGATTTTTCAGGGCGTGCGTCAGGTGCAGGCCTACGGGATGGAACGGGCCGAGGTTATGCGCGCCAATACGGTGATTGAGCGCGTGAAGAGTTTTAATATTAAATCAATTCAGGTGGGAAATCTCTCTACACCGATTAACGAGCTTCTGATCGGGATCGTGGCTGGGGCGATTATTGCCTATGGCGGTTATCAAATTCATGCGGGTGAAATGACAACCGGTCAGCTGGTGGCGTTTTTGACCGCCTTTACGATGGCGTATGAGCCAATGAAGAAGCTCGCCAAGCTGAATAACAGCATTCAGATGGGTATGGGTGCGGCCGAGCGCATTTTCACCATGCTGGATGTAAAGCCCGCGATTAAAGACCGCCGCGGATCAAAACCCTTCACCAGCCGTAAACCCTCTATCACCTTCAGCGATGTTGAATTTGCCTATGCCGATACGGAAAGCAAGGCGCTAAATGGCATCTCTTTTGTCGCCAATGCCGGGAAGGTGACTGCTCTGGTCGGGCCATCGGGCGGCGGTAAATCCACAATCATCAACCTCATCCCGCGTTTTTATGAAGCGCAATCAGGCGTTATCCGCATCGGGCGTACACCTGTTGACCAGCTCAAGCTGGCCAGTCTGCGCGAGCATATTTCTCTGGTCTCGCAGGACATCACCATTTTTGACGATACGATTGCGACCAATATTGCCTATGGCCGTCCGGACGCCAGCCGCGAAGAAATTATAGAGGCGGCGCGCAAGGCGGCGGCGGATGAATTTATTCAGGGCTTCCCCAACGGCTATGAAACGCAGGTGGGGGAAGACGGCGTGAAGCTCTCCGGCGGGCAGCGCCAGCGCATTGCGATTGCCCGCGCCTTGCTGCGCGATGCGCCGATCTTGCTGCTTGATGAGGCAACATCCGCGCTTGATAATGAATCCGAAAAGGCCGTGCAGGAAGCGCTTGAGGTGCTGGAGAAGGGGCGTACAACCGTTGTGATCGCGCACCGTCTCTCCACCGTGCAAAATGCCGATCAGATTATCGTGCTCGATGAAGGCACAATCGCTGAACGCGGCACGCATGATGAGCTGATGAAGAAAAAAGGCCTGTACAAAAAAATGTATCAGGCCGGACTGAAAGATTAAGCCCATTGCAACGGCGCGGGTTTTTTCGCAAAATAGCGGTGGTTTGTAAAACGCTTTAAAAGGAATGCCCATGCCCTGCCATTCGGCGATGATTGATAACCCCTTATCTGTGAAAACCGATGAAGAAGTCGGCAAAGTGCTCGCCAAGATGAAAAAGGCGAAAACGCGTTTTGCTGCGATCATCGATAAAGATGATAAACTGGTGGGGCTGTTTTCTTATGCGATTTTGCTCAAAAACTTGCTGCCGGTTTCTGTCGCGATGGCCGACGGGCTGCAACTGGATGTGACGGTGCGCGCCGCGCCGGGCATCGCCAAGCGCCTCAAAAAAGTTTATTATCTGCCGGTGGCGGACTTTATGGAGCGTAAAGTGAATGCCGTGCATCCCGATACGCCCACATGGGAGGGGATCAACGCCCTGATTTTACACGGCGAGCCGATTTTGGTTGTCGACCCAAAAACAGAAAAACTGGCGGGGATGATTAACGGCCAATCGGCGCTTGAGGAACTTATTAGGCTTAAGGATTCTGAATCATGACAAATAAATTTAAAAACTATGTGCTGATGGCTTTCGTAGCATTGCTAGTGGGGGCGGCAGTGTTTTCACTCGCGCAGCCGATTACAACGCAAGCCGGACCGATCATGCCCGAGGGCAGAGAGCTGCATGAGAATATCGTCATTAAAAAAGCGGATGGTGAAGAGCTGGTTTTTTCTGTGGAGCTGGCGAGCAGCGGTGCGCAGCAAGCGCAAGGATTGATGAACCGTACACATCTGCCCGAAGGCGATGGGATGCTGTTTGTATTTTCAAACGAGCAGCGCCGCGCTTTCTGGATGAAAAACACGCTGATCCCGCTTGATATCTTGTTTTTGCGCGCTGACGGTACAATTCACCACATCCACCACATGGCCAAGCCTTTGGATGAAAGCCGCATTACGGCGCTTGAAGACTCAAGGGCTGTTTTGGAGATTAACGGCGGGCTGAGTGATCGCCTCGGTATTAAAGAAGGCGATAAGATTTATCACAGTACATTTCGGAACATGAATTTACTTGCTCAGTAGTTTTCCATCGTGTAAACAATCCCTTCGAGAAGACGGAGTGTAGCGCAGTCTGGTAGCGCATCTGCTTTGGGAGCAGAGGGCCGGGGGTTCGAATCCCTCCACTCCGACCACTTCTCATACCATTCACCCGAGAGGTGCTTTTGACAAAACGATCCCCTAAATCTGAAAAACTGACACAAGACCAGCAATGGTCCGCGTGGGCGGCGGCTGCGCAGCAGGGGGATAAGAAAGCCTATAACAATTTACTGCGAGACATTGCGCCTTATATCCGCGCCGTAATCGCGCCGACACTGGCCGATCCTGATTGGGCAGATGATATCACCCAAAATGTTTTGATCTCGGTTCATAAGTCCTTGAGCACCTACAGCCCGAAGCGCTCCTTTAAACCGTGGCTGAATGCGATTACGAATTTCCGCCGCACCGACTTTTTGCGCTGCCACTACAGCAGGCGCAAAGATAAACAGACCAGCCTTGAAGATCCGAATTTTATCCGCAATCATGTAACGAATCCGGCGCATGCAGGCGAATACAAAGATATAGAGGGCGCGCTTGCCGCGCTTCCTAAGAAGCAACGAAAAATATTTGAAATGATCAAAATTCAGGGTTATACCGCCAAAGAGGTGGCGAAAGAAATGGGGATGAGTGTTTCGGCCGTAAAGGTTTCGGCGCACCGCACATCAAATCAATTAAAAGAGAAACTGGGATGAGCAAGAATAAGGATCTGGATAAGTTAATTGGAAGCCTGAGCAAGGAGCTGGAGCCGTGCAAGCCGATGGCGCATCCGCTTATCCGCGTGTTGCCACTGATCGTTATTTCTATTTTGTATGTGCTGGCGATCATTCTTTTGATTGGCCCGCGCAATGACTGGATGCCGAAAATGTATGGTGAGTTGAGCTATATTTTCGAATTCGGCCTGTCTTTCAGTATTTTTGTTTCTGCCGCAATTGCGCTTGCGTGGCTCTGTGTACCCGGCATGCGCGGGCAGACGTGGCTGAAGGCCGTGCCGGTGACGCTCGGCGGTGTGTTTTTATTTTGGGCACTCTTGCGCATCATCTTTGAATGGAGCGAGCCTTTCCATTTCGCCTTCAGCAGTTGTTCGCTCGATGGCTTTATCATGCTTGCTCTACCGGTCTTTATTCTCACCCTGTTTTCCCGCAGGGGCGCAACGACCGAGCCATGGTGGTCATCCTTCATGGCGGTTCTCTCCTTTGCCGGTTTGGGCTGGGCGGGCCTGCGCCTGACCTGTTCGGCGAATACATTTGCACAATCTTTGGTCGTGCATTTTGTACCGTTTGTGACAATGGGTGTGGTCTTCGCATTGTTTGCCCGCCGGATTTTTAAGTGGTAGGCGGTTTTTAACGCTTTTCTTTACGCCCGGATTTTTATAGCATTCATCCCATGAAAGCACGTATCTACAAGCCGTCGAAATCTGCCATGCAATCGGGCCGCGCCCATCTAGAAGATTGGGTGCTGGAATATGAGCCCAATACATCCCGCACGCCAGAGGCGCTGATGGGCTGGGTGTCCAGCGGCGATACGCGCGGACAGGTAAAAATGAAATTCCAGACATTGCAGGACGCCGAAGCCTTCGCCCAGAGCAAGGGAATCGAATATACCGTTTCCGGCCCGAAAGACCGCAAGGTGAAGCCCCGCAATTACGGCGATAATTTCCGCTACGTCCCTCCGACGGAGCAGGATAGCGCTTGAAAAGGCCGCGAAGTCAGGGTATTCAACACTTGCCCGGATGGTCCCGTAGCTCAACCGGATAGAGCACCTGCCTTCTAAGCAGGGGGTTGCAGGTTCGAATCCTGCCGGGATCGCCATTTTTCCTTGAAATTTTATTATACGATGCGATCAGCACAAAAAAAGGTCCGGAGACCTTTTGAAGATGCTCCGGACAAACGGCGGTAATAGAGGGTGTGTAGTATTGTTATACGCCAGTAACACATTTAATGCAACAAAAAAATCAAAAATTTTCGTAAAATTTTATCAAAAGCGGAACTATCGGTAATAAAAATACCCATTTTAAATAAAGTAAAATAAAAGATAAAATAATTTACACCGTATTAAACAAATAAATTATTACATTTTAAATTAAAGTGATTTATTTCTGTAAAAAAATTATTTATTTTGTTTAATTTTACTTAGTGATTACTTCATGTGATTATATATATCTGTTTTTATTGAATCTGTACTTTATGGTGTGAGGTGTCACCCAGTACTGATTTCCGTCTGTGATGACTCGCGGCCCCATTCGCTCCATGATCCGTCATAAACCGGGATATCTTTATGCCCTAGAGAGAACAGGGCGAGGGCAATCACGCAGGCGGTTACGCCGCTGCCGCAGGTGGCGATGATCGGTTTTGTGTAATCAAGTCCGCTTTCATGCAGGGTGGTGCTCAAATCATCTGCGGATTTAAGCTTGCCCGTGTCTTGGTCGACCAACGTAATACAGGGGATATTGCGGCTGCTGGGGATGTGGCCACTGCGCATACCGGGGCGCGGTTCGGGTGTTTCACCGCTGAAGCGGCCCGGTGGGCGCGCATCAAGCAGCTGAACGGTGTTTTCTGCGTCCGCGGTGATATCTTTGACGCGGGCAATATCCACCACCAGTTCGGGGCGGAAATTAGCGCTGAACTCTGTTTTTTCCGGGCGCGGCGGCGGTGTGTTTTCAGTGGGAAGGTTCTCGCTCTCCCATGCTTTCAGGCCGCCATTGAGGATGCAAACCCGGTCATGCCCGAAAACGCGCATCATCCACCAGACGCGCGCCGGACCCATGACAATGCCGGTCTGGCCGTAAATCACGATCAAATCATCATTATTGATCCCGAGGCTGGAGACATAGTTTTCAAACATCTCTGGTGCGGGCAGCATATTCGGCAGGTCTGTCGATTTATCGCAAGCCTCCTTAATGTCGAAAAACTGTGCGCCGGGGATGTGTTTGTTCAAGAACGCTTGATAGGGCGGAATGGCCGCGCCGGGCAGGGCGAAGCTGCCGTCCAGAACTTTAACCGAGGTTTCTTCATCAGCGAGCAGCGTAGCAAGCTCGTCCGCTTCAATGACACCCTGATCAATAATTGCATTTACGGTTCTCATAGTCCCTCAATTGTATAAATTTCGAGTTTTTCCTCGCGCCCGCGCAGTTCCCTCTTACCCAGCGGCTTTGCTTTGTCTTTCAGTGGGCCGGTCAGATACTGGCGTACGGTTTTGGACAGCAGTATTTTCACGCCCATCTCTTTGCACATTTGCTCAAGCCGCGCGGCGGTGTTCACCGTGTCACCATACAGGCCGATAAATAGTTTTTCCTCGCCGATCTGGCTGATGACAACCGGGCCGCAGTGAATGCCGATCCTGAAATTGGGCAGAGCGCCGAATTTTTTCTGATAGAGCGCGCGGTTTTCGCGCAGGATGTGGGTGAGATGCTCAACCGAGGCGATGGCGTTTTCGGCGCGCGTGGGCTGCCACAACACGACCAGCCCGTCGCCGGTATAGTTGATAATATCCCCGCCATGCATGCGGAAGGCCTTGCTGGCGTCGTAGATAAAGCTGGCGATAAATTCCATGCTGCCCTTGGGGCTGAGTTTTTCTGCAATCGAGGTTGAACCCGCCATATCGAGGAATAACACAACGCGCGTGCGCTCGACCGGGCGGTAATAGGTGCCGAGGAAAAAATGCATCACATGATGCGCGCCGATATAATCGATAATCTTTAAAACACCAATCGTCAGAGTCGGAATAACAGTGGCCATGCTCAGGATGAGTGCATAAAGCTCATCCGGGATTTGCGGCACGAGATCCCAACCATCATAAAGCGTGACGGTGAGCGCGAAAGATCCGGCGATGCCTGCGGCCATAAAGCACAGGTAAAACAGCAAATGCACCAGCCAATGGGTATGGAGCAGGGCCTGGATCGGGCGGCTCTTGCCCAGCTCGAAATAGAGCAGCCAGCACAGGGAATATAGGCCCCAAAACGTGACGGGCACGCGCAAATCTTGCCAGACCGTGTTATCGCTCTGGCTTAAGATAAAACCGGCAATCAACAGGATGATAAAGAAGACCGATAGATGTTTTGCGTATAGGAAAACCACAAATATTCCCGCCAGCCCCAGCTCGGCCAGATAGAAATACCGCGCATATATATCAGGCAGAAAATTGTAATGTGCGCCCAGCGCAGGGAGCAGGCTCAGGCAAAACAGGCACAGAAACAGGAAGACTTTAACGGCATTGTTCATGGCCATTGATCCTATAATAGAAAAAGCCGGACGCAAAGCCCGGCTTCCTCGAAAACGGTTTTTCATACGCGCTTATTTTTTCTTTTTCAAAAGATCGCGGATCTCAGTCAAAAGAACAATATCAGCAGGCGGCTTTGCGGCCTCGGCCTTTTTTTCTTTCTTGATGGCTTCCTCTTTAATTTTGTTCACGCCTTTAACAAGTAAAAACACAACAAAAGCAACAATGAGGAAATTAATCACGGCGTTAATAAACAGGCCGTAATTGAATGTCGCGGCGCCGGCTTCTTGTGCGGCGGACAGGCTTGCATAGTCCTCGCCTGAGAGGTTGATATACATGTTGCTGAAGTCAACACCGCCCATGAACAGGCCGATAATGGGATTAAGCAGGTCGGAAACCATGGAGGTTACGATTGCAGTGAAGGCCGCGCCCATAATAATACCGACGGCCATGTCCATCACATTGCCTTTGGCGATAAAGTTTTTAAATTCGTTAAGCATAGTTGAGTGTCCCCTTGGGTTGTTATGAAGTTTGTTAAAAAATAACGCTTGATATCTTTCAACCAAGCGGTGTTTTTGTCAATGCTTATAACAGGATGCGCGAGGCGAGGGGGCAGAACGGCGCCCCCTCTCCATCCCGTATAGTGAGTGGATGGTTATAGGTTTGCGTGTTCTGCCACGGAATTTTGCGTATCCTGCGCGGCCCCTGTGGATGGGCCTAAGAGCTCCTCCACATCATGATCGAGGCGTCCGTTAAGGGCGCTGATCTCATAAGACATCAGCTGCAGAACATGCTGCAAATTTTCAAACGTTATATCGTCCTCGAATTGCTCTTCCCGGTGGATATGCATAATAGCGCGCGCGGCACTAATATAGCTTTCCGTTCTTTCGTAGGCCATTTTGGTTAAAAGGGCCTTTTTTATGGCTGGATTTTCATCGTTACTCATTTGTGTTTCCCCCACTGTTTTACTTAAGTCTTTGCAAAATACATTTGCATCGCACGCAAATGTATGCAACAAAAAATGACATGAATTAAAGTTAAACTACTAACTCTTAGGTATAGTTTAGGATTGTTTGCCTAAAATGCTAATTTAAAATTAAATAAGTAATACTGGAGATTTTTTGGCATGATCACAAAGGAACAATGCAAAGCCGCCCGCAGCTTTTTGGGTCTGAAACAAATGGAGCTTGCCGATGATTGCGGCTTGTCCAAAACGGCGATTACGCATTTTGAAAGCGGGCTGTTTAATCCCCGCGCCGAGAATATGGAGAAAATCCAAGAAGCCCTCGAAAAACGCGGCATCGAATTTGTCGGCAATTACGGTGTTCAGAAACGTCAAACATCGTTTCAATTGCTTGAGGGGAAAACAATGTATCTCGATTTGTGGGATGATGTTTTCGATACGCTCAAAAGAAGCGGTGGTGAGGTTCTTATTTCCTATGTGAATGAACGCCCGGTGTTTCAGGCTTATCCTGATGAATTAATGTCTCATCTAAAAAGGTTGAAGGAGCATAATATCTCAGAGCGCCTCCTTTCTTGTGAGGGTGATACGTTCTTTATCCAAGATCCGGAATGTTACCGCTGGCTTCCTAAGGATGTTTTTAGAAGCGGAATGATGTTTTTCCTCTATGGCGGCAAGGTTGCCTTGCAGTTTTGGAGTAACTCTGTATGCCTTATCATTGAAAATAAAAATATTTATGACGAAGAAAGGCGCCGTTTTGAATATTTGTGGGGTAATGCAATTATTCCTCCCTATGAAAATCTTGTGATGAGTCAAACTTCCAGCACATAACCCTGTGTGTTTTGGGCATACCGATATATTCAAAAGTATAGTTTTAGTTGCGATTTAGAAGTGTCTTATGTTTTTTCTAAAACACAACTTATAATTGTGTTTGTAGGGATTTATGGGCGCGCTCTCATACGAATTTTTGAAGCAAGAATTGACTGGTTCGCAAAAAGCGAAGCCTGATAGCTATCAAAATTCACCTCTTTATTATACAATAACAGGGCGCAAGGGTGCTCGTCTTTATAAGAGTAAATTTTCATCTATGGTTGTGTGCGAGCATCCTCACATAGAACAGCGTTTAATGGTTTTTCCCGAAATAGGAAAAGCTGATTACGAATTGACAGCCTCGGTTCTGAACATGATTGATCCGCCTAAAAATGGTGTGCAACTCGCTCGTTATTCGGCGGGCGAATTAGAAACACTTAAGCGAAAACTAGAAAATTTAAATTATTCTGCTGTTTCAGGCGTTTCTATTGTTGAAGAGCATGTGATGGATTGGCGCTATCCTGTTCATGTTTTGGACACGGCCAAGGTGCAGGCTTTGGAAGGAAAAGAATTTAAGCAAATTAGAAAGAAATTTCGCAAGGCAGCGGAGCACATTACGCATATACCTCTCAACCAAGACAATGCACTGCGCTTAATGCGCGCTACTTTAAAGTTTTGGGAGGGGAACATGATTGCCAATGAAAAAGATACGGATGATATGTCTGAGTTTTATCTTGAGCTTTTTAAAATTATGGATGAAAACCCTGGTCAAGTGAACGGGCTTTTCTTTATGCAGGGAAGGCGGCCTGTGGGGTTTACTGTTTGGGATCAAACGGCGCCGGATATTTCGAATTGCTTTGTCAACTTAGGGGATACGTCGATAACCGGGCTATCAGATTATCAAATGGTCTCGGTATGTCAGGATCTAAATAAACGTGGAATTCGTTATCTAAATATAGGGGGGTCGGAAATAAAGAGCCTTGATGATTTTAAAATCAAATATCAACCAGCCGAGAGTGTTGAGCTCCTATCTGCGGATGTACTTTATCGCAGGGTTGAGAATGTAAATATCTCAGCGCATACACTCGTAGAATCTTCCTCTTATCTATTGCCATAAAATAAAGCTTGTATATTTACGTAATAAACTGTATTTTTTGTGAAAAGGAACAGTTTCACGGAATGTTATGCACGGCAAAATTTCTTACGAATTTCTGAAGCAAGAGCTTTCTGGTCAAAATAAAAAAAGAATAGATAGTTTTTTAAATTCAGCACTTTATTATACTTTAACTGGGCGTAAAGGTGCTTGGCTTTATAAAAGCGATCACTCACTTTTAGTTGTATGTAATCATCCGCTGGTTCAAAATAATGCCCTTAAGTTTATGAGCGCGGTTCTAAAGTTTTGGGAAGGCAATATGATTTTGAATGACAAATATACGGACGATATGCCTGAGTTTTATCTCGAGTTTTTTAAAGTTATCGAGAAAAATCCAGATTCTGCAAAAGGCCTGTTGTTCATGGAAGATAAAAGACCTGTCGGCTTTTCTGTTTGGGATGAAACAGATCATGAAACAGCCAACTTGCTTGTCAATTTAGGAGACGTGTCGATAACGGGTTTGTCCGATTATCAAACAGTACGTGTATGCCAACACTTAAGTGATCGTGGTGTAAAGTATCTCAATAGGGGTGGGTCCGAAAAACAAAGCCTCGATGCGTTTAAAGCAAAATACCAACCCGTTGAAAGTATAAATCTGTTATCTGCGGATGTGCTTTACCGCAAAGTCGAGAATACCAATATTGAGGTTCACACGATTGTTTAAGGCGGGGTGGTGATCTTGAAAAAAATGGCTCCCCCGGGCCGGATTCGAACCCCAGAGCGAAGCGCGCAAGCGCGTGCTCATTAAAAAAAAGAGCAATCTGAAATATTGGGAAGAGGGTGGCGGTCTTGAAAAAATGGCTCCCCATCCTTGATACGTTACGAACTGGTCACTATCAAGATATTATTGTTTTAGCGAGTAGATGCCCAACTAGGCATTACGCTCTCTGTTGAACTTCTTTTCTTACGGAATCTAATAGATTTAGCTGGCTTAAAGCCTTTTCAACAGCCTTTGTCGCGGTTTGCACATCGCAACTAAATACCTCACCAAAAGGTGCTTTTTCATCAAGGTATTGTTCTAAATACTTATGTGCAAGAAGCTCTACCTGTTCCGCGCGGTCTGTATGAAATGAAAGCCCAAGCTTCCAAACGCCCAGCGGTTCAGGCCAATTTCTGTACTTTGCTATTCTTTTTTTCAAATTATTGATAAATCGCGTGTCTTCCTTTTGATCTGCATTAGGGTCTTGAAGCTCTTGTAAGTATTTTTCGGCAATGGAAATATCCTTTTCAAAGGGTGGCTCATGGCTTCCTTGGCAATTACGACCGTATCGACCTGAATGATGAGGCATTAATTCTGGGTCATCAGTCTTTCGGCGTCCACCGCAAATCTGGCATGTGACCTTTCTTTGCAGCCACATGTCATTTATATCGTTCAATCGACCGAAAGCATTGTTGATGGTCATGCCGACTTTTACACGCTTCGCCGCGCAATTTTCAAAAATATAAACAGTTCCTTTTAAGTAACGAAATTCAGTCATTTTGTGCTGTTTTTTCTGGGTTGATAAAAAGATATTACAAACGCCTTCAAACGCCAAGCAATCTGTGGATATTCTTTATTTGTTCTCATTGATTTTGGTTGAACGACACAGGTATCATTACCTCAATCCAATGTTATTAAAAATGTAAAGAACCAAGGCTGTAACACATAAATGTCAAAGCAGAGTAAAAATCACGAAGATACTTTCGATAGCGAAGCCAATAATAAGCGTGCAGAAATTGAAGCCGTTATTCAGTCAAGACGCGCCTCTCAGGATGCTGATGAAGAGGCTATCAGCACGATTATTGAATACATAGAAGAAAAAATTTACCCATTTACTTTTAATAAAAATGGGTTTCAAACCATTGAAAAACTTTACCGTAAATTTGAACTTGCCGATATTTTTGAGGCAATAGACACATCGGCGACTAAATATCTTAAATACAATGAAGATGATGATCTTGAAAAAGACAGCGTAGAAACATTCATTAAAAGAATTGGCGGCATAGCCAACTTGATGAACAGGCCGCCGATAGATCAAAAAATTGCCTACGTCAAAGGTATCTGTCGCAACCGCTTTGATTATTGGAATGAAGGAAACGGCACTGCAATATTAAGAGATTACGTGGAATCCCTGCGATGCTGCAATTACAGCGAAGATGAGATGATTAGGGATTTTGATGAAGATGTTATACCCAGAACAAAAGAGGCTCGAAACTGGTCGCAATGGCGAAGCCTCATTGAGGGGTGGACAGAAGATTTATATTCTAGAAGCCAAGAACAACGCTCTTTCCGTCAGGCTGTGAATGAGGGCTTAGATCAGGAACATCAATCGGAAGACAGCCAATACATTGAAGAAAAAAGAAAAGGTGGTGCTAATTCCTATCAGGCTTATAAGCCTTTAAGAGATATGGTTGAGGTGCTTTGCCAGAATGAACTGGAAAAAGCCGCTTATTCCTCCGCCAATCAATTGTGTAATGCTGTCGCCAGCATGATTGAAGAAGAACGTTCCGAACTGTTATCTGTTTTTCAGCCCTACCAAAACCACCAGCGTGAAGGCACTGATTGGAGAAAGCCAACGTTTTATGGTTGGGTTAATGCCCATTATAAAGCATCCAAAGCATAGTTTACGACAGCAAGTCTCTTTAAAAAACTAGCGCGTGGCAGGCTTTTCTGTGTATGCGTATTTGTTTAATAGAATAGGCTCGTCATTTTTAAGCATAGTTTTCATTTTTGGGTTCATTGTAATTCTTGTGTTTCTGACGGTTGTTGTCCAAGTATTCGCTGAATATCTGCTATCACTTAAAATTGAAATATCTCCAATATAATTGATTTTATTTCTTATAACATCGAATTTGACAGCATCACTCTCGCTAATGCTGCGCGCTGCGGCATTGTTAACGAAACGGCCAAGATAGTATTGTCCTTCTGGAAGTGACATAATTTTGTAATTATCATCATCGCAAATTAACACTTCAACGCGGTTGCCAGCAGAGGTGCTTGAAAAACTTCCAAACCCGCTATGATCTACTTTTTCGCCAGATTTATAGACGTTTACAACTTGCACGCCACTGCCGCAGGATAATTTAGTTACAAAAATGCCCTCGTTATTATTAAGTGCTGCGTCATGTCGAATCTTCTGTGTAATACAGCCCGTTAACAAAAGTGAAAAGGTAATTATTGTTAGTGCTTTTAGCTTCATGACAGAACTTCTCTTCATTAAATTATCTTGAAGAGATAATAACATTAAATCGTTTTTGTTCTACTGGTGATTTATATTAATACCCATTGCAAAGCAGCCAAAGTCTAATTTATAACCTCTAGTGGTTATATATAATCTCTAGTGTTTGGTTATCTTTAAGATCAGCCAATTCTTATTGTTACAGCATGAGTTAACAAACTTTTGCTGTGTAATGACTGAAATACAAAACTTCAACCAAATCTTGAACCAGTACAAGCCTAATGCGTCTTTGACTCAACAGGAGGCCGTAGGCGCGCATTATAACCTATCTGGCTTCATGTCCTTGCTCATCAAAATCAATGAACGGGAACAGGTTGTTCCGACAAAACCACAAAGGAAGCCACTCCATGAAAATTAGCGATGTAAATATCACGTTTATAAAGCCGCAATGTGGCCTGATTGGCTTTGCTTCATTGATCTTAACAGAGGCGTTTTACGTTAGCGGTATTGCCATCCATGAGCGTCTTGACGGATCGGGGTACAGATTAACGTATCCCAACCGAAAATCGGGCGATCAAGTTTTCAATATTTGCCACCCAATAAGCAGGCAGGCCAGCAAGGCCATTGAAAGTGCCGTTTTCCAAAAAATTAAAGATGTAAAAAAGAAAAGTTGTAATAATGCTGGATACGATTGCCATAAATTTACAGCGTGATGATTATATTATTCATTTGCCTGAACGCTTTACGCCCCATGTGGGTGCATTGACGAACCCACTTTTTGGCGATGGCGGCATTGTAAAATGCTATTACAACCCCACCAAAGCCGAAAAGGCACAAGGGTATCTGCCGCGCATAACAGTTTTCAAAAAGCCTTTCGGGGATTGGGCAAGTGCGGTCTGGATGAAAATAGAGTTTTCAGCCCCTAAATTGATTTTTGGCAATAATTTTGAAGAACTGAACGGGAATGAGGGGTTTGACAGCGTTATTAAGGCACTGCTGGCAGGCTTAAAGCGTATGGGGATTGAAACAACCTATGAGGCACTGAGCGATGCTAGGGTTGCGGCAATTCATTATTCCAAGAATGTTTTGCTAGCTAGGGATACGCCTTGTTATTTGCTT
This sequence comes from Alphaproteobacteria bacterium, assembly GCA_020442385.1. GTDB lineage: Bacteria > Pseudomonadota > Alphaproteobacteria > Micavibrionales > Micavibrionaceae > JAGRKE01. The sequence goes on along the minus strand of JAGRKE010000002.1, from coordinate 90,493 downwards.
ATACAAACGCTGCAAAAACTGGATATATCGGCCAAACTAGATTTGAACCAAACCGATTTTCGTAATGGCGGGCAAATGGCAAAATATCATGCCAGCACATTTGAAATAGCCATCTATGACAAAGTTAAAGATTTGGAACAGGCCAGAAAATATGGCGCGGGGCGTGGTGCTGAAACGGACTATGATTGCCAACACGATTTGTTTGCAGGGCAGAAAACGCCAGAGGTATTGCGTTTGGAAGTACGGCTAAAATCACGAAAGCTAAAAAGCTTAATCAAAACCCTTGGCGTAAGCCGTGAAATGACCCTAAAAGGGTTATTTTGCGCCAGCTTATCCCGCGCCATATTGATGTATTATTGGGAAGAAATAACCAAGGGGCTTTATGTTCTGAACATTGATACGGGAAGCTGTGAAAAGCTGATTGATAACATTCGGGCGCATTTTCCTAAAAAACGGCCACATACTATTTTGGCTCTGATGGGCTTTGTTCAGACGTGCCAGCAAACAGGCATTAGAGGAGCAAGGCTATTGCTTGGCCTTAATGACAGTCAGTTTTATCGTCTGAAAGCCGATGCTAAAAAGTTGGAGCAAGATACTAAATCTCCGCGCTTTGCGGTTCTTGGGGCTGTGAAAAGCCAGTTAAAGGAGTTTATACCGCTGATAAAACAAGATATTGTGGATCAAGACTTATTAAAAGATGTAGCAAGGATGTAGAGGGTAATGCCGTTTCAAAAGTATATAGAAGACGTACAAAAACAGTTCAAGACAGGCATAGCACGCGAACACGCTTACCGTCCTGCGTTAAAAACCCTCATTGAAGACATTATGCCGGATGTTACGGCGATCAATGACCCCGCGCATATCAAATGCGGTGCGCCGGACTTTATCCTTCACAGACGCAAAATAGATGTTGGCTATATTGAAGCCAAAGACGTTGGCATTGACCTATCCAAAACAGAAAAGACAGATCAGCTTAAACGTTATCTGGAATCCCTTGATAACCTTGTTTTGACAGATTACTTGGAATTTCGCTTTTATCGTCATGGTGAAAAGGTTGATGTAATCCGCATCGCGGATATTGAAAACGGTCAGATCAAGCCAATCCCCGAAAACTATGATCGTCTAAAAACCCTACTTTTGGATTTTTCTGCTTTTCAAGGCCAGACCATTAAATCTGCCAAGCAACTGGCAAAGATGATGGCGCACAAGGCCAAGCTGATGAAGCACATCTTCTACAATGTTGTAAGCGGTGAAGAGGAAAGCAGCCTTAAAGACCAGCTCAAAGCCTTCCAGAACGTTCTGATGCACGATATGACGGAGGAGCAGTTTGCCGATGTTTATGCGCAGACAATCGCCTATGGACTGTTTACAGCACGTTTGCATGACAAAACCAAAGAAGATTTTAGCCGAAGCGAAGCCTTGCTACTCATCCCGAAAAGCAACCCGTTCCTGCGCCAGCTTTTTAGCTATATCGCAGGATCAGAGCTTGATGAACGGGTTGTCTGGATTGTAGATGCACTGTGTGAAGTTTTCCTCTTCTCCGACCTTGATGCAATCTTGAAAGATTTTGGCACAGCCACAGGGCAAAACGACCCCATGCTGCATTTCTATGAAACCTTTTTGACCGAATACGATAAAGAATTAAAGGAATTATGCGGTGTATGGTACACGCCAGAATCCGTGGTCAACTTCATAGTCCGTGCGACAGATGAGGTGCTGAAAACTCACTTTGATTTGAAAAATGGAATTGCTGATACAAGCAAAATAAAAATTAAAACCGCCGCGCAGGAAGCTGATAAGAGAACAAAAACTGGTCGTAAAATGTACGAAACAGAAGTTCATAAAGTACAGCTTTTAGATGTTGCTACGGGAACAGGCACATTCTTAGCCGAAGCCGTAAAGCAGATTTATAGGTCTTACAAGGGGCAGGAAGGTATTTGGAGTAGCTACGTTGAAAATGACCTTTTGCCTCGACTGCATGGTTTTGAGTTGCTAATGGCTAGCTATGCTATGTGCCACATGAAGCTAGATTTGCTCTTGCAGGAAACGGGATATAAACCCACAAAGATGCCACCTAGATTAAGTGTTTTCCTTACTAATAGCCTTGAAGAACATCATGAAGACTCTTATCTGCCCTTTGCAAACTGGCTATCCCATGAAGCAAATGAAGCCACCCGAATAAAGCGTGATATGCCTATCATGGTTGCCTTTGGCAATCCACCTTACAATGGTGAAAGCCAGAATAAGGGTGATTGGATTATGGGTCTCATGGACTCATACAAACAAGAGCCAAGTGGTGGCAAACTAAAAGAAAAAAATTCAAAATGGATAAATAATGACTATGCCAAATTCATCCGAATGGGCGAGCACTTCATTGATAAAAATCAAGAGGGCGTATTAGCTTATATTACAAGCCACTCATACCTAGATGGCCCGATTTTTAGAGGGATGCGATACCATCTTCTACAAACATTTAATGACATTTATATACTTGATCTTCATGGAAACCCTCAAAAAGAAAATGCGCCGGATGGCGGCATTGACCAGAACGTTTTTGATATTGTTGAGGGTGTGAGTATTATTGTCGCTGTCAAGCACAGCAAAAAAGCTAATAAAAAAGAGTTAGCCAATCTTCACCATGCTCATCTTTGGGGAAAGCGGCAGTCAAAATATGATTTTTTATCAAACAACACTTTGTCTTCTATACCGTTTGAAAAATTGGATTATCAAGAACCTTTCTACTTTTTTGTACCAAAGGATTTTGAAGGCAAGGGTGGCTACGATAAAGGTTTTGTAGTTACTGAATTATTCCCTGTTAATAATACGGGTATAATAACAAAGAGAGATAAACTCTGTATTCAGCCTACAATAGAAAATTCTTATGAAACAATTCAGGATTTTCTTAACCTTGATGAAGGTGAGGTTAGAAAAAAATACAAAATTCCTAAGGATGTTCGTGACTGGAAGTATGATTGGGCAAAGCAAGATATTATAGATTCAGGGGCAGATAAGAACAAAATTATTCCAGTCAATTACCGACCCTTTGATAGGCAATATATTTATTATACAGGCAAGTCCAAAGGGCTTGTTGGTTGGCCTGTTTCTAAAATTACAGATCATTTTGTTAATAGGAAAAACATAGGTTTAATTACTTCTAGAATGACAAAAGGTGAGAGTTTTGCTCATGCTTTTTTAGCTGAAAATATGATTGAAGTAATTCACCTTTCTTCCAAAACATCTAACAACGCCTTTATTTTTCCTCTTTATCTTTACCAAAGCGATATGGGGCAAGAGCAAAAAGTGCCTAATTTGGATCAAAAAATATATGGCAAAATAAAACAATCAATTCCTAATGCCACACCGGAAAGTCTTTTTGATTACATCTATGCTGTGTTGCACAATCCAACATACCGTGACCGTTACGCTGAATTTCTAAAGATTGACTTTCCGCGTATTCCATATCCTGATGATGTGTCTACTTTCAATGCACTGGCTAAAAAAGGCGCGGAGTTGCGCGGCCTGCATTTGATGGAAAGTGATGCGCTGGACGATCTGATTACAACCTATCCCGAAGCCGGAGATAATGAAGTTCAGGCCATTGGCAAGAATAGCTATCGTGATGGCAAAGTATGGATCAATGAAAGCCAGTATTTCGGCAAAGTACCGGAAACCGCATGGGAATTTTATATAGGTGGTTATCAACCTGCTCAAAAATGGCTTAAAGACCGCAAAGGCCGGACGCTATCCGTTGATGATATTATGCATTATCAACGCATCATAGTAGCCTTAACGGAAACAGAACGCATCATGAAGGAAATAGATGAAATTAACTTTTTGCTAAATAATAATGATAAATAACTGATAATAAATGTAAAAATATTTATGTTGTACGGACTGCATACAATTGATATAATGGAGATATATACATGATTAGATCGTTTTCATGTAGGGAAACAGAAAAAATATGGAACGGTAAAAGTTCTCGACAGTTTCCCAATAATATACAGAACAGGGCTTTGCGAAAACTACGTCTAATTGATGCTTCGCAAACACTGGATGACCTTAGAAACCCTCCGGGCAATCGATTGGAAAACCTGGCCGGAAATAGAAGGGGTCAAAAAAGTATAAGAATAAACGATCAGTGGCGAATTTGTTTCGTTTGGAGAAATAATGAAGCCCATGATGTTGAAATTGTAGATTACCACTAAAAAGGAAAGAGCATTATGCCTAGACTTTTAACAAACCCGCATCCCGGCGAAATTCTGAAAGAAGAATTTTTGATGGAACTAGGATTAAGCCAAAACGCACTGGCGCAGGCTATTGATGTGCCTCCAAATCGGATCAATGAGATTGTTCGTGGTCGCCGTGGTATAACCGCAGACACCGATTTACGCCTATGTCGTTTTTTTAACCTGTCAGAAGGTTACTGGCTGCGTTTACAAAACACTTATGATTTGATGGAAGCTCATCGTTCATCCGCTATACAACGGCAAATCCAAAGAATTATACCTTACGAAGATGATAGGGTGGCTGCCACACAATGAAAGCTGTAATTCTAGCCCGTGTATCCACAAAAGAGCAGGAAGATGGTCATTCGCTTGAAGCGCAGATCGCCAACTTGCGGCTGTACGCAGACCGCAAAGACTTAGAGATAATCAAGCAATACACGATCATTGAATCGTCCACCAAGGGCGAACGCCCTGAATTTATGCGGATGATTGAGTTTATCAAAACGCAGAAAGAAAGGGTTGCTGTAATTGTTGATACGGTAGACCGTTTACAGAGCAGCTCAAAAGGTCACACCAATCCGAAAAAGATTATCATCAAGTTTCCGTAAAGAATTTAACCAAAGAAAGCGAATTGGTTACAAAACGCCTTGATGCGCTTTTAGACGAATATCTTGATAAGAGTATTACAAAGGATATGTATGACAGAAAGCATGGCCAGCTTATCCAGCGCAGACATGAAATTAACGAATTACTGGAACGTCATCATGAGGGTGATGAACAGTTTAGGATTGCAGTTACAACACTGGTTACGCTTGCATCCAAGGCCGCTGAAATTTTTGACCGTTCGACAACCGATGAAAAACGGCAGTTGATGGCATACCTGTTTTCGAGCTTGGAGCTGGAAGGTTCAAAGTTGCGCTATGCCTTAAAGACACCGTTCAATCTGTTCGTTGATTTGAAGGATTGTAAAGAATGGCTCCCCGGGCCGGATTCGAACCAGCGACCAAGTGATTAACAGTCACCTGCTCTACCACTGAGCTACCGGGGAACACTTAAAGACGAAAGATGGAATATCAACGATCGCCAGTCCTGTCAATATGAATAGTCCGCCTTCGCTTGCTCAGATCAGTTACGAAAGCTGGAGGCACGGACCGGAGTCGAACCGGTGTACACGGATTTGCAATCCGCTGCATAGCCACTCTGCCACCGCGCCCCATTCAAATCAGGCTCAAGTTGTAAAGCCTTCAACCCCTGCAAGTCAACAAATACGTGTGCAGTTTTCTGATCAAAAGCTCTGGTCAAAAAGGATGAATTTCTGTAGAACGGACATCGGATAATTCTTGGCCGCTATTTAAGGCCTTATATGAAAGAGCGACAAAGCACAGATGACTGATTTTAACGCTGCCCGCAAAAATATGGTTGATTGCCAAATCGAAACGGCCGGGGTCGCCGATCCCGAGATTATCGAGGTTTTCTCCACGGTCCCGCGTGAGCGCTTTGTGCCCGAAATTGCCAAGCCGGTTGCCTATATGGATGAGGATTTGATTTTTGGTGATGACCGTTTTCTACCCGAACCCATTACACACGCCAAAATGCTGGCGGCGGTAAAGCCGAAGAAGGACGATATCGTTCTGGATATTAGCAATACAAACGGCTATTCGGCTGCTATTTTGTCACCGTTGGTTTCGACCATTATCTGTGCGGAAGGGAAGCAAGACGTTATTACCAAGGCACATACGGTTTGGGAAGAGATGGGCGTGTTGAATGCTGTGGGCGTGAAAGCCCCGCTGACGGAAGGGTATCCCAAGCATGCGCCATATGATTTGATCTTTATGGCGGGCTCGGTTGCCGAGCTTCCTCAAAATATTATGGCACAGCTGGCCGAGAATGGTCGTTTGATCACAATTGTGCGCAAACCCGATGAGGCGATGGGGAAAGTTATTCTTGTGCAAAGCCTTGGCGAAAAAGGTTTTTCATCGTATACTCTCTTCGAGGCCGGATGTCCGTATTTGCCGGGGTTCGAGCCTAAGCCTGCCTTTATTTTTTAAAAGACACGACTATGTATTTTTGAGTACGGGTTTTTGCACTAAGACCCGCAAACTTGCGAAAGGATTCTTGATGGCGCGTCTTGGCGTTTATCACAAGCTCTGGCTGCTGTTTTTTGTCGCATTAGGTCTCAGCGTGGCGGCGATTGGCATTTCACTTGCCTTTGCACAAACGCCGGCCGGAATATCCGCTATCGGCGGCACGATGACGCTGCGCGATGTTTTGCGTTATACCTATGATAACAACCCGTCTTTGCAGTCGGCCCGCAGCGATTTTCGCGCGACGCAGGAGTTATTGCCGCAAGCGCAAGCCGGATGGAAGCCAACGGTGGACAGTTCAGCCAATATTACAAAATCGGATTTAACAGGCAGTAACTTTCCCGGCGCGGCTGGCTCGACCTCAAAAGAGGTTGGGGTTTCTTTGGATCAACCAGTTTTCAGAGGCGGGCGCACATTTGCAGCAAGCTCTGCGGCGCGCGATACCATTCAGTCGCAGGCGGAGATTTTGCGCTCAATCGAACAAGATGTGCTTTTGCGTGTGGTCACTACCTATATGGATGTTTTGCGTGATCAGGCCTTGATGGATTTAGCCGTTAACAACCGTGAAGTGATTGCCCGCCAGCTTGAGGCGAGCGAAATCCGTTTCGAGGTGGGCGAGCTTTCCATTACTGATGTCAGTCAGGCGAAGGCCCGCTTGGCCCGCGCTGATTCGGAAATTATTGCGGCGCGCGGCAATTTGGACACCAGCGAAGCCTTATTCGAAGAAATTGTCGGCATGCGTCCCGTGCTCCTCAGCGATCCGGCGCTCGATCCGGCCTTGCCGCAAATGCTCGATGAAGCTGTTTCCGTGGCTGAGCAAAATAACCCGCGTATTTTGGCAGCGACCTATGCCCATGAAGCTGCGGAAGACGACGTTGATAATGTGTTCGGCGAGCTGTTGCCGGAGATTGGATTTTTTGCGAGTTGGAACCGCGCGTTCGATCCGCAGCCCGGCATCGTTGATCGTCAAACGACAAAGTCGGTGGGATTAAGTGCAAGCTTTCCTTTGTATCAGGGCGGCGCTGTACGTTCACGCGTACGTCAAGCCAAACACAGCGCCAACAGCCGCTATATGGACATTTTGGATGTAAAGCGTCAGGTTCGCCAAGAGGTTGTCAGTGCCTGGGCGAGCTGGAACGCGGCGCGTTCGGACATTAATTCTCGCGTGGCACAGATCGAAGCTTCCGCCATTGCCAGCGAGGGGGTGAGCGCCGAAGCGGAGCTGGGCGCACGCACTGTTTTGGATACACTGGATGCGGATCAGGAGCTTTTGGATGCCAAAGTTGCTCTTGTAACTTCGCGCCGGGACGAGGTTGTGGCCAAGTTTACGCTTTTAACAGCTTTAGGATTATTATCACCGCAAAGTCTGGAATTTGAGACACAGCCCGCGGTAAAACAGCCAGAAACGGACAAGCCTGCGCCCGATAGTTACAACATGGATGTGGATAGGCTACCCCCTAAAGGCTAATCCCTCTTTGACAAGGGGCTCTCTTTGTAAGAAACTGATTCTCGGGGTTAAATCATTTCCTTCGGCCCGCCGCATTACAACCAGAAGAATTCTAAATGGCTGACGAACAAGCAACAGAAGAAGAACCATCAATCGAAGAGATCCTCGATTCCATTCGTCAGATTATATCTGACGATGATGAAGGGGCTGAGGAGGCACCAGCAGAAGAGGCCGCTCCCGAGCCTGAGCCTAAGCCCGAGCCCGAGGATGAGGGCGCGATTGACTTAACGGAAAAGTTAGATGAGCCCGCGCCGGAGCCTGAACCCGCGCCGGAGCCTGAAATTGAACCCGAACCAGAGCCGGAGCCTGAACCTGAACCAGAACCAGAACCCGAGGACTCCGCAGATCCCCCAATTGAGGTTGATATGGCTGATATAGACAATGACGATTCAATTTTAACCGACGCGGCGCAAAATGCCGCTTATGACGGTTTCTCGGAACTTGCAAAGAAAACCGCAGTTGAGCATAACGGCATCACGCTTGAGGAGATTGTCCGCACCGAGCTGAACCCGCTTCTTAAAGAGTGGCTTGATAAACATCTGCCCAAGATTATCGACCGTCTGGTGAAAGAAGAGCTGGCGCGTATCTCCAAGCGCGCGGAGAGTGATCTGGAAGACTTCTAAAACGCACACGTTTTAAGCCTCTTAGTTCTTGCCTTCTTGAACAAAACCCTTATCATCGCCCCGTTTATTGAGCATGCATGAAGGCGCCCTATGTTAGACAAAACATTCGACCCGAAAAAAATCGAAGAGACACAATATAAAACTTGGGAAAGCTCCGGCGTTTTTCAGGCCGATCCCGCGTCCAAGACCGAGCCTTTTACAATTATGATGCCGCCGCCCAATGTGACGGGCTCACTTCACATCGGGCATGCGCTTAATCACACCTTGCAGGACATTCTGGTGCGCTATGAACGCATGCGCGGTAAAGACGTTCTTTGGCAACCCGGAACGGATCACGCCAGCATCGCGGTTCATATGGTGCTGGAAAAACAACTCGCGGAAGAGGGCAAGGACCGCTTTACTCTGGGGCGCGACGCCTTCCTTGAAAAAGCATGGAAATGGAAAGAGTATTCCGGCAGCACGATTACATCGCAGCTGCGCCGTCTTGGCACAACGCCGGATTGGTCGCGTGAGCGCTTTACGATGGATGAGGGGCTCTCAAAGGCCGTGCTGAAGGCGTTTGTTGATCTGTATAAAGACGGGCTGATCTACCGCGCCGAGCGTCTGGTGAATTGGGACCCCGAGCGCCAGACCGTAATCTCCGATCTGGAAGTGATCCAGAAAGAGCAAAAGGGCAATATGTGGCATATCCGCTACCCCGTTGAGGGCGAGGTGGAACAATTCATCACCGTTGCCACGACGCGCCCGGAAACCATGTTCGGCGATACGGCTGTGGCCGTGCACCCCGAAGACGAGCGTTATCAGCACATGATAGGAAAATCAGTCGTGCTGCCAATTACTGGGCGCATGATTCCAATTGTGGCGGATGAGCATTCTGACCCTGCAAAAGGTTCCGGCGCCGTGAAAATTACCCCGGCGCATGACTTTAATGACTTCGAGGTCGGGCAGCGTCATGATTTGCCGATGGTTAGCGTGTTCGACGAGAAGGCATGCATTCTGCCGCTCGAAAGTATCCCCGCGGAGTATCACGGGCTGGATCGCTTTGAAGCACGCAAAAAAGTCGTGGCGGAGTTGGAGAGCCTTGATCTGCTGGTCGAGATTGAAAGCATCAAGAACACAATTCCTGTAGGTGAGCGCTCCGGCGTTGTGATTGAACCGTTCCTGACCAAGCAATGGTTCTGTGATACGCCGACCTTGGCAAAACCTGCCGCCCAAGCCGTGCGCGATGGTAAAACCAGCTTCACACCCAAGCAGTATGAGAACATGTATTTCGACTGGGTGGATAACCAATTGCCTTGGTGTATTTCGCGCCAGCTTTGGTGGGGGCATCAAATTCCCGCTTGGTACGGCCCGGATGGAGAAGTGTTTGTTGCCGAAACAGAAGATGAAGCGCACAAGGATGCGGATGTGTATTACGGCGAGTCAGTCAGCCTAACGCGCGAGAGTGATGTGCTCGATACGTGGTTTTCTTCCGCGCTCTGGCCGTTCTCAACGCTTGGCTGGCCGGAGGAAACACCGGAGCTGTCTAAATATTATCCCGGCGATGTGCTGGTGACGGGGTTTGACATTATCACCTTCTGGGTTTCGCGGATGATGATGTTCTCGCTGTATTTTATGGACGGGCAAGTGCCGTTTAAAACGGTGTATATCCATGCGCTTGTGCGCGATGCGCAAGGGCAGAAAATGTCCAAATCCAAGGGCAATGTTATGGACCCGCTTGATGTGATTGAGAAATACGGCACCGATGCGCTGCGCTTTACCTTGGCCGCGATGGCGGCGCAGGGGCGCGATATCCGCCTATCGGAGGAACGCATTCAGGGGTACCGCAATTTTGCTACTAAGCTTTGGAACGCAACGCGCTTTTGCCAAATGAATGAATGTGCGCCCGTTGCCGGTTTTGATCCGGCCTCGGCGAAGCTGACGGTGAACCAATGGATCATCCATAGTGTTGCCAAGGCCAAAAGCGATTTTGAGGCTGCGCTCGGCGAGTACCGTTTTAATGATGCGGCGAATGTGCTCTATCACTTCGTTTGGGGTGCGTTCTGTGATTGGTATCTGGAATTTACCAAGCCTGTTTTTGAGGAGGGTGCAGAGATACAAATCACCGAAACGCGCGCCGTGACGGGCTGGGCGCTTGATCAAATCCTGATCATGCTTAATCCGATCATGCCTTATATTACCGAAGAGCTGTACGCCTCTATCGCGCAGCGTGAGAGCGGGGCGGCACTAATTTCCTCTTCATGGCCCGACTATCCAGCGGCCTTATCCAATGAGGAGGCCGATCAGGAAATGGACTGGCTCCAGCGCTTTATCTCTGAAATCCGCTCCGTACGTGCGGACATGAACGTCCCGGCCAGCGCGAAAATCGATCTTCTGGTTAAGGATAGCGATTATGATGTTGAGGGTCTGCTGATTAAGCATAGCGATGTTATCTGCCGCATGGCGCGCCTGACAGGGATAAATTTGACCAACGAGGTGCCGCGCGGCGCCATTCAAACCGTGGTCGATACGACAACATTGATCCTGCCGATTGCCGATATTATTGATCTGGACCAGGAGCGTACGCGCCTGAAAAAGCAGATTGAAAAGCTCGAGCAAAACATTAAAAAACTTTCACAAAAGCTTGAAAATAAAAGCTTTGTTGCAAATGCCCCTGAAGAGGTTGTCGAGGAGCAGCGCACCCGCATTGCCGAGGATCAAAGCGTTGTTAATAAGCTCAGCGCTGCCCTCAAACAACTTGAAGAAGCCGCTTAACATTTTTAACATAATATGCTATAGTTTTCCCTGAACGTATTTTTTAATGAAATGGCGGCTTTTGTTGTGAGTATTGAACGTACATCAAAGATGGAAATTCCAGGTTTTTATCCTGAGGATTACCTAGCGCTTGAGGCGCTTGCTCTGCATGCCAAAAGAAAGACCAGAAACTCTTACCGTAAGCTTGAAAACGGGAAGTACGAGCTTGTGAAAAAACCGACTTCGAACCGAACGCCCCATGACAATTTTATGGCCGCTTTAAATGAAATCGACCACGATCAGCTCGCCTTTAAGCAAACACCGTCCCAGTTGAAAAACTTGTTTAATCTTGTGAACGGTACAGCGCAAAGTGTTATCGAAACGCTGCATGAAGAGCTTGATATACAACAATATAAGCTTGTTGGACATTCCTCTGGCTCCAGTGTGCTGGAAGCGCAAAGAGCGGATGATACATCACATATTTTGAAGCTTGCTTTCGCAGGTTTTACCAAAGGCACTGGGCGTGACAATTATCGATCAAAAGCCCCGCATATGCTTCAGGCTACGTCTTATGAACTGGGGAATCCTGCTTTAAACCTTCAGGCTATGCCTCTTGTTTATACGTTTGAGCATCAAAATCCAGCGGGCGGCTACGCCTTTGTGAAGCTCATCAATCAACTTTACGAAGGAACGTGTTATGAGACAGCGCCCTCCGTGAATCCTGATCCCTTTGTATTTCCCGACGGCAGTATCGGGTTCATTGATCCGGCGAATCTAAAATATAAAGAAGACTATTTTACACTGAACGAGCAACAGCAAAAAAAGATCGAGCTGAGTGCAGAAACACTCGTCAAAAAACGCCTGAAAGAGTGGAAAATTATTGACCAGTTTAATCCTTGGGATGAAAACGGGCAGCTCAAGCAGGATCGTTTTTTCTCAAGACAAAAAGAACTGTCTTACGTTCCTGAGGCGTCTTAATTCATGACATCCCCCAAAACAAAACGCCCTTGTTAAAAAACAAGGACGTTCGTTCTCCGTATAAAAACCCCTGTGGCGGGGCTTTTAACCTCTATTAATCTTTTTTAGTGCCGCCTGATAGGAAGCTGCCGTACTTGCTTTCGAACTTGTCGAGCTGGCCTTTTTCAATCACTTTACCTGTGCCGCCTTGCCATGCAGGGTGTGTCAAAGGGTCAACGTCCAATTTCATGACATCGCCTTCTTTGCCCCATGTGCTGCGGGTTTTGTATTCTGTTCCATCGGTCATTACAACGGTGATTTCGTGGTAATCCGGGTGAATTTCGGCTTTCATATCTATTCTCTCTTGCGTTTAAATACAGCTAAATCGCTTGAACGAGGCGCATATTTATCGTTTATAAGCTGGAAATGCAAGTATTTTCTGCCCGTTTTTAAGGAGCGCGTGTGTATGAGCTGGTGGCAGCCGCAAAAATTTGAATCCCGTAGACAAAATCTGAAGACTCGCATGGCGCTGATCAAGGCTGTGCGCCGTTTTTTCGATGATCAGGGCTTTTGGGAGGTGGAAACACCGGCCCTGCAGGTCAGCCCATGCGCCGAGGCACACCTGCACGGCTTTAAAACCCGGCTTTTGGGCACAGATTTACAGCCCGTAACAGACCTGTATCTGCACACCAGCCCTGAATTCGCGATGAAAAAGCTGATGGTCGCGGGGGTGGAGCGGCTCTACCAGATTTGCCATGTTTACCGCAATGGAGAGAGCTCCAGCCTGCACAGCCCCGAATTTAGCATGATTGAATGGTATCGCACCGGCGTGGATTATGAGGCGATTATGGAGGACTGCATCGGCCTACTGCGTGCGGTGGCGCAGGATTTGGGCATTGCGGCGTACCGCCATAAGGATAAAAACGCCGATCCATTTAAAGACTGGCAGAAAATCACGGTCGCGGAAGCGTTTCAAACCTACGCCGATATCGATCTGGAGCGGTTTTTGGATGATGCAGAGGGGCTCGCCGCCGCCGCGCGCGAGCAGGGGCTGCGTGTGACGCCTGATTACAGCTGGGATGACGTGTTTTTTGCCGTGATGGATGAGCGTATTGAGCCATCTTTAGGCCATGGCGTGCCGACCATTCTCTATGATTATCCAGCGCACATGGCCGCGCTGTCGCGTAAAAAAACCGATGATCCGCGCTTTGCCGAGCGCTTTGAGCTGTATGTGTGCGGGATTGAGCTAGCCAATGCCTTTTCCGAGCTTACCGATGCGGCGGAGCAGCGCGCACGCTTTGAGGCTGAAATGGCGCTCAAAAAGCAGCTTTACGGGCAAAATTACCCGGTGGATGAGGATTTCTTAAAGGCTCTGGAATACGGTATGCCCGAAAGCGGCGGTATTGCGCTTGGTATCGACCGCTTGGTCATGCTGGCGACAGGGGCTGAGGATATTATTCAAACGCAGTGGGTGAGTCCCAGCCAAATTGATACGTAGTTTTTTGTTCGCTGGACGTGGATTTGTTGCTTTCGCCCTTAACAGCGAAGCAAAAATAATCTGAAATATCGCACCCAAAAGCAGGGTAAGACATACGGCCTTCTTCTACGGGTTCTGATGTGTTTTCTTGGTCCGTTGACATATCTTAAAATACCTCTTTATGGCTGCGATGTGAAGGCTGCATAGGTTGCAGGCTGTTCTTGCTGCGCAGGAGCGGGAAGGGCCGTTTTTTTGGCTGTATTCCCCGAAAGCTCTGTATTTTCAGTTTGTGCCTGTAACTGATCATTTGAATTGTAAAAGGCGGCAGAGATTACAAGCATGCTTGCGCCCGCCAACTTCGCATAGGAGGCGCGCTTTTCTTTTTTGCTATAGTCACCTTCACGGTCAAAGCAGGCGTCTAGGGTCCGTGTGCACGCATCAAATATCGTAAAAATGCTTTTCATGCAGGTAATATACCCGATGACTTACAGTTATGTCAAATAATATGTTAAATAACTTAAGGGCAGGGATTTTGCGGTAAATCCGTCGGATAGGCGGTTACAACCTCATTGGCGCGCGGATCAACCACCACACGCACCTCAACACCGTCAATTGTGTCCTCAGCAACCTCGTATCCATTGCTCTCCAGTCGCCAGGGCAGGCTGTTATTGGCGGCTATCCCACTGACAATATTGATGATTTTCTCTTCGGACCAATAAGACGGAAATTCGGTTTTGCAGGGCGTGCCGATGCTGTGGCGGTGGCCGCCGGTTTCACCGTCACCATACAATATATGTTGGCGCGATTGCGCGGTAATGGCTGGAGAGTCGCCGCTAAAAGGTGCACGAGCGGGGGTGTAATCATTGTAGAAATAGCCGATGACAATCGGCGCTGCGAGCAGCAGAAACCAGGCCGTGCGTTTCCAATCGTGATTGTGCATTAAGCCGCTTGGGTTTGAGCTTTCTCGCCGACGGAGGCTTCGTAGATCTTGCTGATGGAGTTCATCAGCGCCGCGTCGAATTCCTCATCGCTTTGCTGGGCGCTCAGATCATTCGTCAAAGCGCGGGAAAAACTGGCGATCATCCCGTCATTCGCGCGCAGGCGTGTGCAGGATTCCTCAAGGCTGTATCCGCCAGAGAGTGCAACCACGCGCGCCACATTCGGGTGATTGATCAAGTCTGTAAACAATCCAGCCTTCTCAGGCAGGGTCAGCTTCAAAATAATCTTCTGATCGGCCGCCAGCGTATCGAGCTGTTTCAGGATTTCGGCTTTCATGATGTCTTCGCATTCGGCCTTTGCCGGGGCGTTAATATCCACCTCCGGCTCAATAATCGGCACAAGGCCGTGGCTGATGATGGTTTTACCGATATCAAATTGCTGCTGAACAACCGCGGCGATCGCATCTTCATTCGGCTCGTGAATGGCGGAGCGCATCTTTGTGCCGAAAATACCTTTTGATACGGCCTTTTCGCAAATGGGGTTCGGATCAAACGGCTTCATCATCTGTACGCCGTTTTCTTTATCGGCCAGCCCCTTATCGACCTTCAGGAAAGGCGCGATGCCTAGCTCCTCCCACAGATATGTTGCTGTTGGCTTGCCTTCGATGTCGCTATCCATAGTCTTTTCAAAAAGAATAGCGCCCAGAATGTGATCGCTCGTAAAAGAGGGGGAGGTAATGATGCGCGTGCGCATTTGATGCACCAAATCGAACATTTCCGTTTCATTGGAATAGGCATCTTCATTTACGCCGTAATTCTTTAAGGCTTTGGGGGTGGAGCCGCCGCTTTGGTCCAGCGCGGCGATAAAACCTTTACCTTGGGAAACTTTGTCGAATTGGGCTTGATTGGGCATGATCTCTCCATCTGTAATGTTCTACAGATGGTATAGCCAAGCAGGCTGCGGGCTGCAAGAGGTTTCTAGGCTTGACCAGCAGGGCCGGCAAAAAGCAAGACAGGGACTTTTGGCTCTGCCACGTTTTGCGGCAAAGAGGCTGTGCCGAAAGCGGCAAACATATCTGGATAGGAAACCGAAGCCTCTTCAGCCCAATATTGATCAAGCAGGTTTTGCACGCCGACCTCTAATTCATAAGTATTCTTAAACATCTTCGACCAAGCCTTTCTCAACCAGCTTGTTAAAAGCGCGGTTGTCGGACGAAGCAGAACCACCTTGAATACTGGCGATAACCGCACTTTTTTCTGCGGTTTTACGCTCAGAGAGGGTGGCGACGATTTTTGCATCACGCAAAGTCGGTTTTTCCATTTTCAGCAATTTGCCAAGACCTTTCAGGAAGCCTTTCAAGTCGCTGTGGTTGCCCTCGAAATAATCCAGCGCGCCAGCCAGGGCTTTTTTGGAATAACCGCATGTTTCTAGGCGGATTGAACGCGCATCCTCGCGGCAATCTTGGCGCGTGATACAGCCATAATTAAACAGCCATTCAATCTCGCGGTTTAGGGCAGATTTGTGAATACCAAGGCGCTCCATGATCGCGGTTTGCGTAGAGCCGGGATATTGATCGATATCAGCCAAAATCATAGCGCGGCGCAGCGAAGAGGAGGGATCATTCCCCAAAGCTTCCGTTAAGTGATCAACGACATAGCAGAATCGCTGGCTTGTCGTTGTCATTGCTCGTTTTGCTAAATTCCTAACCATGAGTATAAAATACTAAAAATCTGCATTTTTTGCAAGAAAATACCAGTATTATGGTTTCTATGATGAGGGATGGCATTAATGATGCTACTAAAAAAGCCGATCTAGAAGGCTAGGAATCTAGATCGGCTTTGCCACGGAGAACGGTTTAGACCTTTGATAATGCTCCTGTGGTTGGGCATTGTCAAATAATTTTTATTCTATGTATTTTTTGACTGTGAATAGCTTACTCGTAGCCAACTTCGTGCATTTTCAGCGCGGTATCGAGCATGCGGCATGAAAAGCCCCACTCGTTGTCATACCAGGCCATAACACGAACCAAGCGCCCATCAATCACTTTCGTCCCATTCAGGTTAAAAATGGCTGAATGCGGGTCGTGGTTGAAATCGCCTGATACGCATGGGTCGTCATATACAGCCAAAATGCCCTTCAGCGGACCATTGGCATATTCTTTCATCGCATTGTTAACTTCATTTTCGGTCGTAGACTTGCTGGCGATGAATTTCATATCGATCATGGAAACATTCGGCACAGGTACGCGGATCGAAACACCGTCCAGCTTGCCATCCAGCTCCGGTAACACTTTACCGACGGCTTTAGCCGCACCAGTAGAGGTCGGGATCATATTTATTGCCGCCGCGCGTGCGCGGTGCGGGTCTTTGTGCGAAGAGTCTACGATATTCTGATCACCCGTATAGGCGTGAATGGTGGTCATGAATCCGCTTTCGATACCAATCGTACTGTGAAGCGCATGTGCAACAGGCGCCAGACAGTTCGTCGTACAAGATGCGTTTGAAACAATCACGTGCTCCGCGCGCAGCTTGTCATGGTTCACACCGTAAACAACGGTCAAATCTTCGTCTTTGGCCGGTGCGGAAATCAAAACCTTCTTTGCGCCCGCGTCGATATGCTGTTGTGCACCCTGACGATCATTGAATTTACCGGTACATTCGAAAACGATATCCACACCTTCACGGTCCCAATGCAGGTTCTTCGGGTCGCGGTCACGGAAGCGGTGCACGCGCTTACCCGCCAGCACCAGCCAATCATCGCTCTCGCGGATCACATCAAACGGCGCGCGGCCATGCACAGAGTCATATTTAAGAAGAGGGAAGAAATTCCCGCCCGGATCATTAATTGCGGCCAGTTCGATATCATCGCGCCCCGATTCCAAAATCGCGCGGGCCACCAGACGGCCAATACGTCCAAAACCGTTAATTCCAACCTTCAAAGTCATGTGGTCTTTCCTCTATTTTTTGTTCGCTAATGCCTTTTCGGCACGTTCTATAATTGATTCGGTTGTAATTCCAAAATGTTTAAACAGCTCTTCCGCCGGGGCAGACGCGCCGAAGCTGTTCATGCCGATAAAGCTACCATGCGCACCGATCAAGGCGTCCCATCCCTGACGAACGCCGGCCTCAACCGCAATTTTTATGCTGTTGTTGCAGATCAGGCTCTGGACATATTCGCCGTCCTGTTCCCAGAACAGATCCATACATGGCACAGACACCACGCGCACATTTGCATCAATCTTCTCTGCCGCTTTCATCGCCAAATAAACTTCTGAACCAGAAGCAAAAATCGTCACATCCGGCTCACCGCCACTGTCTTTCAGGATGTAAGCACCCTTGGATACCATATTTTCCGCGCGGTCATCACACAATGTGGGCAAGCCCTGACGGGTCAGGGCCAGAACAGAAGGAGAGTTCTGCATATTGATTGCCGCTTCCCAGCTTTCGGCGGTTTCTACACCATCGCATGGGCGGAAGACATACAGGTTGGGAATGGCGCGCAGGGCAGCCAGATGCTCAACCGGCTGGTGTGTCGGGCCGTCTTCACCCAGACCGATTGAATCATGCGTCATCACATGGATCACGCGCTGCTTCATCAGTGCGCCCAGACGGATAGCAGGGCGTGAATAATCTGCAAATTGCAGGAAAGTTCCGGCATAAGGCAGAAGCGCGCCGTGAATGGCCAGACCATTCATCGCCGCGGCCATCGCATGTTCGCGCACACCGTAATTAATGTAATTGCCTTCATAATTGTCTTTGTTGATTACTTTGGAGGCTTTTACCTTTGTGTTGTTCGAGCCTGTAAGATCGGCAGAGCCGCCAATCATCAACCAAAGCTTCTCAACCAGCTTCTCCAAACAAGCGCCAGAGGTTTTGCGCGTCGCATCCTTGGGCTTGTTGGTTGCGAAATCTTTCTTCAACTCCGCAATGATCGGGGCGATCGCGCCGGAATAATTGCCTGCATGCGCTTTTGTAAAACAGTCTGCACGTTCACATGTGTTGCGGGCGTTGCTCCAGCGCTCAAACTCCGGGCGGTGTTTTTCACCAACCGCGCGCCACCAGCTTAAAATCTCCTCGGGCACTTCAAACGGTGCATGCGGCCAGTTCAGATTTTTGCGCGTGCCTTCAATTTCTTCCGCGCCCAATGGTGCGCCGTGTGAAGAGGCGCTTCCTTCCTTCGTCGGCGCGCCATAACCGATTTTGGTTTTGCAGCAGATAATAGTGGGCTTATCGCTCTTTTGCGCTTTGGCGATGGCTGCTTCGATTTGCGCGAAATCATGGCCATCCACCGTATCGGTGTTCCAGCCATAAGCTTCAAAACGCTTCGGCGTATCGTCAATAAATGACAGGTCAGTTGAACCATCAATTGAAATCGAATTGTCGTCATAGAGCATGATCATTTTGTTCAGGTTCAAATGCCCTGCGAGCGAACACGCCTCGTGGCTGATGCCTTCCATCAAATCACCATCACCGCACAAAACATAGGTGTAGTGATTGATCACATCATCGCCGTAGCGTTTGTTCAGGATGCGCTCACCCAGCGCCATACCAACGGCGGTGGCAATCCCTTGGCCCAGTGGCCCGGTGGTGGTTTCAATCCCGGCATCGTGTTCAATCTCCGGGTGGCCGGCGGTAATCGCGCCGAGCTGACGGAAATTCTTGATTTGCTCCAGCGTCATTTTCTCATATCCGGTTAGATAATTCAGCGCATAAAGCAGCATTGATCCATGTCCACCCGACAACACCACGCGGTCGCGGTCCGGCCATTCCGGGTTCTTCGCATCGAACTTTAAGAATTTGCTGTAAAGCACTGTGGCGACATCGGCCATACCCATCGGCATGCCGGGGTGGCCGGATTGGGCGGCTTCGACGGCATCCATCGCAAGGGCGCGGATGGCATTGGCTTTGTCTTTTAATGATGTGTTTGTGTCGGTATTTTGTGTGGCGGCGGCGTTCGCAGTGCTCATAATTTTCGGGCTTCCCATTTATACTTGAAAATGTGGGGCTACAATGCCTCCAGTCCGCGTGCAGGTCAAGCCTTGAGAGGCAAATATAAAGCAATCAGTTGTGTAGTTTTTTGTGGTTAGGTTGCGAAAAAATGATAAGCGCCCTTGACGTTATCTTGCGGGCATTGATAATCGGAACATTCCCTGTTTAAGATTTTTTGAGTAGAAGGAGAGGAATCTGTGTCAGCCATCAGACAAGCTTTAATAAAACTGGATAGTGCCGTTGGCCGTTTGGAATCATCAACAAACGGACTGGAAGCCTCTGTCGAAGCGCGCCAGCAAGATATGTTCAACGGTGCGAATGGCGGCGTAAATCCCGCAATCGTGGCCCAGAAACTCGATAGCGCTATTCAAAAAGTGGAACAGGTTCTCAAAGAAACTGCG
Organism: Alphaproteobacteria bacterium; assembly: GCA_020442385.1. Taxonomy (GTDB): domain Bacteria; phylum Pseudomonadota; class Alphaproteobacteria; order Micavibrionales; family Micavibrionaceae; genus JAGRKE01. The sequence continues at coordinate 70,555 of JAGRKE010000002.1, read as the reverse complement.
TAAAGTTAAGGACTTAAAATATGGCCCAGCTCACACTCACGATTAACGGACGTAACTACGGCATTGCCTGCGAAGACGGGCAGGAACAGCGGGTTATGGACCTTGCGCATTACGTCGACTCAAAAATCAAAGACATCGCGCGCGCCGGGGCGGGCACAAACGAATCACACCTTCTGGTGCTCACGGCCCTTATGCTCTCTGATGAAATCTTCGATCTGCGCGATCAAGTGGATGAGCAGGGCGGTCAGACCGATAAATCCGAAGCGCAAAAACATGATGAGTTGATTATCGCTCAAGCCATCGACCATCTAGCTGATCGTATCGACACAATTGCGGAGCGGATTAAAGCCGCATAATTTCTTAGACATTTCCCTTGGAAATACTATATAAGTACCCTCGCTGCGGGGTGCGTGATACAGATTTTTAATCCCGGCGGTCGATGCTTTTCGCATAGGGAGCTGTCCCTGCCTTCGTCCACTCTCTTTGCATTGGGGACTTAAGTATTTACGGCGCCCACCTGTTTATCAGGACCCACGCGGATATCGTACTGTACACGGCCCACGCGGCACCTTACATTATCTCTCTATGAATGATTCCAAAGACACAATGAGAATAGAAGCCAAGCGCCACCGCGCGTTTATTGATCCGGCGGCGGAGAATGTGGATTCCGCCACGGCGCTCTTCTATGAAAAAATCTCTCCCTCCAAAGATCAGGTCATTGCCGGATATTGGCCGATTGAGCGTGAGTTTGATGCGGCGCTTATTCTTGATCATCTGGATCAGGAGGGGTTTTCCTGCTGCCTGCCGATTGTGCAAAAAGATACGCGGGAGATGAAATTCGCCCCTTGGACGAAAACGTCAGACATGGAAAAGGGCGCGTTTGATGTGCTGCAACCTATTGTCAAAGATGAGGGGAGCTGGGTCGAGCCGGATATTGTTCTCGTGCCCTTGCTGGCCTTTGACCGGCGCGGCTACCGCCTTGGTTATGGCGGCGGGTATTATGATGCGACGCTTAAGGCGTTGCGCGCGCGTAAAACAATTATTGCCGTAGGTGTTGCGTACGCGCAGCAAGCGTGCTTATTTAACCTTCCGACGGATGAGCATGATGAAAAGCTCGACTGGGTGATAACCCCGCAAGAGGCTCATTCTTTCGGTTAGAAAATCAAACCCCTGGCTGTCTTTCCCGCGAAAGCGGGAATCTCGAGAGGCGGAAAAAGATCCCTGCTTGCGCAGGGAAAGCAGGAATAAGTAGGCATGCGCATAGTATTTATCGGCGATATTTTTGGCCGAAGCGGACGGGAGGCTTTGCAAAAGCACTTGCCCGCGATTAAAGAAACCCTCAATCCCGATGCCGTAATTGTGAATGGCGAGAACGCCGCAAACGGGGCGGGGATTACCGAGAAAATCTGTAAGCAGTTTTATGAGTGGGGTGTGGATTGCATCACCACCGGCAACCATGTCTGGGATCAGCGCGAGGTCATTCCCTATATCGCGCGCGATAAAAAGCTGCTGCGCCCGGTGAATTATCCGCCCGGTACGCCCGGTGTGGGTGTTTGCCGTCTGAAGATCAGTGAGGGCCGAACCCTGACCGTGATTAACGCCATGGCGCGCCTGTTTATGGATGCGCTGGATGATCCGTTCGCGGCGCTGAATGAGATTGTAAAGGAAGAACGTCTGGGCAAAACCACCGATGCCATCCTGCTTGATTTTCATGGTGAAACCACATCGGAAAAAATGTCGATGGGGCATTATCTTGACGGAAAAGTTTCCTGCGTCATTGGAACGCACACCCACATCCCGACCGCGGATGCGCAAGTTTTGCCCGGCGGCACGGCCTATCAGACCGATGCGGGCATGACGGGCGATTATGTGAGCGTGATCGGCGTGGAAAAAGAGATTGCGATGCACCGCTTTGTGAAGAAAATGCCCGGTGAGCGCATGCGCCCGGCCAGTGGAGAGGGCACGCTGTGCGGCGCGCTGATTGTGACCAATGATAAAACGGGCAAGGCGATCAGCATCGAGCCGATCCGCATGGGCGGATCCTTGTCACAGGCGATGCCTGCGGCTTAATGACGTTTGACTTTTTTCTCGAAATAACGCGTGCAGGCATCATTGAGCGCTTTGAGCAACTCGCGTCCATGTGATCCGCCATCACCGCTGATCCGGCCCATAACAACCGCGCGGATTGTGGTGTGAAAGGCTAGAACAATCTCAACCGCTTCCTCGTCGGGCGCATCAATCACTTCCAAAAACTGGATCAGCTTATCGGCCATCGTCGTGACCAGCGGATATTTGAACATCCCGCCATTGGCCTTGAGCTGCATCGCCGGATAAAGCATCAGTGCGATCAGATATTCCTCATCCTCATCAGGTGTTTTTTGCGAGGTCTCAATCCCGCGCATCAAAGAAGCAAGATACATCTCAGCCAGCGGTTGAAAATCGACACTGTTATTCTCAAGCAGTTTTTGCGCCTTATCGAGGATGTCATCGCTCAAACCGCCTGTGCCCACCTTTTGCTTGAGTGTGTTTGGGGGTACAATGAATTCGACATTGCGCTTGGGCTGCTGGTTGTAATGTGTCTCTTCGCTCATGATCCGTTATTCCTTATCGACGCCTGTCGGTCGGGGAGCTGAATTCTCTCTCTCCCATATTGATCATGTAATCATCATCGCGTACGTCGGTGTTCCTGCGTAGCGGGCCATCATAGCCGCGTCCGCTCTTGCGGCGGCGGTCCGGTCCGAAGAAATCTTCCGAGCGCACAAATTTGCGCGGACGTTCAATAATTTGAGAGATGCGGCGATATAGGTCGCGGGCATTGAAAGGCTTGACCAGAAATTCCGTGACTCCGGCATCACGCGCCTCGATCACACGTTTGCGTTCACTAAAGCCCGTCATCAGGATTACGGGCACAAATTGATTCGGGCTTAAGGGGTCGTTACGAATTTTGCGGGTGAGGGATATTCCGTCCATCGGTTTCATCATCCAATCGGCGATCACCATATCGGGATTTTCACGGCAAAATGTTTTGAAGCCTTCCGCGCCGTCGCGCGCCGTATGCACTGTTCCCACACCGAATGTGACCAGCAGTGATTTGGCAAGCTCAAGCATGGGCTGGTTGTCTTCGACAAGAAGAATTCTGACCTTGTTAAATTCGTACCCCATATGCGGCTTTCTTTGTTCTTATATTCTTCAGGGTTTAAAAATACCCGTTATTGCTTTTAACAACAAGTCGTTAAGATGGGCTTTTATTTGTAGAGCCCCGAAAGGCGGGGGCTTGCCCCGCGCAAAGGCTTTGTGTAAAACGCGATTGTAGGCAAAAGAAATACAAACAAGAGAGTTAAGCAATGGCCGGACATTCCAAATGGGCGAATATCAAACATAAAAAGGGCAAGGCCGACGCCGCGCGCGCCAAAGTGTTTTCAAAGCTGGGACGTGAGATCACGGTGGCGGCGAAGATGGGCGGCGGCGATCCTGATATGAATCCGCGCCTGCGCCTTGCAATTGCAACCGCCAAGGGCCAGTCCATGCCCAAAGATGCGATTGAGCGCGCGGTGGCAAAGGGTGTTGGCGGAAACGAAGGTGAAGATTACGAAGAAATGCGCTATGAGGGCTATGGCCCCGGCGGTGTGGCGATTATTGTAGAATGTTTGACTGATAATAAAAATCGCACGGCCGGCGAGGTCCGCTCCAGCTTTACCAAGCATGGCGGCAATCTGGGCGAAACCGGCTCGGTCGGTTTTATGTTCGACCGTATCGGGGAAATTGTTTATCCGGCAGATAAGGCCGCGGAGGACGAAATGTTCGAAGCCGCGGTTGAGGCCGGCGCAGAGAATGTGGAAAGTGATTCCGATTTTCACACAATTACAACCGCGCCCGATGATTTCGGCGCTGTTTTTGATGTGTTGTCTGCGAAGTATGGGGAGCCCGAACGCTCCGGCCTTGCATGGGCGGCCAATGTCATGTCACCGCAGGATGAGGAGGGCGCTGCAACCATCCTCAAGCTCGTTGATGTGCTGGAAGATAATGACGATGTTCAAACCGTCACCACCAATATGGATGTCGATGACGCGGTGATGGAAAAGCTCTTATCGGATTAATTAACCGTTATTACCATCGTTTTTGAGTATGTCACGAATTGTAGAGGTATTCTTCTTCTGTTGTTCAAGGGAATAGTAGCCGATATTTTCTTCCAAAAATTTTAAATTCTTATGTATCGCGAAATGTCCTCGTAATACTTTTAGTTTCTCAATATCGAGTTCATCTTGCGGTGTTAAGTAGAGGAGCCAATATATCATGCTCATAGCTTTACTAATTGTATTTTGATTGGTTCTAAAAAGTGCTTGTTCAGACGCCGTCATTTTTGAATTGAAGTTAAAATTATCCATGAAAAGACGTGAAGTGTACGAAATTTCATATTTTTGCCAATTGGGATCAATCCCATCCGTCCAATCTTTGAGCCACGGAATCACGGTTTTTTCAACAAAACTGACACATTCTTCCCTATGTTTCTGATGATCATATATAAATGGGCTCCTGTCTTTCTTGGGAATATTGCTAATAAATTTTTGGTTTTCTGTACGCACATTTTTTAAATTCAGAAAGTGTCTTTGCAGGCCGTGAATGATGCTTAATCGGTTGAGGTCTGGTTCACCCGGGACAGCTTTGTAAAGGGTCAAGGGATTTTCTTCTATCTTTTTTACTGTTTCTTGCAAATACGAAAATACGTCTTTGCACAACCTCAGCTTTTCCTTTGAAAATTCTGATGGAGGCGGGGCTGCTTTTGAAAATAAATTTTTAAAAAAGGACATCTGTTATTCTTCCTAACATAGCTTATACAAGCAACTTTGGGTTATGTCAATAATAAATGCAATTTTTGTTCTTGTTTCGTTCTTAATGTGTGATATACTTTTACCTGCTTTTCCCGCGTAAGCGGGAATCTGTCCCTTAATGCAAGGAGATCCCTGCTTTCGCAGGGAAAACAGCGGAGAGTATGATTATATTAGGCATAGACCCGGGCCTACAGAAAACAGGCTGGGGCATCATCTTTAGCGAAGGACACGCTCTTCAATTCAAAGCTTGCGGGCTGATTAAGACCAATAATGCGGACGCTCTGGCCGATCGATTGGCTGCGCTGCACCATGGTTTGAGCGCTGTGATTGATCAATGGAAGCCTGACACGGCCGCGGTTGAGGAGACGTTTGTGAATAACAATCCGGCTTCAGCCCTGAAATTGGGGCAGGCGCGCGGGGTGTGCTTGTCCGTTCCCGCGATTATGGGGATTGAGACGGCAGAATATTCGGCCAATAAAATCAAGAAATCACTGGTGGGAACCGGCCATGCGGCGAAGGAGCAAGTGGGGATGATGATCCGCACACTTCTGCCGGGCGCTCTTAAAAATAATGGGGGGCAGATTGGCGCGGACGAGGCGGATGCCCTTGCTGTTGCGATCTGTCACGCGCATTATGGAAGAACACTCAAGGCGTACGCCACCCCCACCCGGTGAAAATGAAAAAACGAAAAGAAGGATCAGAGGAAAAGGATTTAAAATCAATATGATAGGCAAACTCTCCGGCATTATCGATTCTTTTGACAGCAATTTCCTGATTCTGGATGTGCAGGGTGTGGGCTATCAGGTGCATGCCAGCAACCGCACGCTCTCAAAAATCGGCCAGCCGGGTGATCCCGCTAGTTTATTGATCGACACGAATGTGCGCGAGGACGCGATTACGCTTTATGGCTTTGCTGATAAAGCCGAGCAGGAATGGTTTCGTTTATTGACGAGCGTTCAAGGCGTGGGTGCGAAGGCTGGCTTTGCAATTCTGGCCGTGTGTTCACCCGAGCAATTAACAACAGCGATTATGGCGCAGGATAAGGCCATGCTAACCCGTGCGGACGGCGTTGGGCCGAAGCTCGCGACGCGCATTTTAACCGAGCTCAAAGACAAGGCTGGAAAAATTGATCTTGGCCAAGCCGTCAAAGCCACCAACTATAACGATGTGGTGAGCCAGAGCGAGGAAACCGGGCTGGATCAGGATGCGGTCTCCGCGCTGATTAATCTGGGCTATTCACGCTCGGATGCTTTTACGGCTGTGTCGCGTGCCAAAGCCAAGGCGAATGACAATCTGCAAGATCTTATCCGCATCGCGCTGAAGGAGTTGAGCGCATGAGTGAGGCGTTAGAGAAAAACCCTGAGCTCGAAGCCATCCCGCAGGAATTTGAGCGCGGTGAAGAGGGGGTGCTGCGCCCGACATCGCTTGATGAATTTATCGGCCAGCAAGCGCTGTGTGAGAATTTGCGCGTCTTTATCGGCGCATCGAAGGCGCGCGGCGAGGCGATGGATCATGTGTTATTTTTCGGGCCGCCGGGGCTTGGTAAAACCACGCTGGCGCAAATTGTCTCGAAAGAACTGGGCGTGGGCTTTCGCGCCACATCCGGCCCTGTGATTGCCAAATCTGGCGATCTGGCCGCAATCCTGACCAATCTTGAGCCAAACGATGTACTTTTTATTGATGAAATTCACCGCTTGAACCCGGCTGTTGAAGAAATCCTTTATCCGGCGATGGAGGACGGCAAGCTTGATCTGATTATCGGGGAGGGGCCGGCCGCGCGCTCTGTGCAAATTGATCTTGTGCCCTTTACCTTGGTCGGCGCAACGACCCGCTCGGGCCTGCTGACCAATCCGCTGCGTGATCGTTTCGGCATTCCGCTGCGTCTTGAATTTTACAGCGCGGAGGAGCTGACCCACGTTGTGAAACGCTCGGCGCGGCTTCTTAATATGCCGCTCAGTGAATGCGGCGCGCTTGAAATTGCCCGCCGCAGCCGCGGCACGCCGCGCATTGCCGGGCGCTTAACCCGCCGCGTACGCGACTTTGCGCAGGCTGATGGCACAGTCTCTATTGATAAAGCCCATGTCGATAACGCGCTGCAGCGTCTGGATGTCGATGGGGCGGGGCTAGATTCCATGGACCGGCGCTACCTCTCCTGTATTGCCGAGAATTACGGCGGCGGGCCTGTGGGTGTAGAAACATTGGCGGCTGCGTTATCTGAACAACGCGATATGATCGAAGATGTGATTGAGCCCTATTTGATTCAGCAAGGGCTCGTGCAGCGCACGCCGCGCGGGCGGGCTCTCTCCGCAAGGGGATTTGAATATTTAGGGCTAAGGCCTTCCAAAACGACGCAACCTGACCTACTTGATTGAGCATGAAGCATAAATTTCCAATACGTGTTTATTACGAAGACACGGACGCGGGCGGCATTGTCTACCACTCGAACTTTCTGAATTTCTGTGAACGGGCGCGCTGCGAGATGCTGCGTGACCTTGGCTATCAAGTCACAAAAATTGCGAAGGATTTCGGCCTGATGTTCGTAATAAAACATGCGGATGTTGAATATATCTCACCCGGCCGCCTTGATGATTCTTTGGAGGTTGTGACCTCTATTGCTGACATAAAAAATACCAGTTTCAAAATGACACAAATTGTAGAAAAATCAGGGCAGATTCTGTGTAAAATCCTCATAACCGTCGTATGTGTTGATATACAGAGTGTAAAACCTGTACGATTGCCCGATGAATTACGCACCGCGTTTGACCCGTATCTTGAAAGGATGACTTGATGGCCAATTCTGCCGCGCCTGTTGCCGATGTTGTAAGCACCGATTTGGGGTCTTATGCCCATGATATGAGTATGTGGGGCTTGTTTATTCAGGCTGATATGATTGTGAAGATTGTGATGATCTTGCTGGTTATGGCTTCGGTATGGAGCTGGTCGATTATTTTCGGCAAGCGCAGCACGCTTAAAAAGCTCAATAAAAAAGCCAACGTCTTTGAAGATTCTTTCTGGTCGGGCGAGCCGCTCGATAAAATTTACCAGCGTGTGAAAAATTCCAAGCACGACCCAATCCTCAGCACCTTTTCCGCCGGGATGGAAGAATGGCAGGCCGGCGTGGCAGGCGGTATTCCCGCGCGCGAAAGCTTGCAAGCCTCTCTGCGCCAACGTGTTGAACGCGCAATGAGTGTGATGATCGGGCGTGAGATGAATATGCTTGAGCGCGGCATGACGTTCCTCGCCAGCGTCGGCTCGACCGCGCCTTTTATCGGCCTGTTTGGTACGGTCTGGGGTATCATGAACAGCTTCTCGGCGATTGCGGCGACGAACAACACCTCCTTGGCTGTGGTTGCGCCGGGTATTGCAGAGGCGCTCTTTGCGACCGCGCTTGGCCTTGTCGCGGCGATTCCAGCCTCGATCGCCTATAACGTTTTTTCAACGGAGCTTAACCGCTATGCCGATCGTTTGGAGGCCTTCTCGGATGAGTTTGTCGCCATCCTGTCCCGTCATCTGGATACGCAATAGGAAAACCACATGGGCTCAACCCTGACGACAAAAACCAGATCACGCGGACGGCGCACGGGCGGAACATACCGTCCGATGGCGGAAATCAATGTTACGCCGCTCGTTGATGTCATGCTGGTACTCTTAATCGTATTTATGGTGGCCGCGCCGCTTTTAACTGCGGGCGTGCCGGTTGATCTGCCCAATTCAAAAGCCAAGGCGATTCATGACGAAGATAACCGCCCGATTGAGGTCACCGTCACAAAGGACGATAAAATTTTCATCGGTGAGACCGAAGTGAAAGACGGCAATCTGATCAATCTTTTGCGCGCCATGACCGAAACCAACAGCGAGCGCCGGATTTATATTCGCGGTGACCGCTCGCTATCCTACGGCAAGGTTATGCAGATTATCGGCGATATTAACGGCGCCGGGTTTAACAAGGTCGCCCTGATATCGGAATCGAAATAGGGGGCGGGAATGAACGCAGCCCTTCGCCATGATCAACTCCCAAAGCTTGATGACCCGCTCGCAGGTCCGATTATAAAATCGACCGTGTTTCATATTGTGGTGTTTGTTTTTGCGGCTGTCGGCATGCCTTTTATGGCCAAGGATGCTTTGGATAATATCAGCCCGCCGATCAATATCGAAATCGTCGATGTTTCAGATATTTCTCAAACTAACAAGCCCGCGCCGCCGCAAAAGGTCGAAGAAAAACCAGAGCCGCCGCCGGAGAAAAAAGATACGCCTGATCAAATGACGGCGGAAATGCCACCCGATCTTGTCACACCGAAGCCGCCGGATATTGAGGAGTTGGAGGAGGTCCCGCCGCCGCCAAAGCCTGAGCCGGAAAAGAAAGTGGCAGAGGAAAAACCAAAGCCCGTCCCTGAAAAGCCAAAGGCCAAACCCAAACCGCCTGAGCCGAAGAAGACGCAGGAAGATCAATTTGCGAATCTGTTGAAAAATCTGACGCCGGAGGAAAAGAAAAGCACGGCGGAAGAAAACGCCGAGAGTGATTCCAAAGGCGGAGAATTAACACAGATTGCAACGTTGGGCGATCAAATGACAATTAGCGAGCTTGACGCGCTGCGCCAGCAAATTGCGCCGTGCTGGAACGTGCCTGCGGGCGCGAAATATGCGGAAGAGCTGACCGTTGAGGTGCGGGTGAATATGAACCCGGATGGCACCGTGCAAAACGCTTCTATTCTTAATCAATCCCGCTATAATCGGGACAGCCATTTCAGGGCCGCGGCGGATGCAGCCGTTCGGGCGTTGCGAAACCCAAGGTGTCAGCCTTTGAAATTGCCTGCTGAGAAATATAATCAATGGAAAACGATTGTGGTTAATTTTGACCCCCGCGAAATGCTATAAAGGACCATGGAGCCCCCGATGATAAAAAATATTGTTCTTCTCGCCTTTCTTTTTCTTATCTTGCCTTTGAGCGCACGCGCGGAAATTCGCATTGATTTGACGCGCGGTGTGGTCGAGCCGCTGCCGATCGCGATCAGCCCGTTTTACGGTGATGATCCTTCGCTCGGATCGCTCGGACGCGATATGGTTGGGGTGATTGCTAGCAACCTTGAGAATTCGGGTTTGTTTAAACCGATTAACGCGAGTGCCTTTGTGCAGGGGCCGGATTCAATTGCGGCCGATGGCGTGCGCTTTTCCGAATGGCGCGCTACGGGCACGCAGGCGCTTGTAACAGGAACGGCGACAAAGGCCGCCGATGGTCGTACGCGCGTTGAGTTTCATTTGTGGGATGTTCTTTCTGAAAAGCAATTGGTAGGAACAGCCTATACCACTACGCCGGAAAATTGGCGCCGCATCGCCCATATTATTTCAGATGAGATTTATAAGCGTCTGACGGGGGAAGAGGGCTATTTCGACTCTCGTATTGTTTATGTCTCTGAGACAGGCCCGCCGCAGCGCCGTGTGAAGCGTTTGGCGATCATGGATCAGGATGGTCAGAACCATAAATATCTAACGGACGGACGCGATCTTGTGCTTACGCCGCGTTTTTCACCGACTGAGCAGAAAATCACTTATATGTCTTTCGGTAATCGCGGTCCGCGTGTGTATCTCTATGATATCAGCACAGGCCGCCATGAATTGCTGGGGGATTTTCCAGGAATGACCTTTGCGCCGCGCTTCTCGCCCGATGGACGCAAAGTGATTATGAGTCAGGCAACAAACGGCAATACCGATATTTACGAGCTGGATTTAGCCAGCAAACGCAAGACGCGCATTACCGATAATTCTGCGATTGATACCGCGCCGTCTTATTCGCCTGACGGACGACAGATTGTGTTTGAATCGGATCGCGGCGGTTCGCAGCAGCTCTATACAATGAATTCCAGCGGCGGAAATGTACAGCGTATTACCTTCGGAAAAGGCCGCTACGCCAACCCTGTCTGGTCACCGCGCGGCGATTTAATCGCCTTTACCCGTATGTACCAGGGTAAGTTTTATATTGGCGTGATTCGTCCAGATGGTTCGGGTGAGCGTTTAATTACCAATGCCTATCACGTGGAAGGACCTACATGGTCGCCCAATGGCCGCGTTCTATCCTATTTTAAAGAGCGCGCCGTTGGGGCCGGCGGAACGCAGCGCGAAGCGAAAATCTACACAATTGATATTACCGGCTATAATGAGCGCTGGCTGCGCACGCCGCGTGATGGCTCTGATCCGGCGTGGTCACCTATAAATCCTTAAAAAGTTCAATCAGCTGGGCATAAACGTCGCGCTTAAAGGGCACGATTAAATCGATTGTCTTTTCGAGCGCGACCCACTGCCATTTTGAAAACTCAGGACGCTCATCCGCATCCAGCCGAATATCGCTCTCTTCGCCTGTAAAACGCATGGCGATCCATGTTTGTTCTTGGCCGCGATATTTTCCACCCCATAAATTACGGCCTTCCGGCCCGAACTCATGCGGAATATCATAGCGCAGCGCGCGTTCGGCAATGCGGATAATCTCGGCCTTGTCGGTGCCGATTTCCTCTTTCAGCTCGCGAAAGGCGGCGGCCTTGATATCTTCGCCCGCATCGATTCCACCTTGCGGCATTTGCCATGCGCCGGGGGAATCAATGCGCTCACCAACAAAGACCAGCCCGTCATTATTGAACAGCGCAACACCGACGCAAGGGCGGTAGGGTAGATGGGATAAATCGTCCATTATTCTTGCTCGATGAAAGGATTGAGTTTTGGAATAGCCGAGAGTGGTGCGAGACCAAAGCCTTTGGCCTCCAGCGTATTGGTCCAGATACGCAAGCTATTGATTGTATTGGGATAGGGCTCAACAACGGCGACAACAAAGCCGGTTTCTCTTGCCGTTTTCTCCAGCTCTTTAAGAGAGGTGTTGTGCGCAAAACTTAGATTACGGATGAAGGGTAGGCTTTCCCGCTCTGCAAAACGTCTCGTGATATCGGGCGCATCAGGGTTGAGTTCGAAAAATCCAAGGCCGCGCTTTTTAACATCACTGAGAATAGAATTTATGAGCGCAGGACTTGTAACGCTCATCGTATCTGTCGCAGCCGCCAATCCGGCATAGCCGGTTGTGCGGGCCATAATCCATTCCAGCCGGTCGCTATTTTGTTTCAGGCTGGCATTATAAAATAAAGCTTGCGTGCCCGGATCAGCGATAGGGAAATCATCGCCGGCGATTGGGGTTTGTATCCAAAATTCGTGCCCGTTTTCGCGGGCGCGCTTCTGCCAACCCTCCGGATCATCCGTGTAGGGGGAGAGCATCAAAGTAACCTCAGCCGGAAGCTCTTTGAGCACTTCTGCTGAATTAGAGGCTGAGAGACCGTAATCATTGATAACCAGTGCAATGATGGGTTTGCCGGGCAGGGCGAAGGGCTTCTTATAGACATTAAAGGGCGTGGCGCCGCTATCTGCAATTTTAGGCAGCAGGCCAGCGTTTGCATGTTCGTACAGACCGTCAACAGGCGCAGGGACGAGCGCGTCACCACTTCTTTTGGTGTTGAGTGTTTCCAGATCGACGGCTTCTTGGTGCTGAGAAGGGCGGTGCTCAGTATGCACGACCTGATCGTAATTGGCATAGCCTCTTTGTATAACTGCGCCATCTTGCGCTAATTTACTTTCTAGCTTTTCAAGCGTGCTAGAGGCCGTGAAAGCGAGATAGATAAAGAGCAATAAATAAACAGCAAAGACAGCGCCAAGCCCAAGGGCGAAGGATTTAGGATGAAAATATTGTTTCAATGCTGTTGTCATTTATTCGCGTGTACCGGTTGCATCTTCCGTTGTTTCGGTGCTCTCTGCCGCAGGTTCTGGTGCCATAACGCCTGATTGTTTTAGACCCTGTTCATACAGAGACAGGCCGTTGATCAAATCGAGAGCGCGCTCGAGTTGGTAATCATAAACCTCTTCGTCCGTATTTTCGCCATCTTCATCATTGTCGTTGGCGGGTGCTTTCTTATCGTCTCCATCCGGGTTTGCAAGCGCGCCGCGCAGATCGGATTCCTTAATGCGGTTCACAGCAAAGGATTCCACTTTGGCGGGCTCTACATAAATATCGGGTGTAATGCCTTTAGCCTGAATGGAGCGTCCGGAAGGTGTGTAATAACGCGCGGTGGTTAAGCGCATCGCGCCATGGCCGGGCAGGGGAATAACGGTTTGAACCGAGCCCTTACCAAAGGAATCTGTACCGAGCAGGATCGCGCGCTTATGATCTTGCAGCGCGCCCGATACAATCTCAGAAGCCGAGGCCGAGCCACCATTAATCAAAACCACGATCGGTAAACCGTTGGCCATATCGCCCGGCGTAGCGTTATCACGCTTGGTATCTTCTTCGTTGCGTCCGCGCGTGGAAACGATTTCCCCTTTATCCAAAAACGCATCAGAAACGGCAATCGCCTGATCCAGCAGGCCGCCGGGATTATTGCGAAGGTCAAGAACGTATCCTGTGATTTTGTTTCCAAGCTCTTCATTGATGTCTTTAATAGCCTCTTTCAAGCCGGGCTCTGTGTTCTGGTTGAAGGTGGTGATACGGATGTAGCCGACATTGCCTTCAACGCGACTGCGCACAGAACGGATTTTGATGATGTCGCGCGTGATGGTCAGATCCAGCGGGCCATCAGCCTCTTCACGGCTGATGGTGAGGTTGATGTCTGTGCCGACCTTGCCGCGCATTTTATCGACCGCCTCATTCAAGCCGAGGCCCAGAACAGATTCCCCATCGATATGGGTGATGTAATCACCGGCCTTAACGCCCGCGCGGAAAGCGGGGGTGTCATCAATCGGCGAGACAACCTTTACAAAGCCGTTTTCCATGGTGACTTCAATACCAAGGCCGCCAAATTCACCGCGTGTATTGACCTGCATTTCCTGAAAACGTTCTTCATTTAAATAAGCGGAGTGTGGATCAAGGCTGGTAAGCATGCCGTTCACGGCATTTTCGATCAGGTCTTTATCCTCGGTTTCTTCGACATACTGGCTGCGCACACGTTCGAACACATCGCCAAACAGATTGAGCTGGCGGTAAGTTTCTGTGTTGTTTTCGTCTGAGGGAACGCTTCCGGCTGTGCGGCCTTCGTCCTGTGCGTAGGTCGTGTGAAGGGTGCTGGCTCCAGCAAGAAGGGCGAAGGCTAAAACAAATCCGATCAGATACGTGCGCATGGTTTAAAAAAGTCCTTATGTTGTGGCTTAACTTAAGCCGGAAAATTTCTTGGCGGGATTAATCGGCTCGCCTTTATATCGTAACTCATAATACAGCGTGGGATTTTTCCCGGATGCGTTTGAGGTGTTGTGAAGCTTGCCCAAAGGCTCACCTGTTGAAACGCTTTGCCCCACCACTGTATCAAGTTTTTCGAATCCTGCAATAAGACTGTGATAGCCTTTTTCATGTTCGATAATGATCATATTGCCGTAATTTTTGAAATGCCCGGCAAAGCGCACGATTCCGCCCATTGGCACAACAATGAGCGCGCCTGCACGCCCCTCAATTTCCAGCCCCTTGCTGGGGGCGCCGAACGCATCGGTCTGGTTATAGCCAGTGCGGATAATGCCCGAGAGCGGCAATTGAGGTTTGCCGGGTTTGGGAATAGGGGTGGTTAGGACTGCTTGCTGCGTGCTTGGACTGGCGGAGGTTGATTGCTGCTTATCGTCTTCAAGGCGCTTAACCAGATCGCGGACGTTCTTTGCCTGATGTGAAATTTTACGGGCACGCTTTTGCTGCTCTTCAAGATCGCTTGCCGTCTTGGCGTAGAGTTTTTGACGTCTGTCGACCAGTTCGGAGAGCTTGACCTCTTCTTCCTTGAGCATCGCAGAGCTTTTGATCGCGGCCTGTTTTTTGGTTTCCAGCTCGGTTGAGATTTCATCAAGGCTTTGCAGGTTTGTTTTTAAACGCTCGGCCTGCTTGTTCAGGGTCGGGATGATATCGCTCATCAACATGGCGCTTTGCGCGGTCTTTAGCGGCGCATCAGGTTTGGCGATAAGGGCCTCAGGCGGGACGCGCTTAATACGTTGCAGCGCCAAAACCAGACGCGAGATAGATTTTTGATCCTCTTGCAATTCGGCGTGAATGGTTTCGCGCTTTGTCTCAAGCTCCTGAATGCGGCCCTCCAGCTCTTGCAGGGTTTTTTCGTTATTCTGGATTGAGCGCCCGATTTTAACCAAGCGGTCCTTGGTCTTATCCAACTCGCCGGAGATTTCTTTTACGCGGTGCTCTAAGCTTTCTTGCTTGCTTTCCGGTGTCGGCGGCGTTTCGGCCACAGCCTCATGGGGCAGGGCGCAGATCATAAACAGGGCTAAAATAAGAAATAAACGCATTATTCGCGGTGGTACGGGTGGTTGTTTAAAATTTGTTGTGCCCGATAAATTTGCTCCAAAAGCATCACGCGCGCAAGCATATGGGGCCAAGTTTGTTGTCCAAAACTGAGGAGAAGATTGGCGCGCCCCTTAATTTCGTCCGTAAGACCATCCGCGCCGCCGATAATGAACTGAATGTGGGTTTCGCCCGTATGTTGGAAATTCTCAAGGGTTTTCGCAAAATCCAGACTGCGCAGCCCATTGCCTTTTTCATCCAGAACAATCACAAAGGCATGTTCGGAAATGTGCTTTTTGATTTTTTCAGCCTCAAGCTCGGCCATGTCTTGGGCTTTGGTTTTTATCTCAATTTCATAAAGGGAGACGGAATACTGTATCCGTTTGGAATATTCCTGATACAGCTCGAAAAAAGGGCCGTTGCGAAGGCGGCCAACCGCAATGATATCGAATTTAAGCATGCGGTATTTAAGCACGCTTTTGGCATGAAGTGAAAGAGGAGAGTCACTGCGCGAACGCAGAAAATAGGTTTAGGCCGTGACCAATTCGCTATGGGCTTGTGCTGTTGCCGGGAAGGCGCCCCACATTTTCTCGATATTGTAAAAATCGCGGACCTCTGGACGGAACAGATGCACAATTACATCGCCCGCATCAATGGCTACCCAGTCCGATTGTGAAAGCCCTTCGAGAGACATCCCCTTAACGCCGCTCATTTCTAGGCGGGTTTTGAGTTTTTGCGCAAGCGCACTGACATGTCTGGAAGAGGTACCCGATGCAATGATCATATAATCAGCCAGAGCCGTTTGATCTTTCAGGTCGATGGTTACAATATCCAGAGCCTTATCTGCGTCCAAAGACTGCTCAATAAGCTCTTTTACGATTTCAGGGGTTATTCCCTGATGTGGGTCATAGGTGAAAATGGCTTAAGCCTCCTTCCATGTTGACGAACAACCGACAGCTAACACAAAAAACGCCGAGCAACAAGGCTCAGCGGCGGGTAAGCGTCGAAATGTTCGGTTTAAAGTCGCAGTCGAGATTCTGCTATCGCTTAGCGTCATCCATACCTGCTTTCTTCATATAGAATCTGATTCATCAAACTCATACCTTTATTATACGCCCGATCGGGGTTTTTGTCTATCTGCAACCGCGCGGGGGGCCGTGTTTTAGAGCATAAGAGAACCCTTAAGCGCTTGATATCGCTGTGGATTCTCACGAATTTCGGTCGATGAAATATCAACCATTTTCTTTTGCATCATCCAGTATGTTGTACCGGGAGTGAGCGGATATGCGCCGCTTTTATCAAGGAAGACATGCTTTTGGCTGCTGAGCATCCGCAAAGGGCAGGATTGAACCAGAGAGCTCGCCGGACTGCGGGTCAGGTGGAGCATGCTAATCTCACCCAGCAATTCTTGCCAGGAATTCCATTGATGCAGGCTGCGGGCATTATCCATGCCGCTGATCCAGACAAAATTTGTTTTTGGAAAGGCCGCCTTTAGTTTTTTGACCGAGTGATAGGTGATGTTAGTGCCTAAATCTTTCTCAATATCAGAAATCAGAATTTTCGGGTGATCGACAAGGCTCTGGCACAGGCTCATACGCTCTTCCAAGGGAAGAGGTTTATCGGCCTTGATCGGGTTTTGCGGCGAGACGAGCCACCACACCGCATCAAGCTGGAGCGCCTTCAGCGCCGCAAGGCTGATATGCATGTGACCCTCATGCGGCGGGTTGAACGAGCCGCCCAGCAATCCAATACGCATATTATTCCACCGCGTAGAGTTTGATAGATGAGGAGGGGAGAAAACAGCCACAGCCTTAAGCCTTTTTGTTGTCTTTAAACAAAAGTGACCTCAAAAAGCCGATTTGTCCAGTGCCGGGCTTAGTGAATATTTTCAGGAAGGTCTTTAATCGCCTTATCAACCAGCTTGGCATTTGATGCCTTATCAAGATGATCGGCAATAATCTCTGCTGTGGCCTTGATCGCCAGATCGGCGGCATAGCTACGGATCTCGTTAATCGCAGATTGTTCAATGCGCTCCAGACGCTCTTTAAGCTGCTTTTCACGGCGCTTGGTAATTTCTTTCAGCTCTTCATCAGCGGCTTTTGTAATCTCTTCAGCGCGCTTTTCAGCGTCGGTGATAATCTGTCCGGCTTCTTTTACGGCATCGCGGTGCTTGCGCTGATATTGCGCCAACAGTTCTTGGGCCTCAACACGTAAATTTTCGGCTGTCGCAATTTCTTCACGAATTTTGACAATGCGTGAATCGAGCATGCTCAAAAACGCGGCCTTACCCATACGAACAAGAATCACCATGAAAATGATGAAGGACAGGATCAACCAGATATAAGGATTGTGTAGAAACTCCATCATGGTTCTCTAGGCCGCTTTCTTGTTGATGTTATCAATAACGCTTTTGGCTTGTTTGATGTCGGTATCAATACCAACAATCTTTTTCGCAGCCTGGCTAGCAACCTCGGCGGCGATCGCATCCATTTCTTTGAGGGCTTTTGTCTTTGCTTTTTCAAGCGCGGCTTCAGCCTCTTGCGTTTGTTGAGCAGATTTTTCGCGCAAATCATCAAGTTTCTTAGTGGCTTTGGCTTTGATTTTTGCCTCTGCCGTTGTCATGAATTCGGTGGCCTTATCGCGGGCTTCGTTTAAGGCTTCTTCATAAGCGGCGTGAACTTGCTCGGCCTCTTCTTTCATTTTGCGGGCAGTATCCAAATCATTCTGAATATGCTCGCGGCGCGATTCGATCGTGCTGCTGAGTGCTGGCAAAATACTTCTGGAGAATAGGGTGTAGAGCACCAGGAACGTAATGGCGAGCCAGAAAATCTGGCTGGGATACCACGTTGGATCCAACTGCGGCAGGCCGGCAGAGTGAGCCGCTTCGGCAGCGCCGTGCGCAGCATGAGCCATATCAGGTGCGCCGTCGACCGGGTGAGACGGGATCACTTCAAAGGCATTTTCCATTTCACCTTCAAGATGCTCGTCAATGATGTGCGTCGTCTCAGCAAAGGCCTCGCCTGCACTCATAAGAGCAAGCGAAGCCTGTATGCATAATATAGTGAGTTTTTCTCTCATGGTCTTTTTCTTCACTCCGTCTAAGCGGAGCGCGTTCTTACATGAACAGGATCAGAAGTGAAACACCAAGAGCGAAAATGGCCAGAGCTTCTGTCAAGGCGAAGAACAACAGAATTTTCTTGTCGATCAGGCCTGCGGCAGAAGGGTTGCGACCTACAGCTTCATTGTATGAAGAAAACAGGTTACCCAAACCAATACCAACGCCCAGAATTGGGATCAGAGCGATAGCGGCGCCAATGAGTTTTGCAGATTCAACTTCCATTTAAGTTACCTTCCTTTTTCGTTTTAAAATCTACTACGTATAAACTTTCGGGTGATCCTACATATTTAGTGATGAAGATCAAGCGTATCTTTCAGATAAATCGCACTTAAAATCGCAAAAATGTAGGCCTGCAGCAATGCAACCAGCAATTCGAGCGCATAAATGGCGACATTCAAAACCATGGGAATAAAGCCCAACAAAACACCGCCCATACCCAGTGCCAGAACCATAGTGCTGAAGCCTGCGAAAACTTTCAACATCAAGTGGCCGGCAACCATGTTTGCGAACAGACGAACCGACAGGGTTACGGGGCGGATGATGAAGGACAAAACTTCAATCGGTACGATCAACAGCAACAATACGGCGGGAACGTCCGGGGGAATAAACAAAGAGAAAAACTTCGTGCCGTGATTAACAAGACCGAGAACGGTCACGGTAAAGAATATCAGTAATGCCAGCGTCATGGTCACAACAATATGGCTGGTATAGGTGAACGAGTACGGCAACAGACCCAAAACATTCCCCATCAAAACCGTGACAAAGATTGTGAAGATCAGCGCGAAATAGCGACGGCCTTCCGGGCCTGTATTATCGCGGATCATTCCGGCGACGAATTCGTAAAACATTTCAGAGAAAGCCTGCATACGGCCGGGAACCAGAGCTTTTTCCCGTGATCCCATCATCAAGAACAGGGAGGCGCATACGCCGCCAATCACCATCCACAAGGATGAATTGGTAAAGGACAAATCGAAACCTGAAACTTCAAAAGGAATGATCGGGGTGATCACAAACTGGTGAATTGGGTCTGCCATGGCTCTCTTATATACTCTTTTAAATCGTAATTCTTTTAATGGTCTTTCGAGTCAGGCAAGGTTGTAGCGTCTTTTTCTTCAGGATGCAACTCCTTATGTGCCTCTTTATAAGCCTTTGCAAACCCTACGGAAGAGTCCATGTTGTTCATGACGCGGAAGATGTTGTAAAAGCCGGTTACGACCCCCAGCAGAAACATCAGAATAATGAAAAGCGGCTTGGTATCAAGCCATGTATCAAGCCCGATACCGATCCCCGTTCCGATAATAATGCCGCCGGTTAATTCCATCCCGGCCTGCAGCGCCACGCGTTTATTATTTTGATCTTCTGCGGCCTGTACTTTTTCAGGAGAGGCATCGCCCTTTTCGGCCTCGCGGAGTTTGCGCTCAAGCTCTTCAAAATCGCTCATGGCTTAGGCGGCTTCTTCTAGGAAGTCGAAGGATTCCTGAAGATCTACGGACACGAGCTGTGAAATGCCTTTTTCCGCCATCGTAACACCATAGAGGCGGTCCATCCGCGCCATGGTCAGGCGGTGGTGAGTGACAATCAGGAAACGGGTTTCTCCGCGCGCGGCGATTTGATCGAGCAAATTACACAGGCGGTCAACATTGGCATCGTCCAGCGGCGCATCAATCTCGTCGAGAACGCAGATCGGTGACGGGTTGGTTAAAAACATGCCAAAGATCAGCGCTATAGAGGTGAGCGCCTGTTCACCGCCAGAGAGCAAGGACAGAGATTGTAATGCCTTGCCCGGAGGCTGGGCGTAAATCTCAAGACCGGCCCCCAGCGGATCATCGGAATCAATCAATGACAGATACGCCTTGCCGCCCGCGAACAGCTGCGCAAAGAGGCGTTGGAAATGTGCGTTCACATGCTCGAACGCGGTCACAAGACGCTCGCGCGCTTCTTTGTTAATCGTGTTAATCGCACCGCGCAGTTCCTCAATCGCGGAGATCAAGTCATTGCGTTCATGCAAAAGTCCGCCAACTTCTTTTTCCAGCTCTTGCGCTTCATCATCGGCGCGCAGGTTAACAGGGCCGATATTGTCGCGCTCACGCAACAGCTTTTCTTTCTTGCCTTTAAGATTTTCAAGGCTGTCTTGCTCTTTAGAAATATCAATCGCAGAATGGTTTTTGAGCTGCTCTGGCGGCATTTCAAATTGCTCTTGGATAGACGCGCTGAGCGTATCGCGTTGTTCTTGCAGGGCGGAGAGGGTGGCTTGTAGCCCGGCGCGGGTTTCGCGCGCTTCAGAGAGCTTGCTTTCCGCCTCTTTCAATGCGCGGCTTGTCTCGGTTACTTCATTTTCGGCCTTGGCCAAAAGGTCGGCGGCGTTGCTGCGCTCTTGCTCCAGCTTTGAAATCTTATCCAGCAGTTGCTCTTGGTCATTTTTGAAATCCTGCGGCTGCGCTTTGAGTTCCTTGAGCTTCTCATCGAGCGAGATTTTACGCTCGTCCAGCTGCTTCATGCGCTCACGCGAGCGAATGGTGCGGTTTTGCAGGTTTACGCGCTCATCGGCAATCGCGTGCAGGCGGGCTTTGCGAGTGTTTTGTTCTTGCTGATAGAGGTCAAAAGCGCGCGTTGCGGCTTGATAGCTTTCCCGGGCTTCGCTCAAAGCGGCCTTGATATCATCCAGACCTTCATTTTTGTTTTCTTCAGCCTGCTGCTCATAGGTTTTTAGGCGGTCCGTATCCCACTTAATAACCTCGGACAGGGTTTGAATATCCTCATCTGATGTATTAAGAATGTCTGATAAGCGTCTGATTTCACTATCATAACGTGCGTTCTTTTCACGCAATTCTGACAAGGCGGCGCGCTTATCCGTCAGGCTTTGATCGTTTTCACGGCGTTTGGTTTGTAGCTCTTTCTGCGTATCTTTCAGCTCATTGAGCGTATTGCTCGCCTTTTCCAGTGCGTCTTCCGCGCTCAACACGGCTTTTTCGATTGAAGGGCGCTTGGCTTCCAGCTCCTTAAGCTTGTTTTTTTGCTCAAGATGCTGGGCGTTGCGGTCCGAGGCATCGGCCTGAATGTAATAACCATCCCAGCGCCAATAGGTTCCGGCTCTGGACACCAGCGCCTGTCCGGGCAAGAGGCCCTCTGAAAGTGCATCACCATCGGCTTCGCTGTCGACATATCCAATCTGGCTCAGCGCAAGGTGCAGCTCTTTCGGGGCCTTTACGACAGGCAGCATGGCCTGCGCGCCCTTTGGCAGGGTCGGCATATCGGCGGGCTTTTTGCGGGCAATCCATTTAACTGGCGCGCCATCATCCAGCGAAGCGAGCAGCGCATCACCCAGCGCGCGGGATAGAGCTTTCTCAAAGCCTGTTTCTGGGGTTACCGAGTCCAAAACCGGGCTAAAGCCGCCATCTTGCTCTTCCGCGAGGAAGGATTCGAGTATCGCGATTTCGGCGGAAATTTCAGAAAGCTTGTTTTCCGAAGTTTTGAGATCATCGCGGGTTTCGGAGACTTTAGCGCGCGCGGTTTCTTCACCGTCTTCGGCTTTTTCCAGTGCAGCTGCGATTTTTGCGGCATTACCTTCCAGCGCGGCGATCTCTTTGCTCAGCGCCTCAATCGCGCTTTGGTCTTTATTGTCTTTCTTAAGCTCATTCAGCTCCGCCTGCGCAACCTGTTTGCGCGCGGTGATGGTCTCAATGCGCTGCTGATTTTGCTCGATCTGCTGCGCGAGCGATTGGCGGCGGGCCTTTGATTCCGCTTCACCCTGCATCAGGGCGGTATATTTTTCTTCCAACTGGACAACTTTTTCTTCCAGCGCGTCGCGGGCTTTTTGTTTTTCTTCCAAACTGCCATCGTCGTTTTTTTCTTTTTCCAGCAGCTTCTTGTGCTCTTCCTCAAGCTGCTCAAGGCGTGTAGAGCTCTCGCCTAACGATTGCTTTTCATGCTCGGAATCATGCGCGGTCTGATTGATTTGCTCTTGCGTCTCTTGCAGAATTTCTTCGCGGCGCGCGGCTTCGTCTTCAATACGCTGCATGGCAATTTTCTGAGTTTGCAGCGCGGCGGAAATTTCAGCCTCTTTCTGGCGCAGGGGCGGGATGTCTTGCATCTGAACGCTCTGCGTTTTGGTGAGCTGCGTCACCGTTGTCATTTTCTGCGCGACCGTGCTCTCGGCTTCTTCGAATTTTTTACGGGCGGATTCTTTACGTTCCTCGATTGTGTTCCATTCGGTATGGGCGATCAGAATTTCCAGCTGGCGGATCTGTGCCGCGATATTGCGGTAGCGGCTGGCCTGGCGCGCCTGACGCTTGAGGGCGCTCAAGCGCCCCTCCATACCGCCCAGAATGTCTTCGACGCGGATCAGGTTTCGGTCAGCAGCTTTCAGGCGCAGCTCGGCCTCGTGACGACGAGCATACAACCCGGAAATACCTGCGGATTCTTCCAAGATAATCCGGCGGTCCAGCGGCTTGGCGTTAATGATTTGCGCAACGCGCCCTTGCGAGACGATTGCGGGGGAGTTTGCGCCCGTAACCGTATCAGCAAAAAGCATCTGCACATCACGCGCGCGGACATTCTTGCCGTTGACCTTGTAGTTTGATCCGCGGTCACGCTCAATCCGGCGCACAACCTCAATCTCTTCATTTGCATTATATTCAGCCGGGGCTGTGCGGGTGGTGTTATCAAGAAGCAGGGATACTTCGGCAATATTGCGCGCTGAGCGTTTAGAGGAGCCGGAGAAAATAACATCCTCCATACCGTCACCGCGCATGCGCTTGGCTGAGCTTTCGCCCATCACCCAGCGCAGGGCCTCAACCAGATTGGATTTGCCGCAGCCGTTCGGCCCGACAATCCCGTTCAAGCCGGGCGCGATTTCAAGCTCCGTCTTGTCGACGAAGGATTTGAAACCATATAAACGCAGTTTAGAAAATTGGATCATTTATTCGGACGGCTCCGGCTCAGTTTCATCTGGGGTACCGGAACCCGATACGGCCTCATTCACTTTTTCAACAAAAGCCTCAGGTGCAAGCGCGCCGGAAATCAATGTCTTGTTGTTCACAACAAAGCTGGGGGTGGAGTTCACGTTCCACTGGGTCTGGGCGGCTTTTGCACCGGCAACAATCGCCTTTTGCAACTCTTCATTCTCAAGGCAGGCTTTAAAGCCCGCAGCGCTTAGGCCGTAATCGGCGGCTTTGGTTTTCAGGATATCCAGATAATTGCGCTCATAGGCCCAGTTTTCCTGATCCTCAAACAGCATTTGCACGAAATCAAAATAGCGGTCCGTATCGGGCAGGCATCGCGCGGTCATGCTGGCGTGCAGAGCCGGAGCGTTTAGCGGAAAGTCATTAAAAACGATGTAGGCTTTACCAGTATCAATCAGCGCGGCCTTCACTTGCGGAAAATATTCACGGTGAAACTTTCCGCAGTGCCCGCAGGTAAAAGAGCTGTGCTCACTGATTTTAATCGGCGCGTTCGGATTGCCCAGAATACGGGGCTGCATAGCTTGTTGCAGGTCGAGTGCGTCGCTGCCTACATTATCGAGGGTGCTTTCATCTTCCGGAATGACCTCATCTGTTTGCTCAGATGTTGGTATTTCGGTTGTGCCATCCGATTTTTGAAGCATGAAATAGCCCGCGCCCGCCGCTAAAAGAAGAAGCAAAATAACAATGAGTAATTTCTTACCGTTCATGACAGTCCTGTTCATTTGTGCCGGATACAGCCCTTGTCATAAGGTATCTGGTCGCCGGGGTCTAGTAAAATATGCGAAAAATCAGAGCTAACAATCCACCGTAAAGCCTAGGCTTGTCAAGCATTACAGCGTTTTTGGGGGAGGGCTTATCCACATGGGAATTTTAATCGCTCTTCGGGATCAATAAAACGATATCAACGCGCTCCAGCGGGCTTTGTTCGCTATGGGAGCCAAGCGGGCGGATATCCATGATGGCCGGGCTGATTTCATTTTGTGCCAGATAGCTGCGAACGGTTAGGGCACGTTCAAGAGAAACGCGGCGCTCCTGGCTTTCGGTATCTGTTGCGCTGCTGTCGGCATATGCAAAAATTTGAATTCGGGCTTGCGGGTGGCTTTTTAGAGCGATGGTAATTTCATCAATCGTTGAACGCGGAATAGGCGCTTGCAGGGTTGTCTCTCCGGGCAAAAAGGCCACTGAAACCTTACCGGGGCCTGAGGGAAGCGGCTGCGCATAGACGATTTCTCTTTTTGGCTCTGGCGGCGCAGGTGGTTGTTCGGGCGGCAATTCTGCGGTGGGGTCAAGCGTGGCCAGAATCTCCCGTGCATCGGGTGTGGCCAGTGCGGATTCCTGCAGAATTTCTTTTTCAACAGGCTCAACCGGCGCGGGTTGAGGCTTAGCCGGTGTGTGCGGCTTTTTGCTCGGAAGAGGGGCTTTGGATGCGGCCGGTTCAGGCGCATCAAACATTGGGGGTGGCGTATAACCTTCCAGCACATCCATATTCACCTCAACCTGCGCAGAGGCGGGCAGAGCGGCAAAACAAACGGCAATGAAAAGAATAAATCGCATCAAACTGTCCTTTAGACAGTTCTTAGCACTTTTTTGAGTTCAGGGAAAAGGAACTCATTGCCCGCGAGAATGTTTCCGGTTTCGATGGCATCCTTACGATCATCATCCAGATCGCCGACAAATCCGCCTGATTCTCTGACAATGAGTGTACCCGCGGCGACATCCCAAGTATTCAGATCGCGCTCCCAGAAGCCATCAAGACGCCCGGCAGCGACGTAGCACAGATCAAGCGCGGCAGCGCCAAAACGGCGCAGGCCAGGTACAACGGCTGTCACGGCGGCGTATTCTTTCATAAAGGCGGCCTGTTTATTCACCGCGCGGCGTGGCTGGCCCGTACCAACGACAGCCTGCATCAAGTCATTGCGCGCGGAGACACGCAGGCGTTTGTTACGCATAAACGCACCCTGACTTTTTTCCGCATAAAACAGCTCATCCTTTACCGGGTCGTGAACAACACCGGCAATAATCTCGCCCTTATGCTCCAGCGCAATCGAAATGGCCCAGTGCGGAATGCCGTGCAGAAAGTTCGTCGTGCCGTCCAGCGGATCGACAATCCAGCGGTAATCGGCATCTTTGCCATCCTTGCTGCCGGATTCTTCCATCAGGAAGCCGTAATCAGGACGGGCATAGCTCAGCTCTTCATGGATCAGTTCTTCCGCGCGCTTATCGGCGGCGGACACAAAATCGCCCGGACCTTTTTTAGAAACCTGAAGCTGCTCCACCTCGCCAAAATCACGAACGAGCGAACGCGCCGCCTTTTCAGCGGCCTTGATCATCACATTGATCGTCGGGGAATAACGAGGCATTAATCTTTCGCCCGCTCGACATAGCTGCCGTCTTCGGTTTTCACAACAACGCGCGTTCCGGCATCAATGTGCGGCGGGATCATAACCTTCACACCGTTTTCCAGTATTCCGGGCTTATAAGATGTCGTTGCGGTTTGCCCCTTCACAACAGGCTCGCACTCCACAACCTCCATGACCACACTGTCAGGCAAGCGTACGGAAAGCGGCTCGTTTTCGTATTTTTCAATTTCAACAATCATACCTTCTTGCAGGTAGGCTGCTGGCGAGCCCATCAGCTCTTTAGTAATGCTGATTTGCTCAAATGTTGTGGTGTGCATGAAGGCGGCTGTTTCCCCTTCATCATAGAGATATTGATATTCGTCTTGTTCCAGACGAACGCGCTCAATCGTTTCCTGCGTGCGGAAGCGCACGTTGTCTTTAGAACCGGTTCGCAGGTCGCGCATTTCAACTTGCGCAACGGCCGCGCCCTTACCGGGGGTTTGAATTTCGTTTTTAACCACGACCCAAAGCTTGCCGTTATAATCAATAACATTGCCAGAGCGCAGCGTGTTTGCGTTTACTTTCATCTTCAGTCTAATCCGATGTTAAAATTTCAGTGCCCAAACGGTTCAGGCGCTCTTTTATATCACCATCGGCGATAGACGCAACCATATTGGCTAAGCTTTCTTGTTCGGAAGCGCTTAAAGTGCGCTTGGATCGTTTGCGCAAAATCACTTCTTCGTTGGAGGGAATATTCACAAACCGAATACCCGTAATCCATTGTTCGCCGAAAACCTGATTAATGCGCTCAAGAATTAAATCTTTTTGGTAGTGAAGCAGCGTGGCATTGGCGGTGCTGACCGCTATATCCAGTGTGGCGTCCGGCGCTTGGGATTTCTCGCGCTTATGGTAGTGAATTTTAACAGGCTGCGCTTTGTCGGCCAGTTGCTGCCCGACAATCTCTTCCCAATTATTAACAATACGGCCCAGCGCAATATATTTGCGGCTAAAGCTCTTTTTTACGATTCTGGCTGTGGATTCCGAGATCGGGCGCATCTATCTTTTATTCGTTCAGTGTTTTAAATAAGAACCCACAATGGCAAGTCAGAGCAAAAACAACAAGTTTTCGAAAAAGGATGTCCAAGAATTCCGTGGACAATTGCTGGGCTGGTATGACAAGCATCAGCGGGTTTTGCCATGGCGCGCCAAAAAAGGCACGGCGGCAGACCCTTATCATGTGTGGCTTTCGGAAATCATGCTGCAGCAAACAACCGTGGGTGCGGTTGGTCCGTATTTTGTAAAATTTCTTGAGCGCTGGCCGGATGTGCACGCGCTGGCAGCGTGCCCGCAGGAGGATTTGATGAGCGCCTGGGCCGGGCTTGGTTATTACGCCCGCGCGCGAAACCTGCATAAATGTGCAAAAGTGGTTTCGGAAGAGCTTGGCGGTGAATTCCCACAAGAGTCGGAGGCACTCAAAAAACTGCCCGGAATAGGGGAGTATACCAGCGCCGCCATCGCCGCGATTGCCTTTAACAAGCCCGCAACAGTTGTTGATGGCAATGTGGAGCGTGTAATGGCGCGTATATTTGCGATTAAAAAGCCGCTGCCAAAATCCAAGCCGGATTTAAAACAAGCCGCTGCGCAGTTCTTTGATGGCTTTGATGCGCGCCCCGGCGATTTAGCGCAGGCTTTCATGGATTTGGGGGCAACAATCTGTATTCCGAAAGCGCCGCGTTGTAGCTTATGCCCTGTATCAGGGCTTTGCGCAGGGTATGCGCAGGGCATTGCCGCCACGCTTCCGCGCAAGGAGAAGAAAACGCCCAATCCGCAAAAGCACGGCCATGTCTACTGGATTACCAATGACAATCAGGAGGTTCTTCTTCACCGTCGCCCGGAAAAGGGGATGCTGGGTGGAATGCTCGGCCTGCCGACCAGTGAATGGGTGGAGCGCAAAGAGAAGATTTCCGCTCTGGAGTTTGTGAAACACACGCCGCAAAAAGTCAGCATTCACCACAGCTTCACTCATTTTGATCTTGAGTTGAAACTCGCGAACGCTCAGGCGGACGATATACCCCATTCAGAAGAATATTTCTGGGAAAAGATTGCGAATGTCCGTGCAAATGATTTTCCTACCCTGTTCAAAAAAGCTCTAAAGCTTTTTATGCCGCCTTCACAATAAGTTGCGGTCAGGGCCAACAAAATTTATAATAAAGAAAGATGCGCAAAATTTTTCATCATACAAAATTCTGGATTTTAGCCTCCCTTGTGTGTGGCGCTGTTTCTTTCGGCACAGCGCAAGCCAAAGTGCAGGATCAGCCGGAAACCGTTCTTTATGAATTTCCGACCTTAAAAAATCTCGCGCGGCTTTATTGGGCGCTGTCTCGCCTAAGTACGGACGATGTTGCGGCGGTCGATAATTATATGCTGATTAATGAGTGTGATATTTACACCAATTATTATAACCACGAATTCGAATGGAATAAGATCCGTGAATCGGCGGTTAAATATCTTGAAGAACATAAAGGAAATTTTGTTGTTCGGTTTCAGTTTATGCAACCCCTGCGGCTCGGCGAGTATGATATTGAAAAACACTCTTTCGAGCTTTTTGATGAATATAAGATAAAAGCGACACGCCGTTTCGAGGTGAAATCAAGTGAGATGCATTCAAAAGTTTGCGGGTTTCAGGGGGTTATAGATAATTACCCTCGCGGCTTGGTTTTAGAGCTGAGCCGCCCGTTCGAGCTTAAAGAAATCCCACTGGATGAGCGCACAGCCAATAAATTTATTTCGGATAAGCTTAAGAATGTAAAAAAATACCCCAACAGAAAGCAGCGCAAAGAAGACGTATTTGCAGCCAGAGATGCTTATCTGGTCATGAAGGTTAAGATCTTTTCTTCACATGAGGAGCCTTATATTCAAACCCGTGTGGGTGGGCCCATCTTGGCCCAGGTTTTGGGCGTACTGGAAGGCGTTGAGATTTATGCTGACCGTGATCGTCAAACATTGCTTTATGTCGAAGATTTCCGCCGCCAGCGCACAAAGTCGCCGCTTGAGCTGCAATATATCGCCGAGTATGAAGCCGAGAAAGCCGCGCGTTTAAAGGTGCAGGAGGAGGGTGCTGAGCCTGAAGTGCAGCCGGAAACTACGCCTGTGCCCTGATTTTTTCTCTTAAATTATCGATCGGCAGGGTTTTGCCGTTTTCCTGATAATGCCAGTATGTCCAGCCATTGCATGAGGGCGCATCTTGCAGGGCCGCGCCCACCTTATGGATTGATCCGCGCACCTTGCTGATATGGTTTTGCGCCATCACTGATCCGTCAGCATGAACGGTTACGCGGTGCTTGTTCTTTGAGTCGGTTAGGATTGCGCCGGGCGCGAGCAAGCCTTGCTCGATAAGTGAGCCGAACGGCACGCGCGGTTTTTCACGCTTCGGCTTGATATCAACCAGATTATCTTTGAGCGGATCAATCGCATCGATGCGCTTTTGCGCGGCCTTGATATAGGTCTTATCTTGCTCCAGCCCGATAAAATTACGCCCCAGCTTCTTGGCGACCGCGCCGGTTGTTCCTGTGCCAAAAAACGGATCGAGGATTGTTTCGCCCTTGCGGGTGGAGGAGAGGATCACGCGTCCCAGCAAAGCCTCTGGCTTTTGTGTTGGGTGGGCCTTCTTTCCATCATCACCTTTGAGGCGCTCTTCGCCCGTACATAGCGGTAAATACCAGTCACTGCGCATCTGCAAATCTTCGTTCATCGCCTTCATCGAGTCGTAATTGAAGTAATATTTCGACTTCTCGGACTTCGCGGCCCAGATCAGGGTCTCGTGTGCGTTGCAGAAACGGCGGCCACGGAAATTCGGCATTGGGTTGGATTTGCGCCAGATCACATCATTCAAAATCCAATAGCCCAGATCCTGCAAAATATAACCGAGGCGGAAAATATTGTGATAACTGCCGATCACCCAGATACTGCCATCGGGTTTCAGGATATCGTGCGCCGCGGAAAGCCAGTCTCTTGTGAATTCATCATAAGCGCGCAGGCTCTCGAACTGATCCCACTCATCATCAACAGCGTCGACCTTGCTGTTATTCGGGCGGTGCAAATCCCCGCCGAGTTGAAGGTTGTAAGGCGGATCGGCAAAAATGCAATCAACACTTTCTTTGGGCATGGCGCGCATTAATTCGGCGCAGTTCCCGTTCAGGATTTTATTTTGAATTTCATCCGCGGTGAGTGATTTTGCTTTTTGCGCAGCCATAGCTGTCCTTCCCTGTTTTAAGAAGGGGGCATGATGAGTCAAAACCGATTCGCCGTCAAGATAAAAAATCGATTCAGTGTGTAGAGTCAGTATGTTATGGAAGAGTCTTTAGACTCTGCTTGCGAGTTGAAAACGAGTCTGGAAGCGGCTTTCAGACTCATTTACAGCCCTTTTTAAGCGCGCTTTTTTGTGCTGCCGAATTCGATAAAATTTCTCACCGGCGCGAAGGATTTTCTGTGGTGATTTGTAATGCCGTGCGCATCAATTCCCGCCAAATGTTGCGGTGAGGGGTATCCCACATTGCTTTCCCAGCCGTAATGCGGGTGCTCCTGCGCGAGCGCTCTCATAATGCGGTCGCGGTGCGCTTTGGCGATGATGGAGGCCGCGGCGATGGAAGTGGAAACGCTATCGCCCTTGACCACCGGGGTGGCCGGGCAGGGCATATGCGCCGGACAGCGGTTGCCATCAACCAGCGCGTGACGAATGGAAACGCTCATGCGCTCCAAGGAGGTGGCCATAGCCTTGAGTGAGGCTTGCAGGATATTGATCTCGTCAATCTCCTGCGGCGTAATTTCTGTAACGGCGAAGGCGCAATGCTCGCTGATCAGGGTATTCAAAGATTCCAGTTTTGCTTCTGAGAGCTTTTTACTGTCACGAATTTCACCGATAAAGGGCAGGGGGCGCACGTGATCGGGAATATAAACACAGGCCGCGACAACCGGCCCGGCCAGCGGCCCGCGCCCAACCTCGTCCAGCCCGCAAACCGGGCCGTCTATGGCATCTTCTAGAGAAAAGTCAGGCACGCTTGAACCCTTTGAGGGCGAAAACGGCTGAAACGGAAAGGCCGATGCTGATCCATGTCGGAATGAACATATTGAGCATGTCTGCGAAGGCTCCACTTGTGAATAGATAAATATAGATACCCGCGCAAACCAGAATAATCGCGGACATGACCTTATCAAGTCTTTCAGAGCCGGATTCAGGGCTTAAAACGGCAAGGACATAAACGGGAGCCAAGACGAAAAGCAGGCTGATTGTATCGAAAAGAAATTGAATCAGATCACTGATATTCATGGCGACCAAACTCATCAAAATAAGAATAGCCAACATACTGATCCGGGTGAGCTTGAAATAACCTGCGCGGGAGTTGGTAAGGCGCGCCGGAGCGATATCCTTCCCAAAGGTCGAGGCCGCCAGATAGCAAAATGTATCAAGCGTCGACATCGTAATAGCCATCACACCTACGGCAATGCAGCCCTTGAGCCATGCAGAAATTTCGGGCGTGCTGAACAGAGAGAAGAAGACATCATCAGCCTCTATCTCTGCGGGCAGAATGTTTTTCGCGCCAAGGCCGATATAAATCAGCGATAAGGTCATAATCAGGTAAAACAGTGCGCTGGCCGGAAAGGCGATGCGAATAACCCTTGCGTTGCGCGCTGAGAACACGCGCTGCCAGGCGTCTGCGGAGCTTATAATCCAAAAAACACCAATCAGGAAAAAGCCCAGCCCGGTTTCCAAACCAATGGCCTTAAAGCCTGAAAAGTCAAAAAGCTGTTCCGCAGTTGGAGGAATAAAGAACGGTACGGCGATCAAAGATAGGATTATAAAAAACTGGATGGTGTCGGTTTTTACCACATTGCCATAGCCGCCCCAGAATAAATACACCGCAATCACGGTTGCCACCGCGACAATCCCTATCCACGACTGAACGGAAAGGACTTGTGCGATTAAGTTTCCCGATACGTAAAGCTGCATCGCGACATACATCAGCGAGAAGAAAATGATGATCAGGGCGCTTAGCTTTTGCGTTAGAGGCCCAAAGGAATCGCGAATAAACTCCGCAATCGAAATATAGTCCTTCTGCTCTGCAATTTCGCGAATACGCGGACCAAAGGTGCTGTAAAACAGCAAAGAAAGTAAGAGGCCGGGGATCAACCAAAGCGGGCCATAGCCGAGCGTCAGGCCGGCACCGACCCAAAACACAATTCCTGCACCATCGCGAAAGCCTGAGGCAAGCGAGCCGACGGTGGGAAGAATTCCGATATTGCGCCCGCCAATCACAAAGCCGTCATGACTTTCGTTTTTAGCGGCCCAAAACC
Organism: Alphaproteobacteria bacterium; assembly: GCA_020442385.1. Lineage (GTDB taxonomy): Bacteria > Pseudomonadota > Alphaproteobacteria > Micavibrionales > Micavibrionaceae > JAGRKE01. The sequence goes on along the minus strand of JAGRKE010000002.1, from coordinate 38,669 downwards.
CGAGTCCCAACAAAACTAGCCCATACAGGGCAAGGCCGCAAAGGATATATATTTGAGTCTGGGTCATGATTCCAAGAGCCTAGCCCTTTAAACTCTTGCTGGCAATCTCGAAAACGTCGTTTGAGAGTTTGGGTTGAGCGAGAATGCGCTCCAGCGCTTGCTTGATAAGGGCTTGCCTGTCGGGTGTATAACGTCGCCAATCGCGCATGGGGGTGAGCAGGCGCGCGGCGATTTGCGGATTAATGCCGTTCAGCTCGATAATCGCATCGGTCAGGAAGTCATAGCCCGTACCATCGGCCGCATGAAATCCGGCCGGGTTGTTCATCGCAAATGCAGAATATAATGAGCGTACGCGATTTGGATTTTTAATATTAAAATCAGAATGTTGTCTTAGTTTTTTAAGGTGACTTATGAGGTCTTCGCGCATATTCGAGGCTTGCAGGGAAAACCATTTATCCATCACCAACGGATAGGTTTTAAAACGCTCATAGAAATCCGCAAAAACCTCATCACGCTCCGCATTTTTATTCGGTGCAAGGCAGGAGAGAGCGGCCACACGGTCGGTCATGTTATTCGCGGATTCATAATGCTCTTTACTGCGCCGGGCACAGCCTGTGCCATAGGTACAGGTCAGGATGCTCAGCGCTGCATTGCGCAGCGCACGCCGTCCCATCGCTTCAGGCGTAATTGAGAATGCGCCGTCATCGCTGTTTTGCTTATAGAGGTTCTCCAGCGAGGATTTATGCGTACGCTTGAGCGCGGACAATACCGCTTGCCGGGCCTTGTAAATCGCAGGCGGGTCGGCCTCCTGACGATCTTGTACCAGGGTAGAAACATCTGGCAGGCTCATCGCTCGAGCCATTAGGGCCTTGTCGGCGCTATCGTCCAGCGCTTGTTCAAACAATTTCCCGTACGTGTTCAAAAAGAAGTCTGAAGGGGCGTTTTCCCCGTCATCAAGCATGGCGCCCAATGTACGTCGGGCTAGGGTCTGTCCGGCTTCCCAGCGGTTAAAGCCGTCCGTATCATGCACCATCAAAAAGGCCAGCTCTTCATCCGATTGCTCAGCGCGCAGCTTCACCGGCGCAGAAAAATTGCGCAGAACCGACGGCACAGGCTTGGATGGAATGTCACCCAGCACAAAGGCTTCCTTGGCATCGGTCAGATGGAGGGTTTCTTCGTGCATTTCATCGCCGTTATCATTCAAAAGACCGATTGTAACCGGGATATGCATCGGTTTTGCAGTGCTCTGACCGGGCGTGTCCGGCAGATTTTGGGAAAGTTCGACAGTGTATGTCTTACCTTTTTCATCATATACGCCGCGGAAATGCAGCTCCGGCGTGCCGGCTTGCGAATACCAGAGCTTAAACTGGCTTAAATCCATGCCCGAAGCCTCTTCCATGCATTTGATCCAGTCATCGCACGTTGCGGCATCACCGTCATGGAGCGAGAAATAAAGGTCGGTTGCCTTGCGGTAATTTTCAGGCCCTAAAATCGTGCGAATCATGCGGATGACTTCCGCGCCTTTCTCATAGACGGTCATGGTGTAGAAATTATTGATCTCAATATAATTATCCGGGCGGATCGGATGAGCGAGCGGGCCCGCATCTTCAGGGAACTGGAACCGGCGTAGATGCTGCACATCGTCAATGCGCTGCACAGCGCGTGAATTCATATCACTTGAGAATTCCTGATCGCGGAAAACGGTTAGCCCTTCTTTGAGGGAGAGCTGGAACCAATCGCGGCAGGTCACGCGGTTACCACTCCAATTGTGGAAATACTCATGCGCAATCACGCTTTCCACGCGGATGAAATCGCCATCGGTAGCGGTATCCTGATGCGCGAGCACAAGGGCGGTGTTAAAGATATTGAGCGATTTATTCTCCATCGCGCCCATATTGAAATCACTGACCGCGACGATGTTGAACAGGTCGAGATCGTATTCGAGGCCGTACGTGTCCTCTTCCCACTTCATGGATTTTTTCAGGCTCTCCATGGCGTGGTCGCATTGATGCTCATCCCCGGGACGGACATAGATGAACAGCTCGACTTTTTTGCCGGATTTTGTCGTAAATTCATCTTCTATATGCACCAGATTGCCCGCCACCAACGCGAACAGATAGCAGGGCTTCTTCCACGGATCATTCCAGATAGCAAAGTGGCGGCCATGCTCCGTATCTCCATGATCGATGCGGTTTCCATTGCCGAGCAGGACAGGGTAGTGCGCTTTGCTGGCCTCAATGCGCGTGGTGAAGGTGGTCATGACATCCGGACGGTCGGGGTAGTAGGTGATTGTGCGAAACCCTTCCGCCTCGCACTGCGTACAATATGTATCGCCGGAGCGGTATAACCCCTCCAGCCGTGTATTTTCCTCCGGCTTCAGGCGGGTGGTAATTTCCAGCGCAAAAGCGCCGTGCGGCGGTGATTTGATGGTTAAGCCCTTATCATCGCATTCGTAATCCTTAAACGTCTCGCCATCGAGCTTCACATCCATAAGCTCCAGATGTTCGCCATTGAGGAATAGCGGGGCGGGGTGGCCGTCCGCTTTGGGCTTAAACTGCGTTGTCGCCGTAACAATGCTATAACCCTCATGGATATCGAAATTGAGGTCTATATGCTCAATCTCATACGGGTAGGGGGTGTAATCTTTCAGATAAATCGTTTGCGGTGTGTCGGTTCTCATGAGTCTAAAAATAGGCGTCATCCCGAGCGAAGTCGAGGGATCTTTTTTATGTTTCACAAGATTCCTCGATTGCGCTACGCTTCACTCGGAATGACAGAAAAAATGAAAATCCCCACTTTGCAAACAGAGCGTTTAATTTTACGTCCAATATGTATGGACGATGTTTCTGACATTCAAAAACTGTTTAATCACTGGGACATTGTTAAATTTACGCGTGCGCCTTGGCCCCTGCCGGAAAATGCTGCTTTGATGAATATGCGCGACAAAACCTTGCCCGCTATGGAAGAGGGCAAGCAATTTTCATGGGCAATAACCCTAAAAGAAAGTGGCGAATTTATGGGCCGCGTTGATTACCGGTTATATGACGGGCAGAAGCCGGATAGAGGTTTCTTTATGGGCATTCCCTTTCAGGGTAAGGGGTATATGACCGAAGCGGTCATGGTCACGCAGGATTTCATGTTTTTCGAATATGGTCTTGAGGTTTTGATTGTTAAAAACGCACTCAGCAATGAAGCTTCGCGCAAAATTAAGCAAAAAACAGGGGCAGAGTATGTTGGTGTGGAAGATGATACCTGTGGCCATTTAGGTGACAAAACAGAAGTGTGGAAGGTTACCCGTGAAGGCTGGGAGCGCGCTAGAAGTCTGTTGAGCGGCTCTCTTTAATAATCGCGCCGAGTTTATACAAAATCTCGTCAACGCCTTCGCCGGAGACGGCGGAGATTTTATACACAGGCTTACCAACAGCCTTTTCCAGCTGTTTGGCTTGGTCTTCGGCCAGCTCTGGACCGAGGGCATCGACTTTGTTTATAGCGATAATTTCTTCTTTATCTTCAATATCTTGTCCGTATTCTTTTAGCTCATTTCTAATCGTGGTGTACGCGCCTACAATGTCATCTTGTGTACAATCTATCAGGTGCAAAAGAACGCTTGTACGCTCCACATGACCCAGAAAGCGATGGCCAAGCCCGACACCCTCCGAAGCGCCTTCAATCAGGCCCGGAATATCGGCCAAAACGAAATCATAGTCTCCGCGCTTAATCACACCCAAATTTGGATGCAGCGTTGTAAACGGATAGTCCGCAATTTTAGGGGTCGCGTTTGAGGATGCCGCCAAGAAAGTAGATTTTCCGGCATTGGGAAGGCCAACCAGCCCCGCATCGGCAATCAATTTTAGACGCAGCCAAACGGTGGCTTCTTGTCCCGGCCAGCCCGGTGTGGATTTGCGCGGTGCCTGATTGGTCGCGCTTTTGTAATGCGCATTACCAAATCCGCCATCACCACCGCGCAGGAAGACAATACGCTGTCCCGCTTCGGTTAAATCGGCAAGAATGGTTTCCTTATCATCAGCCAGAATTTGCGTACCGACAGGGACTTTGATGATGCAGTCTTCACCTTTTGCACCTGTGCGGTCCTTGCCCATACCGCCTTGGCCGGGGCGGGCACGAAAATGCTGGGTATAGCGAAAATCGATGAGGGTGTTGAGCGTTTCCACAACCTCAATAATAACATCGCCGCCCTTACCGCCATTGCCCCCATTTGGGCCGCCACGCTCGATATATTTCTCACGGCGAAAGCTCACGCAGCCTGCGCCGCCATGTCCGCTTTCAAGATAGATCTTTGCTTCGTCGAGAAATTTCATCGTTCTGCCATCATTTTTACATGAAAAAGGGGAAGAGCAAGCCTTCCCCTCTAAACTTCATTTATATCGGGTTCTTATTCCGCGGCCTGTGCGCCTTGAGCATCATTGGCAGGAACAACATTCACCATCGCGCGGCCATCACGTTTTTGGAAAAGAACTTCACCATCAACCAGGGCGTAGATTGTGTGGTCTTTACCCAGACCGACATTCTTGCCCGGACGGTATTTTGTACCGCGCTGACGAATAATAATGTTACCGGCCAGAACATGCTGTCCGCCGTATTTTTTAACGCCTAAGCGGCGGCCTTCTGAATCGCGGCCGTTACTGGTACTACCACCTGCTTTTTTATGTGCCATTGTCTGTCTCCTCGTTCGTTAAAAACAGCGCCTTCTATTAAGCGGCTGTTTTAATGTCCTTAATTCTCAGAACTGTAAGATCTTGGCGGTGGCCTTTCTTACGGCGATAGTTCTGACGTCTCTTTTTCTTGAAAACTGTGATTTTAGGGCCGCGGTCTTGCGCGATAATCTCAGCAACAACCTTCGCGCCTTTAACCAAAGGATTACCGATTGTAGCTTTATCACCGCCAACGAACAAAACCTCGTCCAGCTCAACCTTAGAACCGGCGTCACCAGCCAGTTTCTCTACTTTTACAACATCGTCCTTTTGGACTTTATATTGTTTTCCGCCTGTGCGTATTACTGCAAACATCTTTAACCGTCACAAATATTTAATTAAATTGATTAATATCTTCGCTTCACATCAAGTAAACTGTATACTTTCGTTGCGAAGAAGGGACTATACACATATATGCAGTGTGGTCAAGAAAAATGCAGCAAAAATAACAATGAACGAGCATTATGAGCGGATTTAAGAAAAACAGCCATGCTTTGATCGCCGTTTACGGCGATACAAAGGACAAGGTCATCACCAAAGCTTTGTCTTTATACTTGCCTGACCGTGATATTCGGATTATGGAGCCCGACAGCGTGGAAACCCTTGAAATTGCTGCGCAAAATAGCGTTCTGACTTTCATCGCTCTATCAGGAAAAAACGATCCTAACTTTTCTTTGGGGCCTAAATTACAAAAAAATCATCTGATTTCGGCTGATATTGTCGGCTTTTGCCTTGAAGGTTCTGGTCTTGCCATGATCGAGACGTTATCCAAGGGGTTTGATGGTTGTGTTTCTCAGTCGGATACGGAGAAAATTGAATTTAAGCAATATTTGGCCAAGAGAATTGAAAAGGGCAGCCGACGGCTTGAGAGTATGATTCAGGAGGAGGAGTATAAACGCCTGAGTGATGCGCTCTCCATTGCGCCTGTTTCGATGATTGTCTTCGATGCCGATAAGCGCGCCGTGTTCGTCAGCGACCACTATTTCCGTGCCTATCCGCGCATTGCGCCGCGCATGATCCGCGGGCTTCGGGTTTATGATGCGTTTGAGATGATGGCGCATGAAGAGGGGATTGATCAGGAGGATGAGCGCTACGCCAAAATCCGTCAATTCTGGCACAGCCTTAGCGGAAGCATTGAGTTTACCTTGGATAACGGGACATCTTACCGCCTAAAAGCCATTGCACTGCCCAGCAACCGGGGCACGCTCGTGATGGGTCAGAACATCTCCAGTTATCGCGATGAGCTATAAAAACTAGCGAAAGAGCACAAGGCTGAGAGCGATTACCGCCATACCGATCACCATTCCATACACAGCGTCATGCCCGCTGGAATAACGTTTAGCCGTTGGCAAAAGCTCGTCCATAGCCAAAAACACCATCGCTCCGGCTATAAGCCCAAAGACCGAGCCAAAGACATACGGGCTTAAGAATTGCGAGAGCACGAGATAGCCGATCAGTGCGCCTATAGGCTCGGCAATCGCGGAGATAAAGCAGGCAAACAAGGTCAATTTCTTATCTCTTGTGGCGTAATAAACCGGAATAGCGATCGATACACCTTCCGGGATATTGTGAACCGCAATGGCAAAGGCCAGGGAAACGCCTAAAACCGGGTCTTCCAGCGCGGCGAAGAATGTGGCCATGCCTTCGGGGAAGTTATGCACCGTAATTGCCAAAGCGGCCAGAAGGCCCACGCGTTTAAGGTGCGAACGCGATTCATCGCCCGGTTCAGTCAATTTGTTATGCGGGTTGGGAATTAATCTGTCGATAAGCACCAGCATGGCCACGCCGCCGAAAAAAGCAATCGTGGCATGGGTATAGGCGGCCTTGTCAGGCATAATTTCAGAGAAAGAAGAGAGCGATTTCCAAAAAATCTCAACCAAAGAGATGTAAACCATCGCGCCGCCAGCGAAGGCCAAGCCAAAAGCGAGCATACGCGGATTTTGCTTTTGCGCCGTAAAAACGGAAAGCCCCCCGATCATGGTGGCGGCCGCGGCCGCCACACAAACCAAAAGGGCAATGACAACATTCGATGGAAAAAGCGCGGCGATCATTATGGCTTTATACTCTTAAGATAAAAACGCCACAACCGCGCTTTGACCTTTCTCAAAGTTAATAAGACATTTTAAAAATTGCATCTGCGTTACCTATTTCATATAAACACTTGTGTTTAAACCTTTTCTTGCAACTGTACATGACTGATAACACAAAACAAATAACGCCGGTTATTCTCTCTGGCGGGCAGGGAACAAGGCTTTGGCCGTTATCGCGCGCCAACCAGCCCAAGCAATTTATCCCGCTGGCCTCGGATAGAAGCCTGTTTGAGGATACGGTGGAGCGTTGCGCCGATAAGGCATTTTCAGCGCCAATGGTCTTGTGCGCACAAGAACATCGTTTTCTGGTTAAGAAGCTTCTAACCCCCTCGGCCAATATTAAAATCATTATGGAGCCGTGCGGGCGTAATACGGCGGCGGCGATTTGCGCCGCGGCGCTGAGTGCCGAGAAGGAAGAGGACATATTGCTGGTCTTGCCATCTGATCACTATATTCCGCAAGCACAAGATTTCGTACAGACAATTAAATCCGCGTTGCCGCTGGCCGAGGCGGGCAGCATTGTAACATTCGGTATCGAACCCACATCGCCGCACACTGGGTTTGGCTATATTGAGCGCGGTGATGATTTTGCGCCCGGCTACCGCATTAAGAAATTTCATGAAAAGCCTGATCTGGATAAGGCGAAGAGCTATCTGGAGCAGGGCGGATATTACTGGAATGCCGGAATTTTTATGATGCGCGCCGATATTCTGCTGGATGAAATGCAGGCACATGCCGCCGATATACTTGAAGGTGTACGCGCCGCCGTGAATAAAGCCGCTGATGATCTGGGCGATATGCTGCTGGATGCGGATGCGTTTTCAAAGGTACGCTCTCAATCCATCGACTATGCCGTGCTGGAGAAAACCGATAAGGCCGCCGTCATGCCCGCCGGATTTGCGTGGAGCGATCTAGGCTCATGGGACGCGCTGTGGCAGGCGTCTGATCGCGATGCACAGGGCAATCACACACAAGGCACGACCTATCTTAAAGATGTGAAAAACAGCTATCTACGCAGTGAGGGGCCGACGCTCGCGGTTTTGGGCCTGGAAGATATTGTCGCCGTGGCCATGCAAGACGCGGTGTTTATTGCACCTAAAGACAAATCAGAAGAGGTGAAGGCCTTGGTTGAAGACATGAAAGCCTCCAACGCGCCGCAGGCCAATGAAAATGTCAAAACCCTGCGCCCGTGGGGCGGTTATGAAGTTATGGAGGAGAGCGAGGGCTTTAAGGTTAAAAAGCTCACCGTTGATCCGGGTTGCCGTCTTTCGCTGCAAAAACACAAACATCGCAGCGAGCACTGGGTTGTGGTAAAAGGGGTTGCAACCGTCACCCGTGATGATGATATTTTTGACCTGCAGGTCAATGAATCAACCTACATCCCTTGCGGCGCGGTTCACCGTTTGGAGAATAAGGGTATGGCCGTGTTGGAGATTATTGAAGTTCAAACCGGCAATTATTTGGGCGAAGATGATATCATTCGCCTCGAAGATGATTATAATCGCAAAGAAAGTTAGAGATTGAATATGAGCGGAAAACAAAAAACAGCGCTGATTACCGGCGTGACAGGACAAGACGGATCATATCTGGCCGAGCTGTTGCTTGATAAGGGCTATATGGTGCACGGGATTAAGCGCCGCTCGTCCTCCTTTAACACCGAGCGCATTGATCACATTTATCAAGATCCTCACGACAAGCAAATTCGTTTTCAGCTGCATTACGGCGATATGACAGATTCCACCAACCTGATCCGCATTATTCAGGAAACCCAACCTGATGAAATTTACAACCTTGCGGCGCAAAGCCATGTGCAGGTGAGTTTTGAAACCGCTGAATACACCGCCAATGCCGATGCGGTAGGCACGCTGCGCATGCTCGAGGCCATTCGTATTTTGGGGCTTGAGGAAAAGACCCGCTTTTATCAGGCTTCAACATCCGAGCTTTACGGTAAGGTGCAGGAAACCCCGCAGAGCGAGACTACACCGTTTTATCCGCGCAGCCCGTATGCAGCAGCGAAGCTCTATGCATATTGGATCACTGTAAATTACCGCGAGGCGTATAACATGCATGCTTCGAACGGCATTTTGTTCAACCATGAAAGCCCTGTGCGCGGCGGCACGTTTGTGACGCGCAAGATCACGCGCGCGGTGGCGGCCATTCATCTGGGCGTGCAGGAATGCCTGTATCTCGGCAATATGGATGCGAAGCGCGATTGGGGCCACGCCCGTGACTATGTCGAGGGGATGTGGCGTATTGTCCAACACGACACGCCCGATGATTTCGTTCTGGCAACCGGAGAAACCCGTTCAGTGCGTGAGTTTGTTGAGTTGGCCTTTGCTCATGTAGGCGACACGATTGAGTGGCGCGGTGAGGGCGTAGATGAAGAAGGCTACAGCCAGAAAACAGGTAAGCGCGTTGTGGCAGTTGACCCGCGTTATTTCCGCCCGACAGAAGTTGATTTGCTGCTGGGTGATGCGACAAAGGCCAAAAAGATTTTGGGCTGGGAAGCAACAACGACGCTGCAAGAGATGGTCACCGAAATGATGGAGGCTGATCTTGCTCTCATGCAGGATCAAAACAGCGACATCCGCAAGAAATCATACGCATAAATGACTTACAATCTAACAGATAAGAAAATTTGGGTGGCCGGCCATAATGGCATGGTTGGTGCGGCGATTGTACGCCGCCTGCAAGAGGAGGGGTGTGAGGTTTTAATCACGCCGCGTGATGAACTTGATTTAACCCGTCAGGCCGATGTTGAAGATTGGGTCGCCAAAAACAAGCCTGATGCGGTTTTCCTCGCCGCGGCGAAGGTAGGCGGTATTCATGCGAATAACACATACCCGGCAGAGTTCTTGTACGAAAACCTCGCGATTGAAGCAAATATCATCCACGCCGCTTATATAAACAAAGTTGAAAAGCTCGTCTTTCTCGGCTCGTCCTGCATTTATCCTAAACACGCTCCGCAGCCGATGAAGGAAGAAGATCTTCTCACAGGCCCTTTAGAGCAAACGAATGAATGGTATGCGGTGGCCAAGATTGCCGGGATTAAACTGTGTCAGGCGTATCGCAAGCAATATGGCTGTGACTTTGTTTCTGTGATGCCGACCAATCTCTACGGCCCCGGCGATAATTACCACCCTGAGAACTCTCATGTTCCCGCCGCGCTTATACGCCGCTTTCACGAGGCAAAAGAGGCCCGCGATTCCGAGGTCGTAATCTGGGGCACGGGGGCACCTTTGCGTGAATTCATGCATGTTGATGATATGGCCGATGCCTGTGTATTCGTGATGAAAAATTACAGCGACGATGAATTTCTGAATGTCGGAACAGGCGAAGAAATCTCGATTCAGGATTTCGCCAATACAGTGGCGCAGATGGTGGGCTATACGGGCAAAGTTAAAAATGACCTCAGCAAGCCCGACGGCACAATGCGCAAATTGATAGATTCATCCAAGTTGCGCGGCCTTGGCTGGATGCCCAGCTATACTTTAACTGACGGACTGGCTATGACGTATGAACATTTCTGCGAACATGGCGGCCGAAACTATGATGCAACGGAAAAGAAAAGGGCTTAGCCTATTTGTAAGCTTTAACCTTTTCCCGGCTATAATCCCTCGACATTACTTTTTTTAGAATTCGTTCAATAGCCCTGAAAAATCTTAGGGGCGATATTATAAAAATTTTTAGACTGTGCATCAAAGCTGTTAGTTTCTTGTTCTCATGATATGCGGCGAATGCCTTCTCATATTCCAAGCTTGCTTTGAAATAGAGCGCAGGAAAAGTGCCTAATCGGTTCTTGATTTTGGTGGATTGTTTTTTATAAAGAAGATTGCTGCTCACAACGATGTTTTCGTATCTTGCGTAGCCAGTTAAGCGGACATCACTTAAAATGTCCTCTACAATCCCCAAATCGAAGTGGTAGCAATATTCAATTAACCACTGCCAATCTTCAAAGCGACGCATATCCTCAGGAAACAGTCCCACACTTCCGGCGGAAAACAAATTACGCTGCGCCATGAGAGTTGAGCCTGGCGAAACATTACACACAGTCAGCATTTCTTTTAACCAATTTTTTTTTGGCTTTAATAACCGCGGAATAGCGCGCACAGGGTCGCGATATATATTGAAGCTGGTACAGCTGGCTGGGAAAGTCGGATTTTTCTCCATAAAGAAATGTTGAGTTTTCAATTTTTGAACATGCCAAACATCATCAGAATCAAGCAAGGCAATATACCGGCCTTTTGCAAGGCGTATAGCGGTATTACGCGCCCCGGCGGCACCTTTATTCATATCATGTCGAACATTTTTAAAGCGCTCGTCTGTGATGCTTTGCAAAATATCCCATGTTTGATCTGTTGAGCAGTCATCAACCAGAATGCATTCAAAATCTGAAAAGCTTTGTGCCTGAACACTGTGCACCGTATGCAAAATAGTATCTTCGCAATTGTAGCAGGGGATAATAACGCTGATTTCCGGCATAAGCTTAACAGGGTTAGGGTATGTTTATATATGTACATGCCTACAGCACTTGTGTTACATCTGGCAAGTGTTTGATTTCATTTCGGTCTTTTATGGGCTGCACCCGCAAATACGTACGTTTATTGATCAATAATAAGACACAAGCCAATGTTTCAGCGCGCTATTTCAAAGTTACGGTCTCTGCAAAATCATTTGGGTTTTAGGCGTTACTTTAAAAACGTGTCTTGGATGGTCATTGATAGATTTGTGAAAATTTTCACGAACCTGCTCGTCGGCGTATGGATTGCAAGGTATTTAGGACCAGAGCAGTTCGGAACATTAAGCTACGCAATTGCCTTTGTTGCGATCTTTACCGTAATCGGCAAAATGGGCTTCGACAACATTCTCAAAAGAGATTTGGTCGAAAACCCAAACGACCAGCTTGATTATCTCGGCACGGCTTTTTGGACGAAAACCGTGGGCGGCTGTTTCGCTTTTGGCCTCATGGCCCTCACACTACCCTTTACATCAAACGATTTTCTAACAAATCTGTATGTGTGCATTATCGCAGGCGGCTTAATCACACAGAGTTTTGAGGTGGTAGAGTTTTATTACCACTCTCAAGTTCAAGCCAAAATAATTGCCTTTTGTAATATCACTGTTTCAGTTCTTTCTGCCATTTTTAAAATCGTTTTGATTGTATACGGAGCGCCATTGATTTGGTTCGCTGGCGCGGTTTTCTTAACGTCTCTTTTTCAAGCCGCGTGTTTTTACATCACGTATAAAATTGGCGGACATAAAAACTTTCTTGGAAAGTTTGACGCAACGCTTGCAAAGAAAATGCTGAAAGATTCATGGCCGCTTATTTTTTCTGGTCTATCTTTAATGCTTCAGGCCCGTATTGATCAGGTGATGCTAAAAGAGATGCTCGGCAGTGCAGAGGTTGGTTATTACAGCGTGTGCCTGAGAATTGTTGAATCTTTGGCGGTTTTTCCCTACATCATCAACAACACTTTTATGCCCGCAATTATCTCAGCAAAGCAAAAGTCTCAAGCTTCTTACGAAGATCGATTTTTAAATTTTTACAGGCTGTATTTTGTTTTATTTATTGCATTAGGTCTGCCGCTTTACCTTCTGGCAAAGCCGATCATTCTTATTCTTTTTGGCGATGCGTACAGCCCAGCCGTCATATTGCTTGCGGTCATGTCCCTACGGCTCTTTTTTGCGCATATGGGCGCAGGTAGAAATGTATACTTAATCATAGAAAATCTTACGAAGTTCTCTTTGTTCACGATGGTTATGGGCACAATTGTAAATATTGCGGCCAATTTGTGGCTCATACCACAACACGGAGCGCTTGGCGCCGTTATAGCGACAATTATCTCGTTCATGGTTACGACATTCGTCTTTGATCTTATCTATAATAAAACCCGCAGAAATGTATTGCTCCAGCTTCGCTCAATGCTTACATTCTACAAGCTTAACATTGGGGAGAGATAATGGGACAGCATAGAATGGGTGTTCCCGAAAAAGAGACCGACTATTTAAGACAAAATCTGAGTCTGGATATTTTTGTAGAAGGTGGAACGTTTCGGGGGGAAACAGCAAAAAGAATGAGCGGGCTTTTTAGCCATGTCTATACGATTGAGAAATCAGACCATATGTATGCTGAGGCTCAAAAAGGTCTTCAGAACTATTCCAATATTACGCAGCTTAAAGGCGATACGCGCGAGCATCTGAACGAAATTCTCGAAAAGCATGACAATATTCTATTTTGGCTTGATGCACATTGGAGTGGCGGAAATACTTACGGGGAAGGGGATGAATGCCCCTTGCTTGAAGAGCTGGCTATTATTTTCGAGCACAAAAAAAATTATGTGATTTTAATCGATGATGCCCGTTTATTTATGGCACCACCACCTTTGCCTCATCAAGCAAAGGACTGGCCCTCAGTTGCACAAATAACCCGCTCTATTCCCGATGATTGGGATGTTATCATTTATGAGGACGTTATTTACTTGCTTCACAAAGAGCAGCTGGGATTCAAGGCGTTTCTGCAAGAGACGATCACCGCCGATCATAATAATAAAGGAAATTTTCTGGAGCGGGTGCAAAGTAAATTGCGTAAATAACCCGATCATTTTCATATGATTAAAAACATCTACAGCATGATACGAGTATCCTACCTGCTTTTACGCCAATGCGGCATCGGGCTGGAATTTAAGCGCATTCGACATTCGTTCGGCGGAGTTTATCTTTATATCAAGGACCTGCAAAAATACCGTGACATCCAAACGGGCAGCAATTTTCCTATAAATAGCCGCCATCTTCAGCCCTATATACATGATCGTTATGAAGAGGCCGGTCAGATCGGCGGGCATTATTTTCATCAGGATATATGGGCGGCCAAAAAGATAAAAATAGCCAACCCTAGCAATCATTACGACATCGGATCACGTATGGATGGGTTTATTTCACACCTCCTTGTGTTTCGCGATGTAAATTTTATAGACATTCGTCCGATGAAAGAAAACATAAAGGGCTTGAGTTTTGTACAGGACGATGCGACGACCTTGTCACAATTTGAAGATGGCTCTGTTGAGAGCCTCTCAAGCTTACATGTGATTGAACATTTTGGCTTAGGTCGCTACGGCGACCCCATAGATCCGGACGCGCACATTAAATTCGCAAATGCTCTACAGCGTGTTTTAAAGCCTGGCGGAAAATTGTATATTTCAACCCCATGCGGAATTGAGCGCCTTTGTTTTAACGCGCACAGGGTCTTTAACCCGCAGTCTTTTTTGAATTTGTTTCCCCAATGTAAGCTCGTGGAGTTTTCCTGTGTCATGGATAATGGAGAGTTTATTGAGATGGCAGATATTGATACTGTCGCTACTCAGACTTTTGGATTAGGGTTATTCGAACTGGAAAGGCTGTAACCGTGATTTTGCACAAAATAGCAAAAAGAATAGAAAAGAAATTCGCGCATTTGCAAGGTAAAGGGTTTCTTGACTTAAACAGCGAGATTAAGAACGCTGCTCATTGTTTAAATAGGCAGGCGAAGCAAGGCGGCCTTATCATTTTTGATTGCGGAGCCAATAAAGGCGATTGGAGCTTGGGGCTTAAGAATGAGCTGGAAAAGAAGCTCGGAGCGAGCGGTCTAAAAGCGCGCTTTTATATGTTTGAACCCTCTGCACTGAATATCCAGATCATATCCGATAAGATAAAAGGCGATACACGCTTTGAGATCGTCCCTCACGGCGTTTCAAACGAAGCCGGTGAGACCGTTTTGTACAATGTGGAAAATGGGGCAGGGCTGGGCTCGATCTACAAAAGAAACCTCACCGATTACGATATGAGCATGGATTTCAAAGAAGAAATCAGCCTCATCACGCTCGATCATTTTATCGAGCAAAACCATATCGAAAAAATCGACTATCTAAAGCTTGATATTGAGGGGCATGAGTTGTGCGCCCTGGAAGGCGCTCAAAAAGCTCTAACAGACAAAAAAATTCAGCATATCCAGTTTGAATTTGGGGGCTGCAATATCGACAGTAGAACCTACTTCCATGATTTTTACACTCATCTTAGGGAGTACGGCTACTTGATTTATAGAATTACACCCTTGGGGCTACTTGAGATTAAAAGGTACCACGAAATAGAAGAGAGCTTTTTGCCAACCAATTATATTGCCTCGCTGTCCGCTCTCTAGTGTTATTGCACGACTTTATCTAAGCCGCTTATTTTGGGGATATCGAACAATGCGCGCTCAAGAACAACGCTACCTTGAATGTCTTGCGTCTTACTCATCAATGGAATCCAAGCAACATCGCCAATAAAAGCGGCAAAAGCCGTGAAGGTGCTCGGCGGGCTGATAACTATGTTGCATAACGTAAGTAAAATGAAATCCTCAAAATAATGCCCTGGACCGTTGGGAGCACCTGTACCGAAATAAAGGTCGGGATGATCGAAGAGAGAGCGATCCTGTTTTTCGTCTGACACGTAGACAACCGCAACACGTCCTTTTGACGCGTAATGGTCCAGGCTATCCAACCCAAGTTTTAGGTAATGTTCAGCCTCGTAGTAATAAACGCCACCGTTAAATGACGCGTAATCAGTCTGGCGGATTTGAACACCAACAATGTAATCATATTTTTTTCGCAGAGCGCTGATCAGATTTTTGGGGCCTTGCTCATATGATGGATGAAACTGAAAAAGTTTACGAATGTCTTTTTCATGCTTCTCAATCAAATCCATGCAACGCACAGGCCAACCGCTGAGTAAAACATAAGGCGCATAGTAAGACTCAATTCCAATTTTCTCTTTTGAAAGGTCAAAAATCTCACCTGCTTTCTTTTTTTCAACAGCGCAGCTTTGTATAAACGGGAATGGTTTCGAAATACGATTTACAACCTGAACCATGCGCGAAGGGCGGGTTTTTTTGATATATGGCCACACGCTAAAAACAACTCCCAGCAGCGTGGAAAAAACTCTCTTTTGCCCATGCATACAAAAGCACGGCATTCCGCTAAAAAAACGCCTGTACGGAATAAAGGAAAGCATAAGAAGATTTAAACGATCTCGATGTTCAAGATAATACACGTACAGATGCGCATAATTGGCAATTTGATTGCCCATCCGTCCGCCTCCCCTTGTAAAAATAAGCGTGTTCTTCTTCATGGGGATCACAATTTCATGCGTGCTTTGACTTTATCAATAAGCTCAAGAACCACGGGCCGGGTTCTCGGAGAATACCCCTTCATCCCTGTTTCATATAAATCCCAAACCTCGCTGCTTGAAACCATGTTAAAAGGGGGCAGGCGATAGCGATTGATATTGTCGTTAAAATGCCCGGAGAATTTATCAACCCCCATGCTCACGATGCTTTGCGGCTGCGTTTTTCTATGGAGCAAGCCTCTTTGCGCACATAAGAGGGACAAGCAAGAATCCCAGGAAAACATAAACTGCATAGTTTTGAGCACATCGCGCCCCGGCGTTTTATCAAGGGCGGCGCGCACATCTGATGTCAGACTTTTCTCTATATGATCAAGATACTTTTGTTCAGGCAGCATAAAGAGCCTGTCCATCTCCGGCAGGAGTGTTTTCATTTTTGCCGAAGTTGTGGCCCAGCCCCACCCCTGAAATCTTGAAAAAGTCTTACCTTCATCCGGCACTTTAAAATGATGTCCATAGACCGAGAAAATATCATCACGACCCTTGATCTCTTTTAATGCACTCTCAAAGACATCAAAAAAACCTTTAAGCGGAAAGCAGTCATCTTCCAGAACGATAAAGGCGTCATAAGTTTCGGAGAGAATCTTCAGAGCATCGAGCATGATTTTTTCAATGCCGTAATGCCCGTTATGGACATGAAGGTCTTTAACGGCGTAACTTTGCGCCACTTTAACAGTTTCTTTGTTCAGGGCTGTGAATTCCGAGCGGCCCGCTTGCCCATCAATCCAGACATGAGTGCGCCCAAGAAGATTTTGCAGCTTCAAGCTTTCCAAAACACTGCCCAAATGCTTGGGCCGCATGAAGCCTATGACCAAAATCCCGATATTCATTTTTTACTTGTCCTTAATAATAATTCTTCTTATGGAGTGTATATGAAAGACCGTGCGAAATCTCTAATCAATCCTATTCTTTATTCCCATGCAAGGCGTTACAACACTTCAACAATTGTGGCAAGCATGGGAAGAAGCGGATCAACAATGCTCTGCCGAGCGGCTTGTAAAGGATTGCTAGGGTTTGATGATAGTATTTTAAATCACAAACTCTCCAATCAATATCTAAAAGAAGCGTGGGTTCTTACCGAAGAAACATACAATCCCGGCTTTATTTATAAAACACATGATTATCCACCGACGCAGCTTCCTAATTTTTGTAAAGTGCTTTTCACCTACGGCGATCCGTTTGATATCGCTGTTTCTGTGTACAATCAAACTAAGGCGTTGGGAGAGGGCTGGTATAAAGAGCATCTAGAGCATTTTAAAAAACCTTATCAGCCCCTTAAAAAAATATTTACACACGATGTTTTGGGGCTGGAAGAGCAGTTTGATTCATGGAGTGCACCGCAGAGCTTTCCCATTTTAAGAATAAACTATCAGGATATATGGGCGCATAAAGCTCGTATTGATGCATTTTTAGGCTATAAAATAATTTTGCCCGCACAAAAAACCCGTATATCGTCCATGGAGGATTTAAGTGCTGAACAAAAAACGGCGCTTGTTGCAACATATTCAAAATTAAGAGATAAAATTTTTAAAGCTGATACAGCAAAAGATTAAAACAGACACATGGCCGTCATATCACACAGTAAAAAATTCATCTTCATCCATAACTATAAAGTGGCAGGGACGAGCCTGCGCGCAGCGCTAACACCGTACGAACCGTTTTATCTGCGCAATAAATACAGTCACTATATAAAACACAAGCTCTTTATGCGCCCACATATTAAGGCACATGAGCTTCGCCAGCGAATACCAAAAGAAATTTTTAACAGCTATTTTAAGTTTGGCTTTGTACGCAACCCCTGGGATTGGCAAGTCTCTCTTTATGAATATATGCGCCAGGATAAGCATCATTTTCAGCACGAGCTGGCGTGCAGCTTTAAAGATTTCAAAGAGTATCTGAAGTGGCGCGTCCATGAAGACTTACATCTGCAAAAGGAATTCTTTTATGCGCCAGATGGCGAATATTTAGTAAATAAAATTTATAAATTTGAAGAACTTTCTGAAGCTATTGCGGACTTGAATAAAACACTAGGGCTATCCATGTCTTTGCCGCATAAAAACAAATCTCAGCGCAAAGATATGAGCGCCTATTATGATGCAGAAGCCTCTCAAATGATTGAGCAAGCCTTTGCGGATGATATAAAATTATTCAACTACGAGCGTCCAATTCTACGCGCCGCGTCATGAAGATATCAATCGTCACAGTAACCTATAATCGCAAGGATATGCTCGGAAAGGCTATTCAAAACGTTCTCGCGCAGAATGATCCTGACTTTGAGCATATAATTATAGACGGCGGATCTGACGATGGCACTAAGGAGCTGTTAGCGCAATACTCTCACCTTAAAGTCCTCAGCGAGCCTGACAAGGGTGTTTACGACGCAATGAATAAGGGAATTGCGATGACGACAGGCGATGTCGTCATTCTGCTAAATAGTGACGATCTGTTGCATGAAAATGCATTACAGAACATTCGTAACTATTTTAACAAATATCCCGATCATGATTACTTTTGTGGCGGCGCATCTGTCCTGCACCCCAAAGAGGGATACGAACAAATTTTCGATCATGCTTTTTACACGCGGTTAAGTGAGAATTGTGTGACCCGCGGGCAAATGGCTTTTAACGCAATTATCTGTTGCAAACACGTCTATGATAAGATCGGGAAGTTCTCTATCAGTCACAAAATAGCCAGTGATCGGGATTTTGTTTTGCGTTTGATCTATCGCCCCGATCTAAAAGGAGGGCAGGGAGGCAATCTCCTCTATCAATATCTTTCACATGAAGATTCCCTAACTTTCGCCGAAAATCATATTCATAAAGGCGTTTTTTATGAGCTTCTCGATATTGCTGGCAGCGGCATGACTGAATATAAAACAAGTAACACGGCTCTATATAAAGCCTATCGGCGCTGGCACAGCTGGGCCGTTCTCCGTTATTTCTTGGCAAAAGATCACCAACATAATCCGTCCTCCATCCTTCCTGAAGCCGTAAAAGCAACAAAGAGAGATGTGCTATGGCCCGCACGTGCCTTATTGCAAGTCGTTGATCATTTTACGCTTCGGGCCAATAACAAAAAATTCATCCGGACACAGCCATTATAATAACCAAAACACACAACTGTGTTTTGGCGGTGAATGCTTCCTACCCAAAAGTGGGGCATCGGATTATACTGCATTCTTACTCATAAATGTTTTAGGTATTATGCCCGACAGACCACGCACTATATTTGAAAAGCTATCAGCTGTCTTATTTCGACCGGATCATTATCACGAAGAGATAGCTGAAAAACTAAAGGCCGTACTAAATAACACCGTAGATGGCATTATCACAATTAACGATCGTGGAAAAATCGAAACTTATAATAAGGCTTGCTGTACGATTTTTGGATATGAACCGTCTGAGGTTGTCGGCCAAAATGTCAAAATGCTCATGCCCGAGCCTTATCAATCGGAGCATGATGGCTATCTCAAAAACTATAACAAAACAGGGCGAAAGCAAATCATAGGTGTCGGGCGCGAAGTTCAGGGCAGGCGTAAAGACGGCACTGTGTTCCCGTTGGATTTGTCGGTCAGTGAAGTCAATGTAGATGGCCGAAAAATTTATAGCGGAATTGTTCGTGATATAACCCTACGTAAACAGGCTGAAGATGAAATCATGCGCTCGAACGCAGAGCTTGAGCGCTTTGCCTATATCGCGTCCCATGACCTTCAAGAACCCTTGCGTATGGTGGCCAATTTCACCGGCTTGCTTGAGGAGGAATATAAAGATGAGATGGACGAGCAAGCCCTCCAATATATGAATTTTATTATTGATGCTACCGAACGCATGCAAGAGCTTGTGAATGATATATTGGAATATTCGCGCGTGGGCAATAAAGAGGGCGGCTCTGTTGAGGTTAATTGCATAGAGCACGCGCAGCTTGTTATCAGTCACCTTCATAACGTTATAGAGGAGACACGGGCCAATATAACCATTGATAACCTGCCAACCATCTACGCAAACCCGGTTCGCTTTACGCAGCTTTTACAAAACCTGATCGGCAATGCGATTAAATACCGTAAGAAAGATGTTGCTCCTATCATCTGCGTTAAAGCGGAAGATCACGGCGATGAATGGCTTTTCTCCGTCACGGATAACGGGATAGGCATGAAGGAAGAATATCTCGAACAAATCTTTGTCTTGTTCAAGCGTCTGCATGGGAAAAGCGAATATAAAGGCACAGGCATCGGATTGGCGATTTGTAGAAGAATTGTTGAGAGCCTGGACGGGCAGATATGGGCAGAGTCGAAGCTAGGGGAGGGCAGCACCTTCTATTTCACGGTGCCGAAATCTATAAGCTAATCGGAGTAAAAATGGCGGAGGAGGTGAGATTCGAACTCACGAGGGGCGTGAACCCCTGCCGGTTTTCAAGACCGGTGCATTCAACCACTCTGCCACTCCTCCGCATGAGAAAAATGTGAGCAAGATCATAGGTTGACCTGCAAGAGGTTCATCTTTTAGCGATATTTAGGTATGTCTGTCTAGAGGAAAAAAGGAAATTTCATGTTCGTGTCCCAATTGATGATCGGAGCAGGGCTCGTGGCGGTTACAGTTATCATCCATGCGCTGGCTTTAGAACGCTTGATGATCGTGCTCGAAAATGTTGGTCCGGCGGCCTATAAACGCTTTAAACAAAACTGGAAAGTTCCGCTTCTTATCATCACAGTTCTCGGGGTTTTTCTCGCTCATATCGTTCAAATCTGGCTCTGGGCCTTCTTTTATCTTTGGATCGGTACGTTCCATGATCTGGAAACGGCGCTGTATTTCTCTACCTCCGCTTTTACCACGGTGGGCTTTGGCGATGTTGTGCTGGAAGATCAGCAATGGCGGCTGCTCAGCGTTTTTCAGTCTGCCAACGGGTTTATGCTGTTTGGCTGGAGCACGGCCTTCATTTTTGAGGTCATGTCTAAACTCTATAAGGGCGAAACCATCCGCAAGACGGAGGGTTCAAAGTGATTTTTTACTTTAAAAAACCATTATATATATTTGTTTTTATTATATTTTTAGGAATATTAAATACAGCACACGCCGACCCTGAAGGCTGGGGGGCGTGGAAAGCACAACTCAAAAGCGAGCTTGTGGGGAAGGGGATCAACGCGCAGCTCGCCGATGAGGTTCTTAATCCGCTGCGTTTCGATCCCGATGTGATCAAGAGCGATTCCCGCCAAGCGCCGCAGAAATACAGCTTTGTCGAATATCAGAAAAAGGCTGTGAACCCGAACCGCGTCAAAAACGGACAGAATTTTTACCGCCGCCACCGGCAAGAGCTTGAACACTACGCGGGTAAGGCTGGTGTTCCCGCATCAGTCATTGTCGCGCTGCTGGGGATTGAGACCGATTATGGCGGCTTTACGGGCAAGAACGATGTGATACAGGCGCTGGCCAGTCTGGCCTACGGTGCACAGCGCTCCGATCCGGCGGCGCAAAAGAAACGCCGCGATTATTTTAGAACGCAAATCTATTATTCTCTCAAACTGCTTCAAGACAAGCATATCGAGCGCGATGACTTTAAGGGCTCGTGGGCTGGGGCGTTCGGCATTAATCAGCACATGCCTGAGAGTTTTTACACCTATGTCGTGGACGGCGACGGCGACGGCGATAAAGAAATCCTGAACATGAATGACCTATCCGATGTGTTTGCCACAACTGCCAATCATCTGCACAAGGTCGGCTGGAAAGAGGGGCAGCGTTGGGGCAGGGAGGTCGCACTTCCCGCCAATTTCCCCAAAACGCTTGTGGGAAATAGCATCAAAAAACCACTCAGCTTCTGGCGCTCTGCAGGGGTTACGCTGCCCGGCGGCGCACCGCTGCCCGCTTCTGCGGATATCCAAGGATCAATTATTGCGCCAGATGGACTTCAAGGACCGGTCTATATAGGGTATGATAATTTTCATGCGTTCCGTCGCTGGAACAAATCCGATTATTTTGCCCTGGTCGTGGGCACTCTATCTGACAAAATCGCCCAACCCTAAAGGTCTGAACTCTGCCATGCGATATTCGGTTTTTACGATTGTTCTTCTCGCGCTTTTTGCTCTTACAGGCTGTACGGAGGCCCGGCTCGCCGCCCACGCGGTAAAGCAACTGCCGGGCATGGGGGCCAGCAAAAGCCAAGGCACATTTAAGGTCGGTAATCCTTATGTTATTGACGGCAAGCGCTATACTCCGCGAGAAACTTACAGCTTCACAGAGACAGGCATTGCCTCATGGTATGGACGCGACTTTCATGGCAAACGCACTGCAAATGGCGAAATTTTTGATATGAACGAACTCACAGCCGCTCACAGAACCTTGCAACTCCCATCGCTAGTGCGCGTCACCAACCTTGAAAACGGGCGCTCTTTGATCGTGCGGGTGAATGACCGCGGGCCGTTTAAGCGCAGCCGGGTTATGGATGTTTCGCGCCGTGCCGCGGAATTGCTGGGCTTTAAAAATCAAGGAACGGCGAAGGTTAAGCTTCAGGTTTTACCACAAGAAAGCATGAAAATTGCTGAGGCTGCTAAACGTGGCGAAGATACACGCGGCACCGAAGTGGCCGCCAATGAAGGCCGCCTAAGCGTCAAACCGCCGCGCGAACCTATTACAACGCAGCAAGCCTCTTACCAACCTCCCGCAGAGGTGGAGGTCGAACAGCTCGGCACAAGCGCACCGCCAGGTCATTTGAAAGAGGGCAAGTTCCTGCCCGATCCTGTGGTTGAGCAAATGCCCGTTAGCCCGACAAATATTTTTGTGCAAGCGGGCTCTTTTACCGACCGCACGAATGCGCAGAACCTGGCGCAATCCTTGCAATCCTATGGGCGTGCGCAGGTTTATCCGGCGACGGTTAACGGTCAACAATTCTATCGTGTACGTTTCGGGCCGATGCGGGATGTGGCTATGGCGGACGGCGTTTTGAGCAATCTTGCCAATGCCGGACACGCGCAGGCCATTATCGTGGTTGAATAAGTGGCGCTAAATTGCTCTTATAAGATTATGAAACGAATCTTTTTAATCCTCCTTCTGGTTATGCTTTGCCCTGCATTTGCGCAGGCCGAACCCCTTATCAATACATCCGCCAAGCAAGCCATTGTTCTGGACTACGAAACAGGCATGGTTTTACTGGAGAAAAATGCTGACGAGCAAATGCCGACCTCATCGATGAGCAAGGTCATGACGATGTATCTCGTCTTTGATGCGCTAAAGAAGGGCGATCTTTCACTCGATGATACATATCAGGTCAGCGAAAAAGCGTGGCGCAAGGGCGGCTCGAAAATGTTTGTTGAAGTGGATAAACGCGTAAAGGTTGAAGACCTGATCCGCGGCGTTGTAATTCAATCGGGTAATGATGCCACAATCGTGCTAGCCGAAGGATTGGCAGGATCAGAAGAAGCTTTTGCCAATGGCCTAAATGCAAAGGCAGCAGAGCTGGGCATGACCCACAGTAATTTTGCCAATGCCAGCGGCTGGCCAGACCCGAACCATTATTCGACTGCGCGCGATCTGGCAACACTCGCTACAGCAACAATACAGAACTTTCCGAATTACTACCCGTATTACGCGGAGCAGGAATTCACCTATAACAATATCACGCAGAAAAACCGTAACCCGCTGCTCTACCGCAATATCGGTGCGGATGGCGTAAAAACTGGTCACACAGAGGCTGGCGGTTACGGGTTGATTGGCTCTGGCACACATCAGGGCAGGCGCGTTGTTTTGGTTGTAAATGGCCTTGCCGATGAAAAAGCGCGGGCGCAAGAATCGGCCAAGCTATTGGAATGGGGTCTGAAAAGCTTTGATAATATTCAACTCTTCACCGCGCAGGATGTTGTTGAGACAGCCACCGTCGCACTGGGGCAGGAAAAGTCCGTACCGGCCGTCTTACAGGAAGATCTCAAAATCACCATCCCCAAAATTGCAGTTAAAGAATTCACCGTGAGCGCGCAGTTCAATGAACCGCTCATCGCCCCCATCGCGCAAGGCGACAAGATTGGTGTGCTTCGTGTTGATATTCCTCACATGGGCACACTCGAGCACGATTTATATGCCGGCAGCGCCGTTCCCAAACTTGGCTTCTTTGCCTCAACCATTGCCAAAGCCAAAAACTTTATCAGCGCAGGCAAGGATTAAACCCTATGCCCGCACTGTTTATCAGTTTCGAAGGAGGGGAGGGCAGCGGCAAAACCACGCAAATTAATAAGCTCGCCGAGGCGCTAACCGAGCGCGGCTTAAAAGTCGTGACGACGCGTGAGCCCGGCGGCACGCCCGAGGGCGACAAGGTCCGCGATTTGATCGTGCAGCGCGATGGCGGCGACTGGAGTCCGCTCGCCGAAACCTTGCTTTTATTTGCCGCCCGCACAATGCATGTACAAAAAACCATCCTGCCCGCATTGGAGAATGGAAAGGTTGTGATCACCGACCGCTTTACTGATTCCACCGTGTCGTATCAAGGCTATGGCCATGGGCTAAATATCGATACGATTGAGCAAATTAATTCAATCGTCTTAGACGGGCTTAAGCCAGACTTAACCTTCATCCTCGATATTGATGCCAAAGCAGGGCTACAGCGTTCCGAGCGCCGTTTGGCCTCTGAACAATTCGGCGTTGATCAAACCGAGGATCGTTTTGAGCGCCTCGATATCTCTTTTCATGAAAAGCTACGCCAAGGCTTTCTCGAGATTGCCAAGAATGATCCCGCGCGCTGCCATGTGATTGATGCAACGCAGGATGTTGAGCAAATCGCTCAGCAGATTGAGGGCATCGTGACCGACAGGCTGGAGGTTGCGTAATGGATTTATTCGGCGAAGAGCCAGAGGCAACCGGCCCTATAGAAACTGAAGACTTCACCATCCCCGATGATCTTGATGATGCGGGCGGCTTCAAACATCCGCGCGAGATGGATTTTTGCCTCGGCCATGAGGCGGTTGAGAAGCGCTTAATTGAACTGTTCGAAAGCGGGCGCATGCCGCACGGCCTGATTTTCACAGGCCAAAAAGGAATCGGCAAGGCGACCATGGCATATCGCCTTGCGCGTTATTTGCTTAAAGATCATGGCGACCCTAATCAGGATGCGCTTTTCGGTGAGCCTGCAGCTCAAAGCACGTTTCAAATATCGCCCGATGATACAACGTTCCGCCGCGTGGCCTCTGGCGGCCATCCCGATTTCATGGTGGTTGAGCGCGAATATGATGCGGCCAAAAACCGCTATAAAGATAACGTGCCTGTCGATGCCATTCGCAAAGTGCCTGGCTTTTTGCGCATGACGGCCTCTGATGGCGGCTGGCGCGTTGTGATTATCGATGATGCGGATACGATGAACCGCAATGCGCAAAATGCGCTGCTCAAGGTTCTTGAAGAGCCCCCCAAGCGTACCGTCCTTATTTTGGTAGCCCACCGAATGGGTGCACTGATTCCGACCATCCGCTCACGCGCGCAAGTGATCCATTTTCAACCGCTTCAGGAAACACACCTGCAACAGCTGATCGAAACCCATACACCGGGCCTGAGTGCGCAAGATACGCAAACCCTGAAACATTTGTGCGAAGGCAGCATCGGCCGCGCCGCCGAATATCTGGAGCAGGGGGGGCTTGAGACCCTCGCACAAATTCTTGATCTGATGCAATACTACCCTCATTGGCAGTGGGAGAAGATTCATCCGCTGGCCGATAATCTGGCCCGCCCGGGCGCGGATCAGGCGTGTAAAACCTTCGCCGGGCTGATGTGCTGGCTGTTTGCGCGGCTATGCGTGGTAAAGGCCCGCGGCCTTGTGCCTGAACATCTGCAAAGCTTTGTTGGCAATTCTTCTCTTGAACAACTCCTTAAAATCTGTGAGAACCTACACAGCCACTTTGATCGGGTGGAGGGTGCCAATCTGGACAAGCGCCAAGGCATTCTCGGCGCATTTTCGATCATCGCGGCCTGAAAATACAAATACGTCATCCCGACCGAAATTCTGCGTAGCAGAAATGAAGTGGAGGGATCTTTGGAAAAAGATACAGGATAAGATTCCTCGACCGCGCTCGGAATGACAATAAAAGATAGGAAAGTCATGAGTAAGACCTCGTTTTATATCACCACTGCCATTTCCTATGTGAACGGATCGCCGCATTTGGGCCACGCCTATGAGGGAATCTTAACCGATGCGATGGCGCGCTTTAAACGTCTGGATGGCTACGATGTACGCTTTTTGACGGGAACAGATGAGCACGGCGAAAAAGTTGCAAAAACCGCAGAAGAGAACGGCATGAGCGCGCAAGAGTTTGCCGATAAAAACGCCGATGAATTTCGCGAAATGACCGCTTTACTTGGCCTCTCCAATGATGACTTCATCCGCACGACCGAGCCGCGCCATTATACCGCCGCGCAAGCTATCTGGACTAAATTGCAGGATAAGGGGCTCATCGCGCTTGGCAAATATGAGGGCTGGTACTCCGTGCGTGAAGAAGGCTACTTCACCGAAGATGAGCTGACCGAAGGTGAAAATGGCGAAAAACTCACCCCCAACGGCACACCCGTGAAGTGGGTAGAGGAAGAAAGCTATTTCTTCAAACTCTCAGACTATACCGAAAAGTTGTTGGACTATTACGAGGCGCATCCAGACTTCATCCAGCCCGCCTCACGCCGCAACGAAATTATCAGCTTTGTGAAACAGGGCCTCAAAGACCTATCGGTTTCGCGCCATAAAGACCGCCTGCATTGGGGTGTTCCCGTGCCCGGCGATGAAAACCACGTCATGTATGTCTGGCTCGATGCGCTGACAAACTATATCACTGCAATCGGCTACCCGGATGAAGACAGCGCCGATTTTAAAAAATTCTGGCCCGCCGATTATCATGTGATTGGCAAAGATATTACACGCTTTCACTGCGTTTACTGGCCCGCTTTTTTGATGGCCGCAGACTTGCCACTGCCCAAGGCCATTTTCGCCCACGGCTTTATTAATGTGCAGGGTCAGAAAATGTCTAAATCCATCGGCAATGTTTTATCGCCGACCGGGATGGTGGAGATGTATGGTCTCGACCAAATCCGCTATCTGCTGCTGCGTGAGATTTCACACGGTAATGACGGAAATTTTAGCCACGACAGCGCGGTTGAGCGTATGAACGCAGATCTGGCCAACGGTATCGGCAATCTGGCGCAGCGTACGCTGTCGATGATCTATAAGAATTGCGATGGGCAAATTCCTGAACCTCCAACATCATCTGAGGAAGATCAGAAGTTTTTAAATGGCTTTTACAAAGAAATGCCCGAAGCAGTTCGCGATAAGTTTACACGCTTTAGAATAGATGAAGCTCTCAAAGTTATTATAAATTTCGTAGGGGAGGCTGACTCATATGTCGATGCGATGGCACCGTGGGCCCTCAAAAAAGAAGACCCGGAACGCATGAAAACCGTGCTGTACGTACTGGCCGAAGCCATCCGCTGTATCGCCATCGCCATCCAATTTGCCACGCCAAGTGCGGCCGCCAAACTGCTCGACCAGCTAAAAATCCCCGAAGATCAGCGCTTGTTCGAACATATGAGCGCTGATTACGCCCTCAAACCCGGGACGGCAATTGATAAGCCGGAAGGCGTTTTCCCCCGCCTTGAATTTTCTGATGAAGAGCAAAAGGCTGCGGGGTAGGGCATGTGGATTGACTCCCATTGCCATCTCAATCATGAACGCTTCGGCGATATGACCCCCGATGACATTGTTGCAAGCGCCAAGGCGGCGGGCGTAGAAGGGATGCTCAACATCTCCTGCCAAATCACCGGCGATTTTCCGACTGTTCTGGCCACGGCCGAGCGCTTTGACAATGTCTGGTGCTCCATCGGTACCCATCCGCACGATGCCGGATTAAAGGGCGAAAAGGAGATTTCCCGCGAAAAACTGGTCGAAATGGCAAGCTCTAACCCGAAAATTATCGCGATTGGCGAGACGGGACTTGATTATTACTACGATAATTCACCGCGCGCGGACCAAGAAATATCTTTCCGCAAACACATACAGGCCTGCATTGAGGCCGATCTACCCATCATCATTCACGCCCGCGACGCCGACGCAGATATCGCGCGCATTATGTTCGAGGAAGAGGGGGCGGGGACATCCCTAAAGGGCGTTATGCATTGCTTCAGCTCCGGCAGAGGGCTGGCCGAAGCCGCGCTGGAGTTCGGTTTTTACATCTCCTTTTCCGGCATTGTGACTTTTAATCAGGCGCAAGAGCTGCGCGATATTGCCAAAGATGTGCCTCTGGATCACATTTTGGTGGAAACGGACGCACCCTTTCTTGCGCCTGTACCATTTCGCGGAAAAACCAACGAGCCCGCATACGTACAGCACACAGGATCCGTGCTTGCAAAACTTCATAATATCTCTCAAGAAAAACTCGCAAGTCATTCTAAAAACAACTTTTTTAAGCTTTTTAATAAGGCTAAATTGGTATGAGTTTGACCTTCACCATACTCGGCTGCGGAAACTCATCGGGCGTACCCTCAATCGGCAATTATTGGGGGCAATGCGATCCGGCCGAGGCGAAAAACCGCCGCACACGCTCCAGTCTGCTTATTCAAAGCGGTACCACAAACTTGATCATCGACACTGGCCCGGATTTCAAATTTCAGCTGAACAGGGCGGATATCAACCGTTTGGACGCGGTTTTATACTCGCATGCTCATAGTGATCACGTTGCCGGCATCGATGAATTGCGGGTTTTGCGCTATAGAATGGGCGTCGATAGAGTGAAAATATATTGTAATTCAGAGACTTATGAAGATTTAGAGCGCCGCTACGACTATTTGCTTCATGGTGGCAAGGCTGATATTTACCCGGCTGTGACAGAGACGTACACCTTTAAAGAGAGCGATTTTGGCAAGACGCAAACCATTGGTAATGTTGACTTTATCCCATTTTTACAAGATCACGGCACATGCCAGAGCGTTGGATACCGCTTTGGCGATCTGGCCTACAGCGTCGATATGCTGGCACTTGATGATCAAGCTATTGAGATATTGCAAGGAATTGAGACCTGGATCGTCGATGCGGCTGGCTATACAAGCGATTCCAACCCAGTACATGCAAATTTAGATACAATTTACACATTAAACGATAAAATTTGCGCTAAAAACGTCTATTTAACCAGTTTAACGCTATCTATGGACTATAAAACCCTCGAAAATGAGCTAAAAGATGGATATTTACCGGCTTATGATGGGTTGATTATAGGCTCTAGCACGTAATTTTAGCGCCCAAAAAGCTATTTTTACCGTTTTTGTCCGCTACAGACAGCGCATCAAGCGCTATTATTTGCGCCTGAAGATCACCAGGATGCGCGTTATAAATCGCCTCGATCTGGGTTTCGAGCGCCTTAACCGCCATATCACGACGACAACTATCAAACGCTTCTACTTGGGCAAAAACTTGTATCAGGCTTTGGGTCTGGATCAATGTGCCGGGATAATATTGGGCCGATCCATTAGAAAGCTGCTTTTGAACCTCGATCGGCATAATCATAGGTTTGTCAGATTTATAGCGAGACAGCGAAGATGACGGATCGCGCGTTACAGGTTTTAAATCTTTATCGGCCTTGTGATCGGGGCGAAAATGCCCGCACGCCATATCACCAGAAGGCTGCCACGCGCAATCTGCCGCATAAATACTCGCTACGGGCGTACTCAGAAGCAACAGAGCGCCCAAGATATTAAGAGTGCGGCCTAAAAGCTCCCTCATTACATAGAATATATTATATTCCATAATATATATTATCACTCTTTTTGTATCTATTTATCATGTCCATAACCCGGCTCAAAACAACGCCCCTCACTATACTTTGATCCTTAAAAATTGTACCACGGAAAGACACATGAAGAAAACAGATCACCCGATTGATGAACTGGTTGAGGTTATGGCGCGCCTACGTGATCCTGATGGTGGTTGCCCGTGGGATTTGGAGCAGGACTTCAAATCCATCGCGCCATACACGATCGAAGAAGCCTATGAGGTTGCCGAGGCGATCGATCAGGGCTCAATGGAGGATTTAAAGGAAGAGCTGGGCGACCTCCTCTTCCAATCCGTTTATCATGCGCAAATGGCCAAAGAGCAAGGCGCGTTTGATTTTAACGATGTCGTGCAACACATCACCGATAAAATGATTCACCGCCACCCACATGTGTTTGGTGATACAGACGCGAAAACCGCGCAAGATGTGAATGTCTTGTGGGATGAGCGTAAAGCGCTTGAAAAAGAGAAGGGTGATGAGGCGCCGAAAAGCGCGATAGACGGCGTTCCGCGCGCCCTTCCCGCCCTGCTCCGCGCCTCAAAACTCACCAAAAAAGCGGCCAAGACCGGCTTTGAATGGGCGCAAATATCCGATGTTCTCGCGAAATTAGAGGAAGAACTGAGTGAACTGCGTGAGGCGCTTGAGAGCGGCTCAGCGGCAGAAAAAACCGAGGAGCTGGGTGATGTTTTATTTGTGCTCGCCAATCTGGGGCGTATGCTGGACATCAATCCTGAAGAGGCTTTACGCCAAACCAATCACAAATTTGAGCGCCGCTTTAAGGGTATGGAAGACGATATTGGTGAGCTGGGTCTTGAGCAATTAAGCGACGCATCTTTGGATCAAATGACCCTTTTATGGAACAAACAAAAATCAAAGCTATAAATATTTTTTAATATCAATACCTTGGAAAATAATATTAAACGCTTTTCTCCAGCTTTCTTCGCAAGAGGCTACAATTAAACCCGCATAATCGTCGCGCGGCGTGTACGCCCGCTCATCCCATTTGGCGACATAGCCGCCCGCCTCCTGCACCAACAGCGCGCCGGGCAAGTGATCCCATGGCTTAAGGCGCGAATACAGCGCCAAATCCGACTGGCCCGTGGCAATGCGTGAATATTCATGCGCCGCGCAGCTCAGGGAATAGCTCTCGCCAAAGGCACTCATAGCGCCGCGGATCTGCTCTTGAATATCGCGCGGAAAATAACGGTAATTGATATGTGCGGTCATCTCCGCCGGCGCGCGATGCTCTGTAATTTCAAGCTTTTCACCGTTGCGATACGCCCCCTCGCCCTTCTCGGCGATATAATGCGCGTCTCCCAATATGTCGTAAATCCAGCTATGGCGCGTTTCACCCTCAATCACGCATGCCAGCATGATGCCGAATTCGCGCCGTCCGCTGACAAAATTATGTGTGCCATCAACGGGATCAACAATCCAAACCGTCTGCGAAGGGTCCTGCAAAATGCCAATATCCATATCACCGCGCGATATCCCCTCCTCCCCGATCACGATTGATCCGGGCAGTAAATCGGGGAGAACACGCTCCAGATGCGCCTCCACATCGATATCCGCTTGCGTGACCAGATCGCGTGGGCCGGATTTGGCGGCAATTTCATGCTCCTGAAGCTGCTTATAGCGCGGCAAAACGTATTTGTTTGCGCATTCCTCTAAGATTTGGGCAACATGTTGCGGGTCAATAACACTCATGCGGTTTTTAAATCTTTCAGGCTTGGCCCGAAACGGGCGGTGAATTTATCCAGATTATACGGCTCGATCATGACATCCAGAGTGATACGCATCTCATCATCGCGGCGCTCCAGAATTTCGGCGTGTTCGTACACCCATGATAAGGCTTTTCCATCCGCCGCATCAAGGGTGATGCTAGCCTGTGTCCGTTTTGCGTCAAACACATTACTGATGCACGCCTGCAAATCCTCTAGCCCCCGACGTTTCAGCGCCGAGACCATCACCAGATTCTCACCAAATTTTACCTGACGCTCAAAATCCTGATAATCCTCATCATCGAGCATATCGACCTTGTTATAAACCTCAACAATACGATCTTCGCGCTCATATTCAATGCCAAGCTCTTCGAGGATGTCTATGACATCGGCGCGCTGCGCTTTCCAGTCTGGGCGCGAAACATCAATCACATGCACCAGCACATCGGCATGCACCGTTTGCTCCAGCGTCGCACGGAATGCGGCAATCAAATGCGTCGGTAGGTCAGAAATAAAGCCCACAGTGTCAGACAAAATCACCTTTTGACCCGTCGGCAGCGCCATCCGGCGCAGCGTCGGGTCCAGCGTGGCAAAGGGCAAATCCTCGGCAAACACATTGGAATCGGTCAGCGTGTTGAACAGTGTGGATTTCCCGGCGTTGGTATAGCCGACAAGCGCCACAACGGGCAGCGGGATGCGCTCACGGCTTTTTCGCCCCAGATCACGCGTACGGCGCACAGTTTCCAGCTCTTTCTTTAAATGCGAAATCCGCTCCCCGATCAGGCGGCGGTCAATCTCAATCTGCGTTTCACCAGGCCCGCCAATGAACCCCGTTGCACCGCGCTGACGCTCAAGGTGGGTCCAGGCCCGCACAAGGCGGGAGCGCTGATACTCAAGCATCGCCAGCTCGACCTGCAGGCGGCCTTCCTTGGTTTGGGCGCGCTCGCCGAAAATCTCCAGAATAAGCCCCGTACGGTCGATAACCTTGACGTTCCAATCTTCTTCCAAATTGCGTTGCTGCACCGGGCTGAGTGTGTGATTGAGGATCACCACGGCAGGCTTGAGCTCTTGAATACGTTCTGCAATCTCCGCGCGCTGCCCTTTGCCCAGAAAAGCACCCGCCTGAATGCGTTTCACCTTCACAACATGCGTGCCGAGAACTTTTAAATTGATGGCGCGCGCCAGCCCCTGCGTTTCCTCGATAACGTAATCCAAATCACGCTCAAGGCTCTCCTGCCCCGGAATTTCAGGATGGATAATGAATGTTGTCTCCTGCGCCAATGCGCCGGGCGTTTCATGTGGTGTTTTAGTAGGCATTAAGACCTTTGGCTGCGATTATTCCTCGTCGCCACCGGCATCCTCTTCGCCATCATCATGCAGCGACAAAGGCCCGCCGGGCATAATTGTCGAAATCGCATGCTTATAGACCAGCTGTACGTGCGATTCACGGCGCAATAGCATTGAAAAGTTGTCAAACCATGTGACAACCCCTTGCAATTTCACGCCATTGACCAAAAAAACGGTCACAGACATCTTTTCCTTGCGGATTTTATTGAGGAACACGTCTTGTACGTTTTGGAATTTCTCGGCCATAGCTCTTCTCTCCCTCTTTATTATTATTAAATTATTTATCTCTCGTGACTTAGATATATTGTCATTAGTAGTTAATTTCCAGCGTATTGCAACAGAAAATCTCTGAGCGCAAAACAATTTTCAACGCTCACATCCGGCGCTTTTTCCAGCGGTTTATTCTCATGATCTATATAGATAAATCTTGCGCCTGCATTTTCGGCACATTTTTGATCGATAACCGTATCCCCGACATACCAGACGCTCTCAAGCGCGACATTCAACCCTGCGCGCTCCAACCCGAGCAAGAGCGGCGCGGCAGAGGGCTTGTCTTCCGCAGCTTCGCGCGCACCCACCACAGTTAGAAAAAACGGACGCCAGCCGAAATGATCGACCTCTCCATTGACAAAAGCGGGCAATTTATTGCTCACCACCCCGGCAGGAATTTGCAACCTTTGAACCGTTTGAAGACACTCAAATGCACCATGAATGGGTTCAAGCATCTCTTTGTGGTTCTCTTTCACAAAAACCTCAAACAGCCCGCGCGCTTCGTCGGCTTTGTCATGGTAGAGCGCCGGATAAATCTCCTCACGCGGACGGCCAAAATACGGCGCAAACCCGCCCTTCTCAAACCCCGGCAGGCCGTATTGTTCCAAAACATGGTTGTGCGCCGCTTCAAGGAAGGAAAAGCTGTCGGCCAATGTGCCGTCCCAATCAAAAAAGATCGCCCGCGGCTTTTCTAAAGCACTCATGCGACCTCGGCTTTCTGAATATCAATCTCACGGCCGTACAGCTTAGCCGCCGCGGCCTTATAGCCCGGCGTAATATCGCTGACATAGAATTCAATTGTGCCGCCGCGCGAAATCTCGTCCGCATATTCGCTATGGCGCTCCAGATAATCTGCCAGTTTGGCCGGAATAATCTCATCTTGCGACAAAACCTCAATTCCCTGCCCCAGATGCTTGCGAATTTGGTTCTTCAGCAGCGCATAGTGCGTACAGCCCAGCAAAATACACTCACACCCGCGCGCCTTCAGCGGCTCAAGATAATGCTCCAGCACATCACCCAGCCAGGCCTCGCCCTCATTCTCAATCAAGGGCACCAGCAGCGGGGTTGCCTTTTGCGTGATATCGATTTTTTCAGACACTTTTTTCAGCTCTTCCGGGTAAATGCCCGAATTCACCGTGGCGTTCGTGCCGATCAGCCCCAGATTGTGATAGCCGTGATCCAGCGCGGCCTCCAGCGTCGGCACAATCACCCCCAGTACATTACGCCCCGGATAATTCGCGCCGGGCAGCCACTCTTGCTGCAAGCGACGCAGCGCGCGCGCACTTGCCGTGTTACAGGCAATAACAACCAAGTTGCAATCTTGGGAGAACAAGAATTCCACACACTGGCGGGTAAATTCGTAAATGGCATCGTCCGAACGGTTGCCGTAAGGCAGGCGCAGCGTGTCACCCAAATAGACGATATCCAGATCCGGCATGTGATCATGCACCGCTTTAGCGATGATTAAGCCTCCTAATCCTGAATCAAATATGCCGAGCTTCATGACGGCCCTTTCGCGAGGGAATTAGAACAAATCAACCTGAACGGAGAACATGCGCTCTACTTCGTTCACGCGGTCTTCGGCGGCCAGAATAATCACGCGATCATCAACTTTGATAATCTCATCTGGCGTCGGGATAATCACCTCTTCATCGCGGATAATCGCCGAAACGATAATCTCATGCGGCACTTCCACTTCTTCCACCGGCATATTCACGATGGAAACATTATCCGACACTTCCGCCTCGATAATCTCCGCAAACCCGTCGCGCAAGTTATAGATACCCTTAATGCGGCCGCGGCGTACGTGCTGCATGATGTTGGCCACAATCGTCGCGCGCGGTGAAACAATCGTATCAATTCCAAGCGGGCTGACGAGCGAATTATAGGACTCATTATTCACCAGCGTCACCACACGCTTTCCGCCCAATTGCTTGGCCAGAAGTGAGCCAAGAATATTGCTCTCATCGTCATTGGTCACGGCCACGAAGGTTTCGGTTTGCTCGATCGCCGCTTCCTGCAACAAGCCCTTCTTGAGCGCATCACCATTCATGATGATCGCGCCTTCGAGGTTGTCACTGAGATACTGGGCGCGTTTCTCATCGCGCTCAATCATCTTAAGCTGTACGCCCCGGCCCTTCTTCATCAGCATTTGCGCTAGACCGAAACCGATATTGCCGCCGCCAACAATGGTAATGCGGCGCGCTTCGCTTTCCTCGTTCCCGAAGGCCGTCATCATGCGCTTTAGATGCTTCGCATCAACAGTGAAGAATACCTCATCCCCTTCCAGCAACTGCTCCTGCTCATCGGGGATAATCGGCTTGTTTTTGCGCATAATCGCAATGATGCGGAAAGACAGATCAGGGAACAGTGTGTCTAGCTGGTTCAGCGGCGTATTAATCACCGGACAATCTTCCTGACAAATCACGCCGATTAGGTGTGCCAACCCGTCCGCCAAAGAAGCAACAAAGGTTGTTCCCGGCACGGCCAGACGTTGATAAATCTCGCGCGCGATCACAACTTCGGGTGAAATAATCACGTCAATCGGCATGTGCGTACGGCTGAATAAATTCGCCCATTCCGGCTTCAAATAGGATTGCGCGCGAATACGGGCAATTTTCTTTGGAATACCAAACAGCGAGTGACCGATTTGGCAAGCGACCATATTCACCTCATCCGAATGGGTCACGGCGATAATCATGTCCGCATCATTCGCCCCCGCACCGTTCAAAACATCAGGATTAGAAGCATGTCCCTGCACGCCCTTCACATCCAGATTTTCATTGATATGTGCGATCAGCTGCGGGTCGGTATCAACGACCGTAACCTCATTTTCCTCTTTCGAGAGATAAGCCGCAATGTTGTAGCCCACCTGTCCCGCGCCGCAAATAATAACCCGCATATTCTATGCCCTTTTCAGTTTTGTGTCTTCAGCCGCTTCGTCGGGCACGGCTTCTTTTAAAGATTTTAGTTTTCTGTGAAGCGCCGAGCGCTCCATCCCGACAAATTCAGCCGTCTTGGAGATATTACCCTCAAAACGCTCAACTTGCGATTCAAGATATTCCCTCTCAAAAACTTCCCGCGCCTCGCGCAGCGGCATGGCCAATATATCCTCGCGGATCGCTGCGTTAGAAGTCATCTCGCCCCCGCCTACGCTTTTTGAGTCCCGGCCAGTGACCTCAGGCGGCAGACCTTCGAGCTCAATCATCTCGCCTTCCTGATGACGATCCATAATCAGCGCCCACTCAACGACATTGCGCAATTGACGCACATTGCCCGGCCAACCATAGCTCTGCATGGCTTTAATCGCCGCGGGAGAGAACGTTTTTTTCATGAGACCTGAATCTTTATTCAGCACCTCAACAAAATAATCCATCAACGCCGGAATATCTTCTTTACGCTCGCGCAGCGGGGTCAGCTTTATCGGCACAACATTGAGGCGGTAATATAAATCTTCCCTAAAATCACCATTCTCGATCAAAGTTTCGAGGTCTTTATTGCTGGAGGCGATAATACGTACATCGGTCTCCACGCTTTGCGCGCTGCCGGTTTTCTGGAATCTCTGCTCTTGAATAACGCGCAGGATTTTTCCTTGCGTCTCAAGGGGCATATCCGCCACCTCATCGAGCAGCAACGTGCCACCATGCGCCTTTTCAAGCGCCCCCTGCTCGTCCTTACTCCCGAACAACTCCAGCTCTAAACGCTCCGGGTGCAGCGTCGCGCAGCTTAGCGCCATAAAGGGCTGGCTCGCGCGCTCGGACTTCGCGTGCAAAAGCCGCGCGGCTACATCTTTACCGCTTCCCGGCTCTCCGGTCAGCAAAACACGGCTATTGGTGACAGCGACGCGCTCAATCATCTCCCCCAGCTCCTGCGTCGCGCTGGAAGACCCTATCAACTCCAGCACCGTGCTTGCGCTACGCTGACGCAAAGATTCATTCTCACGCTTCAAAGCCGCCGCTTCAAGGGCCCGCTTAATCATCAGCAACAAGCGATCAGACTTGAACGGCTTTTCAATAAAATCATACGCTCCCTGTTTTATCGAGGATACGGCGGTTTCAATCGTGCCGTGACCGCTGATCATAATCACAGGAATATGCGGGTGTTTATCTTTGACGTTTTTGAGGATTTTCAGGCCGTCATCCTTACTGCCCTGCAACCAAATATCCAGAACGATCAGGCCGGGATTTTTGTCCTCAATCGCTTTATAGGCCTGCGTTGAATTTTCCGCGATGCGCGTCGTATAGCCGTCATCCTCCAAAATCCCCTGAATCAGGGTGCGGATATCGGCTTCATCATCAACAATCAGAATATTGGCTGTCATCGGCGTTTACGCGCTTTTCTTTTGTTTTTTGTCTTCGGCTTGTACAGGCTGCGCTCCCGCATCGTGAAGCGGGAAAATAAGCGCCACAGTCGCACCCTTTAAATCTTTCCAATGGGCGCTTTTTTGTAGCCATTCCGGCGCACCAACCATGAGCGAGCCATTATGGTCCTCCATAATCTTTTTGACAATAGCCAGCCCGAGGCCCGTTCCCTTCACCTTGTGCGTCACGTAAGGCTCACTCAGATGTACAGGGTTTTCGTTTTTGGGAAGGCCAAGACCGTTATCAGTCACGGCAACGACTACTTCATCATCGCCGTAATGCTGAACCAGAATATCAATCTGGCCAGCCTCTTTCTTACGCTTGCCCTTCTCAAGGCGCATCTCAATTGAATCCACAGCGTTTTGCAGCAAGTTATTCAGGGCTTGGCGCATTTGCTGCGGGTCGAATTCACAAGCAAAACCCTGCCCTTCCTCGCGGATCAGGTTAAACTTCACCTCCGGATGAGCCTGTTGATGCAGGAACAGCGTATCCTTAACGTGATCATAAAGATCCGCGCTTTGCATCACCGGGTCGGGCATGCGCGCAAAAGACGAAAATTCATCGACCATCCGGCCAATATCGCCCACATGCTTGATAATCGTCTCAATGCATTGCGAGAATGTTTCAGGCTCTTCCTCAATTTGTTTCAGATATTTACGGTTGAGGCGCTCAGCGGACAGCTGGATCGGCGTGAGCGGGTTTTTAATTTCATGGGCAATGCGCCGCGCCACATCTGACCACGCCGCCTTACGCTGTGCTGATTGTAGCTCGGTAATATCATCGAAAGTCATCACCGCACCTTTATCCTCATCGCCAATCATCTCCACCGCAATACGCACCAGATAGATACGCTTGCGCCCTTCCGCGGTCTGAACGGGAATTTCGCCCTGTGTAATTTTATCCGGGCGTTTATGCGCCTGATCCAGCAGATCACTGACCTCAGGCAAAATGGCCGTAATTTTAGAGCCTACAAGCGCGCCCTCCTCAAGCCCCAAAAGCTTGCACGATGAGCTGTTGGCCAAACTGATCATGCCGCTGGAATTAATCCCGACCACGCCCGAAAGCACACCCTCCAGAACCGTTTCGGTGAAGCGGCGACGGTGATCAAGCTGCCTGTTTGCCTCAATCAACTCGGTTTGCTGCTCCTGAATTTGTTCGGTCATGCGGTTAAAGGCTTTGGCGAGATAGGTGAATTCCTCCAGCTT
>JAGRKE010000022.1 GCA_020442385.1 Alphaproteobacteria bacterium | reverse complement strand
GGCACAAAAAGCCTCTTTGACGATACAACATTTACTGCCATCTATCATGATTTTGATAGCAATGACTCCAGCAGCGGTGATTTTGGCGATGAGCTCGATTTGTCTGTCGGAAAAAGTTTCGCGCTTCCTGACGCAGGCCAACCCTTTAAGAAATTGAATGTTCTGCTTAAATATGCTGATTATAATGGCGATGGCGGTATTGCCAGCCGTGAGAAATTTTGGCTACAGGTGGGTGTGAAGTTCTGATATGGAAATGATTGATAAGCTGGATTTTAAAGGCATACGCAAAACAGGTCATAAAGCCTTCTGGATATGGATTGCCTATCAAACCATCA
Source organism: Alphaproteobacteria bacterium (assembly GCA_020442385.1). Lineage (GTDB taxonomy): Bacteria > Pseudomonadota > Alphaproteobacteria > Micavibrionales > Micavibrionaceae > JAGRKE01. The sequence goes on along the minus strand of JAGRKE010000022.1, from coordinate 3,401 downwards.
AAGGCACGCTGACCACATCCCTGATCTGGCTTCCGCTTTTATGGGCGTGGCTTGGATAATATATGCTCCTCTTTCCGGGTGCATGGGACAAGTATAAATCACATCCGCGCCAGTGGGCACTGCGACGGGTTTTGCTTTGTCACCATGCTCGTGATGACAGCATGAATGACCTTCAGACCCGTGTTTATGATGTTCCTGTCCCATATGCATCTCCTTGTTTCTTATTTTTCTTTCCACCCGCCGCCCATAGCCTTAAAAAGCTCTACGCGGGCGGCCAGAGTTTCATAGCGAGCGCGCTCATATTGATCTTCGGACTCTAGCATCATGCGCTGTGAATCTAAAACATCCTGAAACTCAATAACGCTCAAACTATATTGGTTTTTGGCTATGCCGTAGGCTTCACGCGCTTTAGCGGCGGCCTGTTTCAATGCATTTTCACGCTCCAGTGTTTTCTGCACTTTTATCAATGCATTTTCTGCTTCTTGAAAAGCCACAAGCACTGTTTGTTGATAATTTTCTGCCAGCTCTTTCTGGCGTGCGGTGACGCGGTTCAGATTGCCTTCCAGCCGCCCGCCTTGGAAGATAGGGGCAATGACTGAACCTGCCAGAGTCAAAGCGGATGCTGATGGATTCGCGGCCAGCAACAGGCTGGGGCCGATATTGACCGATGGATAAAAGGCCGCGCGCGCTGCGCTAATATCGGCATTTGCAGCGATAAGCATGGTCTCCATACTCTTAACATCCGGTCTGCGTTCCAGCAGCGCAGCAGGTTGCAATACTGCTGGAGAAGGCAGACGAAGATTGTTTATATTTTTTTCACCAACCTTAAAGCTCTGTGGAGGCTCCCCGACCAGAACAGCCAGAGCATTTTGAGCCAGCGCCAATTCCTGCTCCAATGCTGTTACAGCCGCTTTGGCTCTGGCCACTTGCGTTTCCTGCCGTGTTATATCAAGCTGTGTCCGCGCCCCGGTTTGAAAACGCGCCTCAGCCACCTCTAGTAAATCCTCTGTTGCGCGTAAATTATCGTTCGCAATGCGCACGCGCTCTTTCAAATTCAAAACATTGAAATAATTCTGCGCTACATCTCCCATAATCACGAGTGCCAGCGCATCATGTCTATAAGCAGCGCTTAACAGTCGGCCTTCTGCTGAATTGGTTTTTGCTCTGTTGGCTCCGAACAAATCAAGCTCATAAGAAATGCCCGCATCCGCCGTAAATTCAGGAATGCCGTTATTGCGCATGTCGGTGATATTCATGGCTTGCGTTGAGCCGCTCATATAAGTGGTCGTGACATCAGCCGAAGGAAGAAGAGAAGCCCCGGCAATTTTTAAATCCGCGCGCGCCTGTTCAACCCGTTGCAAAGAGGCTTGCAGATTGTTGTTATTTTCGAGAGAGCGCTGCATTAATGCGTTCAATTCCGCGCTTTCAAAATTTGTCCACCAATCGGTGGCGATTTCAGCATTTTGCGAAATTTGAGCTTCACGCCATGCAGGCGTTTCAACCTCCGGCCTTTGATAGTTCGGCGTGAGTGAGCAGCCGCCTAGAAAAACAAGGGCTGCTGATATTGCTGCGATATTTCTGAGACTATTCATTTTTATAATCCTTCATTTTAATGCTCATGGCCGCTGTGGTCATGACCTTGTTTCTCTTTTTGTGGTTGCTGTTCTTGCATATCGTGATGATCTTCACCCACATCTTCACCATGGCTATGACTACCGTGTCCGCCATCGCCCTGAATTTCAGGCATACGCATGACGCCAGTACCATGGCGGTAAACAACTTCGCCGCCTTTATAGCCGGTCATCGCCAGCAGACCGGAAGCCAGCACGATAGCTACGACGAATACAGGACTGACGGTTTTTTCTCCGCGTTGCTTACATGCTGCCCACAAAGCCAAAGCCATAAATATTCCGGCAGTTGGCAACGCCCAATTTTTATGGTCTGTCATGGCTGCGTGAGAAACCGCATCGTGAGCAACACTGTTATAAGCATCAAATCCGGCGATCACTGTGCCGATAGTGAGAATCGCGCCTATCCACAAATTCCACCGTGCGGCAATCAGCAGGTTTTCTTTTTTGAGAATGCTTCCGGCGAGATATAAAAGTGCCGAGATACTCAGCAGCCCGATTGTGAAATGCACCAAGATCGGATGGTAGTTTGGTATAATCTCTATATTCATCATTGTTCAGTCCTTTCAATTTTATTAGGAAGTTTGAGCTTCCATTGCATATACACAGCATAAATGACGGGTATAAGGATCAGCGTCAGGATCAGTGTGCTGACCATACCGCCGACCATCGGCAAAGCGATACGCCGCATGACATCCGATCCCGGCCCGTCGGTCAGAAATATTGGGATCAGGCCGAGAATGATCGTGCTCACCGTCATGAGTTTGGGCCGCAGACGTTGCAACGCACCGTGACGGACATTTTCCAGCAGTTTCTCAAACGTATCGGGCCAGTGTTCACGCATTTCATGGTCGATATAGATGAGCATGACAATCGCTGTTTCCACGGCAATTCCGGCGAGCGCAATAAATCCGACGGCCACAGCCACAGAAAGATTATATCCTGCCAACCAGAGCCACCAGACGCCACCAATCACGCCGAACGGGACGGAGAGCATAATCAGGATTGTGCGATCCCACCGGCCAAAATGCAGATAAAGCAGGGTGAGGATAATCAGCAGCGTTGCCGGAACAGCAATCTTTAACCGCTCGTTGGCCTCCTGCATCTGTTCAAACTGACCAGAAAGTTTCAGACTGTAGCCTGCGGGCAATTCAAGAGTTTTTAAAGCCTCTTTTAGATCCGCAATATAAGAACCAAGGTCGCGGTCTTCAATATCGACAAACACCCAGCCATTGAGACGCGCATCCTCAGACTTGATCATGGACGGTCCTTCGGCGATACGAATATCTGCCAGATCAGCAAGCGGAATATGCGCACCGTTTGGCGTACTCACCAGAATATTGTCCAGATCAGTTACATGCTCGCGAAACGGGCGGTCATAGCGCAGCATGATCGGGTAACGCTCGCGCCCTTCCACGGCCTCATCCATCTGCATTCCGCCTAGCGCCGTCCGGATAACCTGCTGAACCATACCCAGCGATATACCGTAACGGGCAATTTCGCGGCGGTTTGGAACAATCTCAATATATTTCCCGCCGACAACGCGGTCGGCAATGGCGCTGCGGGTGCCCGGCACGTCACGAGCCAGCACCTCGATCTCCTTGGCAATTTTATCAATTTGCATCAGATCAGTTCCGGCAATCTTGATCCCGACAGGCGTGCGGATGCCTGTAGTCAGCATGTCGAGGCGGATTTTGATCGGATAGCCCCAAGAGTTCATCATCCCCGGCAGGCGCACCCGTTTATCCATATCGGCGATCAGCTTTTGCGGGG
>JAGRKE010000021.1 GCA_020442385.1 Alphaproteobacteria bacterium | reverse complement strand
GGCGATGGTGTCGGCGCCTGGGGTCAGATTGTGTCTGTCTTTGGCGGCTTAAGCTGGCTTACATCCCCCTATGCAGGCGGCATTATCTTTGGCGACTTTTGTAATCCGATCGGAACAACAATGGGCTCAGCTGTTTGTAGCATGATTGCGCACACGGCGGCGGCCCCGGCTTTCCTCAGTTCGCTTTCTTACCTGTTCGGTTTGATTTTGGGCGTTTGGGGACTTTTGAAAATTCGCGATCATGTTTTAAACCCCTCTCAAACACAAGTGTGGGAAGGTTTCTCAAGATTGCTGGCGGGCGGTGCCTTTTTCGCCCTGCCTTTCGTGGTTGAGGCTGTGCGCTCAACTGTAACGCCGGAATCTCTCTCAGGTATGGGCATGATTGGCGGCTTGTTCGGAATTGGGACAATCACGGGCTATAACGAGGGAGACCTCTCGGTTTGTGGCGGTGGCGGCGATCCTGCAGGGCTGGATGTTATGATGGCTTGTATGATGAAGGATATGCTCGGCCCGATCCACAGCATGCTGAACTTCTTCAGCTTCACCGCCGGTATTGTGCTCATCATGATCGGTATTTCACGCTTAGTTAAAAGCGCGCAAGACGGCGCGCGCGGCCCCGGCGGTATTGGGACCTTTATGACCTTCCTCGCGGGCGGATCGCTTATTTCTTATAACGAATTTATTCGCGGATTTACGACATCGTTTTTCAACAACCCGCTGACACTGACCCATGCCACGATGCAATATACAGATGGTATGAGCACAGGGGACGCAGAGCACGCGCATACTGTAATCAGCGCGATTTTAAAATTCATGATTGTTGTTGGATTAATCAGTTTTGTCAGAGGCATCTTCATTGTACGCAATGTGGCCGAAGGCAATGGACAGGCTTCGTTGATGGCCGGAGTCACCCACATGGTAGGGGGTGCATTGGCCGTAAACTTAGGACCGTTACTCAACGCCGTGCAAACGACACTTGGGCTGACGGAGTATGGAATTATGTTCGGCTATGGAATTATGTTCGGCTAACGTGTACACTATTGCGTAGTTTGAATATAATTTTTTAGTGAGCAAACTAACTATGGTAGAGGAGAAAACCATGAAAAAACTATATTTCCAACTTGGCGCTGTGATGACAGTCGGCATGCTAGCTTCACAAGATGCGCATGCAGGTAACGACTTCAGTAAAATCGCCGAAAACATTACGACATCGATCCAGTCAGTACCTGGTCTTTTGACAGGTCTGTCATATATGTTCGGTATTATGCTGGGCGTTCTGGGTGTTCTTAAAATTAAAGACCACGTTGAGAACCCAACACAAACACCACTAAAAGATGGTGCGATTCGTCTGGCCGCCGGTGGCGCGCTGTTCGCATTGCCAATCATCTTCGAAGCGATGTTTACAACTGTTGGTGACACAGGTCAGGTAACAGCGGCTGCATCACTGCAAAAAGTTGAGTTCAACCTGAACTAATTAGGTGTTTTATACACTATGGATTTAATTCCAATAGAGCTGGGCATCGCCCGCCCCTTACCAAAGAAAGCGGGCGATGCAAAGAAAAGGAAAGCCGGCCGGGCCCCAAGCCCTTCCGGCTCTTCTAATAGTGAGGCCGGGAAAATCTCTCAAGGTCTCAAGCAACGCATTTTCGAGCGTGATGACAATACCTGCCGGTGCTGCGGCTTTAAATCCAGCAAATATCAGGAAATTCATTTTATTGATAACGACCATACGAATCTGGATGAGAAAAATCTCGCAACAACCTGCATTTTTTGTCACCAGTGCTTCAATATCGAAACCGTGAGCAAAATGCGCTCTGGGATGCTGATCTGGCTGCCGGAAATCTCGCAGGCCGATTTGCATCATATTGCCCGCGCCATTTATGTCGCCCGCATTTCGCAAGGGCCGGTGGCCGAAGCCTCGCGCGCAGCGCTGGACGCGATTATGGCGCGCCGTGACGAGGCGAAAAGACGCATCAGCACGGATGATCCGTCTATTTTATCAACCGTATTACGCGATTATATGGGTGCGGGGCACTATCAAAGACGCACAAAGAAGCTTGAGGGCCTGCGGCTTTTTCCTCTGGATCGGCGCATTATCAAGGAAGCGGATCTGGAATTTAACCAATTCCCGCAAATTCTGGCTTTTTGGCGCTCAAAAGACGGTCCTTTTGGCGGCAAAGTCCCGACACAGTGGATTTCTATCTATCACGACGTTGTGAAGGCCGCTTAAGTCCCATATTTTTAAGGTGAAATACGAGTTTTTTAGTAAAGCTCTCTATGAGTTACCGGCCTAGTCGGTTATATTTAAACTG
>JAGRKE010000020.1 GCA_020442385.1 Alphaproteobacteria bacterium | reverse complement strand
CCCGCTTCTTGCTCATACCTTTTGGCGGGGTGTCTATTTTTGCAAATACAGCCTCTCCTCCAAGACCTGTACGCTCCGCTTCAGATTGTAAGAATAAAAAATCTTCTTCAGATATCGGTTCATAACCCTCAAATCTGTCCTTTTCGAATTCTTCCTGCTCACGGGCAAAGGTCTGTAGGTCTTCAAGGTCTACATATTCCTTGATGTTGTCATCATCGGGGAAAATTACTTTTGCGCGGCCTCCCAACTTTCCTGATGCATGCAACCTTTTCTCTTTTTCTTGTTCCTTCGGGCTCAGGGCATAAGCCTCTCCGTCCATAACCTTGGATGCCAAAACAGCATGGCGCCTCGCCCGTGCTTCATACAGTGCGTCTTCTTCAGGGTCATCAGAGCCCACATAGACGATGCTATCGATGAAAGTGAGTCCTTCGTAGCGTTCCTTTTTTTCATTCCACCACCGCCGTGCGCCGCGCCCCAGAACCTGAACCTTATCAACCAGAGAGCCACGCATATAATCGAACACCGTTTTCATTGGCGGGTGATTAAACCCTTCCTTGAACATGCTATCGCCAACAAGTGTCATATATTTGCCAGCTTTGTACTCCTTGATCAGACGTTTGCGTTCTTTTTCGGGTATACCGTTTGTGTGAACAACAGCGGCAACGCCTTTATACCCTTGCGCAGCAGCACGCTGTTGTAAAACAGGGTCTTGGTTCAGTGCTTTCCCCAACGCATTTGCATGTGTTGTATCCTGCGTGTAAAAAGCCCCTTGGTTATCTGTGAGAGGGTCTTTTGTACGTTCATCTCTGCCATCACGCAAATGTTGAACCATCGCCTTATTCCAAGCAGCCTGCTTCATGCGCGTTTGGTAATCACTATCGGCAACAGCATCGCCAAAAATATCTTTTAACTCCTCCTCATCTTTTGGGGCCACGCGAATAACAAAATTTTGAGTTTGGATATATTCGGTGAGTTGGTCCCCTTCCTTAACCGCTTGGCCAATTTTCTTACTGTAGATCTTACGTTTATGCGTATTGTAAACTGATTTTTCATCATCAAATTCTGCCGAGGCTGTGAAGCCAAGCATTGCCGTATGCGCCTCTTCGTAAATTTTTATAACGTTGTCGGTCAGATTCTCCGAGGTGCCGCGATGAGATTCGTCCGTAATAAGCAGATCAATGTTATGTGGGCCAATTTTCCCCTCCTTCGTTAGCGTATCAAAGGCCGGGTAAGTGAGAAGCGTGATTGGCTTTCCAAGGGTATGGTGTCTGTCGCCGTAAAGACCTATTTCATGCATTAAGTCGGGTATAAAACGCTTTGCATCTTCGTCGCGGGTGTCGTTCAAAAGAGTGGTAAGCGGCACTACAACAGCCGCTTTAAATTCTTCATCATTAGCTTTTGCAGCACGATAGGCATTGCCAATAATCGATAAAAATAACGCTGTTTTACCGATTCCTGTGGGGATTTCGAAGAAACCTGTCAGTTTTTCATCAAGCGTTAGCTTTTCATCGGTTAGGTCTTGCGCATAAGCGCGCAAAGCTTCGCGCTGAGTTAATCTAAACTCATCACCCGTATCAAATTTATTCTGTTCAACAAGCTTATCTACCGCCTGCTTGATGTAATGAAATATCCGCTCTTTTTGCATAGAGGAGGTTATACAGCATTATGGATAATAAATACAAGCTTTTTTATCGGAAAAATCAAGGGATTACTGGTGCTGCTGGGGAGAATTGAACTCCCGACCTCGTCATTACCAATGACGCGCTCTACCACTGAGCTACAGCAGCCAATGAAGCAACAGACCTACAACAGTGGGTGCGAATTTTCAAACGCTATTTTAAAAAATAGAGCGTGCGTGCCAAAAACCGACTTGCTTATGGCTTTTCTGGCGTTTCCGGGCTGTTGTAAATCGGCTCCATGCCCGGACCGTCATAGGGCATGACAGGCTCGAATGCGGGGCGCACTGCCGCCGAAGCTTTATCGCAGGTCGGCATGAGATCCAGCAGGTTCGGCCAGATATTCACCCAGCCTACATTATGATCGGCATTTTTCACGACCATATATTGTGAGCAGGAATCAGAACCCAAAGCCTGCAAATAACTATCAAGAACGCTCGGCGGTATGACCGTGTCCTGATCACCGATAAAGTGATATTGCGGAATGCTTGCCAGCTTCGCCGCGAAATCCGGCGGGTTGAGAGAGCCGTCCATGTAGGACACATTATGATGTGCGCTTAAAGTACGGTTATCGAGATTGCCCGCAACGGTGCGGAGGCTCACAACATCATCACGTTGCGCCGCGAGGATGGCGGCAATCGCGCCGCCGCCGGAAAAGCCAATCACATTGAATTTTGTAATCCCATAGCGCGCTTTAATATCATCAAGCGCCAGTTGATACGCCTCAATTACCTCGGGCGCAAAGCGCTTGTCACCCCAATAGGCGGCGTCACATTTTTGTGCAGGGTCAAGCATGCCGCTATATTGGCAGGGGCGCGCAAGATAGAACACATTCTCCGCACTGTCGCGGGAGGCCAGATGCAGCGCCACCGGGTTGGCCGGGGTCGGGTCGAGCGATTGACTCAAACGGGTTTCCCACGCTTCGCCGTCACCCTCAATATAAAGATCAGCCGGACCATTTTGCAGGCGCACACGCTCATACGCGGTCAGCAGGAACGGATCGGCGGCAATTGTACGTTCGACCATCTGCGCCGGAGCGGCAATGCGCTGTGCGATATCATCTCTGACGATGACCGGGGCGGTTGTACAGGCTGAGATAATACCTGCGACTAAAAGGCAGAAAACAAAGGTTAGTCTGTTTGTACGGATCATGGTGCTTCGCTATTTTGTTTACGTGAGTCCTCAAAAATGTATCACGGCATTTTTCAAAAATCACGTACTCTTATTCAGAGTTTTGCACAGGTGTGTCGGGTTTCCAGCCCTTTTCCCAAATATCCAGTGGCACAATCTCGGCCTTAATTCCGTTGTCGTGAAACCATGAATCCACCGCGAAGCGCTGCTGTGTCTCGCTGTCTATGATGGTTGCTGTTTGGTGTGGCCAACGCCCGATGGGTGCGCGCCTCACTGGTGCGCCAAGCGTATGGAATTTCAGAAGACCTTTGCGCGCCAGCAGGTCCAGATAGATGGTGGTATTCGTGCTCTCATCAACACAATCAAGCTGGTGTGCGCCCATCTCTTGGAATGTGCCGTAGATATCCTCGTTCGTACCGGTCATGCGCCCGACTTCTTGCTCAAAAACTGCGATGGCTTTGGCGATTTGCGTGCGTTCTTTCTCGGCCGTTTTTGCGCCGGGTCTGAAGGGTTTTGATACATTTTTCCATTGTGCTTTATTCAGCGCGACCTGATCGACATAGCGACAACCATAGCCCCGGCAGTGTGGGAATTGCTCCAGCGTATAGGGCTTAATTCCATAGTGACTCATATAATCTTCGATGTTGTCTTGCCCGGTGGCGCAGGCGCTTAAAGCAAGCGCGCTCAACACTAAAATTCCGGCGCGCTTCACCAGTTTATCTCCACAATAATCGGCGTGTGGTCGGATGCTTTGTCCCATTCGCGCGGCTCTTTATCAATCACGCAGCTCACCAGTTTGTCTGCTATACTGGGCGAGAGCAGGAAGTGATCAATGCGAATGCCGTTATCACGCTGCCACGCGCCGGCTTGATAATCCCAGAATGTATATTGGCCTGCGCGCGTGTGATGCACGCGGAAGGCATCGGTGAGGCCTAAGTTAATCAGGCGGCGAAAGGCTTGGCGCGTTGCGGGCAGGAACAGCGCGTCATCTTTCCACGCTTTTGGGTCGTAGCAATCTTTTCCTTCAGGGATCACATTGAAATCACCGCCGATGGCAAATTGAATATTCTGCGCGCGCAACTCCGACAGGCGCGCGTGCAGGCGCTCCATCCATCCCAGCTTGTAGTCATATTTTTCGCCCGGGGTTGGGTTGCCGTTGGGCGCGTAGATATTGATCAGGCGCAGGCCCTGATAATCAAACTCGATATAGCGCGCCTGCTCATCCGCTTCATCACCGGGCAGGTGATCTAGAATAATCTTGATGGGATGCTTGGAAATGACCGCCACGCCGTTATAGGCTTTCTGGCCGACAAAGGCGCTCTCATACCCGGTGGCTTTGATATCCGCTTCGGGGAAGTCCAGCCCCTTAAGCTCCTGGATCATCAGCACATCGGGCTGCGCGCTGGCGAGGAACTTTTGAACATGCTCCAGCCGCGCCTTAATCGAATTCACATTCCACGACACAATTTTCATGGAAAGGAAGATAGCAGCTAAGCAGCTTGGTGCAAGGCTTTATAAATTCAAAACATCATCATGGGTGTTGGCGGCGATGGTCATGACCTCGCCGGTTAAGTCCTCCGGCACGCCCAGCTCTTCCAGCGTCGCCTGCAGATGCTCGGCAACCGCACCGAAATGCTCTTCGTTTAGATCGAGATGTTTATGCGCTTCGCGCATGCTGCGCCCCTCATAGCTTTCCATGCCGCCGAACGCATAGGCCAGGAAGGCCTTTTGGTGGCTGCGCTGGCGCGTCATATCGACATCGGTGAAGAAGTGATTGATGCGCGGATCGGCCAAAACTTTCTCGTAGAACAAATCTACGGCCGCATCCACAGCTGGTTTCCCGCCGATTTTTTCAAAAAGTGATTGAGTCATAATGTTTCCCCCGCGTGAATCTCTAAGGATATTAAGCTACAGCAAAAAAACCGCCGCGCAAATGGTGAGCCCCATACCCACACCACGGTAGTACGAGGGCTCATATGTCCTTTTGTAAAAGTTGACATATATGTAGCGATTGTTTATTTACATATATTCAATATTGGAGATGCGTAAGATGAGTAGAGCACAAAAACAAAAACGAACCTTTCGCGAGGTGAGGGTCGTTGATGAGGGGTTTTCAGAAACGAATCCTGACAGCCGATACAACGGTCACTACAAACTTGTTAAAATCAAAGGGCAAGAGAAATTAAGCATATTGTTTGCGAGCGCTACAGAACAGCATGATGGTGTTTTGTACGTTGAAAAAGACAAGCATAATAAGGACAAGCTTGTTTTTGGGCCGGATGTTTACGCATATCTAGAAGGGTATCACGATGCTTTAGAAATCGTTACAAACCCAAAAATCGTAAAAAAACTACACGATAGTAAAGATTTTGAACTTCTTTTAAGTGCCGCTCATAAACTTAACAGAAGACAACGCTGGATTGATGCTCAGGAGGTGTATTATCTCGGAGAGGTTCTATACAGTGGAAAAGTTAAAGATGCTGGTGAGCTAGGATATTTAACGGAGCATTATAAAATCGTTTCAAATTATAAAAGAGGCGGTAAGCACGCTATTTTTGAAACTGTTGATAAGGTTTTTGATATACAGTTGCCGCCACGGGCAAATCTGGAACAATTTTATGATGAAAATAACAAAGATGAAGATGACAACATAGACATGGATAAAACGGCGTTTACCTTTGAAACGCAATTCAGTCTTTCTTATGAAGATTTAGTTATTCAACCGGCCCTTTATCAAAAAAATCACCCCGACAGAGAGCCCGTAAAGCTCCTTGCCTTTGAAGAGGTGAGAAAAAAAATGGAAAGCTTAAATCTTACGCACTAAACCGCGAAGCTTGTGCCGCAACCGCACCCGGCCACCGCGTTCGGGTTGTCGATTTTAAACTCGGATCCGATCAGCGCATCATCAAAGCGGATCGTGGAATCTTTGAGGAACGTCATGGAAATATCATCGGTCACAACCGCATCGGAGAAGGTTAAATCCTTTTCGCCCGGCGCATCATCGCTCAGCTCGAGTCTATACTGAAATCCGCTGCATCCGCCGCCATCGACAGTCACGCGCAGCATCAGGGCGGCTTTGCCCTGCTGGGATCTCAATTCTTCAATGCGCTTTACGGCGCTCTCATCAACGGTTATGTTCATGATACCATTATATAGTGTAAGACCGAAAATGAGCAACCTCGCAGACAATACAAAAACCCAACAACCCGCTTATAATTATTGTGCTTTGCCGCTGGCAGCCTATGCGTGCCGTCCGGATCAATCGCTGGGCCGCGTCCACGAAGAGCCGGAGAGCGAAAACCGCACACCGTTTCAGCGCGACCGCGACCGCATTATCCATTCCAGCGCCTTTCGCCGCCTGAAATATAAAACGCAGGTCTTCGTCTATCACGAGGGCGATCATTACCGCACGCGCCTGACCCACACGCTGGAGGTGGCGCAGATTACCCGCTCCATCGCGCGCGCTCTGATGGTTAATGAGGATTTGGCGGAAGGGATCGCGCTGGCGCATGATCTGGGGCACACACCCTTTGCGCATATCGGTGAGGAATATCTGAAAAAATGCATGGAGCCTTATGGCGGGTTTGAGCATAACGACCAATCCTTGCGCGTGCTCACCACGCTGGAGCGTAAATATCCCGAATGGAACGGCCTGAACCTGACATGGGAAACCCTTGAAGGGGTGGTCAAGCATAACGGCCCGATGAGCGAAAAGCCGCATATCGCCGTGCGTGAATTGCAGGAACAAACCGATTTGCGTCTTGATACTTATGCGTCGGTGGAGGCGCAGGTCGCCGCGCTGTCGGATGATATCGCCTATAACAACCACGATGTGGAAGACGGCCTTCGCGCCGGACTGTTCACGCTTGCGGATCTAGAGCAACTTGATTTGCTGAAAGACGCGCTGGCGACTTCGCGCGCGCGCTACGGTGATTTGCGTCCGCGCTATCTGGTGCAGGAGATGATTCGCGAGATGATTGGGATGATGGTGCAAGATGTGCTGGCGACCTCGCGCAAAAACCTTTCCGATCTTAATCCGCAAAGCGCGGAAGACATACGCACCGCCGGAAAAGCGATGGTCGCCTTTTCCGATGATATGCGCAAAAAGGTCGATGATTTGCGCGAATTTTTGTTCGCGCGCATGTACCGCCATTACACAATCATTCGCATTTACGGCAAGGTCGATAAAATTATTACGGACTTATTCACAGCCTTCATGAAGAGCTATGAGACCCTTCCTGACAACTGGCAACGCCGGGTGCGCGAAGCGGGCGCTGAGGGCGATGAGGCGCTCAGAGCGCGAATCGTGGCGGACTACATTGCCGGTATGACCGATCGTTATGCGATCCGCGAGCATGAAAGGCTCTTCGACCTGTATTGGGATTTGCGCTAACGCTTGCAAAAATCGATGGATTTGGCCTAGGATTTTTATCTAAATCACTGATTATTAGGATTCGAATTCATGACTGAGCGTAAAACTTTCACCCCCTATGGTTATAACCCCTATCAACATCAGCCTGGCCCGAGCGCTGGGCCGTCATTGGCCGCGCAGCAAGAGCGCGTGGAGATGCAGCGCCGCAACCGCGGTCTGATTGATAAGGTCTTCGGCGAGGAAATTGCCGGAAAAATGCGCACACCGCTTTTTGCTACCGTGGCGTTGTTGGCCGTTGGTGTGGCTTTTGCGGGGATTGTCGCGATCAGTTATCCAGACGGCGGCAGCAGCGATGGCGCAGGTGTGCCGATCATTACCGCCGACAGCTCGTCATTCAAAACCGCGCCGGGTGAGGCGGATGATATAACCCTTGCGCATCAAGACAGCACGGTCTTCGGTGTAATGGATAGTACGGACCGCCCGATAGAGAATTTGCTCGAAGCATCCGAGCCGACAGAAGAAGCAGTTGATACTTTGCAAGCTTTTGCGGAAGAGGCAAAAGAAGCAGCGCAGGCCGCTGAAAAGGCTGCTGAGACGATTGAACCTGCCGCCGGTGAAGCTAAAATCGAAGCCAAACAAGAGAGCGCGGGTAGCGTTGAATCTTTGCTGGATATTCCTGAGGCTAAGGAAGAGCCTGTTGAGGAAATTTTGAGACAGGTTGAGCCGGAGCAAACCGCTAAGGTTCAACAAACCATTGAAAAAGTTCCACCGCAGGAATTGGCAAAAGCCAGCGAAACGACGCAGCAACAGCCTCAAACGCTGCACGCGGCTGGCTCTTCTCCCGACACGATTGCGTTTGTGCGCTCGGTTTTGGATCAAAAAGACAGCAGCGCGCCGACGACCAGCTCCCAAGTGGCAGCCGCGCAAGCTGCTAATCTGGCCGCGGTTGAACCGGCCTCTGGTGGAAATGCCGCTACAACAGCGCCGTCAACGACACCGGGCAATTACTATGTGCAGCTCGGCAGTGTGACCTCTTCAACTGGGGCGGAAACCGAATGGTCGAAAATGCAAAAAGACCTGCCGCTTACGGGACTGAATCACCGCGTGCAAGAAGCCAATCTGGGCGAGCGCGGAACCTTCTACCGCATTCAGGCCGGACCGATGAGCAAGGACAGCGCCACTTCGCTGTGCGATGCGATCAAGGCGCAAAAGCCCGGCGGTTGCCTGGTTGTGCAGTAGTTTTCCAGAAAGCTTGACTTGTTATATGTATTTTTCGTAATGTCTTCTCTGTAAATGGGAGAACAGGCAATGAAGATGCAAACAAAAAGAACCTTTGGTGGTGGTAAGATTAGGTTTTATGCCGAAGAGAGTGTTGAAGAAGCTTACGAGAAAGAAATTGCAAAACTCGCTGGCGACTTAAAAAGCCGGGCAGGTAAGAAATCCAAAAATACGTTGAAAGTTGAGGGTTTGCTCTATGAAGGGAAGCCGTCTTTCTTTTATGTTCTCGGACTGGTTGGAGAGTTTATGAGCCAAAATCCAAGCGCTATCAAGCGTGGCAATGAAGTCGATGTCGCGCGGATAGTGTGCAAAAAAAGCGCGCAAGAGCTCAAGCTCTAATGCCATGAATTATGCTCATATTGCAAAATACAGAAATGATGTCGCCGAAGCTTTAAAAGTGATTGCGTTGCATATGGCGCATGAAAACCTGAAACCGATTTTCGCTAAAAATGTTGGCAAAGCGCGCTATGAGCCAATAAATCAGGCAGCGAGAGTTTTCAACTCTTCTGCCTACAAGCTTGCCAAAATCATGGCGCTTGATGATGCTAAAATTGAAGAAGAAAGCATCATAAGGCTGGCCGCTGAAGCGCGCAATGAAGTCATTGCGAAAATGCACATGGTACAAAAATAATCTTGTCTCTGAATCATAAGAGAATCGTTTTATGATTGTTTTATGACCGCGCCTCTTGCTTCCATATTTTCACTCTCCGGCCCTGAGCTTACAAAAGAGCAGCGCGCTTTTTTTCGCGACGCTGATCCGTTGGGCTTTATTCTCTTTGCCCGCAATTGTGAAAATCCGGCGCAGCTTCACACGCTCACCAGCGAATTGAAAGAAACGCTTGGGCGCAATTGCCCGATCCTGATTGATCAGGAGGGCGGGCGCGTGCAGCGTCTCAAGCCCCCGATCTGGCGCAAATATGATCCGGCGCGCAGCTTTGGTGAGCGCGCTGAAAACAACATGGACGAGGCTTTGCAGGACTTACGCTTCCGCACGTTGCGTATTGCCGAGGAACTGCTTGAATGCGGCATCACGGTTAATTGTGACCCGGTGATTGATGTACTGACCTCTGAGACGCATGAGGTCATTGGCGATCGCGCCTATTCCGATAATCCCGATATTGTTTCGCGTTTGGGCATATCGGTGTGCCGGCAATATCTGGCTGCGGGCGTCACGCCTGTGATTAAGCATCTGCCCGGCCACGGGCGCGCCACGCTCGACAGTCATAAGGATTTGCCGCGTGTGAATGCGCCGCGCGAGGATTTACGCACCCGCGACTTCAAGGCTTTCCGCGATGTGTGTGCCTCTGACATCGGCGGCTATATCTGGAGTATGGCTGCGCATATTGTCTATGAGGATATTGATCCTGACCGCCCATCTTCCATCTCCCCCACGGTGATCAGTGATATCATTCGCGGCGAGATCGGTTTTGACGGGCTTTTGCTCACTGATGATCTGGATATGGATGCGCTTAGTGCGCACGGTGATGTGGCTTTGCGCGCCTCCGCTTCCCTGCAGGCAGGCTGCGATGTTGCGCTTTATTGCTCGGGAAAGTTGGCTGATATGCAAAAAATTGCCGAATCTGTGCCTAACTTGAGCGCAAAGGCGCAGAAACGCTTGCAAAAAGCGGCTGAATTTCGTCAAATGGCGGCCTAATGACAACGAAACACGCACAACAGCCTGACTTTCAGGAAGACCCGCCGCGCATGCCGCTTCAGACTGAGGCGCATGAGGCGGATGCTTTGCTGCTCAATATTGACGGGTTTGAAGGACCGATCAATGTGCTGCTGGAGCTGGCTCGTAACCAAAAAGTGGATCTCACCAAAATTTCCATCCTGCAACTGGCCCGCCAGTATCTGGGCTTTGTTGAACGCGCGAAGGCTCTGAACCTCGAATTGGCGGCGGAATATCTGGTGATGGCGGCGTGGCTGGCCTATCTGAAATCGCGCCTGTTGCTCCCCAAAGAGGATGATGAGGCTGAACACAGCGCTGAGGAAATGGCAGAGGCGCTGCAATTCCAGCTATTGCGTCTGGAGGCGATGCAAAAGGCCGGTGAGCAGATTATGGCGCTGCCCCAACTTGGTCAGCAGGTCTTTGCCCGCGGCGCGCCCGAGGGGCTGGCCGTCAAAACTAATGTGAAATGGGATGTAAAGCTCTACGATCTTTTGCGCAGCTACGGCAATATTCAAAAGCGCCAGCAGGCGAGCCATTACGACCTGCCGGACTTTCATTTAATGTCGACAGAAAATGCCTTTTCGCGGCTGAAAAGAATGCTCGGCGATTTGCCGCGCAAGGGGCTGAATAGCGCGTGGGCGACGCTGGAAAGTTTCATGCCTGAGGGGATTAAAAACCGCCTGTTCGGGCGCTCCGCGCTCGCCTCAACCCTGACGGCCGGGCTGGAAATGGCCAAGCAGGGCAAGCTGGAGATTAAACAAGATGGCCTGTTTCGTCCGATTTATATGCGTACAATTGGTGATATTAACGACGTTGAAAATGTAGAAGCGGGAGAAACTCTTGAACAAGCCTGAACTCGTTCGTTTGATCGAAGCCTTACTTTTTGCCAGTGAAGAGCCGCTGAGCACGCAAGACCTGCATGCGCGCATTGATGATGCGGATGCGGATGTGGGCGGCGCGTTGCTGGAATTGCAGGCTTTTTATCAGGGACGCGGAATTGAGCTGAATAACTTTGACGGTAAATGGGTGTTTCGCACCGCCGCCGATCTGGGTGAGCATTTGAATCTGGAGCGCCATGTGCAGCGCAAGCTTTCGCGCGCCGCGCTGGAGACTTTGGCGATTGTGTCCTATCACCAACCTGTGACGCGCGCCGAGATTGAGAATATTCGGGGTGTGGCAACGCATCGCGGCACGCTTGATGCCTTGATTGAGGCAGGCTGGGTCAAGCCGGGCCGACGCCGCCAAACGCCGGGCCGCCCGCTGACATGGGTGACGACCAGTGCCTTTCTTGATCAATTTAATCTGGAATCGATCATGGATCTGCCGGGTATGGATGATCTAAAAGCGGCCGGATTGCTGGATCGCCGTCCGGCAATTGAGGCGATCCCGTCTTCGGGTGAATTGTTCGAAGATGAGGAAGAGCTTGAAGATGATGACACTTCGGAGTATGAAGAAGACGTTTTAGATGAGGAATTCGCCGATGAGGCGGAACCCGAGAAAGAATTAGAGGAGCTTTAAAACCATGGCCCCCGGACCGTTTCAGATTATTATTGTTGTGCTGCTGATCCTTGTTGTGTTTGGCGCGAGCCGCGTCCCCGCAATCGCCGAAAATCTGGCAAAAGGGATCAAGAGCTTTAAAAAAGGCCTGAAAGATGAAGATGATCAAAAGGCCATCACAAAAGATACTGACAAAAAAAACGATTAGTGGCGTGGTAGCTGTTTCGCTTTATCGCTGCGCTAGGCACGAGGAGCGAAGCGTATAAAAATACGTGAGTGACGAGTAACGCCGCGCAGAGATAAATGGAAATAGCTAATGTTGGATTTCGGATTTCCCGAATTATTAGTCATTATCGCGCTGGCCGTGCTTGTGGTCGGGCCGAATGAAATTCCCAAAATTATGGTTGGATTGGGCCGCATTGTCCGCCGCCTGCAATATGTGCGTTTTGCGATGACCCAGCAATTCGATGATTTTATGCGCGAGCATGATCTGGAGGATATCCGCAAATCTGTGAATTTCGAGGAAAAGCGCTTCGATGAGGCCGCGGCGGATGATGAATACGACATTGCTCCCGCGCCTGAGCAAGCACCGGAAGAAACCCCGGAGGTCAAAGATGAGTGATCATGAACCCAAGCCCATGACAGAACATCTGGTAGAGCTGCGCCGGCGCTTGCTCTGGGTGATTGGTGCGATGATTTTGGGCACTGGGATTTGCCTGTTTTTCGTCGAGCCGATTTACGGGTTTCTGGTTGATCCGCTGGCCAGCGCGATGGAAGATGGCGGCACGCAGCGCCTGATTTATACAGGTCTGACCGAGGCGTTCTTTACCTACCTGAAGGTCGCGTTTTTCGCCGGTATTTTCCTAACCTTCCCGATTTTGCTTTTGCAAATTTGGCAATTTATTGCGCCGGGGCTATATAAAAATGAGCGCCGGGCGGTGCTGCCCTTTTTGATTGCTACGCCCGTATTGTTCTTTTTGGGCGGGGCGTGTGTTTATTATCTCGTCTTGCCGATGGCCTGGCCGTTCTTTTTAGGGTTTCAGACTTCGGCTTCAGAAACGACCCTGCCGATCCAGCTCGAGGCGCGGGTGAGTGAGTATCTCGATTTAATCATGACGCTGATTTTTGCATTCGGCCTGTGTTTCCAGCTTCCTGTCTTGCTGACTCTTTTGGGGCGGGCGGGCATCATTACCGCGGAAACCCTGGCCTCTAAGCGAAAATATGCGCTGATTTTAACCTTTCTTGTTGCCGCATTTCTCACACCACCAGATGTTGTTAGCCAAATCATGTTGGCTGTGCCTATAATGGGTCTGTACGAGCTATCAATCCTTCTCATTCGTATGTCCGCAAACCATGCAAAAAACACCGCTAAGACTTTATAAAGAAAAACTCAAATACGGCATGCTTCAATCCGACCCTGTTCAAGAGGGAGCGGTTGTTGCGCTGGATGATCTTTTTCATCGCCTGATGTCACAGCACGAAAAGAAGGCCTCGTTTAAGACCTTTCTTCAATCTTTCACCCGCGCGTCCGAGGCGATTAAGGGCCTGTATATGTATGGCGGGGTGGGGCGCGGCAAATCGATGCTGATGGATTTGTTTTTTGAAGCGCTGCCTGGCGACATAAAAAAACGCCGTGTGCATTTCCACGCCTTCATGGTTGATGTGCATGATTACTTCCATTCTCGCCGTGAAAGTGATGATTTCTCCGAAGGCGTAGACGGGCTGATCCCCTCGCTGGCTTCCCTTATCTCTGCGCGCTCGCATGTGCTGTGCTTTGATGAATTTCATGTCACCGATGTTGCCGATGCGATGATTTTGGGGCGGCTTTTTACCGCGCTGTTTGATCGCGGTGTGGTCGTTGTTGCGACCAGCAACTGGGAGCCGGACAAGCTCTATGAAGGTGGTTTGCAGCGCGAGCGCTTCTTGCCCTTTATCGAGCTTTTGAAATCGCGTATGGATGTGCTGCATATCGATAGTGAGACCGATTACCGCCGCCAGTTTCTCTCCGAGCAGGGGTGCTATTTCTGGCCGCTTGGCCCGGCCACCACGACAAAAGCCAACGAGCTGTTTATAAAGCTAACGCAAGGCAAGGCGCCGTACCGCAAAATTCTGAAGGTTAAGGGCCGCAATATCGTGATTAACCGCGCCGCCGAGGGTGTGGCGCGCTTTACCTTCGCGCAGCTCTGCGAAACGCCGCATGGAGCCGAGGATTATCTGAAAATCGCCGAGGAATTCCAAACGGTGTTTCTTGAGAATATTCCCAAACTCAATTATGACCGCCGTAATGAGGCCAAGCGCCTGATGACGCTGGTCGATGCGCTCTATGATACGGGGACGAAGCTTGTGGTCACAGCGGACGCGCCGGCGGAGGAACTGTATTTGGGGCATGACCATGAATTTGAGTTCCAGCGCACCGTCTCCCGCCTCATCGAAATGCAGAATATGTAATCGCATTGACATATTCTAGATATTTTTGCTAAAACCGTCCTGTAATTCACTTTTTTGACGATATTTGAAACAGGATAATAATGTCTGACCCGATCGATCTGTCCAAAAGCTGGCTTTTGCCGATTGAAGATATTCTTTATGCGCCTGTAACGCAGCGCCATTTTGATCGCAAGCTCGGCGTGCATGGTAGTGCTGGTATAGCGCGCCATCTAGAGCTTCTGTTAAAAGACAAGGATATTCATTTCGCTGTGCAGCTTTTGGCTATGAAACCGGATGATATTAAATCTCTCTCTCACAGAAAAGATATTGAACAAGCGATTGAGGCGCTCGATTTAGCGCTTGGCCGGCTTTTTAGAGACGCAGGTGTAAATCAATCAGCATATACTGGTCGTTTTTCATCAAAATCTGAGATGGTGCCCTTTGGTAATTCCGTTCAAATTCCAGGTGTTTTGACTTTTTTCGTCAGAGAAGAGGTCTATCAGGGTAAAGTGGATGTTGTACAAGAGGCTGTTAACCCAAATGAGATGCCTAAGCCCAATGACGTTACTCTCGCTGGTAAAATAAAGCAGGAAGTTATAGAGAAGGGCGGAACAGATGCATATTTCGAACAAAAGGAACGTGCAGAACAAAAAAGGAAAAACGACCGCAATACGAGAGCTTTTAAAAGAGCTCCATATTCTAAACCGACTGAAGGACCGCTTGTCGTAAGAAAGACATTTCTAAAAAAATATTTTCCTGAAGAGGTCGAAAGAAGTCTTGTTTTGAGTTTTATGAGATCGATCAATATGTCGTATGTCGAACTCGGCACTATGCTTAACAAAAACGATTTGTTGGGGCTGAATGCGGTCTTACGCGAACGCTTTGTAGAGGCAATGAACGCAGGCGATTTTCAGGTTGAAAGTTTGAAGTTTGGAAGTTTGCAGCAATATAGAGGTTTTGTTTCTTCTTCTCGAAAAGAGATTTCTTCCGAAGTGGATGATAAGTTTCGTTTTCTCGCAAATCCTTCGACATTAAAGCCAAGAGTTTTTACAGTTCTTAAAAAAGAATTTTCGGAAGAAATGAAAGATGTCTCTGTCGATCCTGACATGATGAAAAAACTGGAAGAGTTTCTTGAGGAAGAGAAAAAAGACAAGCCGGTGCAAAAACGCCCAATGCGCAGGAAAAAGCAGAAACCTGCAATGAAGCTGCCCGAGCAAGTAAAGCCGCTTAAAAGCGAAGCGCTCACAAAGTTCCCGGGATATGGTGATGAGCCGATCATTCCAATCAAAAAATTTGTAGAAAAAAATTTTTCTTCTAAAGCTGAATCGTGGCGGGTCAAACGTTTGTTTGAACAGAAAAACGTTTTTTATCTGGAAGAGGTTTGTGCTCTGGATTTAAACAGCATGCTCACAGGGCTTCCTAAAAAAATTGGAATTGATCTGAAACATGCGTTTAATAGTCATATATTTAGAATTAAAGGCCTGAACCCTGGCGTGTTGTCTGCATATAAGGACGTGCTTTGTTTGCAAAGTGGCGGATTTGGTTTCAATCTGCTTAATAGTTCGAAAAAACGTAAAGAAGCGAAGGAAAACCTGCTTAAAGTTCTAAAAGAAGAATTCCCAGATCAAATGATGCAGTTTGATCTTTAGCCACCTCTACACCTACGCCCGGTCCTTCATAAAAATCTATAGTGATTTTTAAATTCTTTTCTGTATCCTAAAGGGTATGGATTTGATTAAAACGCTGTTTGGCGGGGGTGGCCGTTCAGGCGAAGGCAGTGAAAAAGATATTGCACGCTCTGGAAGCCCTAAAAAGCGCTTAACCCTTGCGCGCGATAGTCAAACCAGCAAAGAAATCCTCTATTATCTCGCCGAAAATGATCCCGATCCGAAGGTGCGCCGCGCCGTGGCCGAAAATGCCGCAATGCCGGTGCAGGTCTCCCCCGTTTTGGCGACTGACCGCGACCAGGATGTGCGTTTGGCGCTGGCCGGGCGGCTGGTCGATCTTTTGCCCGGCATGTCCCAGGATAAGCAAAGCCAGCTCTACGCCTATGTCGTGCAGGCGCTGGGCACGCTGGCGCTTGATGAAGTGCTCAAGATTCGCGTCGCGCTCTCCAGTACGCTGAAGGACCATGCGCACACCCCGCCCAAAATCGCCGGGCAACTGGCCCGCGATGTGGAGCGCGAGGTTTCTGAGCCTATTTTGCGCTTTTGCGCGGCGCTGTCTGATGATGATTTAATCGGCATTCTCAAGAGCCATCCGGCAAGCTGGGTGGTGGAGGCCGTGGCCGGACGTGATATGGTCAGCGAGGCTGTTTCCGATGCGGTGATTGAAACAGATGACGTGCCCGGCGGCGCGGTGCTGATCGACAATGAAGGCGCGCAGATCAGCGAGAGCCTGCTGCATTATATCGTGCAAAAGGCGCGCACACTGCCTGAATGGCAAAAGCCGATGGCCGGACGCAAAAGCTTGCCGGTCTCGGTGGTCAAAGAGCTTGCCGAATTTGTTGATGCTTCGGTGCGCGATATTCTCATGACGCGTGAGGATTTTGACGAGCAAATGACCGAGGAAATCGCCGCCATCTTCCGCCGCCGCATTGAATATGCTTCGGAAGAGGGGGCAGACGAAAAAACGGTCGAGCAGCGCCTGCGCGAAAAAATTGAGGCCGGGATGCTGGGCGAGGATGCAATCTCCGATGCGCTGGCGATGCGCGATAATGATTTTGTCTTTGCGGCGATCGCCTATCTGGGGCAGACCGATCTACAAAAGGTCGCGGCGGTGTTTGACACCGGCGCGCCCAAATCCATCGTGGCGCTGTGCTGGCATGCGGGGCTGTCGATGCGCCTCGCTTTGCGCCTGCAAAAAGATATCGGTCATGTGAAGCCCAAGGAACTGCTCTATCCCAAGGGCGGGGAAGATTATCCCCTCACCGAGGATCAGCTCAAATGGCAGGTGGGTTTTTTGGGGCTGAAGTAATTTAGCTGCTTTTGAATGTTCGCACACAGCTGTGCGCATACCACAAAAAAGGGGGTTTATTGCGCTGCGTCACTGGTTTAGACTGCGGGCTACGAAATTCATTTTTTCAAAAGAAAGGTTTAGTCTCATGAAATCTCCAGTCAGAGTTGCCGTCACAGGCGCCGCGGGTCAAATTGGGTATGCATTGCTGTTTCGTATTGCTTCGGGCGCGATGCTCGGGCCCGATCAGCCCGTTATCCTGCATCTGCTGGAAATCACCCCGGCGCTGGGCGCGCTTCAGGGCGTGATTATGGAGCTGAATGACTGTGCGTTCCCGCTATTGCAGGGCGTTGTGCCGACGGATGATCCGAATGTGGCCTTCAAGGATGTTGATTACGCGCTGCTGGTTGGTTCTATGCCCCGTAAAGAAGGGATGGAGCGCTCGGACCTGCTCACCGCGAATGGCGGCATTTTCGGCCCGCAAGGCAGGGCGCTGAATGATCATGCATCGCGCGATGTGAAGGTTCTGGTGGTCGGCAATCCGGCCAACACAAACGCTCTGATCGCGCAGCAGAATGCGCCTGATCTGGATCCGTCCTGCTTTACCGCGATGGTGCGTCTGGACCATAACCGCGCAATTTCCCAGCTGGCGGAAAAAACCGGCGCGCACTCGACCGATGTGCAGAAAATGATTATCTGGGGCAACCACAGCGCAACGCAGTATCCTGACATTCATCACACAAGCGTCGGCGGCGCAGATGCCCTGTCGAAAGTCGATCAAGGCTGGTATGAGAGCGATTTTATCCCGCTGGTGCAGCAGCGCGGCGCGGCGATTATTAAGGCACGTGGAGCGAGCTCTGCGGCCTCTGCGGCGTCTGCGGCAATCGACCATATGCGCAGCTGGGCGCTGGGCACGGCTGACGGTGATTGGGTCTCGATGGCGGTGCCATCGGATGGCTCTTACGGCATTGAACCGGGCGTGATTTACGGCTATCCGTGCACATGCTCCGGCGGTAAATACGAAATCGTGCAAGGGCTGGAGATTAATGACTTCTCCCGCGCGCGCATGGATGCGACCGATGCGGAGCTACGCGAAGAACGTGCGGCGGTTGAGCACCTCTTCGCGCAGGATAAAGCGGCCTAAAGCCTGATCCTTACATCATTGTGATTGTGTTGTCGGGGGCGGGGTTGCTGGCCAGCGTCGTTTCCGGCGCGATCTCTTTGGTTGAGGCTTGCGCCACATCGACCAGATCACCCGCGCGCAGGGTCGCGCCTGCATTCAGCTTTTTGGTGATGTAATCTTTCGCCAGCACGCCATCATTCACGCCCTTGCCGCCAGAACTTTGTGCTACGTAAATTTCGCCATCTTTTTCGTAGGTCACAACAACATGGTCCGTGCCGTATGTGCGCCCCGCATCCCAACCTTTTTTCCCTGTATCCATCGTGATGATCAGGCCAGCCTTCAGATTTTGAAGAATGGCATTATCTTGCATGATAGGAACACCCTTTTTCATCATCGCCAGAAGCTGTCCTTCTGAATTCGTCACAAATTTTCCGGCGATGGCATTGTCCAAATTGGCGGTTTTAACAACATCCTTCACGGTTTTGGCGACAAAACCGCTGCAATCGATTGAGCCGCCACCTTTGGCACCGCGCTTATAGCGTGTTCCATGAAGGCTCTTTGATGTGTTTTGAATACTGTCTGAAATAACGCTGCGCAGCGCCGCGCGGTCCGATGTGTCGACATTCACGACCTTGCTGTTGAAATTCGAAGACAGCGATGAGTCTTCCTGCTTAAACATATTTTCAAAGGGTGATGTATCAATACCGACCTGCTTGAAAATAGAGCTGAGACTTTCGAGGAAATTCCCTTGCCCCTTGAACAGTTCATTCAAGCCTTCGCCGCTGAGCATCGCCAGCAGCACATGCAAGAAATTATATTCTTTGCCATCAAATAATTGAGTTGGAACGCTTCCGTCCGCCATTTTTACACCCTGTTTTTTACTTTTATAATTTTATTATATTTTTTTCTATTACCCTGAAATTATACATTAATTCCGGGGTGGGCGTCAAATTTCAGAGGGCCATTTTTGCGGCGGTGCAAATGGCATTTTTCCCTTTATTTTCAATGCTATATATGTTTTTGAATTCGCGGTTTACACGCGCTTCAAACTTTTTATAGACATCGGCGGCGGTCAGGGCATTTCTGCCTTGATAAAAGAAGGGGCGGTTGAGTTTTGCCGCCTCGCGCATTTGCGGATTGCCCAGCCGCGCCACGGCAAAAACCGAACCGCGCCTGCGCAGCTCATACAGCTCTTTGGCCAGCGGCAGGCCGAGCATATGCGAAATATAATGATCGGTCGCATTGACGGGCGCGCCCTTCATCTGACGCAGCATCGCGGTCTCTTCCTTGATCTGAAGCGCCTTCATCATCGCTGAGAGATCATCATCATAGCGCAGGGCGAGAATTTCAGCCTTGAGATATTTGTTCTTGTTTTTCACATGGGGCAGGGCGCTGCCGCGCGCATAGCTGATCGCCTCGGCGTAATGCGCGTAACCCAGCTCCGCGCCGTAGCGTTTCATAAGCGCGAGCCATGTCGGCTCAATATATTGAAACAGCCCGCGCGCCGAGCTGCCGCTGGCTTCGGTGAATTGGCCCAGGTCACTTTCCATGATTGCCTTGAGCAGCAGCAATTCAAAATCAACACCGCTTTGCAAGCTGGCCTTGTAAATCGCGTTCACCGCCGCGCCGTCCTGACCCTTGGTCTCCAGATAAACGCGGTACGCCCGCGCGAGTTCCAGCCGGCTGTGATCTGGTGATTGAAGATGTAGCGATCCTTGTGCGCTATCGTCATGGGCGCACAAAGTGGGCAGAGCTTTTTCCGGCTGCAAAAACGGGCCGAAGCTCTGGATGGCTTTGGCCTGCGCGTGGCCGGACAGGTCAAGCACGCCGAGCAGCAGGGCCGTGGAAACGGCAAAATGTCTAAATGTTTTGGTCATGCATTTGTTAAAGCGCACTTTTGTATGTTCTATAGGGCCGCGAGCGAGCGCGGCTTAGATGGCGCTATTCCTTATTTCTTAAGGCTACGTCTTCATTGTGCATCAGCGAAGTAAAGAAACCGCTAAAAATACATTCAAATTTAAGGAAAAATTTGATCTTAAACGTTGTGCGTGGTGTTGAGCGTTTTATCAAGACCGGGGGTCTCAACCGTCTTGTCAGGATCGCCGGGCATATTTTCGCGGAACAGATCGCGCTTTGATTTGCTCTCGGCTTCGGGCGCTTCATAGGCAACGCGCTGGCCTTTTGCATCATTGAAGCTCTCGGTGATATTCTCTTGCTTGTCCAGCGCGCGCGTTTCCTTGTCATCCAGCGATGCACCCAGAAACGGGCCTTTGGCTTTGTATTGCGGTTTAACGCGCACTTCAAATACCTTTGATTTCGGGTCATTGCCATTCGCGCGCTCATAGGCATCTTTTTTCAGCGCTTCGCGAATTTTCGGATTGGATAAATCCTGATTGGCGGCCTTTTGCGGGTCAACCGCGACACCGTCAACAAGGGCCTCAAAATGCACGACCCGGCCTGTGGCATTACCTGTCTCACCGGAAACGCCAAGTTTTTGCCCGCGATTCACCAGCGCGCCTTCTTTGACAGACATTGTGTCCAGATGGCCATAGAGGAAATAAACGCCGGTTTCGGGAATCGCCTGCACGATCACTATGTTACCATAGCCCGTTGAGGTGCCGGAATAGACAACGCGGCCGTTACAAACCGATTGCACATCTTTATAGCTTACGGCGAAATCCATACCTTCATGGAAATCGGTGCCGCCACTGCCATGCGGGTCTTTACGTATACCCCAGTTGCTGCTGATCGCTTTGCCGCCAAAAGGCAGTTCAAATTTCGAATTTCTGACAATATCGTTATAAACTGCCTTGGCATCATTGGCCATGTCTATCACGGCGCTGCGGGTTGTCAGGGCCGTATTGGTTGCGCTTTCATAACGGCTCTTGCCGTTGCTCATGGGAACAGACGACCAAATTTTTGCAAGTTCATTGGCGAATTCTTCGGCACTTTTCTTGCCGATCAGAAGCTGATCTAATCCGCAATCGGTTTTCAAAACATGCAGCGCCATCGTGTCTTGCACCTGTGGGCTGAAGAGGGTTGTGTTTAAATCATAACCCAGCTCCTGCGCCACTTCTTTCAGCTTCACGCCTGTAAACTGATATTTACCGACCGCGCCGCCTTTATTGTCCAGCACCCATTGCAATGTTTGGTTTGTTGCGCCGTCCAGCGTCGTGTTTGGATACATGGCTTCGTAATTACCGTTGGCCTCGATATCGCCGATGAAATTCAGAACCCGGCTCACAGAAGCATTCAAGCCATATTCATAGAATGTGCCGCTGAAATTGCCGTAGTCATATCCCGTGCCTGTTTTTGTGTTTTCGGGGAAGGGCACGCTCATATACCGGCCAAGGCTTTCGACAAAAACGCTGTCGCCCGGATTGGCGCCCGACCATGGCGTATTAGGCTCATCAGAGAAAAAGCCGATCGCCTTACCGTAGCGATCAAACTCATCGCCTTCTTTGTCGGTGAAGGCCAGCGTAATCAGGTTGAATAACTTTCCGATCCAGTCAAAGGCATCTCTGTACCAGGCTTGATCGGTCTCATAAAAAGACGCATCCAGCGGCGCGCGGAAGATATCATCTTCCTTCAGCTCTTTCTTTTTCTTGTTCTCGGTTTCAGCCATCTTTAAGACACCTCATGATCCGGGCCGCTATGGCTGTGCTCGTAGGAGATTTCGTGATCTGTGGTCGTGCTCATGCTCGCTTCGGCAAAGGCCACGCTTGGTGTCTGTGTCGTGCCGGAGAATTCTCTTATAGCCTGGCTCAGCTCGCTCGTAGAACCGCTTTCATAGGCTAGAGCGATCTTTTGCATTTGTGTTTGATGGGCAAAATCGGGATCATTAAAGCTAACTGGTAATTTAACCACGTTCTTTTCGCCAAGGTCGGAGGCGATCACGTCGTAATCAATCTTCACCTGCTCAGCGCCGTTTTTGATGTAATAATCCGATCCGTTTTCGCAATAGACAACCTTCGGCTTGTCGCCATATTCGGGCGCAGAAATTGTCATGATGTAATCAGGAAGGTGTGCGTCAGAGGACTCAAAAGCGCGCGCTGAAGCGCTTTTAAAATCACCGCCCATTGATCCTGTAACAGAATCATTCGTCATTACTACACCCTCAATTTTGTTGGCTGTTTTTAAGCCGTTATTATTATTCGTTTTTTCTTAAGTCTTTATTTCGTTAGCCCCAGTATACGCTTTTTTGAGCCTTGGGTCAAATTTATGAAGGATTTTTTCGTTTATTTTCAATGGGTTGTTAACCTTTTGTTAACTATTTCAGGCGGGCGGGAAATTATGAGAGGGGTGTGTTCATAGAAGGCGAAGGCGTAATAGCGGGTGTGTTTTCAAGGGCGATTTCCTTGCGCTGCATGTTTTCCAGCTCAAAGCCGTAGCTATCGCTCAGATTTTGCTTAATAGTTTCCAACTTTGCCGGATTAATGCCGTATTCGCGCAGGATGTTCTCTAATTCATAATCGGAAATTGTGCCGCCGTTATAATCAATAATGGCCCCGATTTCGGATTTGCGCTCGGCGAACAACATCATGTCTTCATCGGGCTTGGGCGCGCCGATATCGTTAATTTCTTCATTCTCGCTGTCTTTGTCCTGCAACTCTTCCTGCACGGCGATTTTGCTTTTCAGGACGGTTCTTTCGTCTTTCAAGCCATTGACCTTACCTTCGGCTTTGTCTGTTTCTTTTCCAAGTACTTGCTGTTGTGCATCAGAAGCGAAGCTATTATCTTCATGCATATCAAGCTGCTTGTACAAAGCTTGTTGCTTGACGATCAATGCGTTGCTTTGAATCTCGTCCGGGTTGGCCAGATGCTTGCCTTCCATACCCAATTGAGCTTCAATTGCGGCCAGCTGCGCATCGTCGGTTACGGGAACGGATTGTCCGTTCTCATGGATATAATACCCGCCATCTGTCCCTTGGAACACGACGTGCTTGTCGCCTTGTATGTCTGAAACCATTATATAGCCCGCATTCTCAAGCTCTGAAGCAACCGCTTTAAGCTCGTCCAAAGTTTCAAACAGGTCGAATCCTTCTTGTTGCGTAATGGCGAGTTGGTCCATCTCTTTCTTGAGCGCTAGTTCATACTCTTCTTCCGCGGCCTTGATATCCTCATTGAGCTTTTCCAGCTCCGCATAGAGATGTCCCAGCGCATCAAAGGTTGCGCGCGCGGCCTCACCCTCGCGGCGGCGGGCATTTTCGCGCTCTTTTTCGGCCTTGTCTGCGCCGATAATGCCGGTTTGCGCGACATTCGCGCCGCTGGCTATGGCCAGCAAATTTTCATTCTCGATTTGAAATTGGGTTTTGGGTTTTGATGTGCCTAAAACCGCACCCAGCTCTTGCTGCTGCGTGCGCGACAGTTCGGAGTTATTGATGGCTGGTTGGACGATCATCATCGGTCCACCCTTTCTATTACCCAGTTTGTTGAAGGCTTTTCGCCTTTCTTCACACTTGCCTTAAAGTATACATCAAGCGCCCTGTGATCGTCAAAATTCGGGCGGTAAAAATTATGCTGTTTCATGGCGTTATTAATTGTCGATGTTAAAGGCGGCGAGTTTTTGCGTTGGTTCTATAACGGGCGGTGTTTGCGTGTTTTCCGGCAGGCCGGTATCAATGCCGCTGGCGGCCTTGGCAAAGGCGTCCTCTTTAAGTGAAAATTCGTTTTCATCCGGGTTAACGCTGATTTTTGGCGCGTTACCCTCTGAGCTTTTAAGGTTGCATGTGCCATCGTCACAATAAGGATCGGCGGCGCTTTCGTTTGAGTAGCCCTCTCGTTTCAGCTCCTCTTTCAAAGCTGCGTAATCGCGCTTGTCTTCTTCCGTTAATGTGCCGTCAGTCTCGCGCTTTTGATATTCCTCTAGCAAGTCTTGACGCTTTTGCGCCGCTTTTTCCAGGGTTTCGGCTTCTTTGGCTTCAACATAGAGCTTTTCCTGCGCTGCAATTTCGTTTTCATCTTCTAAGATGCAGATATTGGCATCACAGATTTTATCAATATCTCCAAGCGTGGCTTCTTCTTCCATATAAATGGTAACGGCCGCGCCGGGCATGGGTGTTTCTTCACCGTTTTTGGTTTCAATCGCAACAAATTCTTTGAAGCGATTATTGGTGGGGTCTTGTCCCTTGGCTGTATATTGGGCGAAAGCTTCTGGGCTTTCTTCATCAAAGGCGCGGGCCATTAAATCGGCAATTTCATTCGCATCTGTGTAATAAACACGCACGGGCGCGCCAGTCTCTTCGTTGATAACGGGAGCTCCGTTTTCATCAAGCTGCAGGCGGTAAAGTTCTCCGTGGCTGTCGCTGTAAACCATATTGCCTTCGTCATCGCGCAAGGGTGTTTGCATCGCTTCCCAGGCATTGCCTGACTCGGTTGTGAAGACTTTATCGCCGTATTTATCCTTCAGGAAGTCTGCGTAAGTCGCGTCTTCTCCATATTTTGACAGGGTTTCTTTCACGCCTTTGAAGACATGAATGCTGGCGGTGTTTTCTTCAATTTCCAGGCCTAATTCGCGCGCACGGGCGGCATATTCGGCGGCTTCTTTCTCAAGGCGCTCAATATCCTGACGCAGCCCTTCCAGATGCAAATGAATATAAGCGGAGATATGTCCCTGTTTCTGGTGGTATCTCTTGCGCTCTTCACGTTCGTCGCTGCTCATATTATTGCTGTAGGATGCATTTCGGCTGCCGTTGCTCAGCCACCGCTTATTTTGGGCATAAGCAGAGTTGCCGGAATAGGCGTTGTTATCGGCGTTTTTCTGATCTATCTCGTGCTGTGGAGTGTCATGGCTATCCATGCCCTTTGCCCTCTGTAACCTTTATAATCTGCGCGTTTTCGCGTCATTTATTCTTTTTGTAGTTACGCAAAGTCTATTACATAAAACTTTATAAAGTATTAACGAGCGATTAAGAGTTTTCACGTATGCGCTCTTGCATTGCGGCAAAAGAATGCTAAACCATTAAGGACAAGATTCAGGGGCCGTCGGCCCAAATACGAAAATGGAGAGCACTATCCCATGAATATTCATGAATATCAGGCAAAAGATTTACTGAAAAAATACGATGTAGCCGTTCCGGCTGGCATTCCGGCCATGAGCGTGGATGAAGCGGTCAAAGCCGCGGAACAGCTGGCGGCCAGCGGCACGACGCTGTTCGTTGTTAAGGCGCAAATCCACGCCGGCGGGCGCGGCGCGGGCCATTTTAAAGACAACCCAGAAGGCAAGGGCGGTGTTCGTCTTTGTAAAACCATTGACGATGTGCGCGCGGCGGCTGAGGCGATGATGAACAAAGTTCTGGTCACCAAACAAACCGGGCCGGAAGGCAAAGAAGTGCAGCGCCTGTATGTCACAGACGGTGTGGATATCGATCAGGAATATTACTGCTCTGTGGTTTTGGACCGCGCGAGTGCAAAGGTCACCTTCATGGTCTCGACCGAGGGCGGCATGGACATCGAAGAGGTGGCCCATGAAAACCCCGACGCGATCACAAAAGTGGCGATTGACCCGGATGCAGGCATCACCGATGCGGATGCGGGTAAAATTGCGGACGGTCTGAAATTCGAAGGCGCGACCAAGGCCAATGCGATCACTTTCTTTAAGAATCTCTACAAAGTGTATGTCGATCTGGATGCAACCATTGTTGAGATCAACCCGCTGATCACCGTCGGTGATGAAGTGATGGCGCTGGATGCGAAGATGAATTTCGATGAAAATGCGCTGTTCCGTCACCCGGATGTGGCCGAACTGCGCGATGAAACGGAAGAAGACGCCAACGAGAAAATCGCCAAGGATAACGAGCTGTCTTATGTGCGCCTCGACGGCAACATTGGCTGTATGGTGAATGGTGCGGGCCTTGCGATGGCGACGATGGATATCATCAAGCTGTATGGCGGCGAGCCTGCGAACTTCCTGGATGTTGGCGGCGGCGCAACGGCGGAGCGCGTGACCGTGGCCTTTAAGATCATTCTGTCTGACCCGAACGTAAAAGGCATTCTGGTGAATATCTTCGGCGGCATCATGAAATGTGATGTGATTGCGCAGGGCGTGATCGCGGCGGCCAAAGAGGTCGATCTGAGCGTGCCTCTGGTTGTGCGTCTTGAGGGCACGAACGTTGAGAAGGGTAAAGAGCTGATGGCGGCTTCCGGCTTGCCGATTATCGCAGCCGACAATCTTGACGATGCGGCGCAAAAAGTTGTTCAGGCAACCAAACAGGCGGAGGCTGCATAAGATGAAAAAGACGTTTCTAATCACAGCGGCGCTTTTGATGGTTGGCGGCTTCGCGCAGGCCGAAGAACAAACGCTGCCCGATACGCTTATGAAGCCGCAACCGCTGGCGCCGCAAGCCACGGCGGAGATTTTAGGCGCCGATGGCGAGCCCGTTGGCGGCGCGTCCTTTTATCAAGGACCGCTCGGCGTTCTCGCGGAGATCAGCGTGCGCAACCTGCCGCCCGGAAAACACGGCCTGCATATGCACAGTGTGGGAACATGCGATCATAACGATCATTTCAAAAGCGCGTCTGGGCACATTAACCCGACGGAAAAAGAGCATGGCTATCTAAACCCCAACGGCCCTGATTACGGTGATTTGCCGAATTTGATCGTGGCGGCGGACGGTACGGCGAAGCTGGAGCTGTTCATCCCGCAGCTCGATATTATGGGGGATGGCAAGGCGACATTGCTTGATGAAGACGGCAGCGCGCTTATGATTCATGAAAATCCCGATGATCACAAAACTCAGCCGATCGGCGGCGCGGGCGCGCGGATTGCGTGCGGCGTTGTGGTGAAGCTCGATTACTAAAATTTTAGACGATAAAGGAAAAGAAAATGTCAGTACTCGTAAATAAAGACACAAAGGTGATTTGTCAGGGCTTTACCGGCGCGCAAGGCACGTTCCACAGCGAGCAGGCAATTGCTTACGGTACGAAAATGGTTGGCGGTGTGACACCTAAGAAAGGCGGGCAAGAGCATCTGGGTCTTCCTGTCTTCGATACGGTGGCCGAAGCCAAGGACAAAACGGACTGCAACGCCTCTGTGATTTACGTGCCTCCACCATATGCGGCGGCGGCGATTGTTGAGGCGATTGATGCCGAGATTGAGCTGATCATCTGTATCACCGAAGGCATTCCCGTTCTGGATATGGTGAAGGTGAAATCCAAGCTGCAAAAATCCAAATCCCGCCTGATCGGGCCAAACTGCCCCGGCGTGATTACGCCCGGTGAGTGCAAGATCGGCATTATGCCCGGCCACATCCACACGCGCGGCAAGGTCGGAATCGTATCACGCTCCGGCACGCTCACATACGAAGCGGTAGCGCAGACCGGCGCGGTCGGCCTTGGCCAATCAACCTGCATCGGTATTGGCGGCGACCCGGTGAACGGCACGAACTTCATTGATTGTATCGAGATGTTCATGGACGATCCCGAAACCGAAGCGATCCTGATGATCGGTGAGATCGGCGGCACGGCCGAGATCGAAGCGGCGCAGTTCTATAAAGACCTGAAGACCAAAAAGCCGATCGCGGGCTTTATTGCCGGCGCGACGGCTCCTCCGGGCAAGCGTATGGGCCATGCGGGCGCGTTGATTTCCGGCGCGGATGATACCGCTCCGGCGAAGATGGAAGCTCTGCGCTCTGCCGGGTTCGTCGTTTCCGAAAGCCCTGCGGGTCTTGGTGAGGCGGTCGTAAAGGCGATGGCCGCTTAGGAAATAATTTCCTCATAAATCTCTCAAAAAGGCGGAAATTTCCGCCTTTTTTAATGCCTGCGAACCCTCAACCCGCTGTATTTGTTATGAAAATAATTGGCATGCCGCTTGCATCTATAAACCCATGGGTAGCCCCATAGGTAAAAACGAACCAGTGACCAAAAGTGTAATAAAGGGAGTATGTATGATGAGTAAGTTTGTATTAGGCGTAATGTCGGCTTTGGTGGTGATTTCCGCAGCAGATGCGATCAACGCGGAGATTCCAAATGACCTTTGGTATTACATCGATACCTACATGCCGTTTTAGATTTTTAAAGTTTTAACCCCACCCTAACCCCTCTCGGCCGGAGCGAAGAAGCGACGCTTAAGATTGCTTATGCTCCGGCTCTCTTTTCCTGCCCCTATGTCCTACATGGATATTAAGCCTTTCAGCCCCCGGAACTTCGTTGTATTGTGGTCAATCTGACTTGACCTTTCGCGGCCAAGCGACTACATCGTAAGCGACTAAAAATACCATAAGAGGAGCGGGCTGACGGGCCTTGCAAGCAAATGGCACAAGAAAAACAAAATTTTACATTATTCGACAGCGCGAATGCGGAATATATTGCGCATCTATACGGCGAATTTTTGCGCAACGCCTCGTCCGTAGACCCAAGCTGGCAAGCCTTTTTCAAAGACTTGAATGACGATGAAGTTTCGTTGCTTAAGGAGCTGAGCGGCGCAAGCTGGACGCCGGATGAAAACCGCAAATCCTCCCGCGCTTTTGGCAAAACCCCGCAAGAGAGCAATGTTGAAAATTTTCCCGGTGCGGCCAAGAAAACCGATAAAGCCGACACCCTTGATGCCGTTGATGTGCGGCAAGCCACAAAAGATTCTATTCAGGCCCTGATGCTGATCCGCGCTTTCCGCGCGCGCGGTCATTTGATGGCTGATCTTGATCCGCTGGGCATGAAGGAACAGACCTACCACCCCGAGCTTGATCCCGCTCATTACGGCTTCACCGATGCCGATAAGGGCCGCAAAATTTATATTGGCGGCGTGCTGGGGATGGAGCATGGAACGCTCGATGAAATTGTTACCGCGCTGGAGCAAACCTATTGCGGCACAATAGGTGTTGAATATCTGCACGTGACCGACCCGGACGAAAAAGCCTGGATTCAAGAACGCATTGAAGCGCCGCGCAACAAAACCGATTTCTCCGTTGAAGGCAAGAAAGCCATTCTTGAGCGCATCACCGCCGGTGAAGCGTTTGAGCAATTCCTGCACAAAAAATATCCAGGTACGAAGCGCTTTGGCGTTGATGGTGGTGAGGCATTAATCCCGCTGATCGAACAAATCATGAAGCGCGGCGGACAAGAAGGTCTTGAGGAAATCGTCATTGGTATGGCGCACCGTGGCCGCTTGAACGTGCTTGCCAATGTGATGGGCAAAGCCTTCAGCGCGATTTTCGCCGAATTTCAAGGCATCTCGACCACGCCTGATGATGTGCTGGGTTCTGGCGATGTGAAATACCACCTTGGAACTTCGTCTGATCGTGATTTTGATGGCAATGAAATTCACCTCTCACTGACCGCCAACCCCTCGCACCTGGAATTTGTGAACCCGGTTGTAATCGGCAAGGTGCGCGCGAAACAGCGCCAGCGTAAAGATATTCAATCCAAAGCCGTGTTGCCGCTTTTGCTTCACGGGGATGCGGCTTTCGCCGGGCAGGGCATTACCGCAGAAACACTGATGATTTCCGAACTGCCGGGCTACCGCGTTGGCGGCACGATCCATATCGTGATCAACAACCAGATCGGCTTTACCACCATGCCGAAATTTTCCCGCTCCGGCCCGTATTGTACGGATGTGGCGAAAATGCTCTCCGCGCCTATTTTGCACGTGAATGGCGATGATCCGGAGGCCGTAGTGCATGTGGCGCGCATCGCGACCGAATTTCGTCAGACGTTCCAGCGTGATGTGGTGATTGATATGTTCTGTTACCGCCGCTTCGGCCACAATGAGGGCGATGAGCCTGCCTTCACGCAGCCGCTGATGTACAAAAAAATCGCAGGCCAAGAAACCGCGCGCAGCAAATATGCCAAGCAGCTGATCGCGGAAGGTGTGATCACGCAAGCGGATGACGATGCGATTGTACAAAAATTCAACGACATTCTCGAAGAGGCTTTCGAGGCCGCCAGCAGCTTTAAGGCCAACAGCGCCGATATGCTTGAGGGTGCGTGGTCGGGTCTGAAAACCGCCGAAGCGGGCCCGCGCCGGGGTAAGACCGCCATCACAGATGGTGAAATGAAACAACTGGCTCAGACGCTTACAACCGTGCCCGATGGTTTCACCGTGAATAAAAAGCTCCAGCGCGTTTTGGATACGAAAAAAGCAATGTTCGACGGCGGCGAAGGTTTCGACTGGGCCACCGGGGAGGCGCTCGCCTTCGGTTCTTTGCTGCAGGAAAAATTCTCTGTGCGCTTGTCCGGGCAAGATGTCGGGCGGGGTACGTTCTCGCACCGTCATGCGATTTGGTACGATCAGGAAAATGAAAATAAATATATCCCGCTCGATACATTGACCGGGGATGACAACAATTTTGAGGCGCATGACAGCCCGCTATCCGAAGCCGCCGTGCTCGGTTTTGAATACGGCTATTCACTGGCCGATCCGAAAACGCTGACCCTCTGGGAAGCGCAGTTCGGGGATTTCGTGAATGGCGCGCAGGTGCTGATCGACCAGTTCATTTCATCGGGTGAGATCAAGTGGCTGCGCATGTCGGGCCTCGTGATGCTCTTGCCGCACGGCTATGAGGGGCAGGGGCCGGAGCACTCCTCCGCGCGCTTTGAGCGCTTCTTGCAGGCCTGCGCCGAAGATAACTGGCAGGTGGCGAACTGTACCACCCCGGCCAACTACTTCCACATTCTGCGCCGTCAGATGGTGCGCGATTTCCGCAAGCCTCTGATTATGATGACGCCGAAATCTTTGCTGCGCCATAAACTGGCCACCTCAAAGATTGAGGACTTCATGGGCGATAGCACTTTCCACCGCTTCTTGTGGGATGACGATCATCAAACGCTTCTGGCCAAGCCGGACAAGATCAAGCGCGTGGTGCTGTGTACGGGTAAGGTCTATTACGACCTGCTGCAAGAACGCCGCGACCGCGGCATCGAGGATATTTATATCCTGCGTCTGGAGCAGCTCTACCCCTTCGCGACAGAAGAGCTTGCAAAAGAACTGGCGCAATTTAAAAACGCAGAAGTGATCTGGTGTCAGGAAGAGCCGAAAAATCAGGGCGCATGGACCTTTGTTGATCCGCTGATTGAAGAGGTTCTGGGGCAGGTGAAAACCAAGTCGAGCCGGGCACGCTATGTTGGCCGCGCGGCGGCCGCGGCTCCGGCGACGGGTCTGCTCTCCCGCCACCAGGCCGAACAAGCCAAACTGGTCGATGAGGCGCTGAGCGTTTAAAGCGCTTTTTCCTGTATTTTGGGTCTATCGCCGTAAATTTCGGCAACCATGCATCGGGCTGAACCGCCGCCATGTCTTTCGATCGTGTTTATATCGACGTGAATTATTTTGCTGTAGTAACTCTCAAATATGTTCTTTTGTTCCTGTGACAGAGCCTCGTAAGCCGTGTCGGACATTAATAAAACACCCTCTTTTTCGTTGGTTTGAATCTCTATCGCGTTGCCACAGAAGTTATTGAGTTGGTCTTGGGTAAGGTCAACGACCTCAATGCCGTTTTCTTCGAGATTTTTACGGACCATTGCTTTTTCGTCCGCGTTTGGTATGGCATCAAAGCAAACTGCGGCAACCTTTGTTCCAACGAACATAACAACATTGGTGTGATAAATATCTTCGCCTGCATCGTCTAGCGCGTGAAAGGGGACGATACTGTAGTCCATTTCATTCCCCCATTTTTCCAGCATCTTTGGTGTTGTTCTCGGTGACAAAACCGCATAAGCAACTTTATTTAGACGATCAAGAACCAGACTTCCTGTACCTTCAAGTCTTTCACCTTTGTCTCGTTCTGCGCGGTAATTTTTAACGGTCTGGTAGTTATGTTGCAGATAGTTTTTAAGTGTTTCGGTTAGTTCAGCCTGTCTATTCTCTGCGTTCATCGGATATAAGACAGTAATCCCTTCGCTGTGAGTAGAAAAAACATTATTAGGAAACACAGCATCAGGAGAGCCTTCTGGTCCATTAATAACACTTACTGTAATCCCATTGTCGTTTAGGGTTTTGACTATATTATCGAATTCCAGCATGGCTTCTTCATGGATTTTTTTGGCGTTGGAGGCTTTGCCAAACGTTTGCTGAAAAGAGTTTGTGGTTGCAGTTTGTGGATTAGAAAAGAAGTAATGAGGTCGAATCAATAATACGTGATTTGTTGAGTTTGTTGGAATAATATGCCCCAGTGCTTTATGTACCATTTTCGGCCTCTTTGAATTTAATGTTTCTTTGGAAACGCTTTTTATCACTGTTAAATCGCAATTGTCAATTAATATGAAAATAAAACCCGATTTATCTGTTTACTTCGTTGCTGATCCGTCGGCGTGCGGCGGGCGTGATGTGGTTGATGTTGTGCGCGCGGCGCTGCGCGGCGGCGTGGCCTTGGTTCAGTATCGCAATAAAGACCAATCCTCTGAACAGTGTCTGGAAGAAGCGCGCGCCGTTTTAGATATGTGCCGCGCCGCCAATATTCCATGCCTGATCAACGACCATGTTGAAC
Organism: Alphaproteobacteria bacterium; assembly: GCA_020442385.1. Taxonomy (GTDB): domain Bacteria; phylum Pseudomonadota; class Alphaproteobacteria; order Micavibrionales; family Micavibrionaceae; genus JAGRKE01. Next base: position 60,149 of record JAGRKE010000020.1, on the reverse strand, counting down.
TGGCCGCGCAGATCGATGCGGATGGGGTTCATATTGGACAAGGGGATATGAGTGCGCAGCAGGCCCGCGCAATTTTAGAGCCTGGTAAAATCATCGGCATTACAGCCTTCACGGATGCGCATTTTGCGGCCATCAATCCTGAAATTATCGCCTATTGCGGCACCGGCCCGGTCTATCCGACCCTGACAGACAAGGGTAAACCTGTCATGGGAATCAATCGTTTGGCCGATTTTGTCCAAAAATCATCCGTGCCTGTTGTGGGCATTGGTGGCATCACGCCTGAGAGTGCCCCGTACGTGTTTGAAACGGGCGCGGCGGGCGTTGCAATAATGCGCGGTATTGGCGCGGCGGATGACCCCGAACAGGCCGCGCGCGCCTTCGCAGACATTGCCCGTCGCCATAAAGAAAAGCAGGCTGCATGATTAAAAATATTCTCACCATCGCCGGATCGGATTCAGGGGGCGGGGCCGGCATTCAGGCCGACCTGAAAACCATCGCCGCGCTGGGCGAATACGGGCTGTCTGTTATCACCGCCGTGACCGCGCAAAATACGAAAGAGGTTGCAGGCGTTCATCCCATCCCGCCGGATATCATTGCCGCGCAGCTGAAAGCCGTGTTTGAAGATATACGCATTGATGCGGTGAAGATCGGCATGCTCGCCTGTCCTCAATCGATCACCGAAATTGCTGCGGCATTGCAGCGCTATAAACCGCAGCATATTGTCCTCGACCCGGTGATGATTTCAACCAGTGGCGACCGCCTGTGCAGCGATGAAACAATTGCCGCGCTTAAAGAATATCTTGTGCCGCTGGCTACAATCATTACGCCCAATCTGCCCGAAGCGCGTGTGCTGCTCGGCCCGCCTTATGATGGTGATGTGAATGGGTTTGCTGCGGCCTTGATGGAAGAACTGGATGTAAAATCCGTATTGCTGAAAGGCGGGCATGCGGATGGCGCGGAGGCGGTGGATATTTTTATCGACGGCGCGGCCACCACAGCGCTCTCGCAGCCGCGCATCGAAACCAAAAATACGCATGGAACGGGCTGCACGCTCGCGAGCGCTCTGGCGGTTTATCTCGCGCAAGGTCTTGCCCCGCTTGAGGCCGCGCGTGCCGCTAAAGCCTATGTCACAGGCGCGTTGCAGCATGCGCATGAGCTGGATGTCGGCCACGGCGCTGGCCCGCTCAATCATTTTTACAAACGCGGGGCAGGCGATGAGTAAGGGCGAGTTCGAGATCATCGAGAAATATTTTGCGCGGTTGACGGAGACGCGCGCGGAGGCGCTCGGCCTCAAAGATGATGCAGCAATTTTGGATATACCGCCCGGCCATCAATTGGTGGTCAGCACCGACACAGCCAATGCGGGCACGCATTTTCTGGTGGAGGCCAGCCCTGCCGATATCGCGCATAAAGTACTGCGGCAAAACCTGTCTGATCTCGCCGCCATGGGGGCGCAGCCCTATTGTTACCAGCTCGCGATGGTCTTTCCTGAAAAATTTTTTTCCTCGTCATCCCGAGCGCAGTCGAGGGATCTTAAAAATAAAGATTCCTCCGCTCCACTTCGTTTCAGTCGGAATGACGATGGTGACAAGTGGCTGAAAAACTTCACAGACGCGCTGCTGGCCGATCAGCAGGAATTCGGCATCTTTTGTTCAGGTGGGGACACGACCTCGATCAATGGAGCGCTCTCAATCACAATCACCGCGATGGGAATCGTGCCCGCGGGCGGCGCGGTCAAACGCGCCGGTGCAAAACCCGGCGATGTCATCCTGCTCACCGGCCCGGTGGGGGATGCCTATATCGGCCTGAAGGCCCTGCGCGGAGAGCTGGATAATTGCTTCAACGCCAATGTCGTGCGCGCCTACTTAAAGCCCACGCCAAGGCTGGATTTATCCGCGCCGATACAGGCGTATGCGCATGCCGCGATTGATATTTCAGATGGCTTGATCGCCGATCTGGGGCATATATGCGCCGCCTCTGGCTGCGGGGCGCAAGTGCAAATGAGCGCGGGTCTCTTTTCAAAATCGGGCTATAAATTGATTGAGGAGGGCCGCGTCAGCGCGCAAGAGCTGCTGAGCGGCGGCGATGATTACGAGCTCCTGCTGGCCTGCACACCCCAGGATGCTGCGCATTTTCCCGGCGCAATCGTGATCGGTGAATTTACCCAAGGGCAGGGCGTGAGCATCATGGACGAGAGCGGCGAAACACTGCCTATAAAACATACCGGCTGGTCGCACTTTTAAGCGCCCAGCCTCTTGCCTTGCCCCCATTTTAAGCGTATTTAAATTCTACCGATTTTTAAACAAAACCAAACGAGATTAAAAAATGGCACAAATCAAAGTTCCTGTTCTGGGTGAGTCTGTAAGCGAAGCCACTGTTGCGCAATGGCTGAAAAAAGAAGGCGAAGCCGTAAAAGCTGATGAGCCGATTGTTGAGCTGGAAACCGATAAGGTTACCTTGGAAGTGAACGCACCCGCCGATGGCGTGATTACAAAAATCATCGTGGGCGAGGGCGAGAACGTCGAAGTTGATGCCATTTTGGGTGAATTGGAAGAAGGCGCGGTTGCAAATGATACAGCGCCCGCCGCCGCGAAAAAGGAAGAGCCTAAGAAAGAAGAGCCAAAAGGCGAAACGGCTCCTGCGCCGGCTGAGAAAAGCGAAGGCGCGGCGAAAACTTCTCCTGCGGTTCGCAAGATGCTTTCTGACAACAATCTGGATGCGGCCTCTGTGCCCGCCAGCGGCGATCGCCTGACCAAGGAAGATGTGCAAAAATTCATCGATTCTAATAAGGGCGGTTCATCCGCGCCTGCGTCCGCTCCGGCTCCGGCCGCTGCGCCCGCAAAGCCGCGTGAGATTGGCCCGCGTGAAGAGCGCGTGAAAATGACCAAGCTGCGTAAAGTTATCGCTGCGCGCTTGAAAGAGGCGCAAAACACCGCCGCGATGCTGACCACCTTCAACGAAGTGGATATGAGCGCGGTGATGGATTTGCGCAAGCAATATCAAGATCAGTTCGTGAAGAAGCACGGTATTAAGCTTGGCTTTATGAGCTTCTTTGTGAAGGCAGCGATTCAGTCGCTGAAAGAATTCCCGGCTGTGAATGCCGAGATTTCCGGCGATGATATCATCTACAAAAATTACTATGATATCGGCGTTGCCGTGTCCACGCCGCAAGGTCTGGTCGTGCCTGTGATACGCGATGCGGACTCCATGAATATGGCGCAGATCGAAGGCAAGATCGTTGATCTGGGAACCCGCGCGCGTGACGGAAAGCTGGGCATTGATGAGATGACCGGCGGAACATTTACCATCACCAATGGCGGTATCTTCGGCTCTATGCTCTCAACGCCAATCCTGAACACACCGCAATCGGCGATCCTTGGTATGCACAATATTGTGCAGCGTCCGGTGGTGATGCCCAATGGCGAGATCAAGGCCCGCCCGATGATGTATCTGGCGCTGTCTTACGATCACCGCATTATCGATGGCCGCGAAGCTGTGACCTCTTTGGTGCGCATTAAAGAAGCGCTCGAAGACCCCGCACGTTTAGTTCTGGATATTTAAAATTCCGGCATCAACCAATTGTTTCAGAGCGCGTGGGCCAAATTCGTCCCGCGCGCTTTGCGTATCGCCGATTGAAATCTGGTTTAATCCTGCGCCGATCATGTTCACCAGCTCCCGCGAGGAGGGCACGCGGCTGGAATACAGGTAAGCTGGATCAATCGTGAGTCCTTTACGCGCCGCCGTCATCAGAAGGCGGTTCACCGGCTCCAGCGCGAAGCTGTATTTACCGTCCTCGTGCGTATCGGTTTCGCTGGTATAGCCGATCACAAGGTGCGGCTCGGCGGAGATCATGATGCTCTCGCCGTCATGATTATGCGCGATGGCCAGCGCAAACGGCTCGCTCGCGTAGAATTTATGCGCTTTGGCGATAAGGTCCTCCTCATACGCCTCCGGCGCGCAAGCAACTGCCCGCGCGGGCTTTTCCAATGGCGGGCTATAGCCTTTGAAGATCTCCAAAATCGGCTCAACGCGCTGTTCCTTGCGCCAAATCTCATAGACTTCGATGCCGGAGCGCTCACACATGCGCAGAGCCATGCTCTCGAATGTATCGCCGCGCCGTTTGGCCCAATCCTTATCAAAACCCTTATGGTCGATATAAATATCCTTAATCCCCGCCTCGGCGATATTCTTTACGCAGTTTGGGCAGGGCGGGTCGGTGATGAAAATCTTGGCCGCCTTGGTTTTTGGGGCATCCAGAATGCAGGCGGTCTCGGCATGAACCGTGCCGCTGGAATTGCCGATATCCGTATCCATGCCTATTTTTTCAGCAATCGGCGCAGGCCAGCCATTTGTGCGCGCCAGCGCGTAAGGCGCACCGTCCGGCCCTGCGCCGGAAATCGTCGCGGCGATTTTGTTGGTGGGGTGCGGGCTGTCATTGACGATATCGACGGCCATCTGCATGAGATCATAAGGTGAATACGACATAGATATAGGGCTTGTAATTAAAAACTTTTCTAGTAGGTTAAGGACCAGTTTAGAGCAATATAAACGAACAAAACAGAGAAGAATCCTATGTCCAAGAAATATGATGTCATCGTTATCGGATCAGGCCCCGGCGGGTATGTATGTGCCATTCGCTGTGCGCAGCTGGGTATGAAAACCGCGATCGTGGAAAAGCGCGAAACGCTGGGCGGGACGTGTCTGAATATCGGCTGCATACCGTCGAAGGCTCTTTTGAGCGCGTCTGAGAAATATGAAGAGGCCGAGCATCATTTCGAAGGCATGGGCATTGAAACCAAGCCGAAGCTGAACCTTAAAAATATGATGAAGTTCAAAGACGGCGTGGTTGAGGCCAACACCAAGGGCGTTGAGTTTCTGATGAAGAAAAACAAAATCGACCACCTGAAGGGCACGGGCGAGATTGTTGCGGCTGGTAAGGTGAAGGTCGGCAGCGATACTTACGAGGCCGACAGCATCATCATCGCTACAGGCTCGGATGTGATTTCTCTGCCCGGTATTGAAATTGATGAGACAAAAATCGTTTCCTCAACCGGCGCGTTGGAGTTGGACAAGGTGCCCGGCAGCATGGTTGTGATTGGCGGCGGCGTGATCGGGCTTGAACTCGGCTGTGTCTGGAGCCGTCTGGGCGCGGACGTGACCGTGATTGAATATCTGGATCAAATTCTGCCCGGTATGGATGATGAAGTGCGCAAAGAGGCGCAGAAAATCTTCAAGCGCCAGGGCATCACATTCAAAACCGCCAGCAAGGTGACAAGCGCGAAGGCCGGCTCTAAGGGCGTTGATCTGACCGTTGAACCTGCCGCGGGCGGCGCGGAGGAAAAGCTGTCTGCCGATATCGTTCTGATGGCGGTGGGGCGTAAGCCTTACACCGAAGGTCTTGGTTTGGACAAGGTCGGTGTGGCGCTTGATGAGCGCGGCCGTATCAAAACTGACCAATTCTTCGAAACCAATGTCGAAGGCATTTATGCCATCGGTGATGTGATTGCTGGCCCGATGCTCGCGCATAAGGCGGAAGATGAGGGCGTAATTCTGGCTGAATTGCTCGCGGGTGAAAGCGGACATATCGACTACAACCTGATCCCTGGCGTGGTCTATACATGGCCGGAGGTGGCCAATGTCGGCAAGACCGAAGCGCAGCTCAAGGAAGAGGGCACCGAATACAATACCGGTAAATTCCCCTTCATGGCGAATGGACGCGCGCGCGCGATGGGCATGACTGACGGGTTTGTGAAAATTCTCGCCTGCGCGAAGACAGACCGCGTTCTGGGTGCGCATATTTTAGGGCCCAATGCCGGTGATCTTATTCAGGAAGTTGTTTCCGTCATGGAATTTGAAGGTACGGCGGAAGACATTGCCCGCACCTGTCACGCACACCCAACCTTAACCGAGGTCGTCAAAGAAGCGGCGCTTGCTGTGCACAAGCGCGCTTTGCATATCTAGTTTATATCTAAAAGGTCGTTATAGCTGCGCGCTCAACTGCTGCGCGGGGAAACGTGTTTCGTAATTCTCCAGCACGGCCTGTGAAACCTGTTGCCTTACAGGTTCGGGCGTGCCCGTAGCCTTGCCGTTAAAGAAGCTCTCAAGGCTTTTCTCCAGACCTGTGTGTGGTTCTATTCCCTGATTTTGGTTGTAGACGAGTTCGGAGGTTAGGTGTGAGTATAGGGCCACCAAAAACTCGCTATTCAGCCCTTGTTCTCTGGCGATATTGAATGCGTCCTTGGCAAAATCGGAAAGAATCGCTGTCTTGAAGTTCTTTTCAAACAGGGCATTGAGCGCGCTTTGATAGGGGTCACGAGCTTGTGCAACGGGCAATTTTTGCGCAACGGCCTGAATCGCCTCTTCAATGCTAGCCCAATTATGTGTCTTGGACTGCGCAAGCTGCTTAAAGATTTTGGCGGTCAATCCGGCCATTGTTGGGTTTGTTTCACATTGGTGAAGAACGGCGTCGCGGTAGGCGGCAAAAACGGTTTCGTTGTGAATTTCCATTTGTGTGATGTTTGCTGTTGCAGATTCTGTGGCGACGTCTGTGCTCATTTTTTACTCCCTATTGGCGCTATGACTTATATCTTTGGCGGCCTTTATCTATATCGAAAGGCTCTTATATAAGCATAGCGTTTCTTAACAAACCGTTAAGCGGCTTTTTATGAAATTAAAAAATAATACCAAGAAAATATTTATTATGCAAAATATTTTTGCATTTTAAGCCCGCGGGTGCGCGGTTTTGATCTGGATTTTTAATTGACATATTTTTGCGGGGTGTTTTAATGTGCTTTCGGTCAGATCAAATATCTTCGGGAGTTTTTGGTGTTGAAAAATTTTCTGAAAAACATCTTCTGGCGGATGAGTGATCCGCAGGCACGCGCCAAGGAACAGGCTGAAAAGTTTTTGAAAAAGGCGCTTGAGGGCGATGAGAGCGCTGCGTGGCAGAATATGTGGGGTTTAGCCAATTTTATGGCAGATGCAGATTTGTCTTATGAACCGTATGCTGAAGATATTTATAACATTGCTTTAAAGCAATGCGCTGGGGAGCAAAATACGAATACTGTGTGTGTGTGTTGTCTTATGCTGAGGAATGTTTTTCTTGCCGCGCCGCTTGATCGGTTCAAAGAGGTTCTTGGTTACTACGAAGATGTGGGCAAAAACCCGAATATAAGCCTAAGAGCACGCGGAGTTTCTGTTCGGTTGCTTGAAAATGTCTGCAACGATTTGCGCGCAGCATTTTCCAAGGGATGTGTTCCTGTTCAATATTATCATATACAACAAAGCGCATATCGTATCCGTGAGGTTGATGGCTATGTAGAGGTTCCTGATCATCTACTGAACATGGAAAACGAACTCAGACTGAATTAAATTCTTTAACGTTTCCTAAGCCCGCGGGTGCGCGGCTTTATAGATTTTCAGCATCTCTTCCGCATTAATCTCAGTATAGCGCTGGGTGGTCGACAGGCTGGCATGGCCGAGTAAGTCCTGAATTTCCCGCAAGTTCGCACCATTTTGCAGCAAATGTGTGGCAAAGCTGTGGCGCAGCGCATGCGGCGTGGCGTTCCCTGGCAGGCCCAGCGTCTTGCGCAGCTCGCGCATCGCCTTTTGCGCTACGCCCTGATTGAGCCGTCCGCCGCGTGTGCCGCGAAACAGGGGGCTGTCCTTTTCCTTGGCAAAGGGCAGCAGCTCCAGATAATGCTCCAGCGTCGTTTCAACCAACGCGATTACGGGCACGAGGCGTTCCTTGCTGCCTTTCCCCAGAACCCGCAGTGCGCCATCGCGCGGCTTATCAGTCATGTTGAGTTGCAGCGCTTCATCAATCCGCAAGCCGCAGCCATATAGAAGGGTGAACAGTGCACTGTTGCGCGCGCCGATCCAATCTGTCTTGGCGAGCAGGCCCGCATTGGCCAGCACATCTTTCGCTTGCCCCTCCAGCAGCGGGCGCGGCAGCTTATGCGGCAGCTTTGGCGTTTGCAGCACGCTTATCGCTGAATTATGCATGATGCCCTGTTTGTCCAGCCAGCTCAGCAGGCTCTTAACGCCGGACAGCGACCGCGCGCGGCTGGCATTGCCAACCCCTTCGGCGGCTTTGCGCGAGAGCCATGCACGGAAGTCGCGGATATTCACATTCGAGAGATCATTCAGCCCCGGCGACTGGCCGTAGTGATTGTTCAGGAAGGTGATAAAATGCGTCACATCGGCGCTATAGGCCCGCAGCGTGTGGCGCGAGACCTGCTTTTCGTATTGCAGATAATCCTGCCATTCGCGCAGGCGCTGCGCCAGATCGGCGGCACACAGGGCGAATGTCTCTTGCTTGATCATGGCTATGCCGGCAGCTCCAGCCAGCGGCGGAAACAGCGCTCGACCACGCCGGCCATGAACAGGATTTGGTCGGTGGCCTGTCCCTCTTGGAACATGTCCGCATCGCGGCTGCCAAAGGCGAGAATGGCAGGCGGGGTGTTGCTGGCGATATCAATGCGCAGCAGAATTTGCGACTTCACCAGCGTCGCGCCGCCGCCGTAAATCGGCTCGATCCCGGCTATATTATCCTGCAGCAAGACGGGCTTACTCCCCATCCATTTATCAACCGTGCCTTCGGGAATGACGCGGATGCCCGATGTGCTGATATGCGGAATGTTGTTGCCATCGGCCTCCACCAAAAACACGGCAATATCAACATCCAGCAGGCTGGCCAGATCCATCGTGATCGCTTGAATAAAATCATCAAAGCGCGCGGCTTCTAACATGCGCAAAACGGCGGTATGCACGCGTTGCTGGTTGGTCATGTTGGCGCGGCTTGTCTCCACCAATTCTTTGGTGGTGCTCATGACCTTTTCTTTGTCCTCTTTCAGGCGCTCAATCATATAAGACTGGAAATCGGCCACCTCGCCCTTCTTCGGGCGCTTCTTGGGTGGCAGCAACAGCGCGGCAGCCTCTGGATGATCATTGATGAAATTCGGATTGTCCTTCAGGAAGGCGATAATATCGTCGGGGGTCACGGTTGCAGCTTTTTCTTTGGTGAGAACTTCAGACATTCCCTGATTCTATCACAGGCCGTAATTTTAAAGAATACTCTGTCCCGTTTTTTTCCAGTCTTCAACAAAGGCAGCGAGATCAGGCTGCAGGTAAAAATATTGACATAACAATTTAAATCTCTTATCATCCTTTTTTTTAATATTAGGATCATAAAATTTATGCGTGAGAAACACCCAAAGCTTCAGGTGCTCCTAGAGCCCTCGTCAAGCAAAGCGAAGACCATCGCAGATGTTGCGATAGATATGCCCGAACCTCTTGCAGAAGCCTTTGCAGAGCTTTTTAGATTTGAACTTATGGGGCAAGCTGAGTTTGAAGGAGACCACATATTTAAGGCTGTAAGAGAATTTGCCTCTCTTAGGAACGAACCGGGCTTGTGTGAAATTCATTATGATTCTGGTGATCATGGCCGAACAATTTATGCTCTTTCTGCTATCGATATGCAGTCAGTTGATAACACAATAGAATTTTTAAAAGATCAGCTGTCAGAAGAGCCGAAGGTTCAGTGCTTAAAATATACAGGCATGAGAGAGGCTGTGTTCGATCTATCTAACGAAAAAAGAAGTCAGACGGAAAAGAATATTTACCCCAAAACGATTGGTTGGTTTGATCTTGATAATAAACGATTTCTATTTATTGATCGCGATGCTTTGACAGGTGTGAAATCTTTATTTGATTTATACGATATCCCTGTCATTGATCAAGAGCTGAATTATGAACCTACTCTAGGCGATGATTTGAACGACACAAAGCGCCGCCTTAGTGTTTTGGCTAAAGCTTGGGGGATGCCATTAAAAGCGGAGCACAATCCCGGGCAAGTCGTTCATGTTTCTCCAGAAACACTAAGTTTATAAAATACTCTGTCCCGTTTTTTTCCAGTCTTCGACAAAGGCGGCGAGGCCTTTATCGGTCAGCGGGTGATTATAGAGCTGCTTGATCACGCTGGCCGGGCCGGTCATCACATCGGCGCCCATTTTTGCGCTCTCGACGATATGCATGGGGCTGCGCACGCTGGCGACCAGAACCTCGGTATGGAAGTCAGGATAATTATCATAGATGGTGACAATATCCCCGATCAGGCTCAGTCCGTCGCTGGAGATGTCATCCAAACGCCCGACAAACGGTGAAATAAACGCCGCGCCCGCTTTGGCCGCGAGCAGGGCTTGAGCAGGCGAGAAACACAGCGTGACATTGACCATTGTGCCCTCATCAGACAGCTCCTTACACACTTTCAAACCGTCGGGGGTGAGCGGCACTTTCACCGCCACATGGTCGGCGATTTTGCGCAGCACCTCGGCTTCTTTGCGCATGGTGGCGTAATCGGTGGCGGCGACTTCGGCGCTCACGGGCCCATCAACCACATCGCAAATCTCTTTGATCAGCGGAATGAATTCTTTGCCCGATTTGGCAATCAGTGACGGGTTGGTTGTTACCCCGTCCAGCAGGCCCGTCGCGGCCAGCTCTTTAATTTCGTCAATATCGGCGGTGTCTACAAAGAATTTCATAAGCGCATATACTCCTAAGTGTGTTTGGTCACATCATAGGTACGCACTCTAAGGTTTCATTTCAAGAGGGGAGTTTGTTAAGGGTGGGCAAGCTTTCCCAAAACAATGTTCTCAAAGAAGTTTTCTTTGTCTTGTTCAAAGCGCCCTTGATGTTCAATCTTTTTCGAGACCCGCATATCTCTTTCGATGTCATAGTAAAAATAGGCGTTTGCATGCATCTCTTTGCTCACGCCAAACATCTTGTCTTTAATCTCGTAGAGATGGGCCAGGATTTTAGGCGCATATTCTTGCGCCGCTTTCTCTAGATACTGCTCCGGGCATCCAATCTCTTTAAAAAAGGCCATGCAGGTTTTTTGCAGAACGGATTCAAATTCATCTTCCGTCATATCGAAGGTGGTAATGTTTTTTATTAAGTGCTGTTTGAACAGCTCTTTTGTGTACATGGATGCATCTTTAAACAAGCGGCAATGGGGAATGGCCGCATGCACATCTTGCGCGGTGATTGGGCCTAATTTGACTTTTCGATTAAAGATAGTCTTGAGGGTGAATAGTCTCAACATCTGCGTTTACAATCCAATATTTGGCAAGTGCTTTTCGATGAAAGCTTGTTTTTCTTTAGCCAGAAGGTTCAAGTTCGGAACTTTAAGGCGCATAACATGAAGATAATATTTTTCGGCTTTTTGCTGGGTAGACGTAAATTTGGTGCTGCTGAGTGTGGCGTTAAAGGCTGTTATAATTTTAGGCGTTAACATCTCCGTTGCAGCTTGCAGCTTTTGCCCTTCGCAACCAAGATCGGATAATAAGCGCTGACAGGCCTCAGTCAGAATTTCTGTTGCTTTTCCACTTCTTAAAAACTCTGTTTTTGCGACGCGCATGGCGTATAGACTAAACAGATCTTTAAGGTGATCGTTATTTTCGAAGAAACTAAAATCTTTCAGCGCGCTATGAAGCCTTACGACGCTCATTTCTTTTGTTTCGATTTTTGGTTTGCCCATGTCATACATCCTTTGCGATTGTTTGTTTCGCAAATTGTTGTTTCGGGCTTACCTCCCCCACTGAATAAGCAGGGGAAAACTCTATCGAAATAGTATAAATATGTCAAATTATTTATGAGCGATAACCCGTGCCTTAAGACGGGGCGCGGCAGGCCTTGTAATCCGATGGGTTTACGCGGTTCCAGACTTGGGTTTTACCCAGCAGGGAAATCCCCATATAACCGCGCAGCTTCAACGTGCCATCGTCCTGAAGCGCGATATTGGCCGCATACATATCGCCTTCGTCGGCCTTGTAGATATAGCCGCTATCCCACGCATTCTCACCGGCCTTTTCGAAATCGCCCAGAATTTGCAGACCGCACATCGGGCGTGTGCGCATCGCTTCATCCGGATTGTGCTCGTCATATTGCAAGCCGCCATCGATAATCCAATAGACTTTGCCGCAAACGCTATCCGCACAGGGGGAGATTTTCACCACCGCGCGTTCATTTTGCGTCAGCCAGTATCCTTCGACGGTATCGGCGGCTTGGGCGGTGCTTGTCAGGGCCAGAATGCCGGCCAGCGCGAGTAGAACATATTTCATTGTGATCTCTCCTTGGTGATAAATGGATAAAGCCAGTGTACTCCGCAGGCTGAGTGTTTAAAATGAAAATATGACTCAAAGCTCGCTCTTTCAGGATCAGGAGGCTCCGGCGGCCTCTCCGGGCACATGCAAACGTGTGCTTGTGCCGTTTCCCGTGGGCAAGGCGTATGACTATATCGTGCCCGATGACATGGATGTTCAGGCGGGCGATTACGTCACAGTCCCCTTGAGTGGGCGTGATATTACCGGCGTGGTCTGGGGGGACGCGACCGGCGATGTGAATCCGAAAAAACTCAAATTGATGATCTGGCGTTATGACTTCGCGCCTATGCCCTCTGTGCAACGCAAATTTATCGACTGGGTTGCGGATTATACGCTCGCGCCTAAAGGCTCGGTTTTGAAAATGTCTTTGAGTGCGCCTAGCGCGCTGGAGCCCCCCAAACCCATCAAAGCCTACAAACCCAAAGTGAGCGCCGCCACGGGCCTCTCCCCGCAACGTAAAAAGGTGCTGGAGGTTTTATCGGACGGCCTCGCCCGCCGCCCGTCTGAAATTGCCGAGCTCGCGGGCGTGAGTGCGGGCGTTGTTACGGGCATGGCCGATAAGGGCCTGTTGGAGCTAGTCGAAATTTACAGCTCCGCGCCCTGCCGAAAACCCGATCTAAGTCGCCCGCGCGCCAATCTTTCTGCGGATCAGCAAATCGCCGCCGATCATCTGTGCGATCAGGTTCGGGCAGGTCAATATGCCGCCGCGCTGCTGGACGGTGTGACCGGGGCGGGGAAGACCGAAACTTATTTTGAGGCTGTGGCCGAGGCGCTTAAGGCCGGAAAGCAGGCGCTCATCCTTCTTCCTGAAATCGCGCTCTCCAATGCGTTTCTGGAGCGCTTTAAATCCCGCTTTGGCTGTGCGCCCGCGCTTTGGCACTCACATTTAACGCCCGCGCAGCGCCGCAAAACCTGGCGCGGGGTGGCCAATGGCGAAACCAAGGTCGTCGTTGGGGCGCGCTCGGCGCTGTTTCTGCCCTATGCGGATCTGGGCTATATCGTCGTCGATGAAGAACACGACCCCGCCTATAAGCAGGAAGATGGCGGCGTGATTTATCATGCCCGCGATATGGCGGTGGTGCGCGCGCATCTGGGTGAAATTCCCGTCACGCTGGTTTCCGCCACGCCTTCTCTGGAGACCATGCATAACGCATGGAACGGGCGTTATGATCATCTGCATTTGCCCGATCGTTTCGGCGGGGCGCGCCTGCCGGAGATTGAAACTATTGATATGCGCACCGATAAGCCGGAGCGCCAGCACTTCATCTCCCCCACGCTGAAAAAGGCCGTCATTGAAACGGTGCGCAGGGGGGAACAGGTTTTGCTGTTTCTCAACCGCCGCGGCTATGCGCCGCTGACTTTGTGCCGCACCTGCGGGCATCGCTGCGAATGTCCGCGCTGCACCGCGTGGCTGGTGGAGCATAAGGGCGGGGCGAACCTTCAATGCCACCATTGCGGCTTTCATATGCGCCGCCCGCTTAATTGCCCGGAATGCGATGACAAGGACTCACTGGCCGCCTGCGGTCCGGGGGTGGAGCGTATCTATGAGGAGGCGAAAAGCTATTTCCCCGATGCGCGCATTATGGTGCTGGCCAGCGATACGGCCGAGGATAATGACACGCTGCGCGCAATGCTTGATCAGGTGCGCGAGGGCAAGGTCGATATCATCATCGGCACGCAGATTGTCGCCAAGGGCCATCACTTTCCGAACCTGACCTGCGTCGGGGTCATTGATGCGGACTTAGGACTAACGGGCGGGGAGCTGCGCGCGGCGGAGCGCACCTATCAGCTCCTCCATCAGGTTGCGGGCCGCGCCGGGCGCGCGGAAAAGACCGGGCATGTCTATTTGCAAACCTTTATGCCCGATCACCGCATTATGAAGGCGCTCGCGCATGGTGCGCGCGATGCCTTTTTAGAGGCTGAAGCCCATGAGCGCGAACAAGCCCATATGCCGCCCTATAGCCGTCTGGCAGGCATCATCATTGCGGGCCGTGAAGAGTTCGAGGTGATTGAGGTTGCTAAGGCGCTGGGCAAAACTGCGCCGCAGGGGCCGACCATTCAAACGCTCGGTCCTGCGCCTGCGCCGCTTGCGCGCTTGCGCGGGCGCTACCGCTACCGACTTTTGGTGCGCGCGGACAAAAGCGTGAATATCCAAAAAACAATTGAGGGGTGGATCGGCGCACATAAAATTCCATCGAACGTGCGCGTCTATATCGACATTGATCCGCAGAGCTTTTTATAACATACAGCCAATGCGCGGAGAGTCTTTCTGATCGCTATCTGAAATCTGCGATGCTCTGTGGTGAACGGCCATATCAATGATCAGAGCGCGGTTGATCGGTGTTACAATCGATTTTGTCTCATCCGCATTTTTAAATTCTGTGCCGGGTTGGTTAAAAGACATGGTTAAAAAAGGCTCATGACGGTGGTAGTGGCGCGGATAGAAGGAGTTAATCTTGAGCCACATTTGTTTTGTGTAATCCGGGTTTACCGCATTTGTCCGGCATGTTTTAAGAAGCGCTAACGTATTATAAAGCTCTGTAATACCTTTAAAGTCTTTCGGGCTGGCATACTCTTTGAATGTCTTTTCAAAAACCACTTGCGGCGTATCAACATCCATTCGTATCTCCAAATCCGTCGGCGGGGATGTGTCTTTGATGAAGCGCACTTTGTCGTATCTTTGTTTGGTCATTAACGCGCTCAGTGATTGAGGGTCGTTCTTGTATTTGGCCAGAACGATTTTTGCGAACTCAATCAGAGAATTTCTCAAAGTGTCAGAAACGGCGACATCATAAACAATGCCGCGAATGCCTAAATTCCCGCGCTCGCGGAAAAGCTTGAACTCTTCCGGGTCTTTGACCAGCAAGATGGTTTCATCTTCGGGCAGTCTGTCATTGGCTCTGTATAAAGTCATTCATTTTCATAACGCAAACGATTTTGATTTGTCTAGTTTTTATTTTCAGAATCATCAATAGTGAATCCATGACCAAGGCGCTTCCCAAAGACATTACCTCCTACGATCTGCTCAAGACCCTCGCGGTTGTGTTGATGATTATCGATCATATCGGGATTTATTTTTATCCCGAGGCGATGTGGTGGCGCGCGGTGGGCCGCATGAGCGCGCCGATCTGGTTGTTTCTCATCGGGTATGCGATGACGCGCGATGTTCCGGCGCGTCTGTGGGGTGGGGCGCTTATCTTGACCCTGACCAGTCTTCTTGTCGCGCCGCATATTTTCCCGCTGACCATTCTGGTGGGCATGGCGCTGGTGCGCCCGGTTTTGGACCGCGCCGCCGCGTATGTTTTTTCGGGGTTGGAGTCGATGTTGATCGCGCTGGGCGTCATTACTCTTTTACTCATCCCCAGTCATTTGCCGGTTGAATACGGGCTATTTTGCCTGACCATTCCGCTTTATGGCTTCCTGCGCCGCCAGCCGGAGAAATGCCGCGCTGTTTCACGCACGGCGGCGCTGGGTTTTATCGGTTTTACCGCCGCCAGCTATGCTTTCATGAACATTATTGGTTATGAGTTTGATACGGCGCAGAGCGTTTTTGTCGCGGCGGGAACGGCCATTATCTTTACCGCACTCTATGGGTTTAAATCCGCGACTTATCCGGCGCTGACAAAATCTTGGCCGCGTCCGCTCACCGCGCTCATTCAATTTGGCGGGCGGCGTACGCTCGAAATATATGTCGCGCACCTGCTTGTATTCAGGCTGGCGGCTTATTTGCTGGGCATCGAGGGCTTCGGCCTGTTTGAGTGGAGCTGGTATTAGGGCTTATCCAGAAACGCCCGGTTCTTGTTATCGGTATAGATAGAGGGCTCTTCCAGCCCGCTTTGGTGGCGGTAGATATACATGATATTGCGGATTTTTTCTTCATCGCGGTTCCACGGTTCATATAAGTCATGCCCGACATGGCGGTTCACGTACGGAAACGCGGCGCGCATCGTGTTATCCAGCGTGCGGCTGAACGGGTCGAGGAAGTTGGGCGAGCCGACAAAATTGGTAATCAGCACCGCATCATCCTTCAAATGCGCCTTAATCTCTTGAAAGAAATCGAGCGTGATCAAATGCTCGGGCAGGGTTAAGCGCCCGCTATAGGTATCCAGAAACACCACATCATATTTCTTATCGGTCTGCGCCAGAAAGGCGCGCGCAGGCATGGGGTAGAAGCTTTTATTCTCCTTGATCTTCTCTTTGAGAATGTAATCTTCCGCGACCTCTTTGAGGTTCTTATCAATATCGACATAGTCGTAATGGTTGATCTCATCCTCATGACCGAAGGTGAACGCGCCCGCGCCGATCACCAGCACGTCTTTGGGCGGGTGCGCATTCCACAGATCGTCCAGCGCCAGCTTCTCCGCCATCTCCAGATAGGTATATTTGCGCCCTGTATCCGAATACATCGAGGAATAGCTGTTATTGAGCAGCAAGTGGCGCTGCCCGTTTTTATTCAGCACCGCGATCGTGTTGTATTGATTGCTCTGGATTATGCCGGCCTTGCGCGTCAGCCAGCCGGAATTAAGCACCACCCCGACCAAGCCCAAAAACAGCGCGACCTTGACCACATGTGAGAATTTATCCTTGCTCAGCAAGACCACCAGCGCGGTCAGAATAATGAAATTCAGCCCCACCGTCACATCCACGCCCAGATGCGACATCAGAACCAGCGTCGAAAGCGTCGCACCCAGAAACGATCCGATGGTGGAGAAGAACAAAATCCGCCCGGTAATGCGTGAAAGCTTTTCTTTGCCGAAATAATTGCTGATCAGCGGGATGGTCTGGCCCAACAAATAAACCGGCGTGACGATAAACAGCAGCGAATACAGCGTCACATGGATCAAACGGTGCTTGAGCCCGTGTTCGATACTCGCATTATAAAGGTCGGAAATAATGATGTAGGACAGGCCGGGAATGAGAAACACCATCGCAATCAGGATGTTTAAAATCAGCTTTTTACGCACGCCAAAGCCCGCGCGTGGCTTGAAACTTCCCCCCGCATGATAGCCAAGGGCCAGCGGCATTAAAACGGCGGCAATAATCACCGAAACGGTTTCGGTGCCGCTGCCCGTGAAGGGGATAGATTGGCGAATGGCCAAAAGCTCCGTTGAAAGGACGACATAGCCTTCCAAAATGATGATAAAAAACAGGAAAAAAACGGTGCTCGTCTTCTGAATCATTCCCTATGTCTTAATCCAAATCACAACCCCCAGCAAGCGCCCTAAATTTTTTTATGAATTTTGGCTTAAATTAGCGTCCTTATACACTTGTCATGGCCGGAAAGCTGTGCTAAATCCTCGGCCAACGTAAGAATTTGTTCGAATTGAAGCGTAAAGGAAAAGAGTGTGACATCTGCTGTGAAAGCATCTTCCACCGTCGCGTCGCGATATGCCGTAGCCCTTATTGAGCTTGCGGAACAGGCAAAAGCGGTCAAGGCCGTTGAGAAAGATTTAAACGAGCTGTCTTCAATGATTGAAAGCTCCGCCGATCTGTCCGTTATGATTCGTTCCCCGCTGGCGGGCAGTGCGCAGCAAGCAAAAGCGCTTCTGGCCTTGGCAAACAAAGCTAAATTTTCTGATCTGACAAAGAACTTCTTGGGCGTGCTGGCGCAAAACGGGCGTGTGAACGCTCTGGAAGCTATTATCAAAGCCTTTTCGGCTGAGCTGTCCAAGCGCCGCGGCGAAATTTCAGTGACCGTACAAGTGGCGCAGGATATGAGCGCGGCCCAGAAAAAATCGCTCGAAGCGGCGATTGCCAAAACCGTTGGCTCTGATGTGTTGCTTGATGTGCGCGTAGAGCCCAGCATTCTCGGCGGCATGATTGTCACAGTCGGCTCCCAGATGATCGATGATTCCGTTGCCCGTAAGCTGGAACGCTTGCAGGCAGCTATGAGCAAACAATCCAATGAAAATTTAATGAACCTGAAAGAGGCTAAATAAAATGGAAATCAAAGCAGCAGAAATCTCAGAAATTCTGAAGAAACAAATCGCGGAATTCGGCGCGCAGGCAGATGTCGCTGAAATCGGTACCGTGCTCTCCGTTGGTGACGGTGTGGCCCGCGTTTACGGTCTGGACAATGTGCAGGCTGGTGAGATGGTTGAATTCCCCGGCGGCATTAAAGGTATGGCGCTGAACTTGGAAGCTGACAATGTCGGTATCGTTATTTTCGGCGATGACCGCGACATTAAAGAAGGCGACATCGTGCGCCGTACGGGTGAGATTGTGGACGTTCCTGTCGGTAAGGAATTGCTGGGCCGCGTTGTTGACGGTCTGGGCAACCCGATTGACGGTAAAGGTCCGATTAAGTCCAAAAAGCGCAGCCGCGTTGAGGTAAAAGCGCCGGGCATTATTCCCCGTCAGTCTGTGCATGAGCCTATGCAAACAGGTCTGAAGGCGATTGATGCGCTGGTTCCCATCGGACGCGGCCAGCGTGAGTTGATCATCGGTGACCGTCAGACTGGTAAGACCGCTGTTGCTGTTGATGCGATCATTAACCAGAAGAGCGTGAACAAAGTGGCTGATGAGTCCAAGCACCTCTACTGTATTTATGTTTCAATCGGTCAGAAGCGCTCGACTGTTGCGCAGCTGGTAAAAGAACTCGAAGATGCCGGCGCGATGGAATATTCGATCGTTGTGGCGGCTACGGCTTCCGATCCTGCACCGATGCAGTTCTTGGCGGCCTATACAGGCTGTACAATGGGCGAATACTTCCGTGACAACGGTTTGCATGGTCTCGTGATTTACGATGACCTTTCAAAACAGGCCGTTGCGTATCGTCAAATGTCACTGCTGCTTCGCCGTCCTCCCGGTCGTGAAGCGTATCCTGGTGACGTGTTCTACATTCACTCCCGCCTGCTGGAACGTGCGGCGAAGATGAACGAAGAAACACATGGCGGCGGATCGCTAACGGCTCTGCCTGTGATTGAAACACAGGGCGGGGACGTATCGGCTTACATTCCGACAAACGTGATTTCGATTACAGACGGTCAGATCTTCCTTGAAACCGCGCTGTTCTTTAAAGGGATCCGTCCGGCGATTAACGTCGGTCTGTCGGTGTCTCGTGTGGGATCTGCCGCGCAGGTTAAGGCGATGAAACAGGTTGCCGGTACAATCAAGCTGGAATTGGCGCAGTATCGTGAGATGGAAGCCTTCGCGCAGTTTGCTTCTGATCTGGATGCATCAACACAGAAACTTCTGGCCCGCGGTGCGCGTCTGACACAGCTGTTGAAACAGCCTCAGTACTCGCCACTGACAATGGAAGAGCAGGTCTTCGTAATCTATGCCGGTACAAAAGGCTATCTCGACAGCGTTCCTGTGAACGAGGTTGATGCTTACGAAGCACGCCTGCTCGAAGATGTTCGCGCGAATGGCAAAGACATTCTGGAGACCATCCGCGATCAGCAAAAACTGGATGAAAAGCTTGAAGACAAAATGAAGAAGTTCCTCGAGAAGTTCGGCAAGAGTTTCGCCTCTGCAAATAAAAAGGCTGCTTAGAGATTCTTAACTGAGTAATTTGGGAGAAAGCCATGACTATACAAAGTATATATTCGACCAGCCTTAATCTTTTTCGTAAAGAGGTCTTTAATGCCGTGGTGGGTAATAGTCAAAACTACGCCGTAGTCGATGGTCGAATTACTACTGGTCTTGAGCGTTCCATGAAATTGATGCAGGTTTCTAACTCTTCATATGGTGTTGTCGGTGTTTTTCGTCGCGCGCATCAGTCTGATGTGGTTAGCGGTTACTACACGTTCGAAGATGTAAACTCTGCAAAAAAAATTAGTACTGTATTAAAAAGTATCGGTGCATATGAAGACCCTTCAAAGGTAATTGCGATTAATACAGATCAAATTGGCGGACAGAACCTTGGTGTTAGATTGGCGTTAAATGTTCCCGGTAATGAAATTCGCTTTATCAAAACACACTTAGATGAAGATATGGAATTAAAACAAGTGAACCCAATTTTAATTCCGAAAGGAAATGAATAGTGCCATCATTACGCGATTACAGAGACCGCATTACATCGGTCAAATCGACTAGAAAGATCACCTCGGCCATGAAAATGGTGGCGGCGTCAAAGCTGCGCCGTGCTCAGGAACAGGCCGAGGAGGCGCAGCCCTACGCCAACGCAATGGCGGAGATGATGGCGCGCGTGGCGGCCAATGTTGTGATTACGCAGGCGAGTTCTCCGCTGCTGGCTGGAACGGGTTCTGATAACCGTCACTTGCTGATTATTATGACCTCAGACCGCGGTCTGTGCGGCGGCTTTAACGCCAACCTTGTTAAAACCGCGCGTGCGAAAATCAGCGAGCTGAAGGGCGCAGGCAAAGAGGTGTTCGTGGTGTGTGTCGGCCGTAAAGGACGTGATGTGCTTAAGCGCGAGCTGGGTGGCAATATCTGGGAAAGCTTCACCGATATGGTGGGCAAAAAGCGCGTTGAATATGCGCAGGTGGCCAAAGTTTCCGAATATGTGCTGGAGCGCTTTGAAGCCGGTGATTTCGATGTGTGCACACTGATTTATAACGAATTTAAGTCCGTTCTGTCGCAAACACCAACTGTGCAACAGCTCATCCCCTTTAGTGCGGATGATGCGCAGCAGGACAACAAGGCCGAGGAGAAGACAAGCGCTGAGCCTTATTCTCCTTATGATTTTGAGCCGACGGAAGAGGAAATTCTAACCGAGCTTCTGCCGCGCAATATCGGCGTGCAGATTTTCCGCGCACTGCTCGATAGCGCCGCCGGAGAGCAAGCCGCACGTATGACCGCGATGGATAACGCAACGCGTAACGCGGGTGAGATGATTAACGACCTGACATTGCAATATAACCGTGCGCGTCAGGCCGCCATTACGAAAGAATTGATTGAGATTATTTCTGGGGCGGAGGCTGTTTAAGGTTTGAGTGAGACGCTGTCAAAGGCTGTGTCTAATGCCATATCTGTTTTTTACAATCAGTGTGAAGGCAGCGGATGGAATAGAGCGAGCAGTGAGGCGTTTGTGAAGAATATAAGTCAGGTTTTTGAGACTTTTAGCGGTGCAACGCTTCAGGATCAAACGGGTTTAAAAAGCGCTTTGTTGATTTGTAAACGACAAGGCGCAGACACAACAGAAATGGAAAAATTTATCCCTTTAAACTAGAGGGTAAAAGATTTAAACGAGGAGAAAGTAAAAATGGCAAAATCAAAAGGCGCACAAGGCGCAGTTGGCAAGATTTTACAGGTAACAGGCGCGGTTGTAGACGTGCAGTTCGAAGAAGGGCAGGTTCCACCGATCCTGAACTCTTTGCACACCGACAATAACGGCAACACGCTGGTTCTAGAGGTTGCGCAGCACCTTGGTGAGAACACTGTGCGCGCAATTGCGATGGACATGACAGACGGTCTGCAGCGCGGATCAGATGTTGTTGATACTGGCGATGCTATTCAGGTTCCTGTTGGTCCTGAAACGCTGGGTCGTATTTTCGATGTTATCGGTCAGCCGATTGACGAAGGCGCGCCTGTGAAGACAAAAGCCAAATGGCCAATCCACCGTGAAGCACCAAGCTTCGAAGAGCAAGCCGTTGAAACTGAAATCCTGGTGACAGGTATTAAGGTTGTTGACCTTCTATGTCCTTACGCAAAGGGCGGTAAGATCGGTCTGTTCGGTGGTGCTGGTGTTGGTAAAACCGTTACGATCATGGAATTGATCAACAACATCGCAAAGGGCCACGGCGGTGTGTCCGTGTTTGGTGGTGTGGGCGAGCGTACCCGCGAAGGGAACGACCTGTATCACGAAATGATTGAATCCGGCGTTATTAAGCCCGGCAGCCACGAAGACTCAAAAGTGTCTCTGGTATACGGTCAGATGAACGAGCCGCCAGGTGCGCGTGCGCGTGTTGCTCTATCTGCTTTGACACAGGCTGAATATTTCCGCGATGAAGAAGGCCAGGACGTTTTGTTCTTCCTGGATAACATCTTCCGCTTTACACAGGCCGGCGCGGAAGTGTCCGCTCTGCTGGGCCGTATTCCATCTGCGGTGGGCTATCAGCCAACGCTGTCGACTGAAATGGGTAAAATGCAGGAACGCATTACATCAACAAACAAGGGATCGATTACATCGGTTCAGGCGGTTTACGTTCCGGCTGACGACTTGACTGACCCTGCGCCTGCGACAACCTTCTCTCACTTGGATGCGACAACCGTTCTGTCCCGTTCAATTGCCGAGCAAGGTATTTATCCGGCTGTTGACCCGCTTGACTCAACATCACGTATTCTTGACCCACGCATTATCGGGGACGAGCATTATGATGTTGCCAACCGCGTCCAGCAAACATTGCAGCAATATAAGAACCTGCAAGACATCATCGCCATTCTGGGTATGGATGAACTGTCTGAAGAAGATAAGTTGGTTGTGGCCCGCGCCCGTAAAATCCAGCGCTTCCTCTCACAGCCTTTCCATGTTGCGGAAGTGTTTACAGGCACGCCCGGTGTGTTCGTTTCTCTGGAAGACACAATCGCAGGCTTTAAAGGCATTGTTGAGGGTGAATATGACCACCTGCCAGAGGCAGCTTTCTACATGATCGGTACAATCGATCAGGCTGTAGAAAAGGCCAAGAAAATGGCTGCGGAAGCGGCTTAAATCTAAAGAGAGACGAAGAGCATGAGCATCAATTTCGAACTCGTATCGCCTGAAGAAAAGCTGGTATCAGAGCCTGTCTATATGGCTGTGATACCCGGCATTACCGGTGAGATGGG
The DNA here is from genome assembly GCA_020442385.1 of Alphaproteobacteria bacterium. Taxonomy (GTDB): domain Bacteria; phylum Pseudomonadota; class Alphaproteobacteria; order Micavibrionales; family Micavibrionaceae; genus JAGRKE01. The sequence goes on along the minus strand of JAGRKE010000020.1, from coordinate 37,260 downwards.
CGTGGGCAAGGATCACGCCTCTTTCGTCGTGGCGCTGCAGGCCGGTGTAGTCAAGCTCTTCGCATCTGAAGGTGACAAAGCGCCGCGCAAAATCTTTATTGCGGGCGGGTTTGCTGACATTACGGGCGAAAACTGCACCGTTCTGGCCGAGCAGGCTGTGAATGTGAATGAGCTGGATAAGAAAGCGGTTGAGCAAGAGCTGAAAGATCTCAACGAAGATTTGGGTCGCGCCGCTGACGATACGGAGCGTAAACGCGTCCAAAAAGCGATCAAATTGGTCAATGCAAAGCTCACGGCGGTGACGGAATAAAACGCCGTTCGAATCTCTTGATTTTCATATTACGGATATGCTAAAAACTCCCATCATTCTTACTGAGGGAGTTTTTTTTATGAGTATCGGTTTGGCAAAAAAGTTTTTTGACGCGCATGACGCGGATTTCGGGTTCTATTTTAATGAGAAAAATCAATACGACCCAGGTACGAAAGATTACTTTTATAAAGACGTGAATGATAAATCTGATTTGTTTGAAGATGCAGTGAAAGAAGCCGGCTTCAAGATCCAAGAATGGCCGAATGCGCCTGAAAGCGAAGGCTCAACATATGCGAAGAGTTTCACAGATTATCACGCGCGTTTTGATCAAGTGGCCAAAGAACTCGCAAAGGTATCTGGTGTGAAGTACCAATATTACTGGACCGTATCGTTGCAGCATCTGTTTACAACGAGCAAGCAAGAGTTGGTTCCACTACAGCCTTAAACCTCGCTTTTACCCCATTTCTCAACATGCAGGTCGATATTGACGCGTTCCTGATTTTTCAGGATCGCCCAGAGCATCTTCTCGCTCTCATGCGCGCCGAACAGCTTCAGGCATTTCCCGGTGATGAAATGTTCCTCGGCGGCTTTCCTGATCCATTGAATGAGCGGGTCGAACTGCCCATCCTTATTCAGGAATCCAATCGCGCGGCTGTGCTTGCCCAATTGTTTCAGACCCAGCGCACAAATAATGAAATAAGTGTTCTCCACATTCGCTTTATCGACCACGATAGGGATATCCGTATCGCGCGTAATTTCATCTTCAAAATGCGGCAGGTGCGGCGGCGTTTTCACGCGCGGCAAATCTTCGAATTTCTCCAAAACGGGTATTACGTCTTCCACGCTGTTCACAACAACCAAAAAGCGTTTGTCGAAATCAGGCAGGGGGGTGAGATATTCAATCAACGCATCCCAATACCCCTCAATATTCACCAGCACCAGCGGCTTAGAATGCAGGCCCAGCCCGCCCCAATATAAAATCTCCAGACTTTCATCCAGTGTTCCAAACCCGCCGGGCAGGGCGATAATCGCATCGGCCATCAGGAACATTTGCTTTTTGCGGTCGCACAAATCTTCGACCATGATGGTTTCGTTCAAATTTTTTAGAATGCGCTCGCTATCCTTGATTTTTTTCGGGATCACGCCGAAGACATGCCCGCCATTGTCCAGCGCGCTTTGCGCCAAAATCCCCATCAGGCCCGCATCCATCCCGCCATAAACGAGGTCTTTACCGCTTTTGCCGATCAGCGCGCCCAGCTCTTCCGCCGCCTCTTTAAATACAGGTCGCGCATGCCCCGAAGAGCCGAGATAGACAGTAAGCATGTTAATCTTGTTCATCTAAAGACACCCAAATTTTCTTTTTTTAGAAGGGTTTATTATGCCACCCCCGCGAGATGAAACAACTGCAAAAATATTTGACTTTTCTTATGTAAATTTAATATAATCGCTCGCATGAGTAATAATACAAACACACAGTTCAATAACGGCGCAAAGCCTTTGGTGATGGTTTACGTGGGTGATGCTGACCCTTACAGAGGGGATACCAAAGCCAGAGTTGGTATTGCCAAGATGACGGCACGCTTGTTAAACGGTGAATACATCTATTTGGATGATGAAGTTCTAGAAAAACAATTTCCGAGGACGCCGGATATTAAAAAGCGTTTGGACATGTTTATTAAAAATACAGGGATACCTGATATTGTTATAAGTCGGCGCCCGTACGAGCATAGATTTAAGGGATACGATAAACCCTCTTTTTGTTTTTCATATATAGCGGAAACTGCTTGTGGTATAGCGGTTAACAATGGTTTTGCTGATAAGGAATTAGATTATGTTGTTGCGCAAGACCTCACACGTGAAAATCTAGGAAAAGAGGCTCAGATTTTTCTAGATCGTTACAAGGGAAAAATTAAAGGCCCTCTTGTTGCTGTATTAATGGGACAGATTTTCCGTGACGATCCGGCAGAAAAAATTGTAAGAAAAATGTTTGAAGTTGCAAAAGAGTACGACGAAATCACCTTTTTTCTATGTCCTAGCAGAAGAACCAGAGAAAATTATTATAAGCTCTCTAATTCTATGCAAGACAGGTCAAAATCTCTTTTTAGTCAGGATTGGAATGGTGTTAGAGGTTTGAAGGATTTACCTAACAAAATGCGATGGTCTAATGCGACTGGAGTAGAAGATTTAAGCGATAAGGTGCATGTGATTGGACAAAGCTATGAAGAGTGTCTACAAGAATTTAATCCATATAAAGGTTTGTTGGGTAGTGCTGATCACATAATTGTTCTTGGGCAGTCATATTCTCTCATAAGCGAGGCTCTGTTCAGCGGGAGGTCGGTATATACTGCTGGTGCTCATGACGAAGATTACGAGTTATTGCGTGAAAAAGGATATTTAAAAAGCTTTCTTGAGATTGAAAAAAATAAAAAGTTTGAAACAGCGAGCATACCTGAGATATCTACCAATGAAGCTACGGCAAAACTAGTCATCAAGCAATTTCAAGAAAGCCTTGTTAGCAAGGAGTTGTCCTGAAGACGTTATTCATGAAAATCCTTTGGAATTTCGAGCTGTGCGGCGATGTGCGGCGCACCGTTTAAAGATGTTACGGGCGCAAGGCCGCGAAGACTATTGCTAATATAAACCCCTGCGGCGCTTTGTAAATCCTGCGGGCTTAAGGTTTTTTCCTGCGCGCCGAATTGCTCGATCAACACACCGCGCACAATGCCTGCCATCGCGCCATCAGACAGCGGTGGAGTATAAAGAACGCCGCCCTCAAGAATAAACACATTCCCCACACTCGCGCAGGCAATATGGCCCGCATTGTTCATCATAATCGCTTCATTGCCGCCCTGCGCGCTTGCCTCATTCAGCGCGAGGATATTATCGCCGTAATTGATCGATTTGATCCGGCTGAGCGGAGAGCCTTCATTGCGCCGTACCGATTGCGCGATCACGGCCTCAATCGCGGGCAGGCTGTCGGGCGCGGGCGATATCTGCATCATCACTTCAGGGTGCAGTGGATCGGGCGCCGTGAGCCCGCGCGCGCCAGTTCCCCCGGTGATAACCGTGTTAAGCGCAAAGCGTCCGCTGCGCGCTTCATTCGCCTTCAGCAACGTTTGCGCGATATCGTGGAAGTCATGCGCGGTTTCAATGCCGAGCAGCGCCGCATGTTCTTTTAAGCGCTCAAAATGCGCATCGCCATGGCATAACCGCCCGTCAATCACCAGCAGCGTGTCAAACACGCCATGCCCGCGCAGCGCGCGGTCGGAGGCGCGAAGGGCCGGCTCTCCCGCCGGACGTAATTCACCGTTATGCCAAAGAACGCTCATGCTGCCTTATCCTTCCCGGCCTGCCAGAGTTTCACGATCGCGCTGAAATTCCCGATCAGCGCTTGCCCGTGTGTGGTCAGAACCGATTCAGGATGGAACTGCACGCCGTATACAGGGGCGCGCTTATGCTCCATCGCCATAATTGTGCCGTCTTCGGTTTGCGCGGTGACCAGCAGCGGCGAGTCCACCTCAATATGCGTCACCAGAGAATGATAACGCCCGACCTCCATCGGGTTGGGCAGCTCATGAAACAGTCCGGCGGCGTTGTGGCGAATACTTTCCGCCTTGCCATGCAGCGGGGTGTGCGCGTGAATTGTCTCTCCGCCATAGGCTTCCCCGATCGCCTGATGCCCCAGACATACGCCCAATATCGGTGTGCGCGGGCCAAAGCGCTTCACAGCGTCCACGCAAATGCCGGCCTCTGCGGGCGTGCACGGTCCGGGGGAGAGCACAATCGCTTCGGGCGCCAGATCCTCAATATCCTCCAGGCTCAGCGCATCATTGCGTACAATCTCGCACTCATGTCCCGCAAGGGTGAAATAGCGCGCCAGATTATGCACGAAGGAATCGTAATTATCGATGACGAGGATCATGCGGCTATATCCTCCGTCTTCTCTTGGCTAAAGCTTTCGAAAATCGCGCGTGCTTTATCCAGCGTCTCTTCATATTCGCTGGCCGGGTCGGAATCGTAAACGATGCCTCCGCCCGCAGATACGCTCACGCGCCCCTTATTATAAACCAATGTGCGGATCAGGATGTTCGTATCCATCGACCCGCCCGGTGTTATATACCCCATCGCCCCGCAATAGGGACCGCGGCGCATCGGCTCCAGCTCTTCAATAATTTCCATCGCGCGAATTTTCGGCGCGCCGGTGATTGATCCGCCCGGAAAACATCCGCGCAATAAATCAATCGCGCTTTGATCCGCGCGCAGCGTTCCCGTAACTGTAGAGACCAGATGATGCACGCGCGCAAAACTCTCCAGCTTGCATAAATCCTGCACGATAATGCTGGGCGCTTCGCAGGATTTTGATAAATCATTGCGCAGCAAATCGACAATCATCGTATTTTCGGCGCGGTCTTTGGCGCTGTTTTCCAGCTGCGCTTTGCTCTCTTCATCTTGCGCGGCATCGGCGCTGCGTGGCGCTGTGCCCTTAATCGGCCGCGTTTCCACGCGCGCACCCTCAAGGCGCAAAAACCGCTCTGGTGAGGCGGAAGCGATTTTAATGTCATCCAGATTCATAAATCCGGCAAAAGGCGCGGGGTTGGTGCGGCGCATATTCAGATAATGCGCATAGGCGCAAAAAGCATCTGGCAGCTGCGCTTCAAAACGCTGGGATAAATTCGCCTGAAAAATATCGCCCGCTTCGATGTAATTGATAATCGTCTGCACCGCCTGTTCATAGGCGCTGCGGCTGAAATTCGATTGCCACTCAACGGCGCTAAAGCTTGTTTTTTGCGCGGGCGCATCCAGCGCCTTTAAAAAATGCTCTTGCTTGCTTTTTGCCTGCGTCTCATCCACGGCGTGCGTGATCAGCCATCGTTTCCTGCGCGCGTGATCAAACCCCATCACCTGATCATACAGGCCGATGGCCATGTCAATCATGCCCGGATCATCGGCTGCAATGCTTGGCATCTCTTCAATGCCGCGCCCCAAATCATAGCCGAAAAATCCGGCCGCACCTCCTTGAAAGGGCGGCAGATCATCCTGTAGATCAGCGCACAGATTTATCGCGCTCAAACGGTCTTGCAACACGGCAAATGGGTCACCCTCATAGGTGTCATTGCCATGTGCATTGCGCACGGTAATAACGCCGTTTTTCGCCTCAATGGTTTCTTGCGGGAAAGCACAGATGAAGGAATAACGCGCATCCTGATGGCTGCGGTCTGCGCTGTCGAGAAACAGGGCGTAAGATTGCTGCTGCAAACACGCAAAAAGCGGCGCAGGATCGGCGTAAGGCAGCTCTAGAACATACGATTTCATAACCCGCAATTTATAAAGCTATTGGCGGCTTTGCGCAATTTATTCATTCAGAAAGGTTTTTATTTTTTCTGATGCTTCTGCAAGGCCGATTTTTTCAATTTCGACTTCGGCGGGGAAGGCGTTTTGTAAACGGCTTGGCAGCATGGGATCCAGCATGACAAACACGCCCTTATCGCCTGCACGCCGGATCAGGCGGCCAAAGGCCTGCTTCAGCTTCAGGCGGGTCATCATCTCATCGTAATGCCGCCCGCCAAATTCGCTGCGCCGCGCTTTGTGCAAAATGGTCGGGCGCGGCCACGGCACGCGATCAAACACCAGTAGGCGCAAACTCTCGCCCGGTACATCCACGCCGTCACGCACCGCATCGGTCCCCAGCAGGCACGCATGCGTATCATCGCGGAACATATCAACCAACGTGCCCGGATCAATGTCATCCACATGCTGGCTATACAGGGTTAGGCCCTTTTCCTCCAGCGGCGCGGCGATTTTTTCATGCACCGCGCGCAGGCGCGATATCGCGGTGAATAGGCCGAGGCCTCCGCCGTCCGCCGCATCAAATAATGTGCGGTATGCGCCCGCAACTTGTCCCAAATCATCCTTGCTCACATCATTGATAATGAAAATTTTTGTTTGCGCCGCGTAATCAAACGGGCTGGAGAAACTGCTCATCTTTGGAACGGGTGATAAATAATTCGCGCCGCTTCTTTGCAGGGCCGCGTGCCAGCTTTCATCATCGCTATCGGCGCTGTCACGCAATGTGGCCGATGTAACGGCCAGCCCGTGCGCATGCGGACCAATCGCGGCGGCAAAGGGCTTCATCGGGTCGACAAAATGACGGTACAGCCCGACATCAATCGCTTGCCCATCAACGCGCTCAATCTCCATCCAATCGACGAATTGCTCTTTTTCTTTGCCCGCATGCTGCACGGCTTCACGCGCGGCCTCGAACGCGGAAGGCGCTTTGAGGATATCCAGCATTCTGGTCCATGCGCCGATCGTCATTTCACCGCGCCGCTCTAATGACGCAGCCAGCGCTTCCAACCGCGCGCGCATATCGCTATCCATCATGCCTTCATCATCGGCCAGACGGGCGCGGAAAATTTTCGACAGCGCCATGATTGGCTTTTTTAATTTTTCCAGCGCGCTTTTTAGTGCTGCGGCTTTGGGAAAGATTTCTTCATCAACCGGGAAGACTTCGGTTTCCAATGAATACGGACCTTCGCGTCCATTCGCGCGGGCATAGGTTTGTTTATACACCAGATGCAGGAACGCTTCACACGGGCCTTGCGGCGCACCATCCTTCAGGCGGCGGCTCCAACTCGGCGCGGAAAGGCAGCTTGCATGATGGATGATATCCTCCAGCGCGCTTTGCGCCTCCTGATCACCGCTGGCCAAATCTTCCGCCCGGCGTTTCAACCCGCGGGCGCGTCCACGCCTGCCGCCCTCATTTCCTAAAATCCAGCGGCGTAAATCCGCGGTTTCACGTGCGCTTAGATGCGCGGCGAAGGCGCTATCGGCGGCGCTAAATAAATGATGTCCCTCGTCAAAGATATAACGGCTGGGCATGTCCTCGCTCAGCGAAGATATCGCGGACTGAATCATCACCAGCGCGTGGTTGGCGATAACAATCCGTGATCGTTTGGCCTTGCGGATGGATCGTTCGACGAAACATTTGCTGTAGTGATCGCACGCCGAATAAATACATTCTCCGCGCGTATCGGACAGGCCGCGTGTGTGCCTCCATCCCAAAAGACCCGTCAGCCAACCGGGAAAATCTGCGCCGGTTAAATCACCATCCTTCGTTGCGGCGGCCCAGCGCGCCATAATTCCGGCGGCAATCCCGTGATAGGGTGTGCGCGCGGTGGCGACACCTGCGGCGGTTTCTTCTAAATTCAGCAGGCACAAATAATTCTCCCGCCCCTTGCGCACGGCGATATGCGCCTCCTTCAATTCTTCGTCGGGATACAGGCGGTCTAGCTCTTGCTCGATCTGGCGCTGCAAATTTTTGGTGTAGGTGGAAATCCACACCGCGCCCTTGTTCTTTTCTGCCCAGACGCTGGCGGGCGCGAGATAGCCCAGCGTTTTTCCAACGCCCGTTCCGGCCTCGGCCAGAACCACATGCGGTTCGTTTTCGACCTTCAGGGGTTGAAACGCGGCGGCGATCTGTCCTGTATACTCCATTTGCTCCTGGCGTTTTTCCGCATCGGGGCCGAGCAGGTTCTTAAGTTGCGCGCGGGCTTCCTCACCCGTTACGCCGTGATGTGATGGCGGCGGGGGCGGGGCATCCTCGGCCCATTCCGGCAAATGCCGCCAGACATTCAATCCTGTTTTCGTGTGCGTGATGTCATTCTCATCATAAGTCTCGCCCAGCGCTTCGAGCACGAACGGCGTCCACGCCCAGCCCTTTCCCTGCATACCCATCACCTTGGCGATGCTAATCGGGTCGGCCTTGTCCTTATAGGGATCGTTTTGCAAATCCTCGAGCAGCGCGCGCGCAATATCCATCAGTGCGAAGGGGTAATCCTCGGCGCTTTCTGGCGCGCTCATCCCCAGCGCGATCGCTAACCCGTGCGGCGTGGGCACGCAAAATGTTCCCGGATGCACGAAAGCAAATAATTCCAGCACATCATAAGCATAAAAGCTCGCTCCTTGCGCCGGGGTGCTCAGCCGCCCGCGCGTATAAGGCGCATGACAGACCATCGCAGGTTTATTGTGCAAAATCATCCGCGCCTGATCGTGAGAGACACTTTGCAATTCCCCATCCGTGCTGAGTATATGCGCCTTGCGCGCACTCACTGCCAGCGCGGAAATAGCGGGCAGGGAAACGGGTTTAGGCTTCGGGGATGCGTTCGAACTCATGCCTTAAGGCATAGCACGGATTCGCGACACAAAAGTAGCGCGTATTTTTTTTTGACATAAAAATTAATTTTTGTTAGCGTATGCTTCCTTTATCAAAAAACAGGGATTTTACGATGAACGAAGTGTTTGAAAAATTATCGCCCAAACTGGCGAGACCGGCTATAGCTCTCAGTTTTTTACTGTCGGCGACCTTAATGTCGTGTGATGACAAAACCAAAGACATTCCTGTTGAGCAGCAAGAAAAACCACACGGAACGCACATTGTTTATAAATCTAAAGACGGCGATACTTTATCAATAAAGAAGTATGAGCATGGAATCTTGCTGGTAGAGTGCACCCATGTGAATGATGCGCCCGAGGGACCGTATAAGGTATGGCATGACAATGGGCAACTGTGGGTAGATCTTATATATGTGGATGGTAAACTCAAAGGTCCATATAAAGAATGGTACGACAATGGGCAGTTGGCGAGAGAGGGTACCTATGCGAATGGTGGGTTTGAAGGTCCGTATAAAGAATGGTACGACAGCGGGCAGCTATCGGTAGACGCTATCTATAGAAATGGTAAACCTCATGGAAAAGTTGTCTACTACGAAAAAACGTCTGACGGTCTCCCTATGGTTCAGGATATTAAATATTATATCAGTGGTAACGAGGTTGATGCGGCTGAATATAAGGATGCTCAAAAATATGATAAAACGTTGTCTGGTATTGACGCTTCCGACGATGTGAAAACCGCAAAACCGTCGGATATCGCACTTTACTTAGATTACATCTAAAAGGTTCTTAAGCCGCTTTGGCGAATTTGCCGTCCAGCGCATCACGGATCAGTGCGGCGGTATCTTTCACACCATAAAGCTGGATGAAGGAACCAAAGCGCGGTCCTTGTGATTGGCCTAAGCACACTTCATAAATCGCCTGAAACCAATTGCGCAGCTCATCTTTCTCATAGCCGTTTTCTTTTCCGGCGCTGAACACTTCGGTCATGTACTCTTCGGCTTCAAGACCGTCGCTCATGCCCTCCAAACGATTCGCAAGATCGGCCAGCGCTTTTTGCTCGCGCTCATCGGGCATGCGGTATGTTTTTTCCGGCAGAACGAAATCCTGATAATATTTAATCGCATAGCTGACGAGACGATCGAGGAATGGCGCATTCTCCGGCGTTGCTTCCGGGCTGTAGGCTTGAATGAATTTCCACAGCACCGCCGGATCATCCGTATTCGCCGCATTCACCAAATTGAGAAGCAGCGCAAAGCTGATTGGCGAGTGCTGACTGTTCGGGATTGTTCCATTGTGAATATACCATGCCGGATTTTCCAGCTGCTTATCCGGCTCTTGCGCGGGCAGCTTTTCCACGAAGGTGATATATTCATCAACCGCTTTGGGAATAATGTCGAAATAGAGTTTCTTCGCGCTCGTTGGGCGTTGATACATATAATAAGCAAGCGATTCATGCGGCGCGTACGTCAACCACTCCTCCATGCTCAGGCCATTGCCTTTTGATTTGGAAATTTTTTCACCTTTTTCATCGAGAAACATTTCGTAGCGGAAACCAGCCGGACCGCGGCTGCCTAAAATCTGAACAATGTTTGCGGAAATATCGGCAGCGGTGACCAAATCTTTTCCGGCCATTTCGTAGTCCACATCCAATGCGTACCAGCGCAGCGCCCAATCGGCACGCCATTGCGCTTTGCATCCGCCTTTAAAGATGGATTGCGTCACCATCTCACCTTTGCCGTATCCGCTTTTTTCCAACTCGCTATCATCAAGAACTTCGAATGTCGCAACGCCCGCGGCGGCATCAACAACTTCGCGCAAGATCGCATTGTGCAGAATGATCGGCCAGTCCTCATCGACATCTTTTTTCTGCACGATCGGAAAGAGAGGCGAATATGTTTTTGAACGCTCTTCACCCAGAATAGGCAGAACAGCGCCGCGCACATCGTCATATTTTTCCAGCATGTCACGAAGTGCATTATCAAAGCGTCCGTTCTTGTAACAATCATCAGACGAGCTTAAAAATTCGTAATCGAATCCGAATCCATCCAAGAATTCACACAGCTGCGCATTGTTATGTGCGGCATAACTTTCATATTTTGTGTCGAACGGATTGGGCACAGATGAAAGCGGCATGCCGAGATAGTTTGCCATTTCATCTTGTTTGGGAATGTTGGTTGGCACCTTTCTAAACCCATCCATATCATCGGAAAAACACACCAGCTTGGTTGGAATTTCTGGGTGTAAAACCTTGAATGCATTCATCACCATTGTGGTGCGCGCAACCTCGCCGAATGTGCCTATATGCGGCAGTCCGCTTGGGCCGTAGCCTGTTTCGAATAACACATAACCCTTCTCGCCCGGCTTGATTTCGCCGCGATTCATCGCACGCAATCGCTTGACGATATTACGCGCTTCTTCAAACGGCCAGGCTTTACATTTTTGGGCGGTGTCTGTGTCGATCATGCTTGTGTATTTTTCCTTGTAAATAATCGCGGAGGATAACAGGGCGGATAATCTTTTTAAAGATATTTAATCATGTGATTTTTTGGTGTATATTTTAGGGGAGAGTAACAACACTTTTTTTCTATCACTTCATTTCAACCCTTTCGGGGCTCAACCATTCTGGAGAAAACTCATGGCAACCACCAAAAAGAAACCTGCTGCTAAGAAAAAGCCAGCAGCAAAAAAGAAAACAGCAGCAGCGAAAAAACCTGCTGTTAAAAAAGTAGCAGCAAAAAAGAAACCGGCTGCGAAAAAGAAAACAGTGAGCAAGAAGACTGTAACGAAGAAAACTACAGCCAAGAAAAAGCCGGCAAACGCCAATAAGAAAACAACGGCGAAGAAAAAGCCAGCAGCCAAGAAAAAGACTGTCGCGAAAAAGGCAGTTAAGGCTGTGAAGAAAGTGGCGAAGAAAATTACGCCAAAGAAAAAGACAACAGCGAAAAAGAAAAAGTAATTCTGAAACGCTTAAAATCTAAAAAGCCCGGCACTTGGCCGGGCTTTATTTTTTAAAGAGCTTATCTCTTATTTCGTCAGCTCTTCGCGGTATGCGTCACGCACGCGTGATGAACTCTCTTTACATGAGTTTAGTTCAGCTTCGAGAGCGGCAACACGGCTTTCCCATGCGCTGTAATCACATTGCGCTGTCGGGCAGGCCGGGCATTGCAAAACGGGGGCGGGTTGTGGTGCGGCCATCGTCGTGTGCTGTTCTGCAACGGCCGTGCGCTCCAGTGTATATGGTGTTGCGAACGTGTCGTTGTCGTAAACGGACTCTGTGCTACAGGCTGCAAGGCTCAACGCAACGCCCGCAACGGCAAGAATTTTGAGTGATGTGTTCATAATATTAAGTCTCCCTGTTTGTTGTGCTTTTATGCAGACACGCACTCTATCCGATTTAAAGGGAAAGTTCAAAGAGAGAGGGGAAGGCTTCCTTTTTCCGTGCGGCTGCGTCTTTAAAAAAACGACATAAAATTACAACAATTTCTGTATGAGCGCCCCAGAATCGGTCGTATAATTTGCTCAGTATCAGATCCTTGGTACTGGCCGCGACCGCGAAAGGTCGCATCTTGTAAGAGGTGCAGCAATGGGGTCGTCTTGCGGGTCTAGCTGCAGCAACAGCAGCATGGCTACGACAAAAAAACCAAAACCTGGTAAAAAATAATCAGGTTTAACCTATAAATGAAGCGCCGCAGGCAAATTAGTCTGCGGCGTTTGTTTTTGCGCTGTTTTCCGCTATATATCTGCTGATGAAGCAGGAAATGATCCCGAACAACGACCGCCCGCTGATGGGCCACGCCAGCGATGATGACAAGTTCAATCGCTCGCGTCCCTTTACGCTGGCCACTGATTTCACGCCTTCCGGCGATCAGCCCGCCGCGATCAAACAACTGACGCAAGGCTTGGCCGACGGCCTGTCCGATCAAGTGCTGCTGGGCGTGACGGGTTCGGGCAAGACCTTCACCATGGCGCATGTGATTGCGCAGCTGCAGCGCCCCGCGCTGATCCTCGCGCCGAACAAAACCCTCGCGGCGCAGCTCTATGGCGAGTTCAAAAGCTTCTTCCCCGACAACGCCGTCGAATATTTCGTCTCCTATTACGATTATTACCAGCCCGAGGCCTACGTGCCGCGCTCCGACACTTTCATCGAGAAAGACAGCTCGATCAACGAGCAGATTGACCGCATGCGCCACGCCGCCACCCGCAGCCTGTTCGAGCGCCGCGATGTCATCATCGTCGCCTCAGTTTCGTGTATCTACGGCATCGGCTCGAAGGAAGATTACATGGCGATGGCCTTCAGCCTCGAAGCCGGGCAGCGCATCGACCGCGAGGAACTCATCCGCAACCTCGTGGAGCTGCAATATAACCGCAACGACCTCTCATTCGAGCGCGGCAATTTCCGCGTGCGCGGTGACACGGTGGAGCTCTTCCCCGCTCACTTCGAGGACCGCGCATGGCGCTTCGATCTGTTCGGGGATGAGCTGGAGAAGATCACCGAATTCGACCCGCTGACCGGGGAGAAGTTCGAGGGGCTGGAGGGCGTGCGCATCTTCGCCAACAGCCACTACATCACGCCCGGCCCGACGATGAAGCAGGCGATCAAGCAAATCAAAAACGACCTGAAAACCCAGCTCGAATATTTCGAAGCGCAAGGCAAATTGCTGGAGGCGCAGCGCCTCGACCAACGCACGCAGTTCGATATCGAGATGCTGGAGGCCACAGGCACCACCAAGGGCATCGAGAATTATTCCCGCTATCTCACCGGCCGCGCGCCGGGCGAGCCCCCGCCAACCCTCATCGAATATCTGCCCAAGGATGCGATCATGTTTCTGGATGAGAGCCACGTCATGCTGCCGCAACTGCGCGCCATGTATAACGGTGACCGCGCGCGTAAAACAACCCTCGTGGATTATGGCTTCCGCCTGCCCGCCGCCGTGGATAACCGCCCGCTGAAGTTTGATGAATGGAACGCCATTCGCGGCCAGACCATTTTCGTCTCCGCCACGCCGGGCGAGTGGGAGCTGGAGCAGACCGGCGGTGAATTCGCCGAGCAGGTTGTGCGCCCGACGGGGCTGATTGATCCGCCCGTGGAAATCCGCCCCACCGAAAATCAGGTCGATGATTTAATGCATGAGGCCCGCGAAGTCATCGCGAAGGGAGGGCGTCTGCTTGTCACCACCCTCACCAAAAAAATGGCCGAAGCGCTGACCGAATATCTGAATGAGAACAACATCGCCGTGCGCTATATCCATTCGGATGTGGACACGTTGGAGCGCATTGAGATCATGCAAGATTTGCGCAAGGGTGAATTTGACGTGCTGGTCGGGATTAACCTGCTGCGCGAGGGGCTCGACATCCCCGAATGTATGCGCGTGATGATTTTGGATGCGGATAAGGAGGGGTTCTTGCGGAGTAAGACGAGCCTCGTCCAGACCATTGGCCGCGCCGCGCGGAACTTGGACGGTAAGGCCATTCTCTATGCCGATAAAATCACCGACTCCATGCAATACGCGATTGATGAGACGAACCGCAGGCGCGAGAAGCAGCAGGAATACAACGCCGAGCACGGCATCACGCCAGAGAGCGTGCGCAAAAACCTCAGCGATATTCTCGACAGCGTGTTTGATCAGGGTGAGCGCGGCAAGGTGGTCGGCGCGCTAAGGGACGGCAGCGCGGCGCAGGAATTCCTGCACGACCCGAAAGCCCTGCGCAAACATATCGAAACGCTCCGTAAAGAAATGCTCACCGCCGCGGAGAATTTGGAATTTGAGACCGCGGCGAATATAAGAGACGAGATCAAGCGTTTGGAAAACGCCGATCTCGGCCTATAATACGCGATGCTTGTCACGCCATAGCTCGTAGAGCGAAGGCGGAAGATTAAACAGCTTGAGGAGAAGGATTTGGGGATATGAGCGAAGAACAAGTTACGCCAATTTACAAAATAAGCATTGCCTTAGTTAAAGCGACCTTAATTGGGGCTTTTTTATCGGTGTCTATAGTTCCTATTCTTGCCTCAATTACACATGTTGTTTTTAATGTTTTTTTGGAAAGACAATCGTCATCTAATATTGAAGATTTGTGGGCTATCCCTCTTTTGATACTGATTGGATTCCCTATTCTTTTGACTTTTTTGTCTCCGCTAATAATTTTTGCAATTTTCGTTTGTGTTTATTTGGATAGATCTGGAAAAACGCACTTGTTGTTCTTTTTAATAACTGCCCCATTGTTTTGTGTTTTATATTTCTTCTTAGTAGGCCTGATAAGAGATTTTAATTTCTCTCATATGTTCCTTCCTATAATTGGGGGTGGGTTTGCAGGTTTTTATTATTGGAGAGAAATGTATTCCAATAAAAAAGGTTTCAGAGTTATTTAATGATCGGACCGCATGAAGGAAAAGAGTTGGCATTGATGTTGGCGGGAAAGAAACCGCTGGCGATGTTTCATGACTTAGTTCCCACCAGCGGTACTATCCCTGAAGAGATTATTCCCGAGCAAGCCTTCGCGCCGCACGTGACGGCGGGAACGATTAAGCGTTTCGCTGCCGACTTCACAAACACCCGTAATGGCGACACCATTCGCTATGTGCTGTTCGCGTTGCCTGGCGCGGAATGGCGGGCGGAATTCCTGCTCTGGCTTAATCGTGAATTCTATGCTGATCGCTCAGCTTGGAATTCCGCGCATGACGAACTCACCGGCAAGTTACTCGGCTACTCCGATGCGGATATTCAGGATTTTCTTTAAAGCTAAGACAGCTTGACAAATTAAGAATAAATTCCTATATTTAACTCTAAAAAAGGAGGTGGGTATGGATTCAGGTTTTGGGCGGGGCGGTGGCGATGGCCGCCGGGGCGAAGAGTATGTCAGTGCCAGCATTCATCAATTTAAGAATAATATTTCGCGTTACATCCGCGCGCTGGAGGATGGGCGGCACAGGGCCGTGATTGTGCGCCGGAATGACCGGCCTGTCGGGTTGTTTGTGCCCTATAAATCGGCGGAGGAGTGAAAGAGCGTGGGCCCGGTGGGCCCGTTTGCGCCAAGGTCTTGAAAACGCACCAAACTGGCGGGCCCGAGCAGGCCCGCGCGGGCCCCCTTGTGGCGTGAAGCGGAATCACATACGCTGGGTGCTTAACAAATAAAAGGACCTATTAAATGAGTGACAAAACAGACAATAAAAATCTTTGGATCATTATCGGCGCGGTGGCCGTTCTTGTGGTTGGCTATTACCTCTATCAGCAAAGCCAAAAAGAGAGCGTGACGCTGAGTATCGGCGATCAATCGATCAGCGCGACTGTAGAATAAGTCCGAACGCTTACAGATTTAAAAACGGTGCTGCTTGCGGGCTGCGCTGTTTTTTTATGCCACGATTTTCATCGCCGGGTTATGGCCGTTTTCGAATGTGTTTTTGATGTGTTCGGCCAGATCGAATTTTGGCGCGAAGTAATTAACACCCTGCCGATCAAGGCAATCAAGGTAGCCGCAAATATATCTCTGCGGTGCATTTGTTCTCTCGTGCAAGTCCTGAACCAGCGCGATTGTCTGCTCAGAGCGGCCTTCGGCCCAGTGCGGTGCAGGGTTGGCGGGCTTTTTACGCTGCGCCATGTTGAACGGATCGCGCAGGCGTTGCATCAATGTACGCTTGTTCGGCGGTTCTTTATGCATCGGAAGACGGGGCGGCGTTGGAATCTGCGTTTGCACCGCTGATATGTGTTTGGAATGCCGTGAAATACTCATCCATGTCTTTAACGTAGAAGATGTGGCCTTTTGGATAATTGCGCTCTAAGAATTTGTTGAATTTGAGATAGGATGTATGAAGTTCGCTTCTATATTCGCGGCTCATGGGGCTTTGGTCTGCCTCAATCGATTTATCAATGAAGGCACGAACAAACCCAAGCGACCCTCTGGTTGCATCGGCTAAATCATAGCAAAGGTCCTCGATCGGATCTTTGGAAATGCCAACGCTTCCGAATATATTTTTCAGCCATTGCGGGCTTAATTTCAGTGCAAAACTCATAATTCATCTCCCTGCAATATCTTTTCATAACAATAATGCGTAAAAAACACAATAAAAAACAAAACATTGCGCGGCGGCGCTGTTTTATCGGGGGGAATCGTTTATACTTTTTACATGCGTAAAGTTTTTCTTTTTAGTGCTGTGGTTTTTTTGGTTGCGCCTGCGCGGGCGCAAGAGAATGTGATCCGCGTGATCGGCGATGACGGCAGCGTGCAAGAGATTGAGCTGCCGATCAAAGAAAACAAAGCGGTGCAAAGATTGCCCGAAGAGCCGAAACCACAGCCGCGCCAAGCCGCGCCTGCACCTCAGCCACAAACGCCACCAGAGCCGACCTTACCGCCGATTCCTGCATTGCCCGAGCTGCGGCCGCAAATGCCGCAAGAACTCAAGGCGATTGTTACGCCCAAGCCTGCACCGGTTATGGAGAAGCAAGAGGAGGCCGCACCGCCCGTTGCTGAACCGCCAGCCGCATCTGCGCCGCAGCAAGAAACTGTTGAATGGCAGCAGGATGAGCGTGCTGGCATTGCGATGATCACGCCATCGCGCAAGCCGCCCGTACCCGCAGTGTTTACGCAGCCAAAGCCCGCACCCCTATCCCCAGTTGCAAGCCCGCAAGCCTCACCCGCGCCAGCTAAAATCTCAACTCCTGTTAAGCCGAGTGGGCCGCTGACGAAAGAGCAGGCTGTGGCGATTGCGATGGAAAAAGCGCCGCCCGCGCGCCGCGTTATGGCGGTTCCGGCGGTTCATAATGGGCGCTCGGTCTATGCTGTAACGTTCAGCACCGAAAGCGGGCCAGTGAATATTATGGTCGATTCCAATACCGGCGACATAGTACAATAACTCTATGCGTATTCTTTTAATAAGCATCATTTTGGTTTTTATGGCCACGGTGTCCTTTGCACAGCAAAGCGCGGAAGAGGAATTTGTGCCTGAGGGGGCGCGCGGACGATGGACGGTTGAACAAGCGCAGCGTTTTGCTCTTGAGGCTGTTTCCGGCGAAATTATTGATACAGATATTTGGCGCGACGATAACCGGGTTTATTACGACTATACAATCCGTAAGCCTGATGAATCCGTTTTCGATGTTGATGTCAATGCGGTTACAGGAGAGATTTTTCAAATTGAAGTTCAGTATTTAAGTGAAAATCCCAAATTGCCCGAAGGCGTAATTGATAAAGACTATGCGGGCGTAAGTGCGCTGAGTTACGCTGCTGAAAAGGGCATGGGTCTGAAGAAACCCAAAATAAGATCGGGTGAGATTGGTATTTTTGAACGCAAGCTGGTTTATGATTTTGTATTGGATAAAGGTTTACACCGCTACCGTGTGATTGTGGATGCGTTTTCCGGCAAGGTTAGAGAGTTTGAGGAGTTGTCTAAATGATAAAGCGAGCGCTATGGATGTTGAGCGTAATCGGTTGGGTGGTCTTTGCGCACGGCGCGATGGCGCAAACGGATGACGCGGTGCAAAGCCCAAGGCTGGCCAAGCTGTCGGCTCTGCATAAAATGAATGTGAGCGCCGATGTGTATTTAAGCGAATGCGACCCCGAGCGCCGCTTTGATCCCGGCCCGTATTTTATCACGAATATGGAAGCCACGCGCTTCTTCCTGATGCGTGAACTGGCCGCGGCGCGCGAAGACCATGATGAGAATAAAGCGCTGGATGATATTGCGAAGCGGGCGGATCAAATCGCCGTAGAGGCTGCGCGCTATTTTCGTACATCGGGGTGTTTGACGCAAAAGGCGCAGGCCGTGAAGGCGCATATTGAGAAGCTGGGCGCGCCGCGTCCTGGCCAGTTTCTGGAGTATTTAAGAGAGATTGAAAAGCGCTAAAGCCTACTGGTTGTAGTGCGGCTGTTCATCATCTTTATCGGGTGTTTCTTCCCCGGCAGCGGGGGCAAGCCCGGCCAGCTGGAGCAGCGTTTCATGCTCATGGACGTGATCTTGCATGACATGTTCAATCGGACCCATACACCCTTTAGCGTTATAAATCCCCATCATAAGAGAGCGGCGCTGCTCGGCTATATCTTGAATATTGTCCGCCTCTTCTTTTGTGTCTTCGGTGGCGTTTTTAAGGAGGAAGCCCGCCGCCGCAATGCCGACACCGCCCGTAACGGTTCCAACCAGAAACGAGCCGACGGCTCCGGCGGCGGTAATGCTGTGATTTTTTATGTTGGTGTCGTCTTTAATATCTTCCGTCGTCATGACGATATCGCGCATCAGCGCGGCCTCTTGTGATATCTGTCCGCAACCCATATCCGTATCGCCAACGCGGCTGACCTTCAGGGATTGGGCCTCAATCGCCTGCGCGGCAGACGAATTCGCAAACAGCGCCAAAGCGCATAAAGGTAAGATCAAAGTGTGTTTCATAAAATTGAAAGGGGTAACAAGAACTGTTTAGACAAAATTCAGTGTACGGGGTTAGGCCTATAAACTCAAGCAAAGCCTAGGCTTTTTCACATTTTAACCACAGGAAGGGGATAAGTTTTAGGGCGCTCTTGTGCGGTGCACACGCAAGGCGGTATAAGTCAGGTATGGTTGATGTGATCGAAACGCAGCGTTTGATTTTAAGAGATTGGCGGGAGGAAGACTTCCCGCTTTTTGCACGTATCAATGCTGACCCGCTGATCATGGAATATATGCCGCGCGTATTGCCGCCTGAGGATAGTGACAAGCTCGTGCGCCGTTTTCAGGCACATCTTAAGAAGCATGGCTATGGCATGTTCGCGGTTGAGCGCAAGGAAGACGGTGCGTTTATGGGTACGGTCGGGCTGAATAATGTGGAATTCAAAGCACCCTTTACTCCGGCGGTTGAGATTGCCTGGCGTCTCGATTATGAATTCTGGGGGCAGGGCTATGCCACAGAAGCGGCGCGGGCGGTTCTTGGAGAAGCCTTCAATGGTTGGGGTTTGAAAGAAATTGTTTCTTTCACCGTGCATGATAATTCCCGCTCTACCCATGTGATGGAAAAGCTGGGTATGGTCAAGGATGAGAAGGGTGATTTTGACTATCCCGGTCTTGTGAAAGGGCATCCTCTGGGGCGCTTTGTCTTGTACCGTTTGAAGAAGAGCCAGCTGACCGCGCAAGATTAAGGTGCAGGATAAGTTTGTGTACAATCTCTATAACATCCTAAAATAATTTACTATTTGCCTTTCAGACATAATCGTTTTATTGTGGATATGTGCGCTGGATCTTTTGGCGCGCCTCTGTTCTGCGTTTTTCAAAAAATTTAGATGGATATATAAGAGGTATGAAAATGTCCTACCGATCATTGAGATTTGCAGTTTTGGCGGCGCCTTTCTTGCTGGCGGCCTGTGGTGAAGGCTACGAAATGGTGAAAACCGACGAGATTTTCCCCTACGGAAATCAGCGCACAGCGGGCAGCACCTATGCCTATGTTCTGGCGAGCCTTCTGCCCGAGCGTGAATTAAACCTGTCTCCTATCAGCGAAGCGCAGGCTGCTGAAGAACCTCCGGCAGAAGCGGTGATTCAGCCAGCTCCTGCGAAAGAGCCTGAGCTCGAGGAAACCAAGGATATTCTTGAAGAACTCGATAACGATATGGAACAGGTTTTTGAGGAATCTCAACGCAAGTAACGCGGCAACTTATCGCATTTTTACAAGTCTTTAAGCAGATTAATATCAAAATTTATCCAATTTTGATGCGCATGCGCACGAAAAATAACGGGGCTTTAAACCTTCTTTGCTACTCTTAAGATAAGGGTCCATGCCTGGACCTGTGAGGCCTGCGCCTTTTTGCGCCGCCTTAATTGTCAAGAAATGACTTAAATAAATCAACTCATAAAGCTTTGTGTAATTGGTTGCCCGTGGTGGGTGTCCAAAGGAGAAAGGTGTGTAACTATGACTTTAGACGTCGAAACAGTGGTGGCTGTCTCCATCATGATGGCGGTATTTTCCGCTGTCGCGGCTGTCGGCACAAGCATTGTGCTCGGAGCCGGGTTTGAGCGTTTACGCTCGGGCTTTGAAGTGATCAAAAAACAAACGGGTTTTTTCAGCGATACATTGTATAAGCTGGAAAAGAAGGTTGAGGTGGTTGATGAACAAACCAACAATTTCTCAAACTCAATTGAAACCTTAAAGGCGCAAGTTTCCGGCGTTGGCGAACAGGCTAATGCGTTTTCCGCGTCAATGCAAAAACTGGAGAAAAAGGTTGAAGTTGTCGATAAACAAGCCGGCTTCTTTGGCAATGCGATCCATAATCTGGAGAAGAAAATCGATACAATCGGTCAGCATGAACAGATCGTATCAGAGAAAATGGAAAAGGCCGCCGGAACTGATTTGATTAGCACCGGAAAAGCCGAAGCCTTGGTCTCGCATGCGGAAGATTTGTTAACGCAGGTCAGTATGCTCGCGGATAAAATCCAAACACAGGATATCCGTCAGCAAACCGCGCAAGATTTACGCTTATCACTACCGCAAAACTTATTGCACTATGCCCATAAAGGGTATGCGCAGGAGAGTGAGGAGGCGCGCTACCACTAAAATGCGGTTGGCGTAACTTTCACGGATAAGGGCAGGATGTGCAAACGTCCTGCCTTTATTTATGCGGGGATAGTCAAAGGCTCTAAATGGCGCTAAACTGAAGGTGTCTGGAATTTTCTTTTGGAGAGCGTCCTTTGTCTTTCTGGTTTATCTTATGGGTTCTAATTTCGGTTTTTCTGTTGGGCTTTCTTGCCTGGACCATCCTTATTTTAGTGCGGCAAAAAGCGGTCTGGAAATCTTACGCCGCCAAGCATCAGCTGCGCTATAAGCCCAATTCCTTTTTTGAAGTGCCGGAGATGAACGGGATTATCGATACCCATTCGGTTAGCGTGTTCTCTGGTGAGCATAGCTCGCCCGATGCGCGTTACAGCCGCAAAATGACAGCGATTGAAATCCAGCTGGCTAGCAAAATGCCGATTGAAGGTGGGGTCGCCAGTAACGGCATGACGGATATTGTGCAAGGGCTGAACTTTAAGGATGAAAGCACCTTCGATCATAAGAGTTGGAAGAAAACCTACATTGCGAAATCGGCGAATAGAACTGTGCTGGAGGCATATCTAACACCAGAGCGCCTTGATGCGCTGACCAATTTAATGAAGGTCGAGAATTTCTGGATCATCCTGATTTTCAAAGATGATGTGATGCTTTTGCGTCTTGATACCAGCGATCCGCTCAACACCGAAGCCAAGCTAGATAAGGTGGTGAAGGGCATGATCAAAACCGCGCAAGCGCTTGAGCTAAATGATGGTGAGGCTGATCGCTTGGCCAAGGTAGAGGCCAAAGCCCCTGCCAAGGCGGTTTCAATCGATCTGGATGAAAAGACGGCCGATAGTATCGGGCTAGAGCTGGAAGAGGATGAAGAGCCCTCCGAAGATCAGTCTTCCGAAGAGAATCCTTCGACGGAAAAAGAATAATCCGCAAGGTTAAAACGGCACTGGATTGTGCGATCGTCTTTGTGGCGTGAGAATTCCAGTACGCGCTCATCAAATGTTTCATGGAAGGAAATGTTACCGCTTAGCAACGCAGGCTGCTGTTTTCGCCATGTCAAAAAGCGCCGCGTGAAATTTAAAACGGAGTTTTTATCGTTTTCTTGAATTTCGACTGACATAGATTTGTGGGCTTCTGGAATAGGAAGCCATGGCTTTGTGCTTGGCTCTTCACTGTTCCAGGGCATCGGTGTGCGGCATCCATCGCGCCCCTGCCATGCGGGCCAGAGATGCTTACCCCACGGGTCCTGAAGTTCTTCAAATTTCAGCCGCGCTTCGGGTAGGCCCAGCTCTTCTCCCTGATAGACAAACACTGTGCCGTAGAGACAGCCCAGCAGTGCGATCAGCATTTTGGCCAGCTGCGGATCATGAGAGAAACCATCGCTATCGGGGAGCCAACGGCTGACCGCGCGCACAACGTCATGATTGCTAAACGCCCAGCTTGGCCAACCGTCGCTTGGCTGCGCCAAAAAGCGTTCAATCGGGTCGCGGATCAAATCGGCGGTGAGCTCTTTGGTTTTTCCCGCCATCATTTGCGGGTTGTAGGTGGTGTTGAGCAATCCGTCCTGCGTATATTCAGCCGCACGTACGTAAGGGTGATCATCACCGATTTCACCAACCGTAAAGCGATCCGGATATTCATCCATCAACGCGCGGAAACGCCGCAGAAAGTCGAGGTTTTCCGGGCGTGATTTATCGTAGATATGCGCTTGTGCGGAGTAGGGATCATCGCCCTCGAATTGTGTTGCCGCACCAAGCTCTGGCGTGCGCGGCGGGTTGTCGCGCAGCTCCCGGTCGTGAAAATAGAAATTCACCACATCAAGGCGGAATCCATCCACCCCGCGCTCCAGCCAAAAGCGCGCGATATCGAGCGCTTCGTCCTGCACTGCGGGATTGTGGAAGTTCAGGTCGGGTTGTTCCTTGAGGAAATTATGCAGGTAATATTGCCCGTAGCGCTCGTCATATTCCCACGCGCTGCCGCCGAAGACGGATACCCAGTTGTTGGGCGGAACTTGCGCGCCGAACATATCGGGCTTCGGGTCGGCCCAGACATACCAATCTTTTTTATCCGGGTCGTGAAACCATGGGTGCTGGTCAGAGGTGTGGGAGAGCACCAGATCGACAATGACTTTGAGGTTCAGTCTGTGCGCGCGTTCCAGCAGCGCATCGAAATCGGCCAGCGTGCCAAACAGCGAGTCGATATCGCGGTAATCAGACACGTCATAGCCAAAATCTTTCATCGGAGATTTGAAGACCGGCGATATCCAAATGCCGTCCACGCCAAGGCGCGCCACGTAATCGATCTTGTCCGTAATGCCCCGCAGATCGCCGATACCATCGCCGTTCGTATCCAGAAAACTGCGCGGATAAATTTGGTATATCGCCGCGCCGCGCCACCAAGGTGAGTTGTGCATTATGGCCCTAAAAATTGATTGCCTGATAGTAAAGTAATCCAGTTCATTTTAGAATTGAAGCATGGATATGCCTTTATGGGCCGTTTTCGGCCTAATCTCGGCGACGCTGTCGGCCGGGGTGATGTTAATTCAGGAAAAGATCAAGCTGGACGGGTTTACCCTCGCCTTCTGGAACAAGGTCGCGGCGGTTACGTTGATGGCGCCGATGGTTGTGTTTATGGGCGCGCCGGATAATCCGCAATTTTATCTGCTCATTGCGTCGCAAGCGGTGATCTGGGTGATCAGCGATGTTATTTTCTTTGATGCGATCCCGAAGGTGGGGGCGGGGTTGGTCTCGCGTATATTGCCCGCTTCGACAATTCTAACATTTTGCCTGTGGTTTCTAATCGACCCCGCGCTCTGGCGGGTTTACATGGAAACGCCGCTACGCAGCTTTCTGGTTTTTGGTGTGCTGTGTGCGTCGGTATTTTTCGCCGTGCGGCTGCGCCATTGCCCGATTTCATGGCAGGCGGTGCGCATGATCTGGTTTGTGATTTTTGCGGCCGTGATTGGGCCGCTCATGACCAAATTGGTGATGAATGAGGCCAGTTTCTCGCAAGGGCCGTTTGCCTATGTGTTTTTTGAAGCGCTGACGATGGTGACGCTCTGGCTGGCCTATTATGCGATCCGGCGGCCTATTCCGGCGGATGTGCTGTTCAGCAAGCGCGCGGCCAAAGGCGGCTTTATGGTCGGCAGTGTCGCCGCGCTGATGGTGGCGACAAATGTGGCGGCGATTTCGATTGTTGATAATCCGGGCCTGATCCCGGCGATCAAATTTACCGATACGATGATTATCTTGCTGTTTTACCGCGCGGTGGGGCGCAAAGAAAAGAGCGACGTGCTATCAGGCCTTGGAATTGTGGCCTGCGCCGCCGCTCTTATCATTCTTAAATCGAGCTAAAGCTTACTCAGCGGCCTCACCGGCGGCTGGTTTTTCTTCCGCATTCAGAAGGTCTTCAACCGCATCGCCAGTGGCTTCAGCGGCGTCTTCAGCCATTTCGCCTGTAGCCTCGGCTGCGTCTTGAACCGTTTCTCCAGTTACCTCTGCGGCATCCTGAACGGCTTCACCTGTTGCTTCGGCTGCGTCCGCAGCAGTATCAACGGCTTCTTCAGCCATTGTAGGCTCTTCCGCTGCTGGAGTTTCTGCAGGAGCGGCTTGCGTCTCGGCTGTTGTTTCCGGCTGCATGTCCGCAGCGACAAACATCTTCTCGATCTTGTCAGGGTTGGCTGGGGGTTCGCCCTTGGCCACCTTGTCAATTTCGTTCATGCCGTCTGTGACTTGTGCCAGAACGGTGTATTGCCCGGTTAGGAAGCTACAGCCTGTGTCTGTGAAGCAGATAAAAAACTGTGAGTTCGCGCTGTTCGGGTCTTGCGTGCGGGCCATGCCCACTGTGCCGCGCTTATAGTCATAGTCGGAAAATTCCGCCGGCAGATCGGGCAGGTCGGAACCGCCCATGCCTGTGCCTTGCGGGTCGCCTGTCTGGGCCATAAAGCCGTCAATTACGCGGTGGAAAATAATACCGTCATAAAACCCTTCACGGGCCAAGGTCTTGATGCGCTCAACATGCTGTGGGGCAAGGTCTGGTAACAATTCCATTGTTACGGTTCCGCCCGTGGACAGGCGCATATAAATCGTGTTTTCAGGATCGGCGGCCTGTGCGTCTCCCGTTGTCGCTGCAGTCATAAGAATTAAACTCCCGGCTGTTAGGATGGTGCGTTTCAACATTCGTGGGTCCTTCCATATGTGAATGAAAAACTAGGCACTATTGGTGGCACAGGATTAAGGCGAATGCAAGGGGAGAGTGGGGCTAAGCGTGTGCTTTGCGATTGTGTGTTTTGACCATATCCTTGAGGGTTTCAAGGCATGTGCAACAATTGGGCTTCTCACCGCCCGAGCAGGTGCTATAGACGCTCGACATCTTGCTGCAACCGCCGTTTTCGAGGTGGTCTTTGACTTTTTTGTCACTAAATGGATGGCAAAGGCACACCATCATGGCTGAAAACTCCATAAAGGAAATATTGCACTTGAGAATCATTATTAACTGAAAAAATTATAAATGCAAGCGATTCTCATTCATATAAAGAGCCACTTACGATTCCAGTATGCTGCGCGAAGCTGAAGGGAAACTGAAGAGTATCTGAGAATGCCTTGACTCATGATCCTTTGTTATGTCACGCTTTGATTATCGAAATGCGTTGAAGGAGATTTTAGATGAGCGGACTAACAATTGTTTTTAAAGCCAGTGACGATGTTCAGGCCAGTGCAGAGGATTTAATCTGCGGGGATATTAATAACGGCTCGCCGGTTGCAGGGGGCTCGGAGTCTACCTCACCAGTCGCAGAAGAATATTATTCGCCTCAAGCCGCATAATATTTACACACAAGAATTAAAAAAAAGCGCTTCGGTTTGAAGCGCTTTTTTGGTGTTCGGTCGTTGCGAAGAGTTATTCGCCTTCCGCGTCCAGCGGGCTTTCGGAGTTGAGCTGGATATAGTTCTGAATACCCATGTCTTTGATCATCTGCAATTGTGTCTCCAGATAATCAACATGGCCTTCCTCTTCTTTCAGAATGCGCACGAACAGATCGCGGGAGACATAATCCTGCACGGAGTCGCAATAGGCCACCGCCTCTTTGTAGCTCTTCACACCGTCCAGCTCCAGCTTTAGGTCGCATTCAATGACTTCTTTGACATCTTCACCGATCATCAGCTTGCCGAGCTCTTGCAGGTTTGGAATGCCCTCAAGGAACAAGATGCGCTTGATGAATTCATCGGCGTGGTGCATTTCCTCGATTGATTCTTTGTACTCATGCTTGGCCAGTTTGGTGACGCCCCAATCTTCCAGCATGCGGGAATGCAGGAAATATTGATTAATGGCGGTCAGTTCCTTTTTCAGGCCGTCATTCAGATAGGCTAAAACTTTTTTATCGCCCTTCATGGCTTGGTATCCTTTCGTCTAAGCGAATGCACGTTGCAGGATCGAGTCGATATGCTGCGTGTAATTCTTGTAATTAAAGATAGAGTCCAGTTTGGATTTGTCAAGTTTTTCAACTACTTGTGAATCACTCTCAAGCGCATCTTGAAGCGTTAGCGAGCCTTTGCCGGTGCTTCTGTCTTCCCAAACTTTCATCGCATTCCGCTGAACGATACGGTATGCGTCCTCACGGCTGATGTCAGCTTGAGTAAGCGCCAGCAATACGGCTTGGGAGAAAACCAGCCCGCCTGTCATTTCCAAATTGTGCATCATACGCTCTGGGTAAACGAGCAGCTTTTCGACGATACCGCTAAGGCGGTTCAGCGCGTAATCACAGCTGATCAGCGCATCGGGCAGGATTGTGCGCTCTACGGCAGAGTGGGAGATATCGCGTTCATGCCACAGTGCAACATTCTCAAGCGCGGGAATGACGGCGGCGCGGATAATGCGCGCCTGACCGGTCATGTTCTCGCTGCCGATCGGGTTGCGCTTGTGCGGCATAGCGGACGAGCCTTTTTGATCTTTATCAAAGAATTCTTCGGCCTCGCGCACTTCGGTGCGTTGCAAGTGGCGGATCTCAACCGCCAGATTCTCGATAGAGGAAGCAATGCCGCCCACAGTGCAGAAAAATTCAGCATGGCGATCGCGCGGGATAACCTGCGTGGCCACCGTTTCCGGGCGTAGGCCCAGGCTTTGCGCCACATATTGTTCAACGCTGGGGTTGATCGTGGCGTATGTTCCAACCGCGCCGGAGATTGTGCAAACCGAAATCTCTTCTTTTGCGCGCAACAGACGTTCTTTGTGGCGGCGGAAGGCGGCGTAATGCCCGGCCAGCTTTAGGCCGAAGGTTGTCGGCTCCCCGTGAATTCCATGAGAGCGGCCAATGCACAGCGTGGCTTTGTGCTCTTCTGCGCGTTTTTTCAGCGCGGCCATGAGTTTGTCGAGGTCTTGCAATAAAATATCTGCGGCTTGCTTGAGCTGCACGGCAAAGCAGGTATCCACCACATCCGAACTGGTCATACCTTGGTGCACGTAGCGGCTTTCCTCGCCCACATGCTCGGCCACGGATGTCAGGAAGGCAATCACATCGTGTTTGACCTCGGCTTCAATATCATCAATACGTTTAACATCAAACGCGCCCTTATCGCGCAGGGCGCGGGCCGCACTTTGCGGGACGATGCCCAAATCGGCCATTTTCTCCAGCGCCAGGGTTTCAATTTCCAGCCAGATTTTGAATTTATTTTCGGGCTCGAAAATCGAAGCCATCTCTTTGCGTGAATATCTTGGAATCATCTTTGTAGTATCTCAGTCGTTTTTGTGCGCCTGAAAATACAGCGGTTTTTACGCGGGATCAAGAGTGAGAGGCTTAATTTTTAAGCGAAGGCAAGGTTGCTGCCGCAGGTTCTTTTGACGGATTCAGGTAATCAACAACATTTTTGACGTAATCATCAATTACAGCCGCATATTTTTTGGTCAGTTCATCATACTCTTTTATATCGACTTCTGTCGGCATGCCGTATTTTTCAATCGGAATGTCGGAATTTATCAAAGCCTGAAGGTCTGTGTTTACAAATAGCTCTTTAACAGCGGCTTTATACTTGCTTTCAAATTCTGAGGTTTGTTCTTTGGTTGCGTTATTCAAATTTATTTTTTCTGCATATTCTGCAAAGTCTTTTGCAGCGTTTATTGTGCTCTCAGGAACGTCAAAATCTTTTAAATGCTTATGCGCGGACATAAGCCATACAGCTAATTCGTCTAATTTTCCATCTACAAGATATCGTTCTTTGGCTAGAGAATCCTCCAAGTGGATGAAAACGGCATTTCCCTCTTTTCCTGCGGTTTTCATGTAATCAAGGCTTTTGTAATAAATATAATTGCACTGATAGATGCCTGCGCTGTCAGAAAAACGCGCTTTTAAGTCTAAGGCTGGGTATTCCTGTTTAATTTGAACGCCATTGGCTCCTTTTAAGGTAAGGGCGGAGTCGTTTTTAATCGTTTTATAAATTTCCTGATTATATTTATTGTCCGTTCCGTAAGAGTTTTTTGCGTTTTTTTCAATCATTAAATTGGCTTGTTCTGCCACATATATCGAATTCTTAATTTGTTCATCGGTTGGAGTATTAAATTCGCCAAGTGCAAAAATATAATCCGGTTTAATAGATTGGACGTCCTTTTCAAAGAACTGGTCTATGGTTTTGTAATCAACGGGGAGCACTGCAACTTTGATTGTTGCATTGGGATATTCGGTTTTCAGTTTTTCGGCCGTAAGTTCACTAACATTCACGCCATCTTGAAAGTTTTTTCCTTCAAAAGCGCAGATCAGTATAATCGGTTTAGTATCTAAGCCATTAGGCATGGATTTTCCCTCATTTTACCCTGAAAAAAGTATAGGTAAAAAAGGTAAACCTTTGATTAACAGAGGGTTAGGAGCGCGGCTTGGTGTTTTCTGCTTCAGCAGATGCGTTGGTGTAATAATAATCCATAAACACATAGCGCCCACCCCGCACGCGCACGGTTGGGGGAGTGTAATTGCGCTCAAACAAATCGTAGCCTTGTTTGAGGTTCAGCCAGAACGGTGTCCACGGCGTGTTCATATACGCGGTCATATTTTGATGGGTCATGCGGAAAGGGAAGATATGCACCGGCACGGATGGTGAGCCGCGCAGCAGGGCCTGCTCGGTGAGCACATAAATTTCTTCAATCGATTTATTTGTCATGGCGTAACAGCCATCCGATTTACAGCCGCCATGAATCATAAGATAGCTGCCTGTGCGTCCATGCTGGGCGTCATATTCATTGGGAAAGCCAATATTCATCGCCAGATGGTGCTGGCTGCCTGGCCAGAGGCTATCTTCAGTGATTTCATAGAAGCCTTCGGGGGATTGTTTATCGCCTTCACGCAATTTGGGCCCTAGATAGCCCGAGAAGCTACAGATCGGGTAGCTTTTGAACAAATTATAAACGCCGGTATTGGGGTCGCGGATCCAGGCTTCGAGCACGTTTTCTTGTTTGAAAATACGCAGATAAAGCGGCGCGCCCAGCTCGAAATGAGCTTGCGCCATTTGTTTCTCGACTTTAGGAAGCTGCGCATCGCGGATTTTCTGGATTTTGGCGATGTATGACTGGCTGGGGGCGCAGCCGGACAGACATAACAGGCACAAGGCGAACAGGGTAATGCGGTTCATTCAAAATCTTCGGGCAAAATTTTTGAGTTTTGTGAACCGCTATGTTTCACTATAAGCAAGGAAAACGCAACTAGGCAGCTTGCATGTTATTCACAGCATTGTGCATGACGGTTGAGAAGTCGCTTCCGACAATTTCATTTTTCTCAACAATGCCGTTTGCGCCGTAGAGCTTAATTTGGTCGACGATATCTTCCGTTTGTCGGCCTGTGACGATAATCACCGGGGTTTCACGGGCAAGGGTTTTGATGTCCTCGACCACCTCTCTTAAGGACACCGAGTCCGGCAGGCCAAGATCCAAAAGCACAACGTCATAGCTATGTTGCAGCAAACACGCGCAAGCGTCATGTTTGGTTTTGGCGTAATGGATGATGGAGTAAGAGTAGTATTTTTCAATCAGGCGTTTGGTCAAGGCCACATCAAAGCGGCAATCTTCAACCAGTAGTATACGCGGCTGTGCCATACTTTCCGTGTTCAGAAAAGATAATAAGTTCTGCATTGTGTACCCGATTTCGTCCCCAACAACAGGGAAAACTGTACCTCGTGTTGCGAGGTTGTGTCAATTAATGCATACAACCATAGGATATATAAGGCTAAATTAGCCCTAGGTTTTTGAAGCTGGAATAGCCGTTCTTGCTGACCACGATGTGATCGTGAATTACGATACTGAACGGTTCGCCCGCGCGGACAATCGCGCGTGTCATATCGACGTCTGCCTCTGATGGGCGTGGATCGCCGCTGGGGTGATTATGTACGAGGATGAGGGCTGTTGCGCCAAGTTCGAGCGCGCGCTTCATAATTTCGCGCGGATAGGCGGGTGTATGATCCACCGTGCCGGAATTTTGGATTTCATCGGCAATCATCTCGTTTTTCTTATTCAGAAACAGGATGCGGAAATGTTCCTTGGTTTCGTGAGCCATCGTGCTCTGGCAGTAATCCATCAGGCGGGTCCAGCTGTTCAGGACCGGCTTTTGCATCAGCTCATTCTTCAGCGCACGATGTGACACGGCGGTCATGGTACGAAGGAGGATGGCGGTTTTCTCGCTTATCCCTTCGATTTTGGTTAACTGCTCCAGCGGCGCGTTCATTAGTTCGGGCAGGCCGCCAAAGGTCTTGAGAATATCCTTGGCTAGCGGCTTTACATCGCGGCGCGGAATGGCGGAAAACAGGATCAGTTCAAGCAATTCATAATCCTGAAGGGCATCGGGGCCGCTTTCGAGAAAACGCTCGCGCAAACGGTCACGATGGCCGTGATAATGCGGTGTTTCTTCTTTTGCGGCGCTATTGCTCATAAGGCGGTTTTGTAAACCCTTTTGGCGATAAGGTAAAGATTTCAAAGCCGTCCTCGGTCACGGCCAGCGTATGCTCAAACTGGGCGGAGAGGGAGCGGTCACGCGTCACCGCCGTCCAGCCATCAGGCAGAATTTTGGTCTGGTACTTGCCGGCGTTGATCATGGGCTCAATAGTGAAGAACATGCCGGGCTCCAGAATTGTGCCCTTGCCGGGCTCTCCGATATGCATGACGGAAGGGGGAGCATGGAAAACGCGTCCAAGGCCATGGCCGCAAAAATCTGTCACAACGGAAAAACGGTTGGCGTGCGCGTGCTCTTGGATGGCGTAGCCGACATCGCCCAGCGTGTTGCCGGGTTTGACCTGTTCAATCCCCAGCATCAGGCAGTCATAGGTCACATCGACCAATTTGCGGGCCTTAACAGGGATTTTATCGCCGACCAGATACATGCGTGATGTATCGCCATGCCAGCCGTCAAGAATGCAGGTCACATCAATATTGACGATATCGCCTTCCTTAAGCTTGCGATCTTCGGGGATGCCGTGACACACAACATGGTTGATCGAAGTGCAAATCGACTTGGGGAAGGGCATGCGATCATGCGAGCCGCCATAGCCCAAAGGCGCTGGGATCGCGCCGTTCTTGGTTGTGAAATCATGGCATAGTTTGTCCAGCTCTTGAGTCGTTACGCCGGGCACGACATGCTCGGTAATCATGTCGAGCGTTGCCGCGGCCAGTTGCCCGGCCTTGCGCATACCGTCGAAATCAGCTTCGCTATGCAGCTCTATGCCTTCTGCGGTAAATTTATTCTCATTTTTGTCTTGGGCTGGATTGATCATAATTTTTAAAGTCGTATATTGTTTCTTACTATTATTTCCTGCCCGTCTACATAACCCGTAACGGCAGTGAATATCAACAGTTCTAAGAGCGAAGGCTTTTTCACATGTCTTATTTTGACGATCCCGATATTTTTAAGGCCGCCGTTATTGTGGTGGGCAATGAGATTTTATCGGGGCGCACCAAGGATGCGAATATCAGCTGGATCGCCGAGAAAATGAATTTGTGCGGCGTTGTCCTGACCGAGGTGCGTATCGTTCCTGACATTGAAGCATGTATTGTTGAGGCTGTGAACGCGCTGCGTCCGCAGGTGGATTATGTGTTTACAACGGGCGGTATTGGCCCGACTCATGATGACATTACCGCGGCAAGCGTAACCAAGGCGCTGGGACTAGAGCTTGAATATAACGCGCGAGCTCTGGCCGCGCTTTTGGACCATTACGGCGAAGCGGAGCTGACCGACGCGCGTAAGAAGATGGCTCAGATGCCAGTTGGTGCGGTACTTATTCCCAACCCCGTTTCCGGTGCGCCCGGATTTGCGATTGAGAATGTGTATGTGATGGCTGGTGTGCCGCGCATTATGCAGGCTATGCTCGATCACATTATCCGTGAACATCTGGAGGAGGGGAAGAAAGTGCTCTCCAACACGATTGCTTGTGATTTGCCCGAAAGCGAGGTCGCCGCGAGTTTGGATGCCCTGCAACAGCGATATACGGAAGTTGATATCGGCAGTTATCCGCATTTCAGATCCGGCAAGCTGGGGCTCAGTCTTGTGCTGCGCGGAGTCGATGATGCAGCCCTAAAGGTTGCAACTGAAGCTGTCGTGGATATGGTGCGCGAATGCGGGGGAACGCCGCAGGCGCTGGGCCTTGAGGTGCTGATCGATAATTTCTAGGCAGGCATCTTGTCGGCGGCTTTGATTTTAAAGTCGATCGGATCGTCAATCAGGATGTTTTTCAAAAAGCGGAAATAATTGCGAATGGCGCGCCGCGTCGTAGTCTCGTTACTGGTGTGATACATCGTGGTGGGAACTTGCACGGTTGTCCCGCTCCAGCGCGCGTCACGCTCACTGATCAGGCGGCCCAGCTCAGTCGAGCCAAGCTCTTCAATTTCTTTGCCGGCAGCCATCAAGTCGATATCTTTGATCTGATAGGGGATGCCGAGCTTTTCGCAGCGATTGACGAAACGCTCAGTCAGGTTGCTGTTGAAAATCGAAAAGCGGTCGCGGTTGCGGAAGATCACCGTGCCTTCGCGCAATGGGCTGTGGTCGAGATAGGGGCTCGTATCAATCACGATCAAATCTTTGGTCTCGATATTTTCCGATTCCAGATGGTTGGAAATGTGAACCCAGCTCTTGCCGATTTCTTCCTCGGTGGTCAGATAGGCTGTGCCTTGGAATCCGGCCTTAAATAGGGCGTATACAACACCGATAGATAGTGTGTTGTCGATCTGGCCGCGAATTTGATTATTCTCCGCGCGCGCTGTACGGGCATAGGCCACGGGGATATCCGCATCCAGCTTTTCAATGTTGTTCACATAGAAGATGGAATCGCCTTCATCTATGCAGGTTTCACACACGCTGATCGTGCCCTCGCCAAGGCGCGCGTTGGTTTCCGGGTGATAGGCAAAAACCCGTTCATCCTTAAAGCGTTTGGCGATGGCCTTGAGTTCTTTCTGGGAGGATTTATGCGGCTCCCCGTATTTGATCTCGCGGATATATTGCGCGGCGTAGGCGTATTCGCCGTCGCCCAGACTGACAAGACCGTGGCGGTCGATATGTGCACAGATAATGGCGGCGTTTGGATCGCTGCCCCGGACCTCTAGCAGGCCGGGATATTCAACCGCCTGCAAACCCAGCTTCTCAAAATCGTTCTGTAGGAAGTGCATAAAAAAGTGTTCGAACCCTACCACAGACGGAATAGAGAGGTACTCCATAGTTTTTGCGATGATGGATTCAATGTCATTGAATCCGCGGGTGAGCGTTGGTGACATGCGACTACGAGTAAGTTACGCGAACGGCGCGGAAAACACACCACACCTTACGAATCCTAACTATACAGCAAAATTACATATGAGGGTATGGGCTTTGGTGAGATTTGGTGGGCCCGGCCGGACTTGAACCGGCACGTCCATACGGACAACAGATTTTAAGTCTGCAGCGTCTACCATTCCGCCACGGGCCCTTTCGCTTTTATATTTCCACTTTGAAGGCGTTGCTTCGTCACTTGCGTATTTTTTATACGCGGCGTTCCTTGCGCCTGTTCATAGTGGAAATCTATTCGCGATTAAACGTAAGCGAAGATAAGCATAGTTAATCTGGTGATGCAATTAGAGAATCTCGATAATGCTATCGATAAAGGCTTTGCCCTTGGCGGTCAGGTGTAGTTCTTTGCGCCGGCGTTCCTGTTCAGAGATTTTAACCCGGATGAGTTCAAACGGCGCGCCTTTTTGCCGGTGTTTTGAGAGTGCGCCCACAATTCGCGAGACAGTCGAGAGCGGCATGCCGGTTTTTTGTGACAGCTGCGTGAGTGAAATCCCTTCCTCCATAGATATCTCAGCCAAACATACGGCGTATTGCAAAGGGAATTCCTGATCAATTTTCTGCAACTCTCTGAGGAGGCGCGTGAATGTTCTTATTTTCTCTTCCATCGTAAGCTTTTTTTATTTTTTCTCTTACTTTGTCCGGTTTTTTTGGGCTTTTTACCAGTCTTTTCGGCGGCGTAAAAATAAATTGTCCATATGGTATATCGACAATAGTTTCGCCATTGCAAGTTTTTACTTCAAAATAGGGGTGTGCCCCTAAATTTTTTGAAAACTCGATAAATAGTGCCGTGCTTTCGCCGCACTTAAAATACGTAAACATACAATCCCCACACGAATAAGTTTAAGTCATGGCTGTTGTTTCGTCACAATTCAGGCGCGAGTGTGATTGATTACTCCTTTGCGCGCAGCTACCAATTTTTTCATGCGTAAAAACGATCGGGCTGTGTTTAAGGCCCAAAATAACGACCGGCGGTTCAGAGGTTTTAAGCGTATGGCCTTGTGCATTTTTAAACGTGCATCCGCGCATGGAAGAGGCGTTGATAAAATCAAGCGAATAGCATGATATTCCCGCAAAATGCGAAAAAGAAATATTGCTGCCTGTGATATCTGTTCCGCCAAAATGACTATACTCAAAGATGCAATGTTGCAAATCGGAATAGGCAAAACATGCGTCAAACAGCGCCGCGTTTGTGAAATTCGCGCCCAGCAATCTGGCTTCCGACAAATTGGCACCGGTCAGGTTCGCGCCGCTCAGATCTGCGTGGGTTAAGCGTGCATCATCAAGATTGATGCCCCGAAGATTTTTAAGGCGCAGGTCGGCATATTCGAGATTTCTGTTTTCTTGAACGGCGGCCTCTAAGCAGTCCTGAAAGCTGGCAAACTCACCTTCAAATAAAGGTGTACTTTTACGGGTTGATTGAATATTATATAAACTCATGGTTGTGCTCCAGGGTGTATTTTTTAATCAATAGTTGCTACATTGAAACTAAAAAAAATCTAAGAAATCAAGCATAAAACACCTGAATGCATACGCACTCGTTTTTGCGAGATTGTTATGTAGCGCCAAAAGCCCTACATTTTTGACATGATGAGTGACGATCAAAGCCCTGAGCGTACTTCCTTGCAGCGCGGCGCGGATGTGATCCGTGCGGTTGCGCAAAATTTGCCCGATAAGCCCGGTGTATACCGCATGCTGAGTGAGACGGGCGAGGCTCTGTATGTTGGTAAGGCGAAATCGCTGACCAAGCGTGTGCGCTCTTATACCCATATCAATAAACTGCCGGTACGGCTGCAGCGCATGGTCGCGCTTACCCGTTCGATGGAATTTGTTCATACCCATACCGAAGCGGAAGCCTTGCTGCTTGAGTCCAATCTTATTAAGAAGCTCAAGCCCCGCTACAACGTCTTGCTGCGCGATGATAAGTCGTTTCCTTATATATTGATCACCGGCGACCATGATTACCCGTTAGTGACGAAACACCGCGGGGCGCGCAAACGCAAAGGGCAATATTACGGCCCGTTTGCCAGTGCGGGGGATGTGAACCGCACGATCGCCATTCTGCAGCGTATCTTTATGTTGCGTAATTGCCCCGATACGGTGTTTGCCAACCGTTCGCGGCCGTGTTTGCAATATCACATCAAGCGCTGCACTGCGCCGTGCGTTGATAAGGTGAGCAAGGAAGGCTACGCCGCACAAGTGGCGGAGGCTGAGGATTTTCTAGAGGGACGCAGCGCCGCCATCCAAAAACGCATGGCAACCGAGATGAAAAAGGCCAGTGCCGACATGCGCTATGAGGATGCCGCGCATTACCGCGACCGTATTCAAGCCCTCAGCGCGGTGCAGGCCCGCCAAGACATTAATATAGAAGGCTTGGGGGATGCTGATGTTATGGCGCTGGTGCAAGAGGGTGGGCAGTCCTGCATTCAGGTGTTCTTCTTTCGAGCCGGGCGTAACTATGGCAACCGTTCTTACTTTCCGCGTCATGCCAAGGACGAAGATGCGGACGTAATTATGGCAGCTTTTATAGCGCAGTTTTATGAGAACAAGCCCGTGCCCCCGGCGCTTATTGTCTCTCAATTGCCCGAGGAAAGAGAGCTGCTGATTGAGGCTCTGTCACAAAAAGCCGGGCGCCGGGTCGATATAAGCCGCCCACAAAAGGGAACCCGGCGCAAATTGATTGATTTTGCCCTGCGCAATGCGCGGGCTGCGTTATTACAGAATATGTCCGCGCGCGCCAGTGAGGAGAAGTTGCTGCGCGGTGTGGCAGAGCTATTTGACCTTGAGGATATGCCGCGCCGGATTGAGGTCTATGATAACAGTCATATATCCGGCACGCATATGGTGGGAGGGATGATTGTTGCTGGACCGGAAGGATTTCAAAAAAACGCCTACCGCAAATTCAACATTAAAACCGCTGACGAAGCCGATGATTACGGCATGATGCGTGAGGTCGTCACAAGGCGTTTTAAAAAAGCGCTGAAGGAAGACGGTGCGGTTGGCGGAGAGATCTGGCCCGACCTGCTGCTGATTGACGGCGGTCAGGGGCAATATAATGCGGTGAAAGAGATTTTGGAGGAGCACGGTATTTTCGACTCTCTGACCTTGGTTTCAATTGCCAAGGGCGAAGACCGCAATGCAGGCCGTGAAAAATTTTTCATAGAGGGCCGAAAAAGCTTTCAGTTGCCCGAAAATGATCCTGTTTTGCATTACCTCCAGCGCTTGCGCGATGAGGCGCACCGTTTCGCAATTGGAGCCCACAGAACCCGCCGAGAAAAGGCCATTTCCAGCTCGCCCCTTGATGATATCCCCGGCGTGGGTGCGGCGCGCAAAAAGGCGCTGTTGCACTATTTCGGCTCAACCAAGGCGGTGGCGCAGGCGGGCGTCGAGGATCTGGAAAAGGTACAAGGCGTATCGAAATCGCTGGCGCGAAAGATCTATGATTATTTCCACTAATTTGAGCGTTCTTACTTAAAGTAAAATCTTAATCGAAGACCAAAAAATATTTT
>JAGRKE010000019.1 GCA_020442385.1 Alphaproteobacteria bacterium | reverse complement strand
CGGCTAGCGCATCGCCCATGATCAACGAAGGAGGATCCACCCATGCCCATCAAACTCACCAAAACCATCATCGATGAAACCAGACCGCAGGACAAGGAGCTGCTGATCTTCGACAGTCTGGTCTCCGGCTTTGGCCTGCGGGTCAGCCCGGGCGGGCGGAAAAGTTTCATCCTGCAATACCGGTTTCGCCGCCGCACCCGGCGTTTAACGCTCGGCGCCTATGGCACCATGACGCTGGATCAGGCACGCAGCCGCGCTGTGAAATCCCTCGCGCTGGTGCAGGACGGCACCGATCCCGCCTATGAAAAACAGGCCGATAAAACCGCGCCGGACATGAACGATCTGAGCGACCGTTTCTGGGAGGAGCATGTGCAGGTGCGCCTCAAGCCCCGCACCGCCGCCGGTTATAAACGCGTGCTGGATAAATTTGTCCGTCCCACGTTGGGTGAGGTTCTGGTGCGGGACATCAAACGCGCCGACATTGCCGATCTGCATCACCGCATGCGCCGCACGCCCTATGATGCCAACCGCATGCTGGAGGTGATTTCCAAAATGTTCAATCTGGCCGAGATGTGGGGCTGGCGCGATGAGCACTCCAACCCGCGCCGTCATATCGCCAAATATCCCGAGCGCAAGCGGGAGCGGTATTTGACCCGGGAAGAGCTGCAGCGTCTGCTCTCCACCCTCGATTATGCCGAAGGGATTCAGGATGGCCGGATATTGGAGGGACGCGAGGATCAAACCCCGCTGATCGTCCACCGCTCCGCCATTAATGCCTTTCGCCTGCTGGCCTTTACCGGCTGCCGATTGATGGAGATCCAGACGCTGAAATGGAAATATATCGACCGCGAGCATCGCATTCTGCGCCTGCCCGACACCAAGACCGGAGCGCGGGTCGTGCCGGTCAGCCAGCATGTCATCGACCTGCTCACCGCCATCTGGAACCACGCCGACACGCCGCAGGAAAATGAGTATGTGATTTACGGCACGCTGCCACTCGCGCATCTCACCGATCTACAATCGCCCTGGCGGCGCATCCGCAAAGCAGCGGGATTAGAGGATGTGCGCATCCATGACCTACGCCACAGCTTCGCCTCATACGCCGTCTCCGCCGGGCATTCCCTGCCGATGATCGGCAAGCTCCTCGGCCACACCCAGGTCCAAACCACCGCCCGCTATGCGCATTTAATGACGGATCCGATGCATAAAGCAGCGGATGATATTGTGGGGAATATGTTGGGAGGGTGAAAACCTGATCAGGTGACGATTATAATTTGCCCATCTGGCGACAGGCTGCTGAGTAAATCCAGAAGTGCCCCTTATATCCTAAAATTCTGAGAAGATATTCTCTAATAAGGTCTTGTGCATGTTCATAAATTGCCCTCATGTCCTCATAACTTTTTTCTGATAGTCCGTTATGAACGACTTCATTTCTTAACTTTTTAATATCTTTTAAATCGGGTTCCATACCCGCTTCAGCGAACATTTCTTTCAATAGAGTTTCGAATGATAAATAGCGCTGAGTGCATTTTGATCCATTGGCACATTTCGGCTTGCCCTTTGTTGGCTCTAAAAATCCAGAACCATCATACTCATATTTTTGATGCGCAAATGTAGATTTTAGAGATTCCAGTATTATTGATGTAAATAGAAAGCTGATTTCCAGAGGCTGGTTTGGCTCATCGCATTTCAATAGATAATGTATTACTGCAGATAATTTACGCGGATTTTTTAAATCCTGATATTTGCAAAAAGAAGACTCCATAAAATTTTTAATGCGCTCTTTTGCTTGGTATTCAAGAACAGGTCGCCAGCTGTTATAATAACCTGCCACAGAAATTCCCCTTCCGCTGCCATTAAAATCATATTGAAACCAGATCACGTGAGACATACTTGCCAATGATAAAAGCCAGCAAATGTCTGTTAATATGCGCTCTCCTTCAGAAGCTGATTTTATACCGTGAATGTCAATCGTACCACTATCTATGAGGCTTCCTCTATAATCGCCATTTTTAAACTCAGATTTTAATATATCGGGATGTATATTAATTTCGCACTTATAATTTCCTACATCAAAGCGGATAATATTTCTGCTCCAAGAACCGCCTTCATATTTTGTTATTACATCTCCTGAGGTTACAAGATTTGCAATTTTACCACGAAAGACACTCATAATAATTCCCTCTTATTTTTATTTCATTTAAGTACTTTGCCTAAAAGCATAACTCGGGCCTACAAATTTTGATCAGATTTTACTGGATTTCTTCAAAAATTGAAGCATTCATGCTCACCATGGCTGCCGTAAATCTCTCCACCGATATTGCCGAAATGCTGCTGGCCAAGGGCTATGCCGAGGCACCCAGCGACAATAAACAGTGGCGTATTTTCTTTCAGCCCGCGAGCATGGACACGCGCTGGTTCGTGCATGAGGGCGGGAAAGTCCGGCGCGGCAAAAGCGTTCACAACTCTACCGCGATCACACAGGAGGCTCGCCGCATGCTGGGGCGTTACTGGCTGGAAAAACGCGGTAGCAAGGCTGCGCTGAAAACATCAGCACCACCGACCCGACACCTCACCACAAAGCCCACCCCAGCGCCACAGCCGCAAACCGCCAAAGACAAGATCCTCACCCTCTTGCAAAGCCCGGGTGGCGCCACCGCAGCGGAAATGATCAAAGCCTCGGGCTGGCAAGCGCATTCCGTCCGGGCGTTTTTATCGCGGCTACGCCAAAAACATGTCATCCTTACTCGCTCTTCCGGGAAGTTAAAATATTATCGCATAATAACATCGAAAAAGAAGGATAATCGCAGCAATCTCGAAGACATTAATCATAGAGTTGGCTATAATTAATAGAAAAATTCTTACACGAAACTATATCAAGTCATCATGCGTTATAAACGACAAATAACCCTGCCTGAAATCGGCATTGACGGACAAGAGAAGATTGCCCGCACCCATGTTCTATGCGTCGGTGCAGGCGGGCTGGGTTCTCCGGTGTTGTTATATTTGGCGGCGGCAGGAATAGGCCATATTGGAATCATCGATTTTGACCACGTCGATGAAAGCAACCTGCAGCGGCAGATTTTATTTACAACAGACGGCGTTGGTCAGCCTAAAGCGGTTCAAGCTAAGGAACGGTTACAAGCCCTCAATCCTGAAATAGAGATCACAGTCTACGAAGATGAATTAAACGCTGAAAACGCACCGGATTTATTTCAGGCTTACGATATCATTCTTGACGGCACCGATAATTTCGAAACAAAATTTTTGATTAACGATG
>JAGRKE010000018.1 GCA_020442385.1 Alphaproteobacteria bacterium | reverse complement strand
CCATAAAGGAGGCTTGACCATCCAGAATATCTACACTGCGCGTTCCATCCTCCCAGCTTTCGCTTTTTCCCTTTAAAATCATATGAAGCCCTGATTTTTTAATAAACTTTGTCATGGCGCGCGCATGCAGCGGTTTTTCTGGTTCCTGCCCCATCATCGCGCGCAAAGCCGAAACAACAAAAAAGCGTAGTCCCACTGCGCTCGCAACCGGATTTCCGGGCAGCCCGAAATAAAATGCTCCGTTGGGTAGAATTGCAAATAAATTGGGCTTCCCCGGTTTGAGCTTTACCTTGTGAAAGATGATGTCAGCACCTATTTTTTCCAGCCCCTCTTTTACAAAATCAAATTCACCGGCTGAAACCGCGCCGCTGGAAATAATGATATCGCATTTTTCGCTCATCAAATTTTTTAGCTCTTTACAAAAAACTTCCAGATCATCTCGCACCGTCTCGCAAGGCAATACATCACACCCCAATGCCTCCAGCATGGCCAGCGCATAGGGACGGTTTGAATTATAAATCTGGCCTGATTCCAGAGGAGTCGATAAGTCATCAACAATCTCCCGTCCGGTTGCCATGAAAGCTACTTTTGGTTTTTTAAAGACACGTAGCTGGGAAATACCCAATGTCGCTAAGGGCAATATATGCGCAACCCCCAACGTATCACCGGTTTTCAAGATTTCATCGCCTTTCTGGAAATCCTCCCCGGCCCGGCGAATATTCGCCATAAGCTTTGGAACAGATTTAAACGTGATTTTTTGATCCTGCACATCGACATTTTCAATAGGCACCACAGCATCCGTGCCTTTCGGAACAGGCGCGCCCGTCATAATATGAATACATTTTTCAGCCCTCAGCGCCTCTTCAGGCACAGGATCGCCCGCCGCGATAACGCCGGATTTTTCAAGAACAACCGGAGCTTCCTCACTCGCGCCCTCCAGATCGCACATGCGAACGGCAAAGCCATCCATCGCAGAATTATCAAAAGGCTGGATACTTAGCGGCGCCAGCACATCTTCTGCACAGACACGCCCCACAGCCTCATGCAGCGCAATTACCTCTGTATCCAGACGATATGTGCTTGCCCGTTCCCGAATAATTCTCTGTGCAGTTTCAAAAGAAATCATGAGCGTAATCTTATCAGTCCGTAGCCTGATCGCAAGCCGCACTCTCTTTTTTATTCAGCGTAAACGGTC
The DNA here is from genome assembly GCA_020442385.1 of Alphaproteobacteria bacterium. GTDB lineage: Bacteria > Pseudomonadota > Alphaproteobacteria > Micavibrionales > Micavibrionaceae > JAGRKE01. Next base: position 784 of record JAGRKE010000018.1, on the reverse strand, counting down.
TGTTATGCGAAGTTAAAATGCGCTTCTGCGATACTTGCTTGTTCTGGTTATCGGGGAAAAGCTTCTGTTCTATTTTCGGCGGGTTTTTTATAGGTGCGCGCTTATTATTCACAATACGTCTCCTGTCTTTGGATGCTTCAAGCATAAACTATAATCAAGATATCCAGCCTGTAACTTGATCTGGATCAATCCCCAAAGCATACCCAGCGCTTATTGTCTGGTTATGATGACAGCGCAGGCCGATTACAGATCAGAAACTGAAAAGCAGGAGTACAGGTATTTACCAAGGCTACTGCGCCTTATACTTGCGCCTGTGCCACTTTTTGCCATCCAACCTGTTTTACACAAAATCGTTCATCACATAACACAGAAACGACCGGAGTTATTTGACCGTATCGGGCCACACAAAGACAAGCTGTTCTTGATTGATCCGATAAATTTACCCTTTGCCTTTGCATTAAGACCCAATCCGGACAGACTTTCCTTTCGTGCCTACCGGCGGCGCAACTTGCCGCAGGTCGAAGCCCGCATTGCAGGAACGTTCTTAACATTGCTGGATATGGTAGATGGGCTACTAGACGGGGATGCCCTGTTCTTCACACGTAAGCTTGTGGTGGAGGGCGATACAGAAGCCGTTGTCTGCCTGCGCAATGCAATTGATGACGTAGAGGGAAGTATCGCCGAAGACACCGCAAATTTGTTCGGATTTACCGGACGAAATGCTTTGAAGATTTTAAGAAAGGCAAGAAATTATGGTTGAAAACAGTGAACCTTTGGCGGAGCT
>JAGRKE010000017.1 GCA_020442385.1 Alphaproteobacteria bacterium | reverse complement strand
TGGCCGTAAAGATTGCTGGCCAGCGCAAACACATCTTCCTGATCCTCAGAGCCATTGAAGGTCACATCCAGCGTGCGCGGATTATCGATCAGACGCGTGTAGTCAATGTCGATATTCACGCGTTCATTATCGCCGCCAGTGCCCTGACATACGCCTTGTAAACCTGTAGGGACAGACGCGCTGTTCGCACGCCAGTTATTATCCTGCGGATCACAATATTTTTCGGTAAAGACATCCCAGCGCGCCCGCTTATCATTATCCGGCGAAGAGGCCACCTGATTAGCGCTGCCCATATGACGCGCCATAGAGCGCGCATCCATCGCCAATGAATAATAACGCGACTGTGCTTCGGTCGCCGCCAGAGATCGGACGTTGGTACCAAACATACAAAAATCTTGGGTTGGCAAATAGTCACGGTGCGCTTCATTTTCCAATTGGTTAAACAGACGCTGGGTTTCCAGCTGAGTCTGCCCATCAAAAAACGTGCCGACAATCATTGCCTGTTGCATGCCAATTGCTGACATTTGCTGCGACAACAGCAAGAAATCACGCAGCACATATTGATCAAAAAACGTGCCGACAAACCAATTGCGGTAGTGATTGAACTGACTATTGACGAAATCGAGGATCAAATCCTCAAAAATACTGTGATACAGCGGAACAATTAAATCGCGCGCAATCGGGCAATCATAAAAGGCACACGCCCCTTCACCGGGACCGATAATTGTACCCTCAATATCAATAGTCAATGGCACGTACGGCCAGGATAACGGCCATGTACAGGACGGACAGGTTACAATCGCTTGCGCGGGGCGGGAAAAAGACAAAAGAAAACAACAGGCCATCACAAAAGCGAAGAGCCCGGTGGCCCATATCTTGCGACCTCTATGATGCGTGCGGATTTTACTCATAGCCCCGTATTGAAGATGCCCCATTTACCGTACTTTTTAAAAAATGCTCACGTTCCTATCATTCTAGCACACCCTAAAGGCCAATGGCACGTTTCAATGTGCAAAAAAGCGCCTCTTATTTGCTATCTTGTGAAACTTTGTTTTTTCAGACAGAATGATAAAAGAAACAAACGCTTCATAAAACGATACGGAAACGAAACGCATAATGGCCGAAAAACCTGCAAAACAGACCAAAGCCCCCGCACCCAAAGATGAAAAACAGGACAAGCAAAGCGGGCTTGGCGCAGTCGTGGTCCGCAATGAATTTTACCGCGACGGATATCGCAGTCTTCTGCGTCTCGCCTTGATTCAAAGCCTTGTTATTCTTGGGCTTTTGGGCGCGAATTACTTCGTTATTCATACGCATCAGCCCGAGAACCGATATTTCGCCACCACCGAGGATGGCCGCCTGATTCCGATGCTCCCGCTCAATCAACCGAATTTAAGCACACCCGCTCTGATGTCTTGGGTTGCACAAGCTTCAACCGAGGTGATGACCTTCGGCTTTAACGATTACCGCCGCCGCCTGCAAGAATCCTCGCGCAATTTTACGCGCCGCGGCTGGGAAAGCTTTACCCAAGCGCTGCAAGCCTCGCGCCTAATTGAAACGGTTGAAAACAACCAGCAAGTCGTGACCGCCGCACCGCAGGGTGCACCGATTTTAGAATCTGAGGGGCTGGTCAATGGTCGCTATCAATGGATTATCCAACTGCCGATGGTGCTGTCCTTCCAATCGGGTGCAAAAACCCGCTCTGACAGCCTTCTGGTCACGGTCGTGGTTGTGCGTGTACCGCGCCTTGAAAGCCCGAATGGAGTGGGCATTGAACAATGGATTGCCGTGCCGCGCTAGGGCCTAAAGACATCCGTGAAGCCTGTGTGTTTTTTACCGTTTTCACCAATTCATGGGTGACACTTCTTGTGTGAACCGATATCCTTGTGTCGGACTTTTTGTATATTCGCCTTTACGCTTTTCGTGAATCATTCTCATGACTGACCGCAGAACATCGGAGTTTTTTCCTTTAAAATCAAAAGTGCTGTGCGCTTTTTGTTGTTTTGCATTCATGGTAACAACGCCCGCCTTTGCGCAGGAATTTGTGCTGCCTGATTTCGGCGATAAAAGCGCCAACACCAAAATGCCGGAAACAGACAAGGGCAATGAAACCGAAATTCAAAACGAGATTGATTTCTTCCCGGAAGGCAGTATTTCGCAAGCCGGAAATGCCGCCGATGATTTCGATTTTGAAAAGAGTCCAGAAGAGCTTCAGGAAGAATTGCGCGGCGATGCCTATGACGCAGCGCTTCAGGGCCTGCTGCCGCTTCGCCCCGGCGAAATTCGCGAGTTGCTGGAGCAATTTGACCGCACGCAGGAATCGGTTGAGCTTCCTGTTTATCCCGCGCCAAAACCGCAGATCGCTGTTGAGACATTGTCACTCGACCCAGGCACAAAACCGACCACGATCAAAGTCGCGCATGGGTATGTGACGACACTCAACATTCTCGATTCCACCGGCGCGCCCTGGCCAATTGAAGATATTACCTGGGCCGGAAATTTCGAAGTGGTTGAATCTGGCAATGATTCCTCGCATTTCGTTCGCATTTCGCCGCAATCGGAATTCGCATATGGCAACATGTCGATCCATCTGAGCGCGCTGCAAACCCCGATCATTATCTCGCTGGAAACCAGCCGCGATATCGTGCATTACCGTTTTGATGCGATCGTGCCCGAAGCCGGGCCGTTTGCCAAAACTCCGATCATTCAAAGCGGGCTTTCAACAGCCGCCGGAGATACCGATATGTCCGGCTTTTTGGAAGGGGTGCTGCCGCCGGATGCACAGCGCCTGTCCGTTTCCGGCGTCGATGGCCGCACATCTGCTTATAAATTTAACGGGCTTACCTATTTAAGAACACCGCTCACCCTTTTATCCCCGGCCTGGATCAGCTCGGCGTCTTCGGCAGACGGCATGCGCATTTACGCTATGAACAGTGCGCCTGTCTTATTATTGTCGGAAAAGGGACGAATGGTGCGCGCCCGATTATCAGAACGCGAGGACCTTCTGGATGAGCGATGAACTTGATGATGACGATCTGGATTTGGACGAATCCAGCTTTGATGAATTTGATCAGAGTGAGAAAAACACGCTGGGTGATCTCTGGCGCAACAACTCCATGGTTAAGTTCGGTGTTATCGGCGCGGCGGCCGTTGCGATTTTAGGTATCGTCATCGTCTTTGGCGAAAGCGACACCCCAGCCGACCAATCTTTTATTGGTGCGCGCTCTGATGTGCGCGGTACGCCCGGCGCAGAAGAAACCTCGCCCGCCTATATCGAAGCTGTTGAGGAGAAAAATCAGGAACGCATCGAGCAAGCACAAAAACAAGGAACAAGCGCGCTGCCAACCCCGGTCAACCCGCCCGTCGGACGGCTGGATATTCCAGAACAAGAGCAAGAAGAGGAAGACCCGCTGCAGCGCTGGCGCAAAATTCAGGAAGAACGCCTGCAAAGAGAATTAGAACAAAGCCGCAGCGTTGAGACACCGATTGTTGAAGAAACTCAAAACCATACTGAGGCCGTACAAGCGATGGCTGAAGCTATGTCCGAACAAATGCAGGCTATTTTAGAGACACAAAATAAAGAAGTGTCGCTGCGATCTATGCAAATCACAAGCCCCGATTACCTCCAGAAATTGGCCGAAGCCGAAGAAGCCGAGGCCGCGCAAGTTGCGCAACACGCCGCCGCCAACCAAGTGGCGGCCAATGATCCCGCTCTTCTTTTGCCGGCCGGTGAGATTTTATATGCGCAGCTTATTACCGAAGCCAACTCAGACACCCCCGGCCCGGTTTTGGCGCAAATTCATTCGGGCCCGCTTAAAGGCAGCCGGATTTTAGGTGATTTTGAAGTTCACAACGACCGCTATATAACCCTGAATTTCAACACGCTGGTCTATGATGATCGGAGCATTTCTGTGGATGCCATCGCCGTTGATCCTTCCACCACCAGCACCGGCATGGCCACCGAGGTTGACCAGCGCTATTTCCAGCGCGTCGTTCTGCCAGCCGCCGCCGCATTTATTGAAGGCGCGGCTGAGGCGATTGCCAATACCGGCCTGACGACAATCACCGTAGAGGGTGATACCGTGGCACAAGAAAGTCAGGATGCCAGCAACGAACAAGAGATTGCTTCGGGTATTGAAGAGGCCGGACAAGAGCTGGGCGATATCCTTGATCGGATGGGTCAACAGACCCGCGTGCTGGTTAAGGTTGATTCCGGCACACGACTTGGTATTTTGTTCCTGCAGGATGTTTACGAAGGTGGAGCGCGCGCAAGCAATTCAACGCAGACCACCGCGCAGCAGCCGCAACCATAAAACAACCATACAGGCGCTTGTACAATGAACGATAAACCAGAAGAGTTTGAGGACGATTTTCTTGATCTGGACGATGATGATCTGGAATTTGAGGACGACCTTCTCGATGAGGAATCATGGAATGATTTCGACGATGAAGGCACACCTGCCGCAGCTGAGGACGTGCAATTTGTTGAGGACACAGCGCCAGCCCCTGTAAAACAAAAAAGCTTTTTATCAAAGAATTTTAACGCGATCGTGATTACGATTGCCGTGATCGGCGCCGGTGGATGGTTCTTGATGAACATGGCATCAGACCCTCCGAAAACTCAAAGTGCTATGCCACAAGCAGATAATGCGCAAATATCTGGAAATGCGCCAAATGAAAATACACTGGCCACGGCCGAAGGCATGCCGCCTATGCCTGCGCCTATCGAAGCTGTTGAAAATCAGGAAGCGCTCTCCGCGCCCGAAAATGTGGCGGATATTTTAACACCTATGCCGGATTTTGCTGAAGCCCATCCTGCCCCCGAACCCGAAGCTACGGTTGAACCTGAAAGCGAAGAATATTCGGCGCTGCCCGTCATTGGAACTGCGCCAGATCTGGGTGATGATGATATAGGCGACATGCCGGCTGCACCCGTGGAGCCGGTTGAGAGTTTAGACACCATCCAGCCGCTTGATGATCTGCCAATCACGCAGGAAACTGAACCGGCTGCAGCAACTGAAGAGATGATCGCGGAACAGCCGGCTCAGACGGTTGATTTGCCAGAAGCGACAGCACCCGAAACTCCTATCGAATCTACTGCGCCCGCTGTTGCCGCTGAAGAGATGACCGCGCTCGAAAACCGCCTCAGCGATTTGGAAAGCGCGAATGATGATCTTTCCGCGCAAATGGTCGAGACAAAAGAAAGTTTGAGCGATCTCAGCGCGTCTGTGAACGCCCTTAAAGCTTCGATTGACAAGTTGACCTCTAATCCACCAGTGGCCAAAGCCCCGGAAAAAACCGCCAGCCCTGCGCCCAAGCCCAAGCAAACGCAAGCAACAACGCCAGCCCCGCAGCCTGCAAAGCAGGCCGCGCCTAAAACACAGACCACCAACGTAAAATGGTCTCTTAAGGCGGCCCAACCCGGTAAAGCGATTATCGCGGCGCAAGGCGGTAATATTATGAATGTGAAAACCGGCGATGTTGTACCCGGCCTTGGGAAAATCACCTCAATTGAGATGAAAAACGGGCTTTGGACCGTGACCGGCACACAAGGCAGTGTTTCACAATAAAATCATCCAAAATATTTTACATAGACATAGCGCTGGGCAGGCCTAAAAAGAGAGGCTCGCCCACGCCCTCGTGCGCCTTATTTCGCAAAAATTTTGCCTTTTTTTTGACACATTTTCTTTTAAGTTATTGATTTTAAACAATTCATAATGCGCGATTAAATTTGCAAAAATTAACTAAAATATGTTCTAATAATATATGGGGTTTAGGTAAAATAAGGTGGTAGACGTGCGTATCATAAATAGGGGCATTTCATTTGTATTGATGACTTTGTTTGCCGGTTTGCTAAGCGCAAACCCGGCCTTCGCGATCACGGTTAGTGATGTCGCCGAGAGTATCGTTACAACATCATCCAACGTACCGGGTCTAATTTCGGGTATTTCCTACGCGCTGGGATTGCTGTTTGGCGTTCTGGGTATATTGAAATTTAAAGAGCATGTCGAAAATCCCGGAAACGGTTCGGGACAAACCCCGATTAGAACACCAATCATAAGATTCATCATCGGCGGCGCTTTGTTCGCCTTGCCGACTATATATGCGGCCATGGTCGTCGCCATTAACGGCGGTGAGATGACCGACTTTGATCCAAGCCAGTTTACTTTCGCCGAATTTATCTCCGGCGCGCTCGGAACAATTTCCGGGCTGTTTGGTATCGGCATGCCCGATATTAACGGTATTCTGGCCACGATTATTGAGGGGCTGGAAAACGTACCGGGCCTCATCTCAGGTATCTCTTACGCGCTGGCTCTGGTTTTGGGCGTGGCCGGCTTGCTCAAACTTAAAGAGCATGTCGAAAGCCCTGATCAAACGCCGCTACGCGAAGGTGTGATTCGCCTGTTGATTGGCGGCGCGCTGTTCGCATTGCCGAATGTTTTCGAAGCGATGACAACGCTGATTACCGGCGGTGATGGCGTCGGCGCCTGGGGTCAGATTGTTTCCGTTTTCAGTGGCTTGAGTTGGCTCACATCGCCTTATGCAGGCGGCATTATCTTTGGCGGCTTTTGTAACCCAATTGGTACAAGTATGGGCTCGGCTGTTTGTAGCGCGATTGCGCACACAGCCGCCGCGCCAGCCTTCCTCAGCTCGCTCTCTTACCTGTTCGGTTTGATTTTGGGCGTTTGGGGGCTTTTGAAAATTCGCGATCATGTTTTAAACCCCTCTCAAACACAAGTGTGGGAAGGCTTCTCAAGATTGCTGGCCGGCGGCGCGTTCTTTGCTCTGCCCTTCGTAGTTGAGGCTGTACGCTCAACCGTAACGCCGGAATCTCTCTCAGGCATGGGCATGATTGGCGGCTTGTTCGGATTCGGAACAATCACAGGCTATAACGAGGGAGATCTCTCGGTTTGCGGTGGTCTATTCGGCGGTGGCGGCGACCCCGCAGGGCTGGACGTTATGATGGCCTGTATGATGAAAGATATGATCGGGCCAATCCACAGCATGCTGAATTTCTTCAGCTTCACTGCCGGTATTGTTTTGATCATGATCGGTATTTCACGACTGGTTAAAAGCGCACAAGACGGTGCGCGCGGCCCCGGAGGCATCGGAACATTTATGACCTTCCTCGCAGGCGGATCACTTATTTCTTACAACGAATTTATTCGCGGATTTACGACATCGTTTTTCAACAACCCGCTGACACTGACCCACGCCACGATGCAATATACAGACGGCATGAGCGCAGGGGACGCAGAGCACGCGCATACTGTAATCAGCGCGATTTTGAAATTCATGATTGTTGTTGGATTAATCAGCTTTGTCAGAGGCATCTTCATTGTACGCAATGTGGCCGAAGGCAATGGACAGGCTTCGTTGATGGCCGGAGTCACCCACATGGTAGGGGGTGCGTTGGCCGTAAACTTAGGACCGTTACTCAACGCCGTGCAAACGACGCTTGGGCTGACGGAGTATGGAATTATGTTCGGCTAACGTGTACACTATTGCGTAGTTTGAATATAATTTTTTAGTGAGCAAACTAACTATGGTAGAGGAGAAAACCATGAAAAAACTATATTTCCAACTT
>JAGRKE010000016.1 GCA_020442385.1 Alphaproteobacteria bacterium | reverse complement strand
CCTCCAGCAGGTCACGGAATTTCACGGTTTGGTTACATTTGACGCAGGGAATAGGGGTTTCACCGCGCAAGTAGCTGTCGGCGAAATCATCGATGACGGAGTCTTTGAAATTGCTTTCGTAATCCAGTACATAATGCGGGAAGCCACATTTTTCCGCGACGCGTTTGGCATCATATATGTCCTGACCCGCACAGCAGGTTTTGGAGCTGGCGACCTTGTCTCCCATATCATAGAGCTGCAGCGTGACGCCGACCACGTTATAGCCTTCCTCATGCAGCAGCGCCGCCGCGACGGAAGAATCAACGCCGCCGGACATGGCCACCACCACGCGGGTGTCTTTTGGATCTTTATTTATACCCAATGAATTCATGCGGCGGAATATAGTGTTTCCGGCGGTTTTTGGCAAGTTTTCACGTAAGTGCTTATTTTCTGTAATAAAGATCTTGCGCCTAAGGGATTGTTTATTTTATAAACCGAAGAAGAACGGAGTTTCTGCGTATATAAAAAAATGGAGTAAAAAATGGCTAGTGATCTACCAGCGGATTTCAAAAAAACCGCTCAAAAACATATTTCAAACATTGCTGTCTATTGCGGGTCGCGCTCTGGTGCGCATCCTATATTTGAGCAAGAGGCGCGTACGCTTGGCTCAGTGCTTGCAAAAAACCAATATAAACTTACCTACGGATCAGGCGGTGCCGGTTTGATGGGCGCGGTTGCAGAGTCGGCAGCGCGCGCGGGCGGTGAAGTTGCGGGAATCAATGTTCCTATCTTTGCAGAGCAAGGACAGTGTCCCGATGGCGTTGTCGAACATGCCAGTCACATGACAATGTTCCAGCGTAAGGCAGAGCTTATTGAGATGACGCAGGCCTCAATCGCGTTGACGGGTGGTATCGAAACGTTTGATGAAATTGGAGACAGTATTGTTGATAACGATATTAAAAAGCACAGAAATCGTGATGAACTTATCAAGCCCACGCTGCTGATTAACACCCAGATACAAGGGGCTGGTGGTTATTATGATGAGTTGGATGCTTGGATCAAAAAGTCTTTAAAGTTCAAGTTTGCCAATGCCAATGCGGGTTCGCTTTACACGCTTGTCCCCAGCGCGGAGCATGCGGTTTTGATGCTTGATCTTTTGAATAAGCAGGGGCCCGTCACGGCCGGGGAAGCGCAAGACCTTCAAATGAAACACGTTTTGAAACCTGAGTTTCTAAAGATTTATAAAGAGAAGATCGGTTTAATTCCTGTGCCGTGTGGAACACTTGATGGAGGAGTTGAGTTTTTGCAATTTGGCGGTGCGAGTAAAAACAGTGTTAAGCCAGAGCGGTTAATACATTAGTAAGTCTAAACGTAATAGAATTCTTTCGGGTGGGTGGTGTCTCCGGTAGGCTTGTTGAGCAGGCGCTGCGTTTTATGGATGAGTGTCGAGCTTTTGAACGGTTTGACGATATAGTCTTCTGCGCCAAGGGCTAGACTTTTTAAAATCTGCGATCTGTGATTTTCACTGCTGAGCATTGCGACCGGGATGCGCGAGGTTGTGCTATTGCTTTTAAGTTTCCCCAAAACTTCATGGCCGTCAATGTCCTGAAGTCTGCGGTCCAGAACGATCAGGTCGACATTATACTCGCACGCAACTTTATATCCGCCGACCCCGGTTTTGGCTGTGAAAGTTATGAAGCCATATTTTTCAAGAATGTCGCGGATCAGTTTGAGCATGAATTCATTGTCGTCTATGACAAGAATATGTTTTACAGACATGGAATCCTCCCATCTCTTTTTATTATACATAAGTATAAATTTTCTGAACAGGAGTTTCGCTTCGAAAACGTCTTAAACTTTATATAAATTCATTTTTCGGCGAATTGTTTTTTAAGTTACCAGTTCGTATCCGTGCCCGGTAGAGCGATGATAAGCCCGTCTAGTGCTTCGGTCAGCTTGATTTGGCAGCCTAAGCGCGAGGTCTCGCGTACATCAAAGGCCATATCCAGTATATCCTCTTCTTCTCCGGATTTTTCATTGTCCTGCGCTTCGACACGGGCCGCCCATGCGGGATCAATGTAGCAATGGCAGGTGGCGCAGGCCATAGAACCGCCGCATGCGCCCTCAATTTCATCGATCCCGTTTTCAACGGCTGTTTGCATGATGGACCAATTCTCGGGTGCTTCTATGACGCTTTGTCGTCCATCTTTGTGAAGGAAAGTGATTTTAGGCATGTGCACGCACCTTATCTTGCAGACGGGCATAGAGTTTTTCCCAGCCCGCTAAGAAGCATTCAATATCCTCCGGGCTTGTGTTCCATCCCATGGATATGCGCAGGGCGCTGCCCGCGACCTCATCGGCTGCACCCATGGCCTTCAGGACGTGGCTGGTTTTGACTGTGCCGCTGGAGCACGCCGAACCATTGCTGATCGCAACCCCGTCCAGATCAAGCGCCATAAGCATGGTTTCGGATTTTACGCCGGGCAGGGATAACATGGATGTTCCGGCCACGCGCGGCGCGTTTTGTCCGTGGATTATTATTTCCGGAGATATTTCGCGCAGGCGCGCTTCCATCTCATCACGCAAATGCGCGAGGTTTTGGTAGTCTTCTATACTGGCCAATTCTGCCGCCACGCCAAATCCGGCAATTCCGGCGACATTTTCCGTGCCCGCGCGGGCGGATTTTTCCTGACCGCCGCCATGCAGCAGGCTGGGGGTGATGCCACATAGGCCGAGAACCAGCGCGCCAACCCCTTGCGGTCCGCCGATTTTGTGGGCGGACAGGCTGAGAAAATCGATGCCAAGCTCGGCCATATTGATGGGGATACGCCCGGCGGCCTGCACGCCGTCACAATGAAGCATCGCGCCATATTTTTTAGCCAGCGCTGAAATCTCGGCAATCGGCTGGATAACCCCGGTTTCATTATTGACCATCATCACCGAGACCAAAGCGGGCTTGTGTTCGCTGAGCAGGGCCTCCAGAGCGTTTAAATCGACAACACCGTTCGTCTCTACCGGGATACGGATCAGGTCGTCTGCGGCTTCTAAGACGGACGGGTGCTCAATCGCGCTGACCAGCACGGGGCCGTCTTTGCGGAAATAGCGGATAACAGTGTTGTTAGCTTCGGTTGCGCCGGAATTGAAAATAACCTGCGTTGAGGGTACCCCTGCCAGCACCGCAACTTGTTCGCGCGCTTTTTCTACGGCCAGCCGTCCTGCGCGGCCAAGTCCGTGCACGGATGAGGCGTTATGCGGCGCAGCCATAAGCGCGCTCATCAGCTCAAAAGCTTCGGGGCGCAGCGGCGCGGTGGCGTTATAATCAAGATAGGTTTGATCACTCATACCCGCCTTATAGCGGGTTTTTCCCAGAAAATTCAATGAATTTGCTGGTCAGGTTGTCTTTTAGAGCTTTTCTTTTAGCACATCAGCCAAAGTCAGGGTTTTAAGTTTTGTATATAGAAATTCCCCGATATGATCCCATAGGCTGGCAGACTCATCGGCAACAGGCTTTTTCGCCTTATTGCGTTTGGCCGGGGTGATGTCTTCTGCCGCGATCAGAATCTCGGAAATCACAATGTCATTGGCTGGTTTTTTAAGCACATAACCGCCGCCGGGCCCACGATAGCTCTTCACAAGGCCATGCTTGCGCAGGCCGGAGATGAGCTGTTCCAGATAGGATAGGGAAATCTGACTACGCTCGGCAATGCCGGAGAGTGGTGCAGGCTTCATTTCTTGCTGTTTTGCAAGCTCCACCATGACATTGACGGCATAGCGTCCGCGAGTGGTGAGTTGCAGGGTGTGTTTGTTCGGTTTTGTACTCATATTACTCATACGCATAAGGGGTGAGAACAGTTCAATTGAGTTTGAAAATAGTTTCTTAGCCACAGAAAACAAGGTTTATTAGGAAAAAGTGAAATAAAAAATGTGGAGAGATTGAGAAAAGTGCTGAAAAGCGGTTGGGTGCATTATCCACATATTTTTCAGTTACTTAGAAGAAAATAGTAGACTTTTTCAGGTAACTCTAATATATGAAAACGCAAGTAGTACCAGAGAAAAGAACAAATTCCTTTCTCGTAAGCCAAAAACAACAAATCGAATAACGGAGAGTATACTCCGAGTCGGTTGCACTGAAAAGGGGTTTATATGCCTGAGGTAATTTTCAATGGCCCATGTGGTCGTCTTGAAGGTCGTTACTCACATTCCAAAATTAAAAATGCGCCTTTAGCGCTGGTTCTGCATCCATCACCGGAATATGGCGGAACAATGAATAACAAAATCAATTACATGATGTTCCAGGCATTTTGCGCGCGCGGGTTTTCGACATTGCGCTTTAATTTTCGCGGTGTAGGCCGTTCACAAGGCGTGTTTGACCGCGGCGAAGGCGAACTGAGCGATGCGGCGGCTGCGCTGGACTGGATGCAGGAAATTAACCCCAATGCGCCTTATGTTTGGGTTGGTGGGTTTTCTTTCGGCGCCTGGATCGGGATGCAGCTTTTGATGCGCCGCCCGGAAATTCAGGGCTTTATCTCTGTGGCTCCACCGGCCAATACTGAAGATTTCAGCTTTCTTGCGCCATGCCCGACATCGGGTTTGATGTTGCAAGGCTCCCGGGATGATGTGGTGACGGAAGCCTCTGTTGCGGATCTGGTTGATAAGGTTCAGCTGCAAAAAGGTATTCAGATTGATTACCGGGTGGTTGAGGGTGCTAACCATTTCTTCCACGGCCATACAGATACGATTATTACGCATATGCATGATCATCTGAATAAGTCTGAGGCCGGTCAGTTTATGCCGATTGCCGAAACGGTCGCAGCCTAAGCTTTAAGAGTTTCCTATGCAGGGAATAAAAAAAGAGCCTCAAAAATGAGGCTCTTTTTTGTTGTCGGTTTTTAAGCGGCCTTCGCAAGGCTTTGCGCGGTGTCGCGGACCTCCTCCGCATGGTCCTTCACCTTCACCTTGCGCCAAACGTGCGCTATTTTGCCGTTCTCGTCGATCAGGAAGGTTGAGCGCTCAATCCCCATGAAGCTTTTGCCGTACATCGATTTCTCTTTCCAAACGCCATAAAGGTCGCAGATTTTTCCGTCTTCATCCGAAATAAGCGGAAAATTCAGTCCATGCTTGTCTTTAAATTTGTCATGTTTGGCCACGGTGTCTTTTGATACACCGATCACAACTGCGTTCATATCCTCGAACTGGGGCAAGTTGTCGCGAAACGCGCAGGCTTGCGTCGTGCAGCCGGGTGTGTCGTCCTTCGGATAGAAATAAAGAATAATTTTTTGTCCCTTCAGCGCCGACAACGCGATTGTGCCGCCGCCATCAACGGGGGCGGTGAAATCGGGGGCCTGATCTCCTGTTTGCAACTCTGCCATTTGTAATTCCTCTCTTGTATTTCAAGTCTTTATGATTAGTTTAATTACATGGCTGAAAATGAGACAAAGTCAAATGTAAACGCGGGTGCGCCTTCTGAAGGGCCTGCGAAAAAAGCTTCAGAGGGATTTCCGCGCGCAGCGGTATGGCTGTTTGAAGGGGTTTTGATTTTATTCGTTTTGTTGACGCTGACGGTTGTAATTGGCGCGTGGCGTATTCATTCCCGGCCTTTGAATGTTGATTTTGCCAAAAGCTATGTCGAGCAATCCTTAAGCGATGTGCAGGCCAACCGTTTTGTGAAAATCGGACAAATCCAGCTCGTCTGGCCGAAATTTAATGGCCCTATTTTGCTTGGCATGGCTTCGGCGCGTATTGAGGATGACAAGGGTAAGGTCTTTGCCGAAATTGACGAGGCCGCGGTCGGGCTGTTGAAATCACGCTTGTTGTTTGGTCAAGTTGCCCCCTCGCTTTTGATCGTGAAGCGTCCGCATCTGCGCGTGACCCGCGACAAAGATGGAGATGTGGATTTTGGCTTTGAAACCGAAAGCGCGCCGCAGGATGTTCCACGCGGGCAGGAAGAAATTTTAGAATCTATTTTATCCTATATTGCTGATCCGAAGCACGGGACGGGTGACTCGTCTGTGCTCTCAACGCTTACAGCTTTTAAGATCGAAGAGGCACAGCTGATTTTTGAGGGGCGCAGAAACGGTATTGACGTTGAGCTGCCCAATTTAAATGTCACATTCACAAATCCAAAACATGACAACCAGACCTCTCTGTTGATTATCTCATCTGGCGGGTCCTTCCGCTATGAAGGCGTCTATTCCGAGCCTCTTGCGCTCGGCGATATCTCGATTTTGGCGGCCTATGATAGCGAGCAAAAGAATCTGACCCTCTCCAATGCTACGATTACGGCCAATGATGTGACAATTCGCGCTGAAGCCAGCCTTAACCATGATGAGCAGGCTATGGGTGGGGCCCTAAAAATTACGATTGATGAGGTTCGCCAAGAACAAATTGGCCCGCTTTGGCCCGAGCTGCTGGAAAATGACAATAGCGCCAAATGGATTGTGCAGCGTATGTCCGAAGGCACGTTCCGCAATGCCATAGCAAATATGAAGCTGATTGCGGCGAAAAGAGGTGAGGGTTGGTTCTTTGATGCGCAGGATATTACGGCCAGTTGGGATTTTGAAGGGCTAAAGGTTAATTACCGCGATCCGATGATGCCGCTGACGCAGGCGAAAGGCTCCGGCATTTTTGATAACAAGCAAGAAAAAGTAGATATCAGGGTTCATGAAGGCAAGATCGGTAATCTGCAAGTGACCGATGCGCAGTTGGAATTCGTCAATATTATTGAGGGCGGCAAGGGCAAGGCCGATATCAATTTAAAACTGGACGGACCCCTGAGCGATATCTTTGATTATGTGCGCCGCGAGCCGATTCATGCTGCGAAGCGCTTTGATCCGTCGCAGGTGCAAGGGCATATTAAGGCTTCGGTCAATGTTGTATTTCCCACAACCGAAGATATGCGCACCGAAGATGTGAGGCTTTATATCGTCGGCCACGCCGATCAGATCAGCTTGCCCGGCGTGGTCGGAGATTTAACGCTGAGCGGCGGGCCGTTCGATGTGAAGGCGAAAAATAATCTGCTCACGATTTCCGGCCCTGGGATGTTGGAAGGACAGGCTGTAGAAGCGCGCTATGAAACGTTCCTGCATAGTGAGGGTGAGCCTTATTCCAGCAAAATTACAGCCAAGATGCTGGCCACAGACGCTATGCGCGCGAAGATGGGACTCGATTTGAGTGACTTCCTGAGCGGGCCAGCGGAGGTGGATGTTGTCTATACCGAGTATAAAGATGACCGATCAGAGGCCGCTGTCACGGTTGATTTAACACCGACGAGTATTTCGCTTAAACCGTTTGCTTATACCAAACCCGAAGGTATTGAAGGGCATGCCAGCTTAAATGCATTGTTGCGCGGCGGTGATCTCTACCTGATCAAGGATTTGCAGGTCAGTGCACCGAACTTATTTATGCCTACCAGTGAGTTTGCTTTTCGCACAATTGACGGAGAGCCAAGCTTGTCCGGCGGCAAGATTGATAATTTTAAAATCCATCAAAACGCGGGCAGTCTTCAGCTTGAGGTCACGCCTCAAGGGCAATGGAAAATGGTTCTGAACACCCCGCTTCTTGATGCGCGGCCCTTTATTGATGATGAAAAAGAGTCCGAAGAAATTTATAATGAACCGCCGATGATTATCTCGGTCACTGCTGATAAAATGCTGACCGGCGAAGGTGAATTTGTTACAGGCAGCAAGCTTTATATCGATATTGATTCCAAAGGTCGTTTTAACCAGTTGGAGATGGATGCACGCGCCGGGACGGGTGATATCTATCTACGCTTTAAACCTGATGCGTCGGGTAAGCGTACCTTCCGGCTGGAGGCCGATGATGCGGGGGCGGCGCTCAAAGCTTTTGGCGTTTACGATAAGATCGTTGGTGGCGAATTGGATGTGTATGGAGAGCCGGTCGGGCGCGTCTTTAACCGCAACTTGGCTGGTAAGGCACAGATTATAAACTTCAAGGTCGTGAATGCACCCAGCCTTGCGCGCCTTTTGAGCACGCTATCTCTCTCGGGCGTGACCTCTATGCTTAATGGGGAGGGGTTAGGTTTTACCAAGCTTGAGTCGGACTTTAACTGGCTATACCGTCCCAATGGCAGCCTGTTGGTCCTTAAAGAGGGGCGCAGTTCAGGGAATTCTTTGGGGCTGACCTTTGACGGCACGTTTGATAATGCGCAAAGTGTGGTTGATGTTTCGGGCACGATCGTGCCGCTTTCGGGCGTGAATAAGGCTATCGGCTCAATCCCGATTGTTGGCGATATTATCACGGGTGGCACAGGCGCGCTGATCGCTGCGACCTACACGATTAAGGGGCCGAGCAAAGACCCGGAGGTGTCGGTGAACCCGCTTTCGGTGCTTGCACCCGGAATTTTGCGCCGAATTTTGTTCGAACAAAATTAGCCAACTCTGACGAGTGCGTGTTTCTTTTTTCCGGCTGATAATTTGATATAGCCGTCCGCGGTCAGGTCACCTTGTGAAATATTCAATTCCATATCCTGCACGGTGTTGTCATTCACGCGTGCGCCGCCGCCTTTGATCAGGCGTTTCGCCTCGCCCTTGGAGTCCACCAGTCCGGTTTCCACGAATAAATCCAGCACCGAAACGCCCGCGTTTAAACGCGCGCCATCGACCATGATGCTCGGCAGGTCGTCACCCACCCCGCCTTGTTCGAAGGTTTTTTCGGCGGTGGCTTGTGCTTCTTTTGCGGCCGTCTCGCCATGGCACAGCTTGGTGGCGTGATACGCGAGGATCTTTTTCGCTTCGTTAATTTCTGCGCCCTCGAGCGCTTCGAGCTTTTTAATCTCCTCCATCGGCAAGGTGGTGAAGAGCCTCAAGAATTTTCCGACATCGGCATCTTCGGTATTGCGCCAATATTGCCAGTAATCGTAAGGCGAGAGCATGTCTGCATTGAGCCAGACCGCGCCATCGGCGGTTTTGCCCATCTTTGCACCCGATGAGGTGGTGAGGAGAGGGGTTGTGAGAGCAAATGAGTCCTTTGCTAAAAGGAGGCTGGTTGCTACTCCACTTCCTTCGTCCTTTCTGTTTTTTGCGTCATCTCTTCTTATAAGCTCAACACCATTAATGATGTTGCCCCATTGATCGGACCCGCCCATTTGCAAAATAGTGCCATGGCGACGATTTAGCTCTAGAAAATCGTAGGCCTGCAAAATCATATAATTGAATTCGAGGAAGGTCAGCGGTTGTTCGCGCTCAAGGCGCAGCTTCACCGAGTCAAAGCCGAGCATACGGTTAATCGTGAAATGCGGGCCGTAATCGCGTAGGAACTGGATGTAATTCAGCTCGGATAGCCAGTCATCATTATTGACCATCAGCGCGTCGGTTGCGCCGTCGCCATAGGTCAGGAATTTCGAGAAAATGCCTTTAATGCCTTCGATATTGGCGGCGATGCCCGCATCATCGAGCATCTTGCGGCTCTCATCCTTGCCGGACGGGTCGCCAACCTTGGTTGTGCCCCCACCCATCAGCGTGATGGGTTTGTGTCCGCTTTGCTGAAACCAGTAGAGCATCATGATCTGTACGAGCGAACCCGCATGCAGGCTGCTGGCGGTCGCGTCGAATCCGATATAGGCGCTCTGCACGCCTTCACACAATTTGGCGTCCAACGCATCGAAATCAGAGCACTGGTGTATAAAGCCGCGCTCGTTTAAGATGTTTAGAAATTCTGATTTATAAGTCGTCATAACAAAATCGTTATAAGCATGAGCACGCACAAAGTCTATAGAGCAATTGGCCTCATGTCCGGCACCTCGCTGGACGGGGTGGATGCGGCCTTGATCGAAACGGATGGCTATAGCTTTGCGCGCCCGGTTGCCTTTGTGACAAAGCCTTATGATCAGGCGCAGCGCGAGGCGATCCGCTCTGTCTTCGGCAGTCGTGAGCGCAGCGCGGAGATTGAGGCGCTGGTGACGCAGGCACACATTGATGTGTTGCAAGAGACGGGCTGGGAGGCCGATATAATCGGCTTTCACGGCCAGACGATTTTTCATGCGCCTGAAGAGGGGGTAACCATCCAATTGGGCGATGGCGCGGCGATGGCGGCGGCGCTTGGCATCCCGGTTGTGAGTGATTTCCGCGCCGCTGATGTGGCCGCCGGCGGGCAGGGCGCACCGCTGGCCCCGCTCTATCATCAGGCGCGGGTGATGAGCAGCGATGTAAACCTGCCGTGCGCAATTTTGAATATTGGCGGAGTGGGCAATGTGACTTACATAGGCGATGCGGCAGATCATATTCTCGCCTTTGATACCGGGCCGGGCAACGCCCTGATGGATGATTGGGCCCAGCAGCGTCTGGGGCTGGATTTTGATGAAGGCGGGGCGCTGGCCGCGCGGGGAATTGTGATCGAAGACATGCTCAGCGAATGGCTCGGCCATGATTATTTTGCCGCTGAGCCGCCGAAATCGCTCGACCGCAATGAATGGGATATCGCCGATTTCGGGCATATTGCGCAGGATATGAGCACGATCAGCGATGAAGATGGTGCGGCGACCCTGCTGGAATTTACCGCGCGCAGCATTCTGGAATCTCGGCGTTTTATGGAGGAGGTCCCGCGCAGTTGGTATGTCTGCGGCGGTGGGCGGCATAACACGGCGCTGATGATGCGCCTGAAACGTGATTTGAATATAGAGCCTGTGGAGGCGCTGGCCTGGAACGGGGATGCGACGGAGGCTGAATGTTTTGCCTATCTCGCGGTGCGCAGCCTGCTCGGCCTGCCGCTCAGCCTGCCCAGCACGACGGGGGTGGAAGGGCCGCTTACAGGCGGTGTTCTGTCAAAAGCTTGATTTGTTTATTGTTTTGTCGTAATCTTTTTTTTCGTAATAACTGCGTAAGGGGCTTTTGCTATGACAGCACAAAATGAGCCGGAAAATAACCACTTTATTCTAGAAAAATATGGTTTTAATTCTTCCGTTCAAGAAGAAAAAAAGGCGATGTTTTTTAAGTATTGGCGCGGCGATAAGTCAGCAGACGAGGTTATAAACCGCATTGCGAATGTTTACAGCGTTTTCCTTCAAAAATTAGACCAAATACAGAAAAAGCATCCTGATATAGGCTTCTCCGAAGTTGAGTTTAAATATATCGGTGATCGCGATGTAGATAAATTAATGCTGGAAACTAAGATGCAATACCAAGGTTTTCCTATGAGCAATATAAGAATGCGTATATTGCCTGAGCAGATGGAAGGATTTGGGCGAGAGGGTGAAAATAATCATTATTTTCTTGATGTGGATCATATTCATTTCAACCACCTGGAATGGAATGATTATTTTATGCCGGAGTTTTCTGAGCATAATGATTTTGTAAGTGAAAGAGCTGGGTTTCTTAATAATACTAAAAAAATTCAAATTGGTTTTCTTAAGAAAAGTTTTTTGAATTCAGCAAAGGATTGTGAAGAAGCAGCTTTGGAACACAAAAAAAACGGTAAACAGGATTATTACGAAGAATTGATGGAAGATGCTCAATTATATAAAAAAGAGCACGATGAAATTGAAAGTGAAATTAATTCTGAATCGAGAAAAAGCAAGTGGGACTTAAGTTTTGAAACAGGCTTCTTTGATTCTGATTTTGAAAAAGAAACGGATCAATGGGCTTACGTCATTAACAATTTCTCTGAAAACCTTAATGAGATTTCCAGCCTTCTTCAAAAAAATAAAAAATTATTTGAAGCCTATAAAAACGCAGGCTACAGCAAGGCCTCTGCTTTTGCGCTGGATTAATATTTACACGGGCTGGTTAAACTCGTAACTTGCCCTACATGATCAAAACCGCCAACAATGAAGCCATTGCCGGTGCCGCCGAGATTATAAAATCCGGCGGGTTGGTGGCTATGCCGACGGAGACGGTCTATGGGCTGGCGGGGAATGCGCGCGACGGCGCGGCGGTGGCGAAAATTTACGAGGCCAAGGGCCGCCCGGCCTTTAACCCGCTGATTGTCCATGTGGGCAGCGCGAAGGATGCGGGCGAGATTGCGGAAATGAGCGCGCAGGCCCACGCCGTGGCAACAGCCTTTTGGCCGGGGCCTTTAACGCTGGTGCTGCCGCGAAAGGCGGATTCGGGCATTTCCGAATTGGCGACCGCGGGGCTGGAGACGGTGGCGGTGCGCGTTCCGGGGCATAAAACGGCGCGCGCGCTTATTGAGGCCGCAGGTGTGCCGCTGGTCGCGCCGAGCGCCAATAAATCGGGCAGTCTTTCCCCGACCACCCCTGCGCATGTGGCCGATAGTCTGGGCGATAGCGTTGATATGATTTTGGCAGATGGTGCCTGCGCGGTGGGTTTGGAATCCACCGTTTTGGATTTATCTGGCGATGTTCCGGTTGTCCTGCGTCCGGGCGCGATTACGGCTGAGGATATTTCTCATGTGCTGGGGATTGAGGTCGGATATGCGGCCGAGAGCGGGGAGCCTGATGCGCCGAAAGCGCCGGGGATGCTGCTGAAACATTATGCGCCTGAGACGCCTGTGCGTTTGAACGCGGTGGATTTGGAGAGCGGGGAAGTCTTGCTCGCCTTCGGCTCGATCAGGTTTATGGGCATCAAGGGCGGCGGCGCGGCTGCGGACCTGCCCGATAGCCAAATCCGAAATTTAAGCGAAGAGGGTGACCTGCACGAGGCGGCGGCGAATCTATTCGCGATGATGAAAGCGCTCGATCAACCCGCGCACACGCGCATTGCGGTGATGAATATTCCGGAAGTCGGGCTGGGCATCGCGATTAATGATCGGTTGCGCCGCGCGGCCGAAGCGGGGTAAAACTGTTTCCCATGAAAAAGATTTTAGTGACAGGCGCGGCCGGGTTTATCGGCTTTCATTATGCGAAGCTGCTTTGCGAAGCGGGGCATGAAGTTTTGGGGATTGATAATCTGAATGATTATTACGATGTGTCCCTGAAAGAAGCGCGCCTGCGCGAGCTTGAGACATTCGATAACTTTTCGTTCACCAAGTTGGACTTGGCGGATCGCGATGCTGTTGCGCAATATT
The DNA here is from genome assembly GCA_020442385.1 of Alphaproteobacteria bacterium. Taxonomy (GTDB): domain Bacteria; phylum Pseudomonadota; class Alphaproteobacteria; order Micavibrionales; family Micavibrionaceae; genus JAGRKE01. The sequence continues at coordinate 41,073 of JAGRKE010000016.1, read as the reverse complement.
TCGTGGAATACAAACCGCAAATTGTGGCTAATCTTGCGGCGCAGCCCGGCGTGCGTTATTCGATTGAAAATCCGCATGCTTATATCGACAGCAATATTCAAGGTTTCCTCAATGTGCTGGAGGGCTGCCGCCACAACGGTGTGGAGCATCTTATCTATGCCTCCAGCTCTTCGGTCTATGGTGCGAATACCAAGCTGCCCTTTGCGACCCACGATAATGTCGATCACCCGATCAGCCTGTATGCCGCGACCAAGAAATCGAATGAATTGATGGCGCATACCTATGCACATCTCTACCGCCTGCCGGTGACGGGCTTGCGCTTTTTCACCGTATACGGGCCGTGGGGGCGCCCCGATATGGCGGTCTATGGATTCACGAAATTGATGCATGAAGGTAAAAAGATCGACGTTTATAATCACGGCGACATGCAGCGCGACTTCACCTATGTTGATGATATCGTGCAGGCGATGTTACGGCTGATCGATCATCCGCCAACGCCTAGCGCAGATTGGTCTGGCGATCATCCCGACCCATCAATAAGTAACGCACCGTATCGTTTGTATAATATCGGAAATAACAATCCCGAACAGCTCATGGACCTGATTAAAGTCCTCGAAGATGAAACCGGGTTGACGGCTGATTTGAATATGATGGAGATGCAGCCCGGCGATGTGTATGCGACCTACGCGGATATTGAAAGCCTCGCGCGCGATATCGATTTTAAACCCTCAACGCCGCTCAAAGACGGCGTGGCGAAATTCGTTGCGTGGTATAAAGAGTATCACGGTGTGTAATTACACGACTCTTAAAAGTTGACATAATTATGTTTTTGTTCTAAAAATGCCTCCCAGTTTGCGGAAAAGAGGCAATAATGACAAAAACGCTGACGAAGAAGTTTAGTGAGAAGCAAGTCGTAGATATTGTGGCGCGATCCGGAAAATTCTCGCGTCCTATAGATGAGATTGCACGCGGGATGGCTAACATCCATGATTTTGTTCCCGCGGATGAAAAATTAAATAAATTCTATCAACTGTCTTTCCCGGATGTTGAGATTACTGTATGTGAAGCGCCGCCTCAATTTGCGAACGGACTTGCGCATTACGCTATCGTAAAGGAAAAAGCGACCGGCTTATTCGTTGTTCTTGAGGGGCAACAATTTAAAGCAAGCTTTTATAATGGTTGTGCGTCTTTTCTTCTTTCAAAAGATAAAGATACGGCGCTCGAAGATGTTCAGCGCATAAAAGATCTTTTTGCGGTTCATGCGAATAAAATTGACTACAAAAATTATAATGAAACTAAAGCCTGGGTCAGAAAGCATCATTCTGAATTGCCTGCAGATGCTCCGCGTGTTACGCCCCGGGATTATCGATATATTGTTCCCGATGTAAAATAGTCTAAAATTTTTTGCCATTCCTTAAGGTTTTATGCATACAATAAAACCATGACAGACACGTCTTCCTATGGCGGTTCAGAGCGCCGCGAACATCCCGACCATGATGCTTACTTCAATGGACAATTTGAAGCCGAGCCGGTTTATCTTGAGCCCGGAAAAACACTCTGCGGTAAAAGCGATGATAAAATGTTTGTCGCCACTGTCGGCTCAGGCGTGGTGGTTTCGATTTATGATGACGCGCTCAATGTCGGCGCGGCTGGATATGTTCTCATTCCCGATGCGCTGATTGATGTGTTTCCGCATTTTGATAAGGCGGACGAGCAAATGCTGGAGCGCGCCTTTCAACCGATAATTGATTGTATCGGTCATATGAAGCGCCAAGGCGCTGCGAAGAAGCGCCTGTGGGTGCGTTTGATGGGCGGGATGAGTTTGCCCGGTGATAGACAAGACCGCGGCACGAAGAATTATATTTTCGCGCGTGAATATATTACCCGCAAAGGCATTCCTGTTTTGAATGAGGATATGGGCGGGCCGTATATCCGCCGCATTCATTTCTTCCCCGGATCGGGCAAGGCGGTGCGCCGCATGCTGCGCCGGGATAGCGATTTCGAAGAGATGAAAATCTATGAAGACAAATTTCAGGTGTCTTTAAAAGCTTAGCGCTTTGAGGCATACTGGTTAGTGTCTGATTTCACCATCCCACCTTATTTTCGAAAGACCGCCATGATATCCCAATCCACCCGCCATATTATGATGATGGAGCCTGCCGAATTTTACGCTAATCCTGAAACGATGGAGACCAATGTTTATCAGGTCACCGAGGATTTGAGTAAAGACGAAATTTTTCAAAAGGCTCTGATTGAGTTTCGCGCCTATCGCGACATGCTGGTGGAAAATGGTGTAATTGTGACTACGGCCTACGGTTATAAAGGTTGCCCGGATATGATTTTCCCCAATTGGGTTTCAACGCATGAGGGCGGGCGCATGGTGATTTACCCGATGCTCAATGATAACCGCCGTGCCGAACGTGATCCGGCGGTGATTGATTTTCTCAAAAAAGCCTACCCGCAAATTATTGATATGACGGCTTATGAGCAGGAAGGAAAATTTCTCGAGGCGCGCGGCAGTATTGTCTCTGATCGGGTGAATAAAATCGGTTATGCGGCGCTCTCTGCGCGCACGAATGAAGAGCTTGCGCGCAAATGGGCGCAAGAAATGGGCTATGAGATTGAGGTTTTCGATACGCTTAGTCACACAGGAAAGCCGGTCTATCACACCGATTTGGTGATGTATGTCGGATCAACGATGGCGGCGGTGTGTGCGCCCGCGATTGTTGAGAAGGACCGGGCGCGCATTCTGGATCGCCTGAGCGCAACGCATGAAGTGATGGAGCTGTCGATGGAGCAGCTCACCAGTTTTTGCGGCAATGCGCTGGAGGTCCGCGGCGCGGGTGATGAGAAAATGCTGGCGATGAGTAGCGCGGCGCACGCGGCGCTCAGTGAAGATCAGAAGGAATTCTTGAGCAAACATTTTGCCAAGCTGCTCCACAGCCCGCTGCCGACGCTGGAGAAATATGGCGGCGGCTCGGCGCGCTGCACGTTGCTAGAGCTTTATTAGATTTAAGCGACCTTTTTTGCGATCAGCCCCTCGCGGCGCAGCAGCGCTTCGGGGTCGGCATCGCGTCCGCGGAAGCGGCGGTAAAGCACGCTGGGGTGTTCCGATCCGCCGCGCGATAAAATCTCATCCCTGTATTTCGCGGATGTGTTGGCATCATACAAACCTTTTTCAAGGAATAGCTCGAACGCATCCGCATCCAGAACTTCCGCCCATTTATAGCTGTAATAGCCGGCGGAATATCCCCCTGCGAAAATGTGATTAAAGGATGCAGAGGTCGGTCCGGCCAAGCGCGGGAAGAGGGATATATCTTTCTTCGCTTCATCTTCAAAGGTGGCGACATCGGTAATGCCGGAGGGATCGCGGCTGTGCCAGGCCATATCAAGCGTGCCCAGACCCACCTGACGCAGGCCGTTCCAGCCGACCATAAAGGTCATGGATTTGCGCAATTTCTCAACCAGCGCTTCGGGGATTTTTTCACCCGTTTCATAATGTGCGGCGAAGGAATCGAGGGTCTCTTTCTCATAGCACCAGTTTTCCTGCACTTGTGAGGGCAGCTCGACAAAATCCCAGAGCACCGACACGCCGGAGAGCGAGCGGTATGTGACATTCGAAAGCAGGCCGTGAATGGCATGGCCCATCTCATGGAACAGGGTGGTGAGCTCCCCGTGTGTAATCAGGGACGGTTTATCGCCTGTTGGTTTTGTGAAGTTACAGACAATCGCGGTGACAGGGCGCTCAACGGTGCCGTTAAACAGCCCTTGCGCGCGGTAATTGGTCATCCATGCGCCGGGCTTTTTGCCTTTGCGCGGGAAAAAATCGGCGTAAAGCGTGCCCACGAAACTGTCATCGGCGGCGTTATAAAGCTCGAATGTTTTAACGTCTTTGTGCCAAACGGGATAAGCGCTGCTGGCCTCAAAGCGCAGGCCGAACAGTCTTGAGAAATGCGCAAAGCAGCCATCCAAAACTTTGTCCAGTTGCAGATACGGGCGGAAATCCTCGGATGAAAATTCGAATAATTTCTGTTTCAGCTTTTCGGAATAATAGCCGATATCCCACGGTTTAAGATCGTCCAGACTATCCAGATCCTTGGCGAAATTTTTAAGTTGCTCAAGGTCTTTTTCAGCGGCCGGTTTGTAAGCACCTTTTAATGTTTCAAGAAAGCTCAAAACGGCCTCCGGCGTTTCGGCCATACGCTTTTCCAGCACGTAATGGGCATGTGTTTTATAGCCCAGCAGGTTCGCGCGTTCATGGCGCAGATTGACGATTTTGAGCAGCGTTTCGCAGTTATCATATTCATCGCCATAGGCGCGGTTTCTAAAGGCGCGCCAGATATGCTCGCGCAAATCTTTGTTATCCGCATACTGCAGGAACGGACCGAAGCTGGGGTAATCCAGCGTGAAAAGCCATTTGCCTTCATGTCCTTTTTCCGTTGCGGCGTGCGCGGCGCTCTCGCGAGCGCTGTCCGGCAGGCCGGATAAATCCGCTTCATCCTTGATGATCATCTCGAAGCTTTCTGCCGATTTGCTGACATTGTTCATGAAGGTGGGGGAGAGCACGCTCATCTCTTCTGAAATTTCGCGCAGGCGCTTTTTCTTATCCTCATCCAGCAAGGCGCCGCTGCGCACGAAATCTTTATAGGTCTCATCCAGCAGCATGGATTGTTCGGGTGTAAGCTCCAGCGCTTCACGCGCATCATAAACGATTTTAACGCGGGCGAATAAATCTTCATCCAGCATCACGTCGCTGGAGAAGGCGGCGCTGATCGGTCCAATTTTTTCCGCCAGCGCATGCAGCTCATCCCCGCCAGAGGCGCTCAGCTGGTTATAAAACACACTGCTGACTTGCCCCAGCGTTTCTGATGCATTTTCCAAGGCCACAATCGTGTTTTCAAAATTTGGCGCATCTGCGCTGCTTTTGATCGCTTCTATATTACCGCGCGCCTCTTCAATGGCCGCTTCCATGGCGGGTAGGTAATGCGCGATCTTGATTGCATCAAAGCGCGGCGCGTGGTTTGGTAGGTCGGAAATTTGCAAAAGGGGATTGTCAGACATATAAGCTCCTAATTATTCACCCTTAATTATATGGAACAAAATGAAGGGCGCGCCAAGGTCTAAAGAGTTCGATGACGTTTATTTTTCTGCCGAAGACGGTCTGGCGGAAACGACGCATGTGTTTTTGGATGGCAATGATTTGCCCGGCGCATGGGCGCAGCGCGATGAATTTACGATTGCTGAGACGGGTTTTGGAACGGGGCTGAATTTCTTGGCCGCGTGGGATTTATTTGAGCGCACAGCGCGGCCCGATCAGTGCTTAGAATTTGTCTCTTTTGAACTTTATCCGCTGAAACGAGAAGAGATTGAGCGCTATTTAGCGCCATGGGGCGATTTTTTTAAAACGATCCTACCCGTATTTCTTGAAAAATACCCGGATGATTTAAACGGTGTTCATACGCTTGATCTGAACGATCGCGTGCGCCTTACACTTCATTTCGGCGATGTGAATGAGGCGCTGCCTAAGCTTGAGTGCCAAGTTGATGCATGGTTCCTTGATGGGTTTAAGCCCTCAAGCAACCCTGAAATGTGGAGCGATACAGTGTTTGAGAACATGGCCCGCACGAGCGCACCCGGCGCGACATTCGCAACCTTTACCGCCGCTGGATTTGTCAGGCGGGGTTTGCAGGCTGCGGGGTTTCATGTTCGGAAGGTTCCGGGCTTTGCCTCCAAGCGGGAAATGATCCGAGGTTCTCTTGCTCCTGCGGCGGAATAAAGGCCGCGATGATATTTCGCAGGTGCGGCAGAGCCTCTACCTTCATTCCTCTTATTTCCTCCGGCGCTTTTTGGCTCAGAATATTGTAATAGCTAAACAGCGTGATTAAATGCTGAACATTTAAGTTGGCTTCCGCAAAGGCTATTTTTAACTGTCCATCGGCCAATGCCTGATCAGCGTAATCGGGATTGAGCGTATCGCTGCTGGTCAAATGTCCGTTTGTAAAAATCTGAGGCTTTAACGCTCTGAATTGCTTTACTCTCTCAAGATTGTAGGATTCTGCCTTCTCCATCTGCGCGATGACAGGCTCAAGCGGGCGGAAAATACCGTTATATAAATCTGTGTAGGTAACTTTTGTACTCATAGCCCCGTTTCCTCGTAATATTAGAACTTACTTATTACAAAATCATTTGTTGAATTGTCAAATATTTGATACCTGATCGGGCATGAAAAAAATTGCAATCATCGGCGGCGGACTGGCCGGAACGGCCTGCGCTCATGCGCTCAAAAAAATAGTGGACAATGTTGTGATCTATGAGGCAGGTCCGACGCTTGCCAGCGGCGCTTCGGGCAATAAGGTTGGGCTTTATAACCCGAGGCTTGCGGCCGAGGTCACACCGGAGAGTGAATATTACATGCGGGCCTTTAAACGTGCGCCGGGCATATTCGAACAGCTTCGTGATATTGATTGGAATTCCTGCGGTGCGCTGCATCTCATCACAGATGAAAAGCGCGATATTCGCTATCGCAAAATGATTGAAAGCTGGGGCTGGCCGGATGAGGATATGCGCCTTGTGAGTGCGCAAGAGGCGAGTGAGATTGCCGGTGTTGCGCTATCGCACGATTCGCTTTACTTGCCGCGTAGCGGGTATGTGTCCCCGGAAAAGCTTTGTCATGCGCTGGCCGATGGGGCGGAGGTACGCCTGAACATGCGCATAGAAAATCTGGATGAGCTTGAGGCCGATGTGGTTATTCTGGCGTGCGGCATGAATGTACAAAATTTCGAAGGGCTGGAGCGTCTTAATTTGCGGGGAGTGCGCGGACAAGTTACCTACGCCGCGCCAGGCGCGGTTTCGCGTGGTTTGAAAACGGCACTATGTTATGGGGGGTATCTCTCGCCAGCGCATAACGGCGAGCATGCCTTTGGCGCAAGTTTTCAGCGTTGGCTGAGCCATACTGACATCATCCCGCAGGACGATCTGGACAATCTTGAAAAGCTGGCCGTGGTCGCGCCCGTTCTGGCTGAGGATATGCGCATTACCAATCACCGCGCCGCGATGCGCACAACCGCGTCCGATCACTTCCCGATCGTGGGGCGGGTGAGGGATGGTGTGTATGTGTCTACCGCGCACGGCTCACACGGGATTATAAATTCGCTGGAGGCGGCGGCGTTTTTACGCGATCTTATAACCGGGCAAAGCCCTGATTTGCCGCGCGAAACTATTGAACGTCTCAGCCCTGCGCGCTACACTCACGCGACTTAAACGAAGAGCGGGTGAGAGCGCTATGGGCTTTCTGATTACAGGTTTCTTTTTGGCGTATATGGCGGTGCTGCTGCTGATCCCGCCTGCGCGCGCTTTGGCGATTAAGCACGGATTTGTTGATGAGCCGGGCGGGCGTAAAGATCATGCAGCCCCTGTGCCGCCGATTGGTGGGCTTGTAATTTTCGGTGTTTATATGCTGAGCGTTGTTTTGACCTCTGCCGATTTGATGGTTACGCTGGCGGCGTTCTGGCCGCTTTTTACCGGCTTGTTTTTGGTCTTGTTGGTCGGGGCGCTGGATGATTACAAGCATATGAATCCGTGGCTGAAATTCTCAGCTCAGTTTGCCGCTGCCTTTTTGATTGTCATTCCGGGTGGGGCGGAGCTCAAGCATCTGGGGAATCTGTTTGGTCTCGGCAATTTTAATCTGGGCTTTATGAGCATGCCTTTTTCGGTGATTGCCACGGTGCTGCTGATCAATGCGATTAATTTGATGGACGGGCTGGACGGGCTGGCGGCGGGGAAGAGCTTTGTGATTTTCCTCTGGATGGCGATTGCCTGCGCCTTTGCCCATGAATGGGGCGCGCTGCAACCGCTCCTGCCGCTGATGGGCGCTCTGGCGGCGTTTCTGTTTTACAATATGCGCCACCCCTTGCGCAGCAAGGCCAACGTGTTTCTTGGTGATGCCGGGTCTATGGCTCTCGGGCTAATTATTGCGTGGTTTGCCATTGCGCTGGCCAAGGGGCCGCACCCGCCGCTGGTGCCAATCTCAATGGCGTGGATTTTGGCGCTGCCGATCATGGATACCTGCGCGCAGTTCAACCGCCGCGCGCGCGAGGGCCGCCACCCGTTCTCTGCCGATCGCGGGCATTTTCATCATCATTTGGTGCATGCGGGCCTGCCGGTGGGGCGGGCGACAGCGGTGATTTTAGGCTTGGCCTTTCTGCTGGGGCTGATTGGCTATGGCGGCGTGATGATTGGTATTCCGCAGTTGGTGCTGACAATCATGTGGATTGTGTTGCTATTTGCGCATATGGCCCTGTCTTTGCGCCCGCAAATCTATATTTCTCTGTTCGAAGCTTTTAAAGCGAAATAGCAACAAATTTATTGACATAATACACGATTTTGATGTAGAAAATACATGTAAATTTAAACGGTTTTAGTAAGCGGAGAATAGAGAATGCCAGTTCAAATCGGCCAGAAGAGCCTAGCAGAAAAAAACGAAAATAGAATGGTGCAATTCAAAATTGCGGTAAGCCCTAAAAATGAAGAGGCTGTTTTATCTGTTTTAAATGAAGAGTTTAAGGTCCAGGCTGCGCATGTGAGCGATCATGTTGTAAAAAACATGGCAGACTACATTGAAGTCGAATCAACGAACCATAAGCACGGCCGTATCAAGCAGGCAATTGAAAAGCAGTTTCCATCTGTTATCGTTGGTGATGCACATCCAATCTTAGTTCACAACGTATAGAGCGCTGGTGGCGACCCACTTTAAAACATCCAAAGATGTTTGATGAATGGCAAGGCCAGAGATGGCGGCAAAGCCCGCCAATTCCCACGGAATACGCAAAACATGCGTCATCATAAAGGCTGTGCAGGCGAAGGAATAAAGCGTTAGCATCGCCACGAGGGGCTGGATATCCGCCCAAACATAATGTCCGCTTACAAGTCCGATAACGGGCCAAATCATAAGCAAAACCGAAGGCAGCATCAGCCAGTTATTGGCCGTGATAAAGCGGCAGAAATTTTTCAGCTGGTCAATTTTCCGGGCCATCACATACACAAGGCTGGAAAAAAGCGAAAGATACAAAACCAGCCGCAAGCTGTAGATCGTAATCAAAATATTGGTGACAGGCTGGTTTAAAGTCTCGGAATGTGCGCCCAAAACCATCATCAGGGTGAGCGGCAGACCCAGCGCCGGAACAATGAAAGATTTTTTCATTGTTGTCTTATCTGCTGCAAAACGCTGCGCACCCTTGCTCATAAACAGCCCGATTTCCAGACTGCCCAATAAATTCTGACGAAGCTCTGAGATCTTAAACATGTACACCCTCTTGGTATTCAAAATGGCCTTTTGGCTCTTATGGCCCCATAGTGCACGGATTCTCTTAATTTTTTGTTAAACGCAGGGGTGAGAAAACTATTTTTTCAATGCTTTGGCTTTGCGCGGGCAATAGAATTGGGTAGGATGCTCTTTTAAGCAAATCAAATCTGATTTTAACACCAAAATACGTTGCAAATGCTGATGAGAATATTGTGCACATTCAAAGGCCGAGCGCCGTTTTTGCTGGCGGTTTCCGCTCTTTCTTTAGGGCTTGGAGCCTGCGTCTCAAGTAAGCCTGCTTATTCCCCGCGTCAAGCTTCGGGCGGTGGTGAAGTTTATAACTCTAAGCCCGGTGAAATTTCTCCGTTGGAGCAGCACATGCGTGCCCGCAAGATGGTTGATCCTTCTGATACGTCGAACACGCACAGATACACCTATCTGGCAGAAGACTACGAGCAGCGCATTGAGGGTGATCAGGTGCGCTATGAGGAAATTGAAGCAGCGCTGGAGGCGCAAGGCATGGTGCTGCCGGGTCGCAAACCTGGTGATGCCTCGTCTGAGCAGGCGCAGCTGCCAACCCGCGTTGCAGCGGCGGTGATTCCACCGTCTAAACCTGTGATAAGCGGTGCGGTTACTCCGCCAGTCAAGCCCGTGAGCGCCCCTCAAGGCTTTGTAAAAAGCGGTTCAGCCACAACAACGCGCGGGGCGGCCATTACCGATGTGCGCATTGGGCAACATCCGGACAAAACCCGCATTGTGCTGGATGCCAGTGCCAATGCGAATTTTGAATATCAGATGGATGAGCAGAAAAATGTTCTGGTTGTGAAGCTGCATGGCGTGCGCTGGGCGGCGGCGGAGAAGCGCGTATTTTCCTCGCATCCTCTTTTGTTGGCGTATCTGGCAAAACCTCTGGATGATGGCGGCACGCTTCTGGCGATTAAGATGAAACAACCCGCCAAATTGCTTTTTAAGTCAATCTTGCCGCCAGCCGCGGGTAAGTCCTTCCGCATTGTTTTTGATGTGGCGCCGGCTTGATATTTTTCTCTCCTTTTCTACGTTGCTATGGTAGAAAGGCCCTGCAATTTCAAAAATTGAAAAAAACCGAAGGGTTTTGGCCTTGTAAACCGTATGAGGAGCTATAAACCTCATTTTTTAAAACTTAAGGAGATAGTAATGAAAAAACTGATGATGATGACGGCTGCGTTTGCTGTTCTGGGCGCGCCTGTCGCTTTGGCTGACCACCATGAGGGCGGCGACCATAAAGGCAAGATGATGGAAAAATTTGATGCGGACGGCAATGGCGCGATTTCTAAAGAGGAATTCATGAAATCCTCTGAAGACCGTTTCAATAAAATGGATACGGACGGCAATGGCGAGATTAGCAAAGAAGAAGCGCAAGCCATGAAAGACAAGATGCGCGAAAAAATGAAAGAGCGCATGGAAACGCGTAAAGAGCACCGTAGTGAGCACAGCGACGATGCTTCGCACGAGTAAGCGTAAGCACACGACTTAAGAGTATTTATATGTCAGCTCTTGAAAAAGATACGGATGAAAGCCTGATGGTGCGCATTCAAAAAGCCGACCATCGGGCTTTTTCCGTCCTTGTCCAGCGTCATACCGAGCGCTTTTACGCGCTGGCTTTTCGCACCTGTAGCGATCAGATGATGGCTGAGGATATTGTGCAAGAAGCGTTCCTGAAGCTTTGGAAAAAGCCGGACAGCTGGAATGCGGATAAGGGCGCGAAATTCACCACCTGGTTTTACCGGGTTGTGGTGAATACGGCGCATGATTTTGGCCGCAAAAAACGTAAAGAATATACAAGCGAAAAGCTTGAATCCTTTGCGGATGAAAGCCTGAAAGCGGATGAAGCTCTGCATGAAGCCGAGCAGCAGGAAAAGCTGGAGGAAGCGGTGCAGGCCCTGCCCGAGCGCCAGAAGGCCGCCTTGAATTTATGTTTTTATGAAGGGCTGAGCAATAAGGAAGCCGCCGATATTATGGGCGTGGGCGTAAAAGCGCTGGAATCGCTGTTGATGCGTGCAAAAACGGCCCTGAAGGATGAGTTGATTAGAGGGGGGATTATCGAGACGCCTATGAAGAAGGAGACGCGCTATGGGTAAGGATGATCAGAATTTTGATGCGCTTATGAGACAAAGGGAGGTTCCGGCCATGCGCAGTGATTTACCTCAGAGAATTATTGACGCGGCGCGCCTTCAAGCGCGTGATGTTGGATCTAAAAACAGCATTTTTACACGCGCGAAACAGGAGCTGACCCGCTGGCTTGCCTCTGTATCGCAGGGCGTTATGGTGCCGCATCCGGCGCTTGTTATGGGCGTCGTTTTGGTTCTTGGCGTGATGGTCGGCGTTTTCATGCATGATGTGTCTGACGTGCCGGAGGAAGATATGATTTTCCTTTATGTCGAGAATAGCTTTCTATTTGAAGACTGGCTGTAAAGGCGTAGATGTTTAAAAACACGAAACTGTTGCTGATTTTATCGGTGCTGCTCAACCTGTTTTTGATTGGAGCGGGGCTTGGCACATTTGGCAAGCGCGCTTACGACAATCCATGGAAGCAGGCTTCGCAAGAGCTTCAGCCGCAAACCCAAAATCTGGTTGCGCGCCAATTCCAAACCGCGCGCCGTGATATGGTCGGCCCGCGCAAAAAATTCCATGATGCGCGCCGTGACATCAGTAAAATCTTGCAAAAAGAAGAGCTGGATGAAGAGGCTTACGAAAAAGCTGCCGAGCGCATGTTCGAAGCGCAGCAAAAAATGCTTAAGCTCAAGATGGATATGATGAAGGATATTATGTCCGAACTGCCGCCCGAAGAGCGCGAAAAGCTTTCTGACCGCCTCATGAAGCCTTTCGGTAAAAGTCAGGAAGCAATTTATAAAGTCCCTCACGATTACCCAAAGCCGCAGGAAACCGAAGACGAATAAAGACCTTAAAGCCTTGCGTTTGTTAAATAAATCGTAACGTTTTGCCCTTACCATTATCCATAATGTTTATGTGGGTGGTGAGGGCTCATGAGTGGTGTGACGGCTGAGGGAATTTCCTCAAAAAACGAACAAGAACAAGGGGTTGTCGAAGACACGCGACAAGCGTCTGCACCCGATGTTGCGTCTCAAAAACCGCGTCCTGTTGATTTAAAGAATACATTTAACGATAAGGCCGGACCTTCCCCGCATTCTGCTGAAGTTACCGCGCAGGTTGAAAATAAAGTGCGGGAGGCGCCAAAGCTCTACGGCACGGAAAAAACCCTTGAAAGTCTGGGGCCTGAGATTCGCGAAAATCTCGTGCAGTGGACTGGTGCCAAGAAAGGGGTTTTGTTTGTCAGTGGAGAAGATCTGCCTGATGTCGCGCCGCCTGACCCGGATTCCGATCCTGATATCGAATTTGATATTAATCAGAAAAACCGCGCTGACGCGATGGAGAATTTTTTAAAAGATTATCCGAGCGCGGCCAAAGAGATGGATTCAAATGATCCCGATTATCAGGCCTATATGGCGGGATATTATAATAGTGTTAAGCAAGATTTCTTTAGCGTAAGAAAATCAGGCGATAGCGATAATAGCAATCAACGAGACTTTGTTGTCATCTCATCTCATAAAAGACCCGACCAGATCAGCGCCGCCGAATGGTCGGAGAATTTATCAGGTCTTCCGAAAAGTGAGCTTGCTAATGTTTCAGGAACATCGAAAGAGTATATGCTCTTTGCAATTGGTCATGAGCTTGGGCATGCCAATGAAGGCACTGAAAAAGAAGTCACTAGTCGTGCGTCTCCCACGAATGAAGATAAAGCGAAGATTTTGGAGGAAGAAACAAACGTCGACTTATCTGCTGATCGATTTTATAAAGAGCGGCTTGCAGATGGCAGCGCAGCAACTGTAGATGTTCCAGAAGACATTCTTGATATGCGGGCAATCTCCACCTTGAGAAGTGCGGCAAAAACAGGGGTTAACTATAATGCGCCCACTTTTAGTGCGCATGCTACCAATGGCGGAATTTCGCTTGATAATAAAAACCTGATTAAAAATGATTTTAATGCCTCTTCGGTTGGCGCGGGCAGTGTGAATGTTAATTCTCTGTCCTCCGTCCTTGCCGGTAAGCGTATGGAAGGCCTTCTGGAAGCGCAGGGTGTGTCCATCGAAGACGTTCCTTCTATGAATCTTGATCCTAAAGACTCAGTTAATAATGCAATGATGGTGGGTTCTAACGAGCTCAAGGGCGATCCGCTGCTTCAATATGCGACCGTGAAAACATTGCTGGATAAAGGGTACTTTCCCGAGGGAACCGCAGAGCATGAGGTGGCAAGCGACTTTGTAAAAGCCTTTGGCGAACATGTTCCCGGCGTTAATTCCGATAAGGTGAAGCAATATCTGGAAGATATGCAGGATATCGATCCGGCGTCCGAAACGCTCCTTCAGAAAATGGCGGGTCTGGATCAGAAAGAAGTGTTGTCTGCGGGCACAAATTCCGAAGAGTATAGCGTTCTCAAACTGGCTGGCGAGGGTATGAAGCTTTAGTGCTCTTCCGCGTAACGCTCCGCATAATGCGCTTGACGCTGGCGGCGGGCGGCCAGTTTTTCCGATGTTAAATCGCCGTGGCAGTGGTGGCAGGAGACACCCTGTTCGAATTCAGCGCGTTCGCAATCTTCGGCGCTCAACGGCTCGCGGCAGCCATGGCACACCGCCCAGTCGCTTTCCTGCAGGCCGTGACCGACAGCCACGCGCTGGTCAAAAACAAAACAATCGCCGTTCCATTTGCTTTGATCGGCCGGGATGGTTTCTAGGTATTTCAAAATCCCGCCCTTCAGGTGATACACATTTTCAAAGCCGTGAGCGAGCATGTAAGAGCTCGCCTTTTCACAGCGAATGCCGCCGGTGCAAAACATCGCGACCTTCTTGTGTTTTTTCGGGTCGAGATTTTTCTCCACCCAATCCGGAAATTCGGTGAAGATTTCTATATCGGGATCAATCGCGCCTTCAAACGTTCCGACTTTGGTTTCATAATCATTGCGCGTATCAACCAGCACGACGTCCGGGTCATCAATCAGTGCGTTCCATTGCTCTGGGCTGACATACTCACCAACGCAGGCATGCGGGTCGGCCTCGGGCTTACGCAGGGTAATCAGCTCTTTTTTCGGGCGGACCTTGAAGCGGTTAAAGGGCTGGTGCGTGGCGTGTGAGAATTTAAATTCGCAGGCCGGTTCATCGGCTGTGCGCACGCCCAGTGTCTCATCCAGGAACGCGACCATTTTATCCATATCTTCCGGGTGGGCGGCGATTGTGCCGTTAATACCTTCAGGTGCGAGCAAAAGCGTGCCGCAAATGCTGGGCACATTTTCATCCGCAAACGCATAGATTTGCGCGCGCAAGGCCGGGATGTCCGCAATGGGAACAAAGCGGTAGAGCGCGGCCACCTGAAATGGATATGTTTGTGCGTCCTGTGTCATGAGCGCTGTTTTACGCCTATGAAGTGAATTTTTCAAGATTTTGTTCTGGTAATTTAATTTACCATAGTGCATCATAGTCATGTGGCAAGCTGAGTTGAAAATGACAAAATCATTCCAAATTAATCGCTGTATCGCCGGAAGAAGCTTAAAAGACCCAGATGGTTTTGGGTTTAAGGAAACTGTTGATGCGTTCAAGGATGTTCTTAAAACGACATTTCTGAATTCAGATCTTCAAGCGTTTGCCAAGATGTGTGGTAAAGATTTAAGCGAAAATCTTGTTACAACCAGCCGGGATGTGCACACCTCTGAGGTTTTGTATGAAGAGGGGCGTATTTGTCGCGAGACAATTTTAACAGAGAGATTTAACTCATTCTCGAAGGCGTTTTCCCGGCCGACAATTGACTTTATGGGAGCGTATAATGTGGCTGTTAACAGTATTTCCGATATGCAGCCGATAGGGTCTCAATCTCTCTATGCAACCCAGGTTCAGAGCCACTATTTCCAAGAGGAAGACGGGCAGATCACAAGGCGCATTGCCGTTTACCAAAGCTTTAATACAGAAGAAAGTGTAACTGCCGATAAGGAAAACAAAGAGGTTCTGCAATCCCTTCTTGGCCCTGATGTTGTTATCTAGAGAGCATTTATCTTTTAAGTGATGTTTTGTTCACGGGCTGCTTGTACGCTGATCGCAGGTTTGGCGGCAATAATTTTTTCAAATATATCTTGAAATCCTGCCGTTCAACGTTACCTTCATCCTCTCTACTTTTTGAAAAAATTATCACGAGAGGATTCCAAAATATGTCCGCAGAAAAATGTCCGTTTTCAGGCCCCCCGCAGCAAGAGCCGTCTGGCGCCGGTACAACCAACCGTGATTGGTGGCCCAATCAGTTAAATCTGAAAATTTTGCATCAGCATACGGATCGTGAAAATCCTATGGGTGGGGATTTCAATTATGCGGAAGAATTTAAAAAGCTCGATCTAGGGGCGTTGAAAAAAGACCTGAAGGACTTGATGACGGATTCACAGGAGTGGTGGCCGGCTGACTATGGTCATTACGGCGGCTTGATGATCCGCATGGCCTGGCACAGCGCTGGAACGTACCGCATGGGCGATGGCCGCGGTGGTGCAGGCACCGGCAACCAGCGCTTTGCACCGCTCAATAGTTGGCCGGATAATGGCAATCTGGACAAGGCACGTTTGTTGCTCTGGCCGATTAAAAAGAAATACGGCAAGCAGATTTCATGGGCAGACTTGATGATTCTGGCCGGAAATGTGGCGATTGAATCAATGGGCGGCCCGGTTTTTGGTTTTGGCGGCGGCCGCGCGGACATCTGGTCTCCTGAAGAAGATATTTACTGGGGTTCGGAAAAAGAATGGCTGGCGACCAGTGATAAGCCGCATAGCCGCTATTCCGGCGAACGCGATCTAGAAAACCCGCTGGCGGCTGTACAGATGGGTTTGATCTATGTGAACCCGGAAGGGCCGGACGGCAATCCCGATCCACTGGCCTCCGGCCGTGACATTCGTGAGACGTTTGCGCGTATGGCGATGGATGATGAGGAAACGGTCGCGCTGACCGCCGGTGGTCACACCTTTGGTAAGTGTCACGGCGCGGGCGATGCCGCGCTGGTTGGACCTGACCCGGAGGCCGCGCCGATTGAAGCGCAAGGTCAGGGATGGCTCAGCACCCATGGTTCAGGCAAGGGTGATGATACCATTACCAGCGGTATTGAAGGTGCGTGGACGACCAATCCGACGCAGTGGGATATGGGCTATTTTGATCTGTTGTTCGGTTATGACTGGGAATTGACCAAGAGTCCGGCTGGCGCCAATCAATGGATTCCGAAAGATATTAAGGAAGAGGACATGCCCGCGGCAGCACATGATCCCTCTAAAAAAGCGATGCCGATCATGACGACGGCGGATATGGCGATGAAGATGGATCCGATTTACGGGCCGATATCTAAACGGTTTCATGAGAACCCGGACCAGTTCGCCGATGCGTTTGCTCGCGCGTGGTTCAAGCTGACTCACCGCGATATGGGTCCTAAAATTCGCTATCTGGGCAAAGATGTGCCCGATGAGGATTTGATCTGGCAGGACCCGATTCCGGCCTGTGACCATGAACTGATTGGCGATGCGGAGATTGCGGAACTGAAGCAAAAAATCCTCGCATCGGGTTTGAGCGTGGCTGAGCTCGTCTCGAGCGCATGGGCGTCGGCTTCAAGCTTCCGCGGTTCGGATAATCGAGGCGGGGCCAATGGCGCGCGTGTTCGTCTCGCGCCGCAGAAAGACTGGGTGGTCAATAACCCGAAGCAGCTTGCAAAAGTGCTGGGGGTTCTTGAGGGTATTCAAAGTGATTTCGGCAAGCCGGTCTCACTGGCTGATCTGATTGTGCTTGGCGGCTGTGCGGCGGTTGAAAAGGCCGCGAAAGATGCCGGTCAGGATATCAGCGTGCCGTTCAGACCGGGGCGGATGGATGCTTCACTAGAGCAAACGGATGTTGAATCCTTCACCGTTCTTGAGCCCGAAGCCGATGGATTTCGCAACTATCTCAAAACTAAATATAGCGTCTCTGCCGAAGAAATGCTGGTTGATAAGGCTCAGCTCTTGACATTGAGCGCGCCGGAGATGACCGCGCTGGTTGGCGGCTTGCGTGTTCTGGGCGCGAATTATGATGGCTCGAAACATGGTGTGTTTACTGAGCGTCCTGAAACGCTGACGAATGATTTCTTTGTCAATTTGCTGGATATGGGCACGACATGGCAGGCGACGTCTGCAGCCAATGACAATGAGTTCGAAGGCCGGGACCGCAAAACCGGGGACGTGAAATGGATCGGCACGCGCGTTGATTTGATTTTCGGATCGAATTCGCAATTGCGCGCGTTGGCTGAAACGTATGCTTGCGAGGATTCACAAGAACGCTTTGTGAAGGATTTTGTCGCGGCATGGACCAAGGTGATGGAGCTGGATCGTTTCGATCTCGACCCGCGCTATGCAGCCTAGAGCGTAAGCGCAGGATTATCTGTATTCAAAAGGGCGTGCTCCGGCACGCCTTTTTCTTTCATAAGCGCGTTTAAATCTTCAGGGAGAAGATAATTTAAGTAACAGGTTTTCAGGATGGATTTAAAATCCTCACGAGGGAGGTAATCCAGCGCTTGCCGGAACATAAAATGCACCGCGCCGTAGACGGGGATATATGATAATTCTACCAGCCCGGTTTCAAAGTTTTTAACTCTGGTCTTTAGAAGATTGTGGAGATTTTCTTCTTCGATGTCGGTATTTTGCATGCCATATTCGTACATGGCATCCGCGCCATGGTACTTATATGTGGCGCAGATATTGTTTAAAACGGCGCGCCTGTAATAAGAATATGCCGTATCTGCCAGCATGATTTTATTTTTTGTTGCCTCAAGGAAGGTGGGTACAATTTCTGCGACGGCCTCAGCTGCAACAACTTCGGGGCCTATAACGGTCGTAATTCCCGAATGTATAGGATCTTTGTTTTTAGGTGGTTGCGCTGTCTCTATCCCCAGCCTGTCCGCCATATAGCTATAATATATTCCATGGCCTGATAGTTCATGGTGGGCGCTTACATAAAGTTCGGAAAGAGCGGCATCTTTCGTGTAATGCGTGTTAATACTCAGTTTTAGTTGTCTCTTATAACCATCAATCCACCAGTACCATGTTTCATTTGGTGCTGACCTTATATCATATTTGACAGAGAAATTTGCCGCCGCACCTGTTAGAGCCTCAATTTGTTTTTTTCCATCTTTGAAAAAATCTTGCAGTTGAGTCTCTATTTTATTTTTGGGAATAATGACGTCTTTTTGTATCTGCTGTTTGCTGAAGCTAAAGGGAGAAATTCCGGCATTTTGGGCCGCTTCTTCATATTGGACGCGTAAGCTCTTGATGATTTTTTCGTCAATCATTGTGGGTGTGAAGCCGATGGCTTTAAAATGATGGTTTTTCAGATCAACGCCGTTGCGGTTTGTACGGATGTTGAAATGCTCTTGTAATGAGATGAGGCGTTTCATTGTAATCGGGCAGGCTTGCACGTCCTGCGCATCAAAAGCCTTATCAAGATCGAATTTGATTTCATCGTAACTGTTGTAAGTTTTGGACAGGTTGTGGCCTGAGACATTGAAGTCGCAAAATTCGCGGCGGCCATGGCGCTTTTCAAACTCGTTCCAGCCCAGCAACAAATCGCTGATCAGGAGGTCGCTGGTCGAGCCATGCTCCAGCGTGAATTTTGATATAGACGCAGTCATGCGCTTATATCTACAACAGCTTTATTTTTATGTCAAAATGTTTAATCGGAGCTTTTGCTGGCTTTTTCGGCGGCTTCTTTTTGGGCCTTTTTCTTTTCGAATTCCTCGATCTTTTCTTCGACCGGGTTTTCTTCGATCTGCTCTTCATGATCTTGTACGGACGGTTTTTTCGGCTTCTTGGGCTTTGGCGTATCCTTAACCGTATGCATAAAAACTTCGCGGTGCGGGTACGGAATTTTAATGTCATTTTCTTTAAAAGCATCCCACAGCGCCAGTAAAACCTCGCCGCGCACGTTGGCGACGCCGCCTTCGGCATCTTTAATCCAGAATCTTAAATCGAAATTGATTGAGCTATCGCCAAATTCGACAATCCAGCATACCGGGGTCGGGCTTTCGACAACGCGGGAGGGTTTTGTTGCTGCTTCTTTTGCAAGGCGGATAACCTCATGCGGGTCGGATTCATAATGTACACCGAAAGAAGCGTGCAGGCGGATCAGCTTATCGCCGTGCGACCAGTTGACCACATTCTGAGTGATGAATTCTTCGTTTGGAATAAGGTAGGATTTATTATCGCGCGTAATAATTTCAGTATAGCGCGCGCCCATATGCTGTACCCAGCCGAAGGTTCCGCTGCTCTCCAGCTCGATCACATCGCCGGGCTCAATCGATTTGTCCATAAGCAGGAGCAGGCCTGAGAACAGGTTCGAGACCACTTTTTGCAAACCAAAACCAACCCCTAAACCAACCGCGCCAGAGAAGACGGTAAAGACCGACAGGTCGATTCCGGCGCTGGTCACGCCGATAATCAGGGCAAAGGTGATCAGAGCAATGCGGATGATTTTGGCGATCAGAACCTGCGAGGAGCGCGTCAAACTCTTTGATTTCAAGACGCGGCGTTCCGCAAAGGTGGAGACGAACGAGGCCAGATACAGCAGAATAAAGAGTGAGAGCGTGCCCTTAATCACCGCCAGCGCGGAGATACGGAATTTTCCGAGGCTAAAACCAAACGCATCAAGGGTTGTCGTCGTCTCATCCAAAATGCCAAACACGCTGAGTGCCACAACGCCCCAGATAATCACGGAGAAAATGTTGCGCACGATATTATTGGCAATAAATTGCACGGCGGCGCGGATGAGAATCCACGCAAACAGAACTTTCATCAGACCGCGCAGAAAAGAGATATCTACCGCGATGGGTTCGGCGGCCACGATCATGGCCCCGACAAACAAGAAGCAGAGCATCGCCGAGGGCAGGATTAGTTTCCCGAAATTTTTCAAGACGCGCTTAACGCGAATGGGAACCTCAAGCCCGTCAATTGTATCTTGTAGCGGCTGTTTTGAAAGGCGGGCGACAATCCAGCCCAAAACCAGAGCGATAATAATAAGGACGGCTTCATAAAGAAAGTCTACAGTCCAGAAATGGTCTCCTAACCATGTGAAAATTTGGCTGGCAATTTTAGTGATATCGGGCGCTTTGAACATAAACCTTAGCTTATGCTCTAAGCGCCCGATTCACAAGATCTTTTAGCGTTGCAGTGTTTATTGTAACGCTAAAAATTTTTAATTTTTAAGCGCTGATCAACTTCAGGGCTTCCTTGGGATAGTCGCCCTGGAAATGATCATTGAAGTCTGACGGGTGTGCCATCAGGCGGAAAAAGATCGGGCCGCAGAGAATATCAACAGCTGTTTTTGAATCCAGAGACTTTCTAAATTCCCCGGTCTTCTGGCCTTCGGTGACGCTAAATTCGATCGCATCCATCAAAGGGCCCAGGAAGCTGTCTTCAAAAATTTCCTGAGACTCTTCGCTGGCTTGTGCTTCGCTGAACAGTTGAGCAATTGTTTCACCGTTCTTGCTTTGCAAAAGGCGGATCAATTTTTCCAGCTGCATGGAAACAGCTTCGGTGTTGCTTTTTGGTGTTGGCATGGCGGTTTGCATGCCGGGTTGGTTGATCAGGGCATCCATCACAACGGCGGTTTTGTTCGGCCACCAGCGGTAAATGGTTGTTTTACCAACCTTGGCTTTCTTGGCGATCGCTTCGATGCTCAGCTCCTGCACGGATTTGTGTAAAAGCAGGCTGTTTGTTGCTTTCAAAATCGCATTTTTGGATTTTGTGCTTCTGGGGCGGCCCTTGCGGACGGTTGAGTTTTTAGGGTCATTGGTGTTTGCGGCCCCGGTGTCATCAGACGTGATATTGTACATAGCTGGATGTGCCATCAGCTCTCTCCTGTTGTTTAGGTTTTTAAACTATTCGTATCGTATTTGGATTGACCTGATCTTTACGTGAATCAAAACAAAAATCAAGATTCAAATTTAAATTTCGTTTAAAGCCATGCAGGCTGCGCGTTTAAGCCGAAAAAATCTGGCGTATATTAACGTTTCGAAAAGGTTTTTTTGTTAAGTTAGAAGGTGAAGGATTGGGTTCTCGGGTTTAGGAGAGACGCAATTCCAGCATTGTTTGGTGCGAACTTAAGTAACGCGGTATACATCCATTAAATACGCTGCTTCATGAAATACGAAGCGGCGTATTTTTTATCAAATACGGCCTTAAATAATAGGGGCAGTTTCAGTTTGGAAAAAAAGGTCCTTTTAGAGTAAACTGACATGCTAAAATAAAAACATCACAAAATTTAAGACGATAATCAGTAAGGGTAAGAACTTTCATGGAAGTGTGGATTCTGTTTAACGAGGAGATTGAGGCCCCCTCTGCCGAAGCCTTCGAAATCAGACGTTTTTTGTCTGAGGGGCGGGATATGGGCATCGATGTGAAGGTCTTCCACCCCGAGCAATTTGATCTGCTTGTGACGGCCGATGACCGGGAATCCGTTTTGATTGACGGGCATATGATGCCCCTGCCGGACTTTCAACTGCCGCGCACGCCGCCTGTGGAATCGGGCTATTTTGCGATGGCCGTTGTGCGCCAGCTTAAAAAACTGGGTGTGCGTACCTATAACGATGCGGCCTGTATCGAGATGGTGGCGGACAAGCTGCATACCCATCAGGTTTTGATTGGTGCGGGCCTGCCGACCCCGACAACCATGCTTGCGAAATTCCCCGTTGATGTGGATCTGGTTGAAAACACGATTGGTTTCCCGATTGTGGTGAAAACCCTGCTGGGTGTAAACGGCACGGGTGTGTTTTTGATGGAGAACCGCTCCAACTTCGAAGATTTGATGGGGCTGATTGCCGAGACCAATCCGAATATTCAGCTGATCTTCCAAAAATTCATCGCCAAGAGTAAGGGGCGCGATATTCGCCTGTTCGTTTTAAACGGCCGGGTGATTGCTTCTATGGAGCGCCGTGCGAAAGATGGCGGGTTTAAGGCGAATTTCTCGCAGGGCGGCAGCGTGATCGCGATTGAACCGGATCAGGAAGCGATTGATCTGGCGATTAAGACGGCCGAGGTGTTGAATATCCAGGTCGCCGGAATTGATTTGCTTTATGCCGATGATGGCTACACGGTCTGCGAGGCGAATACGTTCCCCGGCTTCAAGGGGCTGGAATTTGCCAATCGTGATAAAGGTCTGAATGTCCCGCGCGAGATTTTCACCGCGATGAAGAACGAGCTGGAATCGGGCGCGCCCGGTAATGTCGAGGTTGCCAGCATAGAACAGGCGCGTGCAAAGGCGTCTGAATAAAACCCTAATATCCTAAATTCTGGAAGGTCTGCGGCGCATCGTCGAGGACGCGGATTTTGCCATTGTTAAATTCGAGGATGGCCAAACCGCGTTCGGCTGTGCCGTTGGAGCGGAAGCGGAAAATACCGTCAATACCGGCAAAGCCGTTAGGATTACCGATTGCTGTGGCGCTGAAATCTGCTTGTCCGCTGGTTTGAAATCCGCGCTGAGCCAAAACGGCGGCCAGGGCTGTGGCATCATAGGCTAAAGAGGCTAGGCGCGGGGCGGACGCGCTGTAGGTATTCATGTAACGCTGCTCGAATGTTTTGCGCAGTTTTGGGGAAGGCGCGGCAAACCATGCGCCGTTCAGGCTACCTTCGGTGGCGAGTGCATCATCGTCAAACAAACCCGTGCCCAGACGTTTGACCTGTCTGGGGGATAGATCGTAATGATTGAGCAGATTGCCGATCGAGAGCGCGGTTTCGCCGCCAACGGGCATCAAAACCGCGTCGAAGGGCGGCTGAAGTTGCGCAGTACTAACGCCCTGTTCACCGGCGATGCGCACACGCTCATCATAGGCGGTAAAGTCCCGCAGCACTGGCGCAAGATTAGATTCTCCCTGTGAAAATTCCGTAACCTGCGCGGGCGGTGTGCCCAGGCGGCTTGTTGTGCTCTGCCATGCCGAGGTTACAACCCGGCCGTAATCATTGCGCGGGGCGAGAATGGCGACGCGGCCTGTATTATGCTGCGACGTATAGCGGGCGAGGCGCTCCACCTGATCAAAGGGCAGGAAGCCCATAATATAGGTGTTATCGCCAGCGGTGGCCCAGTCGGTTGAAAAAGCAATCACGCTCACACGGGCACGCTGCGCTATGGGTTTAACCGCGCGCACGGAATCTGCAAAGACAGGACCGAGAATTAAATCTGCTCCTTGCGCAAGAACGGCGCGGGCGGCATTGCGAGCGCCATCGGCTGTGCCGCCTGTATCATGGGGCAAGAGTTCGAAATTATCATGCGCGACATCAAATAAAGCCAGCTGCGCAGCGTTGAGCATTGCTTGGCCCAGCGCCTGATGTTGCCCGCTTAAGGGGAGTAGCAGTGCGACCTTCACCGGAGGCATGGGTGCAGCCTTTTGCACATTGGCGGGTTGTTCGGCGGTTGTCTGCGTTGTGTCAGAAAGCGTGCTTGGCGCTTGCTGCGCGGGCGCGCTGGCCGATGGATAATTCCATACCCGCGCCGCGGAATATCCGCTGCCCGTTTGACAGGCGCTCAAAATCAAGGCTGCAAAAAAACCGAAAAACAGGGACAGATATTTTATTCTATTCATATTCGGGCGCTCACGCTTTATGCTCATTTCTGATATGTCTGATGACACTACAAAAAAAGAACGGCTCTGGCTACTCCCTGAATCAGATCGGGGGGTGTTACCCGCTGGTCTTTATCTGGTGGCCACACCGATCGGCAATTTGCGCGATATTTCGATCCGTGCGCTTGATACGCTGGCGGCGGTTGATCTGATCGCGTGCGAGGATACACGGGTCAGTAAAAAGCTCTTCTCCTATTACGGGCTTAAAAAAGACCTGCTCTCTTATAATGATCACAGTAGCGAAGAGCAGCGCGCTAAAATCCTGTCTGCGGTTGCGGGCGGTAAGGCGGTGGCTCTGGTCAGTGATGCGGGTACGCCGCTGGTCTCTGACCCGGGCTATAAGCTGGTGCGCGCGGCGCTGGAGCAGGGGGTGAGTGTCACAGCTATTCCGGGCGCTAATGCGCCGCTTTCGGCTCTGCAGCTTTCCGGCCTGCCTTCAGATAAATTTTCTTTCATCGGCTTTTTGCCGCCCAAGGCCGGTGCGCGGGAAAAAATGCTGCGCGAATGGCGGGGGGGTCCCGGAACATTAATCGCCTTTGAAACCGCGCCGCGTTTGCTCGATACGCTGGGCAGTATCCATGCTGTGCTGGGCGATCGCAATGTGGCGGTGGTGCGCGAGATTACCAAGCTTTATGAAGAATCCCGGCGTGCATCTGTCGCGGAGTTGATTACGCATTACAAAGCTAAAGGCCCGCCCAAAGGTGAGATTGTTTTGGTCATCGGGCCGGGCGAAGTGTCCTTTGATGACGCGGATATTGATGCGCAGTTGCGCGAAGCTCTAAAGAATATGAGCACAAAAGATGCGGCTGCTTTTGTGGCTGAAATTACAGGCCGTCCGAAGAAAGACCTTTATCAGCGCGCTCTGGATATTTCAAAAAATGACTAGGCGTATCAAAGCCTATAAACGCGGCGTGTGGGCGGAATATCTTGCGGCGCTTTATCTGGTGCTCAAGGGTTACCGTATTGTCGCGATGCGCTATAAAACCCCGGTGGGCGAGATTGATATTCTGGCGTGTAAAGGCAAAGCCTTGGTTGCGGTGGAGGTCAAAGCGCGCCAAGCAATGGAGGATGCTTTGGAGTCTGTTCGCCCGCGTTCGCGCCAACGTATTGAAAAGGCGCTTTTGCAGTTTATATCTATGAATGCGCCATATGCCGATTATGCGCTGCGCTTTGATGTGATTGCGCTGTGTATGCACTGGCCTTTTTCCCTGCAGCATCTGGACAATGCGTGGCAGGCGCGTTCATAATTAACGTTGAGTCGCACGTTCTTTCCTCTGTCTTGGGATTTAAATCATGAAACCGTCTTATCTATTTCTTGTTATATCTGCTTTGTCTTTATCAGCCTGTTCGATGGTCGGTGTGGCCACGGGCGTTGGTGCAGGGCTCGGCGTGGCCGCGGCACAAGAAGGCGGGATCAGCCGCGCGGCGAATGACCTACGCATTCAGGCCCTTATTAACGAGGCGTGGTTTAATTATGACGTTGAGGCCTTTACCAAGCTAGATATGACGGTGAATCAGGGTCGCGTGCTCCTGACCGGGATTGTGCAAAATCCTGAGCACCGTGTGGAAGCTGTGCGCCTCGCATGGCAGCCAAAAGGCGTGACGCAGGTGATTAACGAAATCCGCGTCGCGGAGAGCGAGGGGATTATCGGCTATGCGAGAGATGCCTGGATTTCCGGGCGCCTGCGGGCCTCAATCACCTTCGATAAAGAAATTGAATCTGTGAATTACAATATCGACACTGTACAAGGTACGATCTATCTAATGGGTGTGGCAAAATCTCAGGCTGAGCTTAATCTCGTGGTTGAGAAAGCACGCACCATTCCCGATGTGCGGCAGGTGGTTAGCTATGTGAAAATTGCGGGTGACCGCGAAGATACCTATACGCCCGATACGACATCGGGTGCGGGCTATGGCGATGGCTATAAAGACGGCTATCAGGATTCCGGCGCGGGGCTACAACCCGTGGAACAGGGCGAGAGTGGCGGGCCCGTGCAAATCACACCCGTTGAGCGCGAAAGCGTTGAGTGGAATTAGTGATGGCCGCGCGTGATGAGCTTCGATCCGCATCAATATCTCAAAACACTAGGACCACAAAAAGACGATGATATAGATCTCGGTCTGGCCGCGTTGTCACTCGCAGCGCTTACGCAGCCCGGTATATCGGTCGAGCGTTATACGCACCATATCAAACAGCTGGTTTTGGAAGTGCAGGCTAGATACGGCGATTTTCTCGAAGAGGAAGAGCCGGACAGCGCGCAAACCCAGCTCAAAGCCTTAAAGCATGTTTTGGTCACCGAGCATGGCTATGGTGGCGATCATGAAACCTATGATGATCTGCAAAATGCCAATCTGATCCGGGTAATTGACCGGGTGAAGGGCTTGCCGATTACCATCTCCATTCTCTATATGCATGTGGCTGAGAAATGCGGCTGGCGTGTGTATGGGCTGGATATTCCGGGGCATTTTTGCTGCCGTTTGGATAAGGGCTCGGAGCGCATCATTTTCGATCCCTTTAATGATTGTAAAATTCTTGGTGCGGCAGATTTGCGTTTTATGGTCAAAACAGCCAGAGGCGACCACGCCGAATTATCCGCCGATTATTTCGAGCCGGTTTCAAAGCGTGCGGTTCTTATGCGCCTGCAAAACAACATCAAATACCGCCAGATAGAGGGTGAGGATTATGCCGGCGCGCTGCAAACGATTGAATCGATGCATCTGATTGATCCCGATGAATATCGTTTGCTGCTCGATGAGGGCGTTTTATTTGCAAAAACCGAGAATAAAATGGCGGCTATTCGCGCGCTCGAGGCGTATGTGGGACGCGCACCCATGGGGCGGGATCGTCAGGAAGCTCTTATAATCCTTGAGCAATTGCGTCAGGGATTAAATTAGAAGGGTTTTCCGCGATTCATGCGTATAATTAGCTGCGATCACGCTTGCCACTTGAAAGCTATCCGCGAAGAGAATATTAATAATGGAACAATTAAACGAATCATACGTTGTTTACGTGCAAGTGCGTTTTTTGGTGTGATTCATAAAGGAGATTAAAATATGCTCGCCCGTACTCTTATGATTTTTTCTGCTTTGCTGATTGTGTCTGCGTGTTCTTCCACGGACGATCAGACGAGCATGGATGCGCAAGGCTCAATGGCATCTGATTCAACAATGACAGCAGACGGCCCATTGGCTGATATTTATGCGCAGGATGTAAACGGCGCAACGCCCGGTACGCAGGCTGATCTGACAGCGAATATTGGTGACCGAGTATTCTTTGGGTATGACCGTTATGACCTGACTCCTGAGGCTCGCACATTGCTGGAGGGGCAGGCAAACTGGCTCAACCAATATTCAAACCTGAATGTGACGATTGAAGGCCATGCGGATGAGCGCGGTACACGCGAGTACAACTTGGCCCTGTCCGAGCGTCGTGCGAATTCTGTGAAGAATTATCTGATCGCGCTGGGGGTTGACCCGCGCCGTCTGAACACAATTGGCTACGGGAAAGAGCGTCCGGCTGTCGTTGGGGCGAGCGAAGGCTCATGGGCTCAAAACCGCCGCGCTGTAACAACGGTTCAGTAAAAGTTTAATGATTGCATCCTGTAACATATGCAAACCCCGAAAGGCCTGGATCGCTCTGGGCCTTTTGGTCTTTGGCGTCGTGAGTTTTTCTCCGGCGGTGCAGGCGCAATCAAGCGATGTTATGAACCGCCTAAACCGTCTGGAAAATGAAATCCAGACGCTAAATCGCGCTGTTTACAAAGGCGAAAGCCTCCCACCTTCCGCGATCAGCGGCGACCCCGCGAGCAATGCCGCGACCGAAGTGCGTTTGCAACAACTTGAGGGAGAATTGCGAGATCTGCGTGGTAAGATTGAGGAACAAAGTTACGAAATTCGCCAGATGAGCGATAAGCTCGAGCGTGTGACCGGCGATATTGAAATGCGGGTAAACGATCTCGAGGGCGGCCGCGCTGTGAATAATTCAACTGGCGGCGGTTCTTCGCCTTCGTCTGATTATTATGACGGCGGATCCTCCAGTAACAATGCGGGTGTGGGCAATGATGATGCCTTTACCTGGAGCTCCAATCCAAACGACGGTGGATCAGCAAACCAGCAGCTCGGAACTCTCTCATCCAGCGGTGCATCTTCGGGTGATCCGGCAGCGGCGGCCTATGAGAATGCCTTTTCCCTGCTGAAAAACTCCAATTACGAAGCGGCTGGGAAGGAATTTGAAGCTTTCATTCAGGCGTATCCGAAGAATGACTTGGTTGGGAATGCAAAATATTGGCTGGGCGAAACCTATTATGTGCGCGGTGAGTATGAAACGGCTTCGCGCGTATTTGCTGAAGGCTATCAGCAATTTCCCAAGGGCGCGAAGGCCGCTGATAATTTGCTCAAGCTCGGCATGTCGCTCGGCGCGCTGGGGAAAACCGGCGATGCATGTGTTGCGCTGGGCCAGCTTAAGAAAGATTTTCCCGCCGGGGCCAGTCCGGTTATCCGCCGCGCAGATCAGGAGATGAGCCGTCTAAACTGCTCATAAGCATGTATGGCTCTCTCTCTTCAAGATTTCAAAACTAATTTTAAGAATATTCTTCAAGGCCATGACGGACCGATTGCTGTTGGTGTGTCCGGCGGGCCGGATTCTATGGCGCTATTGAAGCTCATCAGCGCGGCGGGCGAGCATTCTTCCATTCATGCTTTGATCGTCGATCATGGCTTGCGCCCTGAAAGTGCGGATGAGGCCAAAGCGGTGCAAGCGCGCATTGAAAACTGGCCGCATGTACAGGCGCATATTCTGACATGGGGCGGCGGCGCGCAAACCCGCATTCAGGAAGAGGCGCGGCGCGCGCGTTATGATTTAATGGTGGCGCATTGCGCGGCGCATGACATTTCTTATCTCTGTTTGGCGCATCATATGGACGATCAGGCCGAAACAGTTTTGTTTCGATTGGCAAAGGGCAGTGGTTTGGATGGGCTCGCGGGGATGGCGTCGCTGCAACCGTTCGATAATGATTTAACGCTGGTACGCCCGCTTCTTGATGTTCCCAAAGACGATCTGGTGGAATTTTGCACGGCGCAAGGAATTGAGGTTGTTGCCGATCCGTCTAATGAAGCAGAGAAATTTGCGCGCGTGCGTTTGCGCCGCTCGGCGGAAATTTTAGAAGAAGAGGGGTTGAGCGCCTCCCGATTGGCCACCACCGCAAAGCGCATTGCACGGGCGCGCAGCGCGCTGGAAGCTTTAGCGGATGAGGCGTTTGAGAAAAATTGCCTTGAAAAAAATACGAAACGTATTGTATTAAGATATGATATAATCAATGAAAGCCTTGATGAGATTGGTTTTCGCGCTATTTTAAAGGCGATAAAAACATTGCAGCCCGGCGAAGATTATTTGCCACGCATGCAAAAAATTGAGGCTTTGTTTGACGATTTAAAAGCGGAGAAAAGTTTTCGCAAGCGCACTTTAGGCGGGCTGATTTTTGAGCGCGATGATAAAGAGGGCCATATTTTAATTGCAGTGGAAAATGCGTAGCTGTGCTCTGGATTTAAGCAATTAAAACTATAAATATCTTCTTCTAGGGATTACACTGCGTGCATAAGGTTTTGAAAAAGGTTTAAAGACGTGAATTCATTCGGACGTAATTTAATTTTCTGGCTGGCGATTGGCTTGCTTTTGATGTTCCTGTTTAACGTGTTTCAGGGCACGCAGCACACAGGCATCACCGGCGGTGATGAAATTTCTTACAGCGATTTTATGGCTGATGCCAAAAGTGGGCGCATCTCGAATGTGACGATCAAGGGCGAGAAGCTGATCGGGAATTTTTCCAGCTCCGGCAAGGGCTTTGTCACCATGGTACCGCCCAATGAAAATGTCGTTGACCGTCTTGAGGATACCGGCGTTGAGATTTCTGTGAAAGAGCCGGAAGAGGGCGGCGTGACCTTGGTCGATATCCTGTTTAACTTCCTTCCGATCCTGCTGTTGATCGGGTTTTGGTTCTTGATGTTCCGCCAGATGCAAGGACGCGGGGGCGGCGGCGCGATGGGCTTTGGCAAATCGAAGGCCAAGCTTTTAAATGAGCAAAGCGGGCGCGTCACCTTCGAAGATGTTGCCGGCATTGAAGAAGCCAAGCAAGAGTTAGAAGAAATTGTCGAATTTCTAAAAGACCCCGGAAAATTTCAACGCTTAGGCGGTAAAATTCCTAAAGGCGCATTGCTGGTGGGTTCGCCCGGTACAGGTAAAACGCTGATTGCCCGCGCGGTAGCGGGGGAGGCGAATGTGCCCTTCTTTACCATTTCGGGATCTGACTTTGTTGAAATGTTTGTCGGTGTCGGCGCGAGCCGCGTGCGCGATATGTTTGAGCAGGGTAAAAAAAATGCACCCTGTATCATCTTTATTGACGAGATTGATGCGGTGGGCCGCCATCGCGGCGCCGGCTATGGCGGCGGAAATGACGAACGCGAGCAAACCCTCAACCAGCTTTTGGTTGAAATGGACGGCTTCGAAGATAATGAAGGCGTGATTATTCTGGCGGCAACGAACCGCCCGGATGTTCTCGATCCTGCGCTTTTGCGCCCCGGCCGCTTTGACCGCCAGATTGCTGTGCCGCTTCCTGATGTGAAGGGGCGCGAGAAAATTCTGATGGTGCACATGAAGAAAGTGCCGCTGGCCAATAATGTAGATGCGTCTGTGATTGCGCGCGGCACGCCCGGATTTTCCGGCGCGGAGCTGGCGAACCTTGTCAACGAAGCGGCCTTGATGGCGGCGCGCGAGAATAAGCGTGTGGTATCCATGGCAGATTTTGAGCATGCAAAAGACAAGGTGATGATGGGCGCTGAGCGCCGCTCTATGGCGATGAATGATGAAGAGAAAAAACTCACCGCGTATCACGAGGCGGGTCACGCGATTGTTTCTTTAAACGAGCCACATTCCGATCCGATCCATAAGGCAACCATCGTGCCGCGCGGTCAGGCGCTGGGTATGGTTATGCGTCTGCCGGAGGGCGATCGATACACAACCCCGATTGCTAAGCTGAAGGCGAATTTGTCTGTGGCTATGGGCGGGCGCGTGGCGGAAGAAATTA
Source organism: Alphaproteobacteria bacterium (assembly GCA_020442385.1). Lineage (GTDB taxonomy): Bacteria > Pseudomonadota > Alphaproteobacteria > Micavibrionales > Micavibrionaceae > JAGRKE01. The sequence goes on along the minus strand of JAGRKE010000016.1, from coordinate 9,990 downwards.
TTTTTGGTGATGATATGGTTACCACCGGCGCATCCGGCGATATTAAGCAAGCTACCCATATGGCGACCAAAATGGTTACCGAGTGGGGCATGAGCGATGAGGTCGGCATGGTCGATTACGGCGAAAATGACATGGGCTATCAGCCCAAACGTATCTCCAGCACAACCTCGACCAACATTGAGAAAGAGGTGCGCAAGCTCATTGATGAGGGCTACGACAAGGCAAAGAAAATCCTGACCGAAAAGAATAAGGATTTGCACACGCTGGCCAAGGCGTTGCTGGAATATGAAAGCCTGTCGGGTGATGAGATTAAAGACCTGTTGGCGGGCAAGGCAATTTTGCGCGAGGATAAGAGTGATAAATCCGATACGCAGCCGCCCAAATCCTCTGTGCCGACAAGCGGCGGGGTTTTGCCCGGCGGCAAAGACGAAGCCCCGCAAGGCGCGTAAATTATATCGGCGCTCAGTCCGGTCTCTGAAAACCCTGTTTTGTTACCTTTGGATACAAAATGTGTATCCCTATTTGCGGTGCAATGTTTATAGTAGAAGGTGAAATTTTAAAAACTTTAAGCGATGGCAAAATGACACGTAAATATTTTGGAACAGATGGAATTCGCGGCAAGGCCAACACCTATCCGATGACGGCGGATATGGCGCTGAAGGTTGCCATGGCCACGGCCAGTGTTTTGCGCGCCAAGCAAGATGGCGAGCATTTGAATCGCGCAGTAATCGGCAAGGACCCGCGCCTGTCCAGCTATATGTTTGAAGAGGCTATGTGCGCCGGATTCGTTGCGATGGGTATGGATGTGTTTCTCACCGGCCCTGTGCCAACGCCGGGTGTGTCGTTCCTGACGCGTTCTATGCGTTGTGATGTCGGGGTGATGATTTCGGCCTCGCACAATCCGTTTCAGGATAATGGAATTAAGCTGTTTGCGCCCGATGGGTTTAAGCTCGGCGATGATATTGAGGCCGAGATTGAGGCGAAAATCGATCAAGATCTCTCCGGTGAATTGGCCGATGCAACAAAGCTGGGTAAGGCGACGCGCATTGATGATTGTCTGGGGCGCTACGGCGAATATATCAAGGGCAGCTTTCCCAAGCGCAAAAGTTTCGAAGGGCTGAAGGTCGTTGTGGATTGTGCGCATGGCGCGGCCTACAAGCTCGCGCCGCAAGTGCTCTGGGAACTGGAATGTGATGTCATTGCAATCGGAAATATGCCCAATGGCCGCAATATTAACGAGGCCTATGGTGCAACAGCGCCGCAAAATCTGCAAAAGGCGGTCACGGTCTATGAGGCCGATATTGGTATTGCGCTTGATGGCGATGCGGACCGCGTGATTATCGTTGATGAAAAAGGCCAGATTATTGATGGCGATCAGATTATGGCCGCGCTGGCGCTGTCCATGAAAGAGGCGGGAACGTTGCAGGGAGGTGCGCTGGTGGCAACGGTCATGTCCAATCTGGGGCTTGAGCGGGTCTTGAAGAAAAACGGGCTGAAGCTGGTCCGTACGCAGGTTGGTGACCGCTATGTTGTCGAGGCGATGCGTGAGGGCGGTTATAATTTAGGCGGCGAGCAATCCGGCCATATTATTCTCTCGGATTTTAGCCGCACGGGTGATGGCTTGCTTGCGGCGCTACAGGTACTCTCGCTGCTTAAAGAACAGGGCAGGCCCGCCAGTGAGGTTTTGAATCTGTTTGCGCCCGTGCCGCAAATTCTGCGCAATGTCCGCTTTGAAGGGGGCACACCATTGGATGATGCGCAGGTGCAAGAGGCGATTAAACAAGCCGAAGAAACACTGGCCAATGACGGGCGCGTATTGGTGCGCGCCTCAGGCACAGAGCCTGTTATACGCGTTATGGCTGAGGGAGATGATCTGAAAAAGGTTGAAACGGTCGTCGGCGATTTGTGCTCTGCAATTGAAAAAAATGCGGGTGCGGCTTAATCTCTTTCTCGGTGATGTGAACAATCAACAGGTAAAGACGAATCTATGATCTCTCCTATTTTATGTATCGGTCAGTCCGACTCGTGCGCAGGCGGCGGTATTCAGGCGGATGTGAAAACGGCGATGGCGCTGGGCGGTTATGCGGCCACTATTGTGACCGAAGTGTCTGTTCAAAATACGAAGGGTGTTTTTGCTTCCCACCCCGTGCCGCCGATTATGGTGCACACGCAAATCCAGAAGGTGATGGAAGATATCAAGCCCACAGTCATTAAGACCGGGGCGCTTTGTAATGAAGATGTGATCAACATGATCGGCGATATGCTGGATGAAAAAGACACAGATTACGACACAATCCAGCTGGTGGTTGACCCGGTGATGCAGCGCACGGGCGTTGATCTGCTCGATAAAGCCGGTCGCGATGCGTTTAAGCGCCGTCTTCTGATTCATGCTGATATTCTTACCCCCAATATCACCGAAGCGACGAAGCTCTCTGGCATTAAGATTGGTGATGTCGATGCGATGTGCCATGCGGCGGAAACGCTGCGCACGCTTGGTGCGAAAACGGTGATTATTAAGGGCGGGGATTTGCCTGGTGAAGCCATTCAAGATGTGCTGTCTGATGAAAAGGGCACGGAGATTTATAATCACGAACGTTTGGAGACGAAGGCGCATTACGGCGCGGGCGCAACGTTTTCCACCGCGGTGGCTGTGGGGTTGTCAAAGGGGCAGGATGTGCGCACCGCCTACCAGGGCGCGATTGCGTTTATGCTCAAGGCGATGCAGGCGGCGGAATCTATCGGGGATGGATATGATCCGCTTAACCACGCTGTCGGCTTATAAGCTGGTGCGTGTGGATCGGTGAAATATTCCATTGATACAGGACGGCTTTGCTGATTTATTACTCATCGTAGAATAAATTCAAACGCTTACTTTGAAGAGAGCAGGAAAACCAAATGGCAAATGTCGCGGTCATCGGGTCGCAGTGGGGCGATGAAGGTAAGGGTAAAATTGTAGACTGGCTCTCTAGCCGCGCCGATGTGGTTGTGCGCTTTCAGGGTGGGCACAATGCCGGTCACACGTTAGTGATTGACGGGATTACTTACAAACTTCACTTGTTGCCCTCAGGGATCGTTCGTCGTTCAAAACTTTCTGTTATCGGTAACGGTGTTGTAATTGACCCATGGGCATTGCAAAAGGAAATAGAAACCATTCGCGCACAAGGCGTGGAGGTTAATCCGCAAAAATTGGTAATTTCTGAAAGTGCGACCTTAATTTTGCCGGTGCATCCGATGCTGGATGAGGCGATGGAGCGCGCGCGGGGGAATGACCCGATTGGCACGACCAAGCGCGGTATTGGCCCCGCATACGAAGACAAAATCGCGCGCCGCGGCGTTCGCGTGTGTGATTTGCGCGACCCTGAGAGCTTGAAGGGTAAGCTGGAGAAGATGATGTTCCACCACAATGCACTGCTGCGCGGCTTTGGCGAGAAAGAGGTCAGCGTGGATGAGATACACGCCCAGTTGATGGAGGTTGCACCTGAAATTTTGCAATATGCGGGTGTGGTCTGGCGCGTTCTGGATGAAGCGCGTAAAGCGGGCAAGAAGATTTTGTTCGAAGGCGCGCAAGGTATGATGCTGGATGTGGATCATGGGACATATCCGTTCGTGACTTCGTCCAATATGCACGCGGCGCAGGCCGCCACAGGTTCGGGTATGGGCCCGGATGCGGTTGGGTTTGTGCTGGGAATTACCAAGGCTTATACGACCCGTGTGGGTTCCGGCCCGTTTCCGACCGAGCTGGAGGATGCGGATGGTCAGCGTCTGGGCGAGCAGGGGCATGAGTTCGGCACCACCACGGGGCGCAAGCGTCGCTGCGGCTGGTTTGATGCAGCGCTGGTGCGTCAGACCGTGACTATCAGCGGGATCACAGGCATTGCCCTGACCAAGATTGACGTTCTGGACGGATTTAAGACCATCAAAATCTGCATTGGGTACGAGCTGGATGGCAAGCAAATCGATTACATTCCGGCCTCTTCGGCCGAGCAAGCGCGCTTAAAGCCTGTATATGAAGAATTCGAAGGTTGGGACGGCACGACCAACGGCGCGAAAAGCTGGGCGGAACTACCCGCACAGGCCGTGAAGTATGTAAAGCGTATTGAAGAGCTGATCGGCTGTCCAGTCACGCTGCTTTCCACCAGCCCGGAGCGCGATGATACTATTTTGATGCAAGACCCCTTTCACGCGTAAGGTCTAAATCATTATCAGCATTTTACTTTTTTGTGTTTCACGCCTACAATTGGCTGCGAGGCTCTCATGCCGCCTGTCTGCGTTTTTTATCAAGCTATATAATCTGTGTGAAAGCTGTGCTTTATGCCTGAGGAAGCTGTAACAAAATCTGAACCCAAAAAAGCGGACCCCGGCAAAAAAACAGGCGGTTCGACAGAAGCCGCTGTTCTTAAGGGTGATATTGAAATTTACCCGCATAAACCAATCGAAAAATATAGTGTCGGCGAGGTGCGTGCCTATCAAGCTTCCAGCATGAAAGAAGGAGGGGGCTTATTCGCACTGGTGTGCGAACCCCATCTTGTACCGCGCGTCAAGGCCGCGGAAGTCTATCAGGGATTTATAAACCCATCGCTGCCCGGCCTTGTGAATAGAGGAATTGTTTTTTGGCCTCCAGCAGGGGCGCAGCGTTATGTTCTTGTTTACAGAGATGTGCTTGGTAACCCCTTAAAGCCGATTGAAGGTAAGGAAGCGTTCGGCTGGAAAGAAGATACAGTTCTGGAGGTAATGGTAAAACCGCTGGTAAATGCGCTTCAGGATTTTCGCGATAAAGATTTTGTTCACGGCTCTATCCGTCCCTCTAATATGTTCGATGGCAGCGCGAGCGGTAATCTGCAAAAAGTTTTTCTAGGCGATTGTTTGGCTGTTCCTTGTTCCTATACGCAATCTGCTCTTTACGAGCCTCCTAAAAGGGCAATGACTTCTCCGATTGGCCGGGGCAAAGCATTGCTGGCGGATGATATGTATGCGCTTGGGGTCTCTATTGCGGTGTTAATGCGCCATAACGATCCTATGCAGGGCATGGATCGTAAACAAATTATCCGCCAAAAGATGGAGTTAGGATCTTACGCCGCAGTAACCGGCAAGGACCGTTTCCGGGGGTCAATTCTTGAGCTTTTGCGTGGGCTTTTGATTGATGATCCCTCTCAACGGTGGACTTTGGACGAGGTTTTACTGTGGCTTGATGGTAACCGCCTCAGTCCGAAGCAGGCGACAAAGCTTAAAAAAGCGCACCGCCCTCTAATGTTCGGGCAGAATAAATATTCTTATATGCCGTTTTTGGCGATGGATTTGCCTGATAATCCGTCCGAACTTTTGCACATCATTGAAACGCAGGAGCTTGAACAATGGATTGTGCGCGCTTTTGAAGATGATGAGGCGGAGATGCGCCTTGTAGAAGCGCTCAAGGAAGCGGCGCAGGGCGGTAAAGGTGGAAGTTATCCTGAGCGCGTGGTGACGACCGTTTCCGGTGCGCTCGATGTGATGGCGCCGCTGCGATACAAAGGATTGCGCCTTACGGCTGATGCGTTTGGCAATGCCATGGCGCGGGCTATGATGATGAAAGAGGATATTAAGCCCTATGTTGAATTGCTCTCGGGCACGTTGATCCTGAACTGGATGACTGTGAGCGAAAACCCGTCCGTGGATAAGGGGGCGCTGGGCACCAAGATGGATTCTTGTCGTCATTATTTGCGCCAGAGTAAATATGGTTACGGGATCGAGCGTTGCTTATATGTGTTGGCTCCTGAGGTGCATTGTTTAAGTGACAAGTTGCAAGATTATCAGGTGCGTACGCCAGAAGATATGATCCGCGCTTTTGAAGATATATGCGCCAAGGGCAGGGCGCCTGCTTTGTTTGTTGATCGCCATAGCGCAGCCTTTCTCTCGGTAAAAGATTCTCGCTCAATTGATTCTTTCCTTTTTGATTTAAGTGGATCGGAAGAGCATAAACGCGTTTTGGCAAACCTGAAGATATTCGGAATTATCCAGAACCGCGAAAAGCTCGGGCCGTTGCCGGCGCTTTCTGAGACCTTCTTTAATATGCTTTCTTGTGTGTTTGAGCGTTTTCATGATCAGACAATTCGCGAGAACATGAAAAAAGAAATCCGAAAATTTTCGCAAGCGGGTGATCTTGTGAAAATGGCGGCACTGCTTGATAACCCGGATGTTGTGAATCGCGATATGGGTGCATTCAAAGACGCGATGATTGAATATCGTCAATTGACGAAAGAGGCTGAAGAGCTTGAGGCTAAACTCGTCAACCCTGAAACGTTTGGAAGAACCACTGGGCGAGCGATTGGTTCGGTGGTTTCCAGTATTGTGGCCGGTGTCATTATATTGATTTTGGCTTTTATGTTCATATCCGGGCAAGCGCTTTTTTAAACGAGGATTTCCATGGCAAAACCTAAAAAAGGCAAAAATAAAAACTCAAAAGCCAAAGACACAAAGAAGAAAAAGTCGGGATCACACTCACGGATTTTTTCTGTTTTGGGATTGGTTATGGCGGGTGTGTTCATGCCCACCACAGTTTTGCTGATTGTCGGAATGTTGCCGACGATGGTCGCTATTTTTGTTGATCGCACGCGCCAGAAGAACCGCGCCGTGACTGTGGGGGCAATCAATTTAGCAGGCTGTACGCCGTTTTTGCTTGAGCTTTGGTCGCAGGGGCACAGCCTAGAAAAAACCTTGTTTATCGTATCTGACCCTATGGCAATTGTCGTGATGTATTCGGCTGCGGCTGTTGGCTATATGATTGACTGGGCGATGACGGGGTTGATTTCTTCCTTTCTCTACAATCGGGGCCAAAAAAGAATAGAAACGGTCAAGAAAAGGCAAAAAGATCTTGTCGAGCGCTGGGGGCAAAAAGTAACCGGCAGTGTGCCGCTGGATCAGTACGGATTTCCTGTTCATGATCAAAATCAGACGGGTGCTCCTGTGCAAGCAACTGATAACAAACAATAAAACAAGATTGTATTGTTTGTATAATTAATCGTTTTTTCATGTTTTTTTGTGATACTAGAGCTGTGGGTTCGTGCGTGTCTTGGTTAGGGCGCGTTTTAGAACGAAAAGCAGGTGTAAAAATAAGGCGGAAAAATAAGCCGCTTTTTTTATGCCTGAGAAAAAGAACAAATTTAAGCTAAATGCTGGGTAAAGCTATGGTGGGTAAACTGGGTAAAATTTTTAAGGGGTTATGGAGCCGCGAAGACGGCACGACGGCTATCGAATTTAGTCTTCTGTTCATTCCGTACCTCACCTTAAGTCTGGGAATTATAGAACTCGCGCTGATGTATAGTGCGGGCAGTTTGCTTGAAGGCGCGACGGGCTCTGCGGCGCGCTTGATCCGCACCGGACAAGTTCAACAGGCCGGCGGCGATCAGCAGCAAATGTTCCGCGACGCGGTTTGTGGTTTTGCCACCGTGCTGATCGATTGTGATGATGTGCAAATCGAGGTGCAGCAACTGGCCAGCTTCTCCGATGTTGATTCCATGAATGCGCAATATGACGAAGACGGAAATTTTGTACCCCAAGGCTTTGATCCTGGCGGGTCAAACGATCGGGTTTTGATCCGTGTGGCGTATCGTTACACGATGATGACACCGTTTATCGGGCCGCTTTTGGCCGGGCCGGATAATTCGATACAGTTTTTATCGACGATTGTTTTACAAACTGAACCTTATGAATTTGCAGGAAACGTTTAGATCATGCTTGTAAAAATCCGCAAAAAAATCCGCAGTTGGATAGAGTGTGAAGATGGCATGGCTGCTGTTGAGTCGGCGCTGGTTTTTCCTGTGTTGCTGACTTTGCTGGCCGGAACATTTGATATGGGACGCGGTATTCTCAGCAATCAAAAGGCTATTCGCGCTTCACAGGTGACGGCTGATCTGGTGACTCGCGCTCGCGCAGTGACAATGGCGGATATTGATGAAGCTGTCGAAGCCGGTGAACAAGCGCTGAAGCCCTTTCCAACGGATAGCTTCGGGGTGGAGATTATTAGTATTCGCTTTGATCATGATGCGAATCCAGAAATTGTCTGGAGCGAGTTGCGCGGAGATATCTCTCCTGACACTGAAGTTCTTACAAAAGTAGCCAGCTTGGCCGCGCCCGATGAAGGGGTGGTTGTGGTGAATGTAGAATATGATTTCCAGCCTGTTTTCGCAGGTTTTGTGGTCAATGAAATCTCGATGCGGGAGACGGCCTTTGCACGCGGCCGTAAAAGTGCTGTAGTCAGCCTAGAATAAAAAATCGGGAGGTCGTCATGACGGCTTTAAAAAATAAAATACGTATGATGTTTGAATATTATCGCAGCGATATAACGGCGGCGATCGCGATTGCCTTCGCGTTGATGGCGCCAATCATTATTGGTGCGGCGGGTATGGCGCTCGATTATGCGCAGGCCTATCTGGTTCAACAACGTTTGGCGCAGGCGATTGATGCGGCGGCGCTGGCTGCGGCGGCCGGCTCGACCGATCCGACAGAAATTAATCAGCGTGTGCAAGATTTCTTTGATGTAAATTATCCGCCGGAAAAGCTCGGCATTACCTTTGATCCTTATGTTGTGGTGAATGGTGATGAAGTGTATGTGAGCGGTAATGCGTATTACGACACGATCTTCCTGAAGATTGTTGGTATTGAAGAGATTGATGTTTCTGCCGAGACGACTGTACAACGCGAAGTGCAGGGTCTTGAGGTGGCAATGGTGCTCGATAATACGGGGTCTATGGCCAACAATAATAATATTGAGGCGCTCAAAGATGCTTCTGAAGCGTTCATTAACATTTTGTTTGATCGTACATCCAACCCGAACTACATCCGTATCGGCATGGTTCCTTACGCAAACACGGTACGTGTCGGGCGCTACGGGCTTGGCTTGAAGCCGGACGGCAGTGATTATGACGGCGAGCCGTTTGTCACTTTACCGCCGGGCATGAGCTACACCACTGATCACTCCAGCGCAAACTGGTATGGCTGTGTGGTTGAGCATAATGATAACGGTTATACGGCTCTGGCAACCCATGTGTCTGGCTCAAAAGGACAGTTGTGGGAAGATACGGGCAGCAATCCAGATGGCCATGGCTGGGATCCGCGCGATGGTAATAACGATCCGTATGATTATGATGTGCTTGATGACTATGAGGGTCCGTGGGATGTGTATGCCTATGGCCGCGTGATTTCGAACAATCAAAAATGTTCGGATTATGGTGGTTATAGTAATTCTCGTTGTAGTGATTGTACTGGCGGATATGGTCGATGTGATTCTGACTATTGCTTCTGTTGGCGCTCTGATTCAAACCAAGGAACAAACCTGAGTTGTCCTTATGCGAATATCATGCCGCTGACCAGTGACCGTGATGCGTTGATTGATCACTTGGATAATATGGTTCCGCACGGTAATACGCTCGGCAATATCGGAATGCTTTGGGGATCACGCATTATCTCGCCCGAAGCACCTTTTGAAGAGGCATCAGACTGGGATGATGTAAACTGGCGTAAGGCTGTGGTAATGATGACCGACGGTGATAATACCCGTGACGGTACCTATTCATCCTTCTGGTTCAACACGAAGAATAATTTAGGTGTAAGTGATTACAACGAGCGCTTTGAAGAAACCTGCCAGGCGCTGAAGGATAAGGGTGTTACGATTTATACAGTGACCTTCTCTTCCGGGATTAATGAGAACACCAAGGGCTATTACGAGCGCTGTGCCAGTTCGCCTGATCAGCATTATGATGCGCCTTCGCAGGAAGATTTGATCGAGGTGTTTGAAACCATTAGCCGCGAGCTCAGTAACCTGCATATCAAGGGTTAAGCTCTGGGCTTTTTATGTCGATTTTATGCGCCGGCGCCCACCATATGGGCGCCGGATTTTTTATGGTTTGAGTATTGCGCCAGTTATTCTCAATAACGTTAAAACTTGTATTTGGGATGTGGAAAATTTTTCAAGAATTCTACAAATAAAAGAAGTAAAATCCGCTCTTTTTAAGTAAT